>CAVKDR010000051.1:0-124159 GCA_963655125.1 Bulleidia sp.
AAATGCAAAAGCCCGCCTTGGCGTGACTGCCAAAACGGACTTTTTCTACAAGCTGAGGCACGGTTTCGACCGTGCCTTTTGGCTTGTTACAGGCTTACAAGACGCTGCCCAGCAGCACGGCGGCACCGGCTACGGGCAGGGCGATGACGAAGTAAAGCACCGTGCCGGCGGTGCGCTTGATGAGAACGCTTTTCAGCGGCTTGATATAAGGGATGCCCTCCATGCCGGGGATGACCCATTCCCTGCCGTGGGCGACCCACACCAGGTCCATGCAGATGCCGTCAAACCAGTTCATGACCACCAGGAACAGCACAGCCTGCCAATAGGCTGTTTTAAAATCCACCGCGCGGTTCCACACAGCGATAATGAGCACCAGCACCACCAGCATGATGATGCAAAACGGAATCATAAACCGCTTGCCGCGCTGCATCGTCTCGTCCTTATCGGCCAGGCCGCGCTTGACGGCTTCGTCAATAAAGGCGGGCGGGTAAAAGTACAGGCAGTTCATGCCGTTATCTTTCACGGCGGCCTTGACCATCAGGAAAAACAGCAGGCAGTATAAAATCAGCTGGATCAGGATAAGCATAGGGGGCTCCTTTCCGTGGCAGAGTAAATGGCCCCCTTGTGTAAAGGGGGCTGGCTGCGCGATAGCGCAGACTGGGGGATTGTGGCTTTGCGGATATAGGCTGGCTTGCCCGGCAAACGGGACAATCCCTCCGTCACGGCTTCGCCGTGCCACCTCCCTTTACACAAGGGAGGCTTTGTACTCTACAAATCCTGGTTTGCTTTGGCTAACCAAAGTATACTACAGCTATGCCGGAAAGGCAAGCGCACGGATTTTGCGGTGGCTGTTTTTGCCCCAAACCCCCACCGCAAAAAACATGCGCCCTGCCGGGCTGGCAGAGCGCAAGACTATTTGCAGGTATATGGGGCACACGCTGTGCGCCCACGGACCGATATAGAATCGGCCCCTACGGTTTGACCGCCGTATATTTGTAGGGGCGGATGCTCGCATCCGCCCGCGGGTCGATGCAAGCATCGACCCCTACAGTTTGCAATCGTATATTCGTAGGGGCGGATTCCATATCCGCCCGCATACTGCCGCTTACTCGTACAGCGGGAACTTGGCGACCAGATCGGCCACGCGGGCGGCGACTTCGTCTTTCTTGCCCTCGAAATCAAAGATGCAATCGGCGATGCAATCGGCGATGATCTTCATTTCCTCCGGGCCCATGCCACGGGTGGTCACGGCGGGGGTGCCTACGCGCACACCGCTGGTGATAAACGGGCTGCGCTTCTCGCCGGGCACGGTGTTCTTGTTGGCGGTGATGTGTACCTCGTCCAGGTTGTGCTCCAGCTCCTTGCCGGTGCAGTCCTCATCGGTCAGGTCGATCAGCAGCAGGTGGTTGTCGGTGCCGCCGGAAACCAGCTTCACGCCGCAGGCGGTCAGCTCATCGGCCATGGCCTTGGCGTTCTCCACGATTTTGGCCGCGTACTCCTTGAATTCAGGCTTCAGGGCCTCGCCAAAGCAGACGGCCTTACCGGCGATCACGTGTTCCAGCGGGCCGCCCTGGGTGCCGGGGAAGATGGCGGAGTTGATGCGCTTGATGAGATACTCATTGTTGGTCAGGATCAGACCGCCACGGGGGCCGCGCAGGGTCTTGTGGGTGGTGGTGGTTACCACGTCCGCATAGGGCACGGGATTCTGGTGCTGGCCGCCGGCCACCAGACCGGCGATGTGGGCCATATCCACCATCAGCATAGCGCCGTAGCCGTGGGCGATCTCGGCCAGCTTCTCAAAGTCGATGGCACGGGGGTAAGCCGAAGCACCTGCTACGATCAGCTTGGGGCGCACCTTGGCAACCTGCTTGGCCAGGGCGGCGTAGTCGATGCGGCCATCCTCGGTGGAGACACCGTAGGAGACGAAGTTGTAGTTTTTGCCGCTCATGTTCACGGGGGAGCCGTGGGTCAGGTGGCCGCCCTGGGACAGATCCATGCCCATGACGGTATCGCCCAGGTTCAGCAGCGCAAAGTAGACGGCCAGGTTGGCCTGTGCGCCGGAGTGGGGCTGCACGTTGGCGTACTTGGCACCAAACAGCTTGCAGGCGCGGTCGATGGCGATCTGCTCCACCTCGTCCACAAACTGGCAGCCGCCGTAGTAGCGGTGGCCGGGGTAACCCTCGGCGTACTTGTTGGTCAGCACACTGCCCATGGCCGCCATCACGGCGGGGGAGACAATGTTCTCGCTGGCGATCAGCTCAATGTTCTGGCGCTGACGGCCCAGTTCGCGGTCCATGGCCGCGCCCAGTTCGGGGTCATCCTGCTTCACATAGCCAATGGTATCGATCATGTCCTTGTACATACCCAAAACCTCCTGTTTGTTCCCTCTATTACCTCTATATAATGAACGGCTTACAGCGTACCCTTGGTGGAGAGCACCCCGTCGATCCGTGCATCCTTGCGTGTGGCGGCATCCAGCGCTTTGGCAAACGCCTTGAACATGGCCTCCAGCTTGTGGTGGTCGTTCTCGCCGTACAGTACTTTTAAGTGCAGGTTCATCACGGCCGCATAACTGATGGCATAGAAAAATTCCCGCGCCATCTGCACATCCATGCCGCCGCAGCTTTGCCCTGCAAAGCTGGCATCGTACACAAAGTAGGGCCGCCCGCCCAGGTCCACAGCGCACAGCGCCAGCGTCTCATCCATGGGCAGCAGGCAGCTGCCATAGCGCACCACCCCGGCCTTATCGCCCAGCGCCTGCTTGATGGCGGTGCCCAGGGCGATGCCCACATCCTCGATGGTGTGGTGGCAGTCGACTTCGAGGTCCCCGTGGCACTGCACGGTCAGATCAAACAGGCCGTGGCGGGCAAAGCCGTCCAGCATGTGGTCAAAAAAGCCGATGCCGGTGTGCAAATCGGCCTTGCCGGTGCCGTCCAGGTCGATGGTCAGGGTGATCCGGGTCTCCCGCGTGTTGCGGGTCACAGTCGCGGTGCGTGCCATAGCGTTACCTCTTTACTCAACTAAAGTGTAAGATACTATTTACTATAGCACGTCCGGCCCCCTGCGTCAACGGTGCAGGGCCGTTTTTGGCTTTGGATTCTTTTGCATTGTGCGCAAATTTTCTTGGTTTGTTCTGCTGCCAAAAACACCCAGCCAAAAACCGAAACACTTGTAAAATTTATTTACGAAATCGCAACACATTTTGTGTTTTCTTGCGTTACAATAAAATCAATCTTTTACCTTTTGAAGAAGGGACAACACAACCATGGCAAAAATGATCGGGATCGATCTGGGCACGACCAACAGCTGCGCCGCCGTTATCGAGGGCGGCAAGCCGGTGGTGATCCCCAATGCCGAGGGACAGCGCACCACGCCATCGGTGGTGGCGTTCACCAAAGCGGGCGAGCGCCTGGTGGGCGAGCCTGCCAAGCGCCAGGCCGTTACCAACGCGCCGCGCACCGTAACCAGCATCAAGCGCCAGATGGGTGTGGACAGCCGCGTCCCCATCGATGGCAAGTGCTATTCTCCCCAGGAGATCAGCGCCCTGATCCTGCAAAAACTCAAAGCGGATGCCGAGGCTTACCTTGGCGAGCCGGTCACCCAGGCCGTCATTACGGTGCCGGCCTACTTTAACGATGCCCAGCGCCAGGCTACCAAGGATGCCGGGCGCATCGCCGGGCTGGAAGTCAAGCGCATCATCAACGAGCCTACCGCTGCGGCCCTGGCCTACGGCCTGGACAACGGCAAGGCCCAGACCGTCATGGTCTACGACCTGGGCGGCGGTACGTTTGACGTATCACTGATACAAATTGGCGATGGCATCGTGCAGGTGCTGGCTACCTGCGGCGATAACTACCTCGGCGGTGACGACTTTGATGCCCGCATCGTCACCTGGCTGGCGGATGATTTCAAGGCTGCCCACGGCGTGGACCTGACCGCCGACCGCGTGGCTATGCAGCGCCTGCGGGAGGAAGCCGAAAAGGCGAAGAAAGAGCTTTCCACCGCCACCCAGACCGAGTTGAACCTGCCGTTCATTACCACCGGACCGGAGGGTGCGCTGCACCTGCAGGCCACCCTGACCCGCGCCAAATTTGAGGAACTGTGCGCCGACCTGATCGAGCGCACCTCCCTGCCCGTGCGCAACGCGCTAAGCGATGCCCACCTGACCGCCAGCGACCTGGACCAGGTGCTGCTGGTGGGCGGCTCCACCCGCATCCCGGCCGTGCAGGCCAAGGTCATGCGGATGACCGGGCTGGAACCCTCCAAATCGCTGAACCCCGATGAGTGCGTGGCCCTGGGGGCCGCCGTGCAGGCGGGCCGCCTGGGCGGTGAAGCGCTGACCGGCGCAGGCGAGGACCTGCTGCTGATGGACGTGACCCCGCTGACCCTCTCGATCGAGACCTTGGGCGGCGTAGCTACGCACTTAATTGAACGTAACGCCACCATCCCCACCCGGTTCAGCAAGGTGTTCACCACGGCTGCGCCGTTCCAGAGCACCGTAGAGATCAAGGTGCTGCAGGGTGAGCGGGAGTTCGCCAAGGACAACAAGCTGCTGGGCACTTTCACGCTGCGGGGCATCAAACGCGCCTGGGCGGGTGTGCCCAAAATCGAAGTGACCTTTGACATTGATGCCAACGGCATTGTCAAGGTCAGCGCCCGCGACATGGACACCGGCAAGGAGCAGGGCATTACCATCACCGGTTCCTCGAACCTGAGCGAGGACGAGATCCAGAAAGCTATGCGCAACGCCGCCGCTTTTGCGGGCCAGGACCAGGAGCGCAAGGCCGCACTGGAAGCCTTTAACGCGGCGGAAGCAGCGCTGTATCGCGTAAATACAGCCTTGGGCAGCAAGGCGGGCAAGGCCCTGGACCGGGATACCCGCAACAAAATCAAGGATGCCGTGCGCAACCTGGAAAAGGTGCTGCGCCATAAAAAGGTCGACAAACTTACCCCCGCCGATGTCCAGGCCCTCAACGCCGCCCGCGAAGCCCTCTCGGCCATTGCTACCCCGCTGGTAACGCAGTGGGAGAGCGAAAAATAACGAGGGTTTTGTTCCTTCTTTGAAAAGAAGGAACCGAAGAAACTTTAAACATAATAATATGAAATTATCTAGAGGTGTAGGGGTGAACATTGTTCGCCCGCGGAGTTTTGTGGTAACGCTAGATTCCACGGGCGATCACTGATCGCCCCTACAACTCAATTCCCGATAGTACCGTAGGGAGGGGTCTTGACCCCTCCCTGCTATTTTGCCCGTAACCGTAACCAAAATTTTTTGGGGGGGACCCAACTCATGCTTCAACTCTGCTTCGGCGATTCCGTCAAAGGCTCGCTTGTCTGTGCCCCGCATATGGGCAAAACACTCGGCGGGGCCACGGCGGTGATTATTTCCACCGATAAACCGCTGGACACCCCGCTGCAAAAGGCGGCCTTTGCCGTTTACCGCACCCTGGCCGCACCTTTTTATAAACGCCGCGCCCAAAAGCAGGAGGCCCGCCGCTGCGCCGAAGCCGTCCCCGTGGATTATGAGCCCAACGATGTGGCGGCCCTGCTGAACGACCTGAACGAGGGAGCCATCGCCGGTGAGCTGATGAGCAATGCCCGCAAGGAATTTGTGCGGGGGTGGCTCTGCTTCTCCCCGCACGGAGACGAAGCCGGGACGGATGCAAACGTGGAGCAGTATTGGCAGGCCTGCCAGAAAGACCTGCAAACCCTGCTGACCCGCGCGGGCGCAGGTGAGCCGGTGCGCGTCTGGTGCGATTTTACCCCCGGTGCCCAGTGCGGTCTGTATGCCGCTGCCGCTTTGCTGGAAGATATCCCCTGTGAAATCACGGTGGTACAGTCCCCGGAATTTGAAACAAAAGACGGCGTGACCCGCCGCGCCGCCCTGGGCGAACGCCACCCCGGCGAACTGGGAAAACTATTAAGGTATGAGCGCCCGCTTTCCGACACTGACCGTCATGCCCTTGCCGCCCAATGGCGCAAATTGCAGCAGGAAAACGCCCCGCTTCGCGCCGAGGTAAACGGCCAGCTGACCAGTGTGCCCGCCGATTTTTACGATGCCACGATCGTAAGCAAAGCCCCGGCGGGTGAATTTATGACAGCCCAGCTTATCGGCAAAGTGTTGGCCGAATGTAACCTGGGCATTGGTGACCAGTTGATTTGCCGCCGCATTGAACAGCTGATACAGGCCGGCCAATTGCAGAAAGTAAAATCCGGTGTAGGTCCCTATCAGGATATACTGTGCCGGGAGTGAATCCTCTGCCCCTGCTTGCGCAGGGGCTTTTTTTGTGCTATACTAACCTAGCACTTCAGTAGGCTAAAGGGGAAATACAATGAAAACACTCCGCTACGCGTTCACGCGTACCTTGCCCATCATGGCGGGTTACCTCGTCCTGGGGCTGGGCTTCGGTGTGCTGCTGCAAAGTAAGGGGTATGGCGTGGGCTGGTCCTTGGCCATGAGCGCCCTCATTTACGCGGGCAGCATGCAGTACGTTACCATAGATTTATTGGCCGGCGGCGCATCGCTGATCTCGGCGGCGCTGATGACCCTGATGGTCAACGCCCGGCACCTGTTTTACGGCATTTCGATGCTGCAGCGCTATAAAGGCACGGGTGCGGCCAAACCGTACCTGATCTTCGCCCTCACCGATGAGACTTACTCGGTGGTATGCAGCGGCGATGTGCCGGAGGGTGTGGACCAGAACCGCTACTACCTGTTTGCCTCGCTGTTTGACCAGATTTATTGGGTGGCGGGCTGCGTGACCGGTACGCTGCTGGGCAGCATCATCCCCTTTGATACCACCGGCATCGACTTTTCGATGACCGCTCTGTTCATCGTTGTTATGGTGGAGCAGTGGCGCAGCAGCAAGGATCACACCCCCGCGCTGGTGGGGCTGGGTGTTTCGCTGGTCTGCCTGGTGATTTTCGGCAGCAGTAACTTCCTGATCCCGTCCATGCTGGGCATCACGGCAGCGCTGACGCTGCTGCGCGGCCCCATGGAAAAACGCGCTGCAAAGGAGGATGCCGCCCATGTCGATTGATATTCACGGTATGGCGTTGGTGGCAGTGGTGGCCGCTGTTACCATGCTGATTCGCTTTCTGCCGTTTTTGGTATTTGGCGGCGGGCGGCCGACGCCCCGGTTCATCACCTACCTGGCCGGGGTGCTGCCCTGCGCCATTATGGCTATGCTGGTGGTCTACTGCCTGCGGGGCGTGGATTTGTTCGGCCCCACCCACGGCCTGCCGGAACTGATTGCCGCAGCTGCCGTGGTGGCCCTGCACTGCTGGAAAAAGAATACCTTATTAAGCATTGCCGCCGGTACCGCGCTGTACATGGTGCTGGTGCAGGTGGTGTTTGTGTGACGAACATAAAAGGCTCCCCTTGAGGGGAGCTGTCACCGAAGGTGACTGAAGGGTGGCCACATGGCAGGTTTGTGCCTGCAGGCCACCCCTCACCCGCTTGCGCGGGAGCTCCCCTCAAAGGGGAGCCTTTTTACTTTTTGTATAAAATTACCGTTCTTCCAGCGGCAGATACTCCTGCGGATGGCCCACGTATTTGTAGGCGGGGCGGATGATGCGGTTGGCGAACTCCACTTCTTCCACGCGGTGGGCGCACCAGCCGGGCACACGGGCAATGGCGAACAGCGGGGTAAACAGGTCCTCGCTGATGCCCAGCATGCGGTAGATCAGGCCGCTGAACAGATCCACGTTGGCGCACACCTTTTTGGGGCCGTGCTTTTCCTCGGCAAATACCTGGGGGGCCAGCCGCTCGATGCTGCACAGCATCTCGTATTCTTCGTCATAGCCTTTTTTGTAGGCCAGGCTCTTGGCGTGGGTTTTCAAAATCTGGGCGCGGGGGTCGCTCAAAGTGTAGACCGCATGGCCCATGCCGTAGATCAGGCCGCTGCCGTCGCCGCGCTCTTTGCGGATGATCTTGCGCAGGAACTCCCGCACCTCGTCATCGTTGGTGGGATCCTCCACATTTTCCAAAATGTAGTCCAGCTGGTGCATGACTTTCAGGTTTGCACCGCCGTGCTTGGGGCCTTTCAGGGCACCAATGGCCGCCGAGATGGCTGCATAGGTATCGGTGCCGGAACTGGACAGCACACGGCAGGTAAAGGTCGAGCAGTTACCGCCGCCGTGGTCAGCGTGGACCAGCAGGCACAGATCCAGCAGGCGGGCTTCCTCGTGGGTGAACTTCTGGTCGGCACGGTAGGTGGACAGGATATGCTCGGCCGTGCTCTGCCCCTCGGTGGGCAGGTGGAAATACATGCTGTTGCGGTCGTAGACGCGGCGCTTGATCTGGTAGGCGTTCACCATCATGGTGGGCAGCTCGGCGATCAGGTTGATGCTCTGCCGCAGGATGTTGGGCAGGCTGGAATCCTCGGCATGCTCATCGTAGCTGTACATAGCCAGTACGCTTCGCGCCATCTTGTTCATCAGGTTGGGCGAGGGCGAGTTTAAGATCATGTCGTCCGCAAAGCCGCGGGGCAGTTCGCGGTGGTTCTCCAGCAGCTTGCGGAACTTGGCATACTGGTCCCGCGTGGGCAGAGAGCCGAACAGCAACAGCCAGATGACTTCCTCAAACATAAAGCGGTCGCTGGCATCGGCCTCGGCAGCCAGGGTATCCAGGTCGATGCCGCGGTAGACCAACCGGCCGGGGATAGGCACAATGGTGCCGTCCTCCTTTTTATCATAGCCGATAACGCTGGACACGTTGGTGATACCGGCCAGCACGCCGGTGCCGTCCAGGTTACGCAGGCCGCGCTTAACGCCCATCTGATCCGCCAGGTGCGGATCCAGCGTGGCGTTATGCTCTACATATTCATGGCAAAGCAGTTCCAGTTCATCCGGCTCCAGCGCCGGTACATCCGGGTAATACATCGACAGACCCCTCTCCAACTTGTATATTTATACACGCACACAAATTTCCCATTTCTGCACCACAGGCACCCACCGCGTGGGTGATTGCTACAATAATATAACGGATTTGGGATTTCGTCAAGAAAAACTTAAAATATTGCTACAATAGCCAAAGTACGACTTTATTTTATTAAGCTTGTAGTCGTTTTGACACGGTCTGCATAAAAAACCGCGTTGACAAACCGGCCCAAAGCAGATATAGTTGTAGTATATTGCAGCATTTTCGCTGCTTGCGGCCCCCTTGTGCAGGGAGCCTCCATGCGTCGAAAAGAACGATAGCTTTCTCTTGTAGAGCATGTAGGGGCGAACAGTGTTCGCCCGCCAACTTGACGCAGCAGCGCCTTTCCGGGAAAGCTGCTCATGCGGTAAACGGCCACGGGCGAACACTGTTCGCCCCTACAAAAGTTTTTTTCGACCGTCTACAGTTTCCTCTCAGAGGGAGCCTATCAAAAAAACACAGGGAAGGGGAACGTATTTTTATGAAAGCAGTACTGATCCCAGGCGATGGCATTGGCCGCGAGATCGCCGAAAGTGTGCGCGCTGTCTCGGCCGCACTGAACACCGGCATCGAATGGCAGGTGTGCGAGGCCGGTGCCGAGTATGCCGAAGTCAGCGGTGAACTGATTGCCCCCGGCACACTGGATGCCATCGAGGAATGCGGCTGGGCGCTGAAAGGCCCCACCGCCACGCCCATTGGCAAAGGCTTCCGCAGTATCAATGTGCAGCTGCGCCAGCGCTTTGCCACCTACGCCAACCTGCGCCCTGTGCACACGCTGCCGGGCGTACCCACCCGCTTTGAAAACGTTGACCTCGTCATCGTGCGCGAGAACACCGAGGACCTGTACAAAGGCATCGAGTATATGCTCACCGATGACATTGCCAACGGCGTGAAACTCATCACCCGCCCGGCCTGCGAGAAGATCTGCCGCTTCGCCTTTGACTACGCCCAGAAAAACGGCCGCAAAAAGGTCACCGCCGTACACAAGGCCAACATCATGAAGCTGACCGACGGCCTGTTCCTGCGCACTTTCCGCGAGGTAGCCGAGGACTACCCCGACATTGAAGCCAACGACTGCATCATCGATGCCCTGTGCATGAAGCTGGTGCAGAAGCCGGAGCAGTTCGATGTGCTGGTCGCTCCCAACCTCTACGGCGACATCATCAGCGATTTGTGCGCCGGTCTGGTGGGCGGCCTGGGCTTTGCCCCCAGCGCCAACATTGGCGATAAAACGCGCATTTATGAGGCCGTCCACGGCTCTGCCCCCGACATTGCGGGCCAGGATAAGGCCAACCCCAGTGCTATCCTGATGGCCTTTGCCATGATGCTGAACGACTTGGGGCTTACCGATAAGGCCGATAAACTGAACGCCGCCATCCAGGCCCAGGTGGCCGAGGGCAAGGTCGTCACCGCTGACATCGGCGGCACGGCCGGCACCCAGGAATTCACCCAGGCCGTCATCGCCCGGCTGTAATTTGGGCGGCCGATAAGGAGGGGTCAAGACCCCTCCCTACAATACCCCCTTAAAAATTGGTTCTGTAAGGAGGGGGCTTGCCCCCTCCGCAGGACCTTTCCGTTATCGCAACCTAAAAAAGGCAAGGAGAGAAGCCTATGAAACTGCACGATACCGGCGTATACCTCGTCAACGGTGTGCCCCAGCAGGAAGCCCCGGCGGGCGTGACCGAAGCGGAAGCCAAAAAGGGCACCATCGCCTACGGCATCTTAAAAGCACATAATACCGGCGATTCCATGCAGGACCTGCGCATGAAGTTCGACTCGATGACCAGCCACGACATCACCTACGTCGGCATCATCCAGACGGCCCGCGCCTCCGGCATGAAAGAATTCCCGCTGCCCTACGTTATGACCAACTGCCACAACAGCCTGTGCGCGGTCGGCGGTACCATCAACGAGGACGACCACCAGTTTGCCCTCTCTGCCGCCCACAAATACGGCGGCATCTACGTTCCGCCGAACATGGCTGTCATCCACAGCTATAACCGGGAAATGATGTCCGGCTGCGGCCGCATGATTTTAGGTTCCGACTCCCACACCCGCTACGGCGCTTTGGGCACCATGGCGGTGGGCGAGGGCGGCGGCGAGCTGGCCAAGCAGCTGGTGGGCCGTACCTATGATATGGCCTACCCCGGCGTGGTAGCTATCTACCTGACCGGCAAGCCCAACCCCGGCGTTGGCCCCCACGATGTGGCCCTGGCGCTGGTGGCAGCCACCTATGCCAACGGCTACGTGAAGAACAAGGTCATGGAGTTTGTCGGCCCCGGCGTGGCCAACCTCTCCGCCGATTACCGCAACGGCATCGATGTCATGACCACCGAGACCACCTGCTGGTCCTCCATCTGGCAGACGGACGATGTTACGAAAGAATATTTCGTGCAACACAACCGCCCCGAAGCCTACAGGGAACTGCGCCCCGCCGATGTGGCCTACTACGATGGCTGCATCGAACTGGACCTTTCCACCGTGGAGTGCATGATCGCGCTGCCGATGCACCCCAGCTACGCCTACCCCATCCGAGAGCTGAAAGCCAACGCCAAAGAAATTCTGCAGGCGGCCGAGGATCAGGCCAACAAGCAGCTGGGCGGCAAAGTGCATATGGACCTGGTGGGCAAGATCTGCCCCGATGGCCGTATTTATGTGGAGCAGGGCGTTGTGGCCGGCTGTTCCGGCGGCACCTATGAGAACATCTGCGCGGTTGCCGACATCATCCGCGGCAAGAGCTGCGGCAACGGCGCGTTCAAGTTCAGCGTCTACCCGGACAGCATGCCCACCTATCTGGAACTGGTCAAAAACGGCGCTGTAGCGGATATTGTATCCGCAGGCGGCATCTTCCGCGAGTGCTTCTGCGGCCCCTGCTTCGGCGCGGGCGACACCCCGGCCAACGGCGAGTTCTCCATCCGCCACACCACCCGCAACTTCCCCAACCGCGAGGGCTCCAAGCCCGGCGAGGGACAGATCAGCGCGGTGGCACTGATGGATGCTCGTTCCATCGCCGCCACGGCGGCCAACGGCGGCTACCTGACCGCCGCCAGCGAACTGACGGATGTGGAGTACACCACCCCGGACTATCACTTTGACCAGGGCGTGTACGATAAGCGCATCTACAACGGCTGGGGCCATCCGGAGCCGGACTATGAACTGAAATTCGGCCCCAACATCAAGGATTGGCCAGAGCAGCCTGCCCTGTCCGATGACCTGCTGGTCAAGATCGTCAGCTACATCACCGACCCTGTCACCACCACCGATGAACTGATCCCCTCCGGCGAGACTTCGTCTTTCCGCTCCAACCCGCTGCGTCTGGCAGAGTTCACCCTCTCCCGCAAAGACCCGGCCTACGTGCCCAACGCCAAGGCGGTAAAGGCCCTGGATAATGAGCGCCTGACGGGTGAAGTGCCCGATGAAATTACGGTGGTCTACGCCCAGGTCAAGGCACTGGGCTACCACCCGGATGCGGCCCATACCAACATCGGCTCGGCCATTTTCGCCAACAAGCCCGGCGATGGCTCGGCCCGCGAGCAGGCCGCCAGCTGCCAGCGTGTGCTGGGCGGTGCCGCCAACTTTGCCTGCGAGTACGCCACCAAGCGCTACCGCTCCAACTGCATCAACTGGGGCATGCTGCCTTTCCTGCTGGATACCCCCAACGTGCTGGACAACGGTGACTACGTCTACCTGCCCGGCATCCGCAAGGCCCTGCTGGAAGCCGCCGATGAGATGACGGCTATCGCCATCAAACCCGATGGTGGCCTGGTAGAGTTCCGCGTCCACCTTGGTGCCATGACCGATGCCGAGCGCCAGATCCTGGCCGATGGCTGCCTCATCAACTACTATAAGAACCACTAAATTTCGATAAGAGCCCCCTGCCGATATTTGGCAGGGGGCTTTTTGCGGGGGCAAGCAATGCTTGTCCCGATGTTCTTAAAAGAATCAACAAGGGCATTTGAGTCGGAGCACTGCGGTGCCAGACAATAAATAAGCGATAAAACACCATTTTACACAAACTTTACAAAACCTTTACGCATCTCTGCTGTGAAAAGCCCGCTAATCCAGTTATAATACATAATGGTATAGAGAAATAAAGAGAATGGACGTGTAATCCGATGACCATTTTTAATGTGTTCACCCTGATGGGCGGCATCGCCATGTTCCTGTATGGCATGGACCTGATGGGCAAAGCGCTGGAGCAGACTGCCGGCAGCAAACTGCAGGGCATCCTCTCCACCATGACTTCCAGCCCTGTTCGCGGCTTGCTGCTGGGCATGGCCGTTACCGCTGTCATCCAGTCCAGCGGCGCTACCACCGTTATGGCGGTCGGCTTCGTCAACTCTGGTTTGATGGAACTGCATCAGGCTATTGGCGTGATCATGGGTGCCAACATCGGCACCACCGTCACCGGCTGGCTGCTCTCGCTCTCCGGTTTGGAGGGTGACAGCTTTATCACCCAAATGCTCAACCCCAATGCCTGGAGCCCCATCCTCGGCTTCATCGGCATCTGGCTGTATATGGTCGGCAAGGACCGCAAGCGCGGCGTGGGCAAGATCCTGCTGGGCTTCGCCATCCTGATGACCGGCATGCACACCATGTCCACGGCCATGTCCCCCCTGGCGGACGAGCCTTGGTTCATGAATCTTTTCCTCAGCTTCACCAACCCCATCTTGGGTGTTATCGCCGGTGCGGTGCTGACGGCTGTGCTGCAGTCTTCCTCTGCGGCTGTCGGTATCCTGCAGGCGCTGACCAGCACGGGCGCGGTCACCTACTCCGCCGCCGTGCCCATCATCATGGGCCAGAACATCGGCACCACCGTCACGGCGCTGATCTCCTCGGCCGGTGCGAACAAAAACGCCAAGCGCACCGCTTTCGTCCATCTCTATTTCAATGTCATCGGCACCGTGATCTTCCTGTGCGGGTTCTACGGCCTGCATGCGCTGATCGGTTTCAGCTTCTTTAACGCCACCGCCAACACCTTTGGTATCGCCATCGTGCATACCATCTTCAACGTGGTCACCACCGCCATCCTGCTGCCGTTCAACCGTCTGCTGGAGAAGATGGCCATCATGACCGTGCCTGACTCCCCTGCCGACAAGCAGCAAGAGAACTCCCTGCTGGACGAGCGTCTGCTCGCCACCCCGTCCGTGGCCGTGGCCCGCGCCATGCTCACCGGCGGCGATATGGCCGAGATCTGCCGCACTGCGCTGCTGCAGGCCATGTCCACCACCCATAAGTGGAACGATGCCATCGCCGATGAGGTCGAACGCAAAGAGGATGCCGTTGACCATTACGAGGACGTGCTGGGCACCTACCTTGTTAAATTGAGCGCCAAGCACCTTTCTACCGAGGACAACCGCACGGTCAACACCCTGCTGCACACCATCGGCGATTTCGAGCGCGTCTCCGACCACGCCGTCAACCTTATTAAAACGGCGGAGGAGATTCGCGATAAGTCCATCCAGTTCAGCGAGGAAGCCCTGGGCGACCTGGGCGTGTTGGAAGCTGCCGTGCAGGACATCGTCAACCGCACGGTCGATGCCTTCCAGAAAGGCGATGTCTATGCCGCTGGCAAGATCGAGCCGCTGGAGCAGGTCGTGGACGGCCTGGTGCGCGAGGTCAAGACCCGCCACATCGCCCGCCTGCAGGCCGGTGTCTGCACCATCGAGTACGGCTTTGTGCTGGATGACCTGCTGACCAACTACGAGCGTATCGCTGACCATTGCTCCAACATCGCTGTTGCGATGATCGAGGTCGCCGCCGATAAGTTCGACACCCACGAGTACCTGGCTTCCGTCAAACATGGCGGCAGCGTGAAATTTGAGCAGCGGTACGAGAAATACCGCGGCCGCTATACCTTCCCGCCGGAGACCTACGCCGAAATGCAGCCTGTTTCGGCCCCCGGCAACGCGGAAGATGACGCATAATCGTAAGGGGCTGGGCGCATGGCCCGGCCCCTGTTTTTGTAAGAGAGGGGAACTTGTATGATCTACATTGTGGAGGATGACGCCAGCATCCGCGAACTGGAACAGTATGCCCTGCAAACCAACGGCTACGAGGCTGCCGGCTGCGAGGACGGTGCCAGCTTTTGGGCTGCCATGCACCAGACCCGGCCGGAGCTGGTCATTCTGGACGTGATGCTGCCCGATGAGGACGGCTACCAGATTTTGTCCAAGCTGCGGGATGACCCCGCCACCCAGACCCTGCCGGTCATCATGGTTACGGCCAAGACCAGCGAGATCGATGTGGTCAAAGGGCTGGACCACGGCGCGGACGATTACCTCTGCAAGCCCTTTGGCATTATGGAGTTCATTTCCCGGGTCAAGGCGGTGCTGCGCCGCGCCGCGGCAGCTGCCCCGGCCCCCGCACCCAAAACGCTGCAGTTCGGCGGCATCGTCATCGATGACGTGGCCCGCACGGTCAAGGCCGATGGCGTACCTGTGGAACTCACCTTTAAAGAATACGCGCTGCTGCATCTGTTTCTGGAGCATCCCGACCAGGTGCTGGCCCGCGAGCGCATCATGAAAGAGGTCTGGGACACCGATGATCTGCTGGAATCCCGCACCATCGATATGCACGTGCGCACCCTGCGCCAAAAGCTGGGTGCTGCGGGCGAGGCCATCCGCACCGTGCGCAAGGTGGGCTACAAGCTGAGCACGGAGGGCACCGATGAGTGACGAACAGCAAAAGGAAAAGCGCCCCCTGAGCATGACCCGCCGCTACCGCCGCGGACTGCTTATTGTGGGCCTGCTGTGCATGGTGGTAACGCTGGCGATCGCCACGCTGCTGTTCCAGCGCAGCTACACGGTGCGGGTAGATACCTACCTGAGCCAAGTTTGTGACAGCGTGGCCACAGGGTACGAAGCCCAGCCCACCCATGATGCCGTGACCCTGGCTAACCTGCTGCCGGAGCGCGACACCGCCCTGCGCTTTACCCTTATCAATGGCGATGGTACCGTGCTGTATGACAACGAAGCCGCAACGGGCGTAGTTTACGATGTGAACGGCAATGTTTACGCCGTGGATGCCCCCGACCTGCCCAACCATGCCGACCGCCCGGAGTTCATTGCGGCCATGGCCAGCGGAAGCGCCAGCCTGACCCGCGAAAGCCAGACCATGCAGGCGGAGACCCACTACTACGCCCGCCGCATCGTAACCCCGGAGGGGACGCAGGTGCTGCGCGTGGGCGAGGATGTTGCCAACATTCGGGGCCTGAGCGCCGACACCCTGCCGCTGCTTTGCGGCGCGGTGGTGGTTATTTTGCTGGCTACGGCGGTGCTGGCCTGGTGGCTGACCCGCCGCATGGTGCAGCCTATCAACCATCTGGCGGAAAACCTGGATACCATCGAGGCCGATGTCCCCTACGAAGAACTGATCCCCCTGGCACGTACCATCCAGACCGACCGCAAACTGCGGGAGGATAACGAGACGATGCGCCGGGAATTTACCGCCAACGTCAGCCATGAGTTAAAGACCCCGCTGACCAGCATTTCCGGCTACGCCGAGTTGATTGAAACCGGCATGGCTAAGCCCGCCGATGTGCCCACCTTTGCAGCGCGCATCCATAAGGAAGCCCAGCGGATGATCGCGCTGGTCAGCGATATTTTGCAGCTGAGCGAACTGGACAGCACCCAGGCCAGCCAAAGCCGGGAAAAGCCGGTGGAGATGGTACCGGTGGACCTGGCCGCCCTCATTAAGGAGACCGCCCAGAACATGACAGTGAACGCCCGCAAGGCCTACGTGACGCTGCAATACAGCGCCCAGCCCACCACTGTGCAGGGCAGCAAGGACCTGCTGGCTGAACTGACCACCAACCTGTGCGACAATGCCATCCGCTATAACCAGCCCGGCGGCCATGTGGAACTGCGTTGCGGCACCGGCCCTGACGGCCCCTGGCTGCAGGTGGAGGATAACGGCATCGGCATCCCGCAGGACAGCCAGGCCCGCGTGTTCGAGCGGTTCTACCGCGTGGACAAGAGCCGCAGTAAAGCCACCGGCGGCACCGGCCTGGGACTGGCGATCGTCAAGCATATTGCCCTGCTGCACCACGCCCGCATCGACCTGCAAAGCCAGGTGGGCAGCGGCACTACCATCAAAGTGACTTTCCCGAAAGCATAACAACAAGTAAGCGGCCCATCCCTGCACAATGCAGTGATGGGCCGCTTTTCGTTTATATCCCTTTTACGGTAAGCCAAATTAAAGTTTCTTTGCCTACTTTCTTTTCAAAGAAAGTAGGTCAGGCGCAGATTTTTTCAAAGCGTTGGGCGAGGTTGCGGGAGAAGCAGAGGACCATGCCCATCACGGCACCGATGCCAGCCTGCAGGATCTCGAAAGGCAGTTTGATGATGGCATACTCCGGGGTGCTGTAGACAAAAGCACGGCCCAGCGTGTAACCAATGACCATGATGATGGCTCCCAGCACCACGCCAACACCGGCCCCCAGGACCTTTTTCTCCTTGAACAGGTTGTGGGCGCACAGCGAGATCACGATCGCCTCCAAGCCGTGGGAAGCCAGCGAGACAAACATCGGAGCCGGGTAGAAGAAGAAATCGCCCAGGAATGCACCAACGCCGCCCACGATAAACGCGCCCAGCGGATCCAGCAGGATCGCCGCCGTGCAGATGACGATGTCGTTCAGGTAGAGATGCCCGCCCGGCACCGGGATGCTGAAAGAACTGAGCACCACGTTCATCGCCATCAGCACCGCCGTCATCGTCAGCCACAGCACCGGCTTTTTCTTAATCAGGTTGTATCCGTTCATTTTCCTATATCCCCTCTCGTTTTTTGGTATAGGCACATCATACGCTCTTTTCTGGCACCATCAAAGTGCCAAACTATATCTTTTTTATAGGGCCAGTTTAGCAACCAGCGCGCAAAAAAGGCATCCCCGTTTTGGGGATGCCTTGGGAAGATGCTATCGCATCAGTTCAGTTTCAGATACTTGCGCACCGGCAGGGTGACTGCGCTGGCTACCACACCGCAGATCAGCCATTCAATGACAGCCTGCACACCCACCAGCAGCACAATAAACATAAAGGCGTTGGTGGCACCCAGCGTCTGGGCCAAATTCTGCACATAGTCGCAGTTATAAAAGAACAGTACCAGGAAGCCCATGAAGAACACGGTGTTCAGCACCGGGGTGCAGATTGCACCGATGACGCAGCAGAGCTTTTCCTTTTTGGGCATAGCCTTGCGCAGGGCATTGAAGATCAGCGCGGTACACAGGCCTTCCAGCACACGGGCCACAAAGCTGACTACGAACGCGCCAAAGGGATTCACACCGAACAGCGCAGCACCCATGGCGCTTTTGCCCTCGACCATCTGGATAAAGCTGGTGGCACCAAAAATGCCGCCCAGGATGGCACCGGCCAGGGGGTCCATCGTCATAGCGCCGATCGCCACCGGTACCGTCAGCAGCGAAGCCGACAGCGGGCCGATCTGCAGATAGCCCAGCGGGGTGTAGTTCATCACCAGCAAAATGGCCGCCAGCAGTGCAAGCTGGGTCAGCCAACGGACGTTGGTACGGTTTTTCATATTCAATTTTCCTCCTGCTGCCGTCTCCTACATCTCGGGAGTACAGCGCAAATGTACGGGCCGGATGACCCGCCGTGCATCAGTATACCGCAAAAGGCCGCCTTTTACAAGGGTTTTTCGCCCCACCTGATAAATTTTTGACCGTTTTTTGACTTTTTATCGCTGCTATGTTATACTGGTAGAACTTTGTGTGTGAGGTAAGCTATGCAGTCCTTGAAAAAATTTGTTTCCAACTTTACGCTAAAACGTCTGTTCTGGCTGGTGCTGGGCACGGCCATTTTGTCCTTTGGCATCCACAACATCCACCAGCGCGCCGCTATTACCGAGGGCGGTGTCATCGGCCTGGTGCTGCTGATGAACCATTGGCTGGGCATCCCGGCCTCCATCGCCTCGCCGCTGCTGGATTTTCTCTGCTACGCGCTGGCGTTCAAGTTCCTGGGGCTGGATTTCATCCTGACGGCGGCGGTAGCCAGCGTAAGCCTGGCCGGGTTCTACCGCGTGTGGGAGAGTTTCCCGCCCATGCTGCCCGACCTGACCCCCTGGCCGCTGGCGGCGGCCCTGCTGGGCGGTGCGTTTGTGGGCATCGGCGTGGGGCTGATCGTGCGGCAGGGCGGCTCCAGCGGCGGCGATGATGCCCTGGCGCTGGTCATCCACCAGCTGACCGGGTGGAAGCTGGCACGGTCCTACCTGTTTACTGATTTGGTCGTGCTGGCGGCATCCCTTTCCTACATTCCGGCACGGCGCATTGCGTTTTCGCTGGTGACGGTGACGGTCTCCAGCCTGCTTATTGACTGGGTGCAGGGGCTGGGCCATGATGAAAAAATCCATGGCAATGATGCCGCAAAAGAGGTAGAATAAAGGCATACCACAAAATTGATTTAGGGAGGTCCTCTACCATGTATCAAGCTGCCCAAAGCCGTTACACCGTCCTGCCCTACCGCCGCTGTGGCAACAGCGGTTTGCTGCTGCCCGCTGTCTCGCTGGGGTTATGGCACAATTTTGGCGATACTGCGCCTTATGAGAATATGCGGGCGCTCTGCCGCACTGCCTTCGACCACGGCATTACCCACTTTGACCTGGCCAACAACTACGGCCCGGAGCCGGGCGCGGCCGAGACCAACTTTGGCAAAATTCTGCGGGACGACCTGATGCCCTACCGCGATGAACTCATCATCTCCACCAAGGCGGGCTACACGATGTGGGACGGCCCCTACGGTGACTGGGGCAGCCGCAAGTACCTGCTGGCAAGCCTGGATCAAAGTCTGCGCCGCATGGGGCTGGACTATGTGGATATTTTCTACCACCACCGCATGGACCCCAAGACCCCGCTGGAGGAGACCATGGGCGCGCTGGCCCAGGCTGTGCGCAGCGGCAAGGCGCTGTATGCGGGCCTGTCCAACTATGACGGCCCCACGCTGGAAAAGGCCGCCGCCATTTTGGATGAATTGCATGTGCCGTTTGTCATCAACCAGAACCGCTACTCGATTTTGGACCGCACTGTGGAGAGAAACGGCCTGAAAGAGACCGCCGCCAAGCTGGGCAAGGGTATTATCACTTTCAGCCCGCTGGCCCAGGGCCGCCTGACTGACCGTTACCTGCACGGCATCCCCGCCGACAGCCGTGTGCATACTGATGGCCGTTTTTTAAAGGAAAGTGACCTGACCCCCGAACTGCTGGGCCGCATTGCCAAGCTGAACGACCTTGCCGCCGCCCGCGGCCAGACGCTGGCCGAGATGGCGCTGGCCTGGCTGCTGGCAAAAGAGGAGATCACCAGTGTGCTGATCGGTGCCTCGCGCCCCAGCCAGATTTTGGACAACATCAAGGCCGTGGAGAACACGAATTTTACCGCCGAAGAATTGGCGGAAATCGACCGGTTGAGCGTGTAAAAGTCATAAGATAGCAAAAAGGCGCAGTTTCGACTGCGCCTTTTATTATTGAGAAACCCAAATTACGTTGTAGAGGCTGTAGGGGCGAACATTGTTCGCCCGCGGAACCTTGCGTAATTTCCAACCTTGCGGGTGCCCCTACAAAAACGTTCTATCGCACTTTATGTCTGGTACCATACAGCATCAACATTCCGATTCCCACGCCCAATACCGCACCGCCCAGGATGTCACTGGGAAAATGCACGTACAGGTACATGCGAGAAAATGCGATCAGTACCGCCAGCGGGACAGCCGCCCAGGCGAACCGCCGGTCCGCCGCCGTCAGGATAGTGGCACCGATGGCCCCGGCCATTGTGTGGCCGGAGGGGAAAGAGTAATCGCTGGGCCGGGCGATCAGCAGCGGCACACTTTCGTCCAGCCAGCAGGGGCGCGGCCGGGCAAAGAGGTTTTTCAGCACCAGGTTGCCCGCCAGCATCCCCACGGCCAGCCCCGCCAACAGCAGCACACCGTACCTGCGGTACTTTTTGGTGCAAAGCAGCGCTGCGGCGGCCAGCACCCAAATGATGCCACTGTTTCCCAGTGCCGTGATCTTCGGCATCCAGAAATCCAGCAGCGGGCAGGTGGTCAGCGCCCGCAGGCCGTGCAGGATGCTCCAGTCGAGGTTCATGCCTGTTTTGCTCCTTTCACAATGGGTGCATGGGGCTGTGCTTTGCGCTCCATCATCATTTTCACGCCTTCCAGCGCCAGCAGCACGGCAGCGCCCAGCACAAAACCGACAGGCTGGAAAGTCGCCATGCTCAGCGCCGGGCGCGGCGTTGCTAAACTTGCAGGGCCGTTGGCGATAGCGTACAGCGAGCCGAGCATCAGGCCCAGAATCAGCCACACCATCTGGCTGCGGTATTTTTGCAGGGCCGCACGGATAGCGCTGATGGAAATAGCAACGCCCGCCAGCACACCAAAGCCCAGTGTACACAGCCCCGGCAGCACAGCCAGCTGCAGGCCCATCAGGCTGTGGACGGCCTGAATGGTGGGCAGGTAGACACCCGCGATCAGCAAAATGGACGAGCCGGAGATGCCGGGCAGCACCATGGCCGTGATCGCCACCGCGCCGGAGGCAAACAGGTAGGCGTATTGCAGCGGCTGCAGCTGGGCGTAATCGATACTGCCCAAACCGCCCGCATGGTCGCGCAGCAGGGTCAGCCCCACCACGACCCCCGCGCCCAGCAACAGAAAGACAGCACAGCGCAGGTTTTTCAGTGCCTGGCGCTCTGCCGCCGCCACAAAGGGGATGGAGCAGACCGTCAGGCCGAGGAACAGCGAACTCATAAAATAAATGTTCTGCTCAAACAAACTGGACAGCAGCACCACACAGCTGCCCATGCCGATAACCCAGCCAACGCCCAGTTTCAGCAGGTAGGCGCAGGCATCTTTGCGCGCGGCGCGGCTGCCCCGCACCACATTGTGCAGCGCGTCCAGGAACCGCTCGTAAAAGCCCAGAATAAACGCGATCGTGCCGCCGGATACACCGGGGACGCTATCGGCCAATGCCATGCAAAAACCATGAAATGCAGTTACAATCATCAGGAACCCTCCCTAAAAAGTTTCTTGAACTGTACCCAGTATAGCGAAACTTTTTTAACAGAGGCCCCTGTGAATTTAAACGGTTTTTAAACTGTGTGCAGCCGGTAGCCCACGCCCCACACCGTTTGCAGCAGCTTCGGGTCCGAGGGGACATCCTCGATCTTCTCCCGCAGGCGGTTGATATGCACGGCTACCGTCATGTTGTCCCCCATCGATTCCAGCCCCCAGATCATCTCGTACAGGTCTTCGCGGCTGAAAACCTGCTCCGGGTGGCGCATCAAAAACAGCAGCAGTTCGTACTCTTTGTTTTTCAGCGGCAGCTCCACGCCGTTTTTGGCAATGGTGCGGGCGGCGGGGTCCGCCGTCAGTGGGCCTGCAGTGATGCGCTGTGGGCCTGCGGTCTCCGGTTTCAGCCGGGCATACTGGGCCAGGTGCGCTTTGGCCCGTGCCACCAACACACTGGGAGAAAAGGGCTTTTCGATATAATCATCTGCGCCAAAACCCAGGCCGCGGATCTTATCCACGTCCTCACCGCGCGCTGTCACCATCAGGATCGGAATGTCCTTTTCCGCCCGCACGGCCTTGCAGATGGTAAAACCGTCCACGCCGGGCAGCATTACGTCCAGCAAAATCAGGTCAAAGGGCTGGTGCAGTGCCGCATCCAGCCCGGTGGTGCCGTCCGGCGCAATGGTCACAGCGTAGCCGCCCAGTTCCAGATAGTCCCGCTCAATGGCGGCGATGTCAGCATCGTCCTCTACAATTAAAATATGCTTTGGCATCTTCTTCACTCCTTTGCGGCAGGGAATTGCAGCAGGATGCACAGCCCGCCGCCGGGGGCATTTTCGGCCCGAACGCTGCCGCCCATCTGCTGCATCGACCGGCGCACCACTGCCAGCCCCAGGCCGCTGCCTGCCGCCGGGTTGGTGCGGGCCGCATCGCCGCGGTAGAACGGCTCAAACAAATTGGCAAGTTGCTCCGGCGGCACACCGGGGCCGTTATCCTGCACCTGCAGCGTTACGCCGGCGGCGGTCTGCTCACTGCGCAGGGTCAGGGCGGTGGCCCCATACTTGCAGCTGTTATCAATGAGATTATGCAAAATGCGTCCCAGCAGTTCACGGTCGGCCGTTACGGCACAGTCCCCCACCGCTGTGCTGTCCAGCGTCAGTTCTTCGCGGTCGCAGTCGGCTAAAATCGCCTCCACCGTCTGGCGCAGGGGCAGCGGTTCCGGGTGGACGGGGTACTCGCTGGCGCCCAGTTTCGCCAGCTCAAACAGGCGGTTGACCAGGGCTTCCAGTTCGGTCTCCCGAGCATAGATGGTTTGCAGATAGCGCTGGCGGGCGGCTTCATCGGGGGCCACCCCCTCCAGCAGGGCCTCGGTATAGGCGCGGATGGTGGTCAGCGGGCTTTTCAAATCGTGGGACATCCCGGCGATCAGTTCCTGCTTTTTCTGCTGCTCCCGCTGCTGCTGGGCCAGCGATTCACGCAGGCGCGCCGCCATCTCGTCCACGGCATCGCAGGCAGGGCGGAATTCATTGTTTTTGGCATAGCCAATCGGCGCATTGAGGTCGCCGTTCTGGATGCGGTGGATGCCCTGCATCAGCGCGGCCAACGGCTCGCGGATATGGGCAAAGAGGATCCGGGTCAGCCACAGGTTGGTGCCCACCACCGCCGCCAGCAGCACGGCGATGACCACCACGCCGTACAGCACCACAAACCGCTTTAAGTCGGCAAAGGCGGCTTCGGCCTGCTCGCCCAGGGCATGCAGGTCCTGCAGGGTCAGGCCTAAGCGCGGCAGGTAGATGGTCTCCAGCAGCAGGACCAGCACCCCCAGCCCCACGGCCAGCAGCACCCCGGCCACCGCCACCGGCACCACCAGCATGATCAAATTCGAGCGTTTGAGCCGTTCCTGGATCGTCATAGCCATCCCCACTTTCTTAATTTAGATTGTACCACAAAGTGCGGGCGCAAAGTTAAACAAAAATTAAAAAGCCTGTATCCGTTGGCAGATACAGGCTTTTTCACTTTATTTCCACAGCCAAAGCAGGAATGCCAGCAGCACCGCCAGGCCCACCAGGTAGGCACCGGCGATGAGCAGGGTGGCTTTCAGCGCACCCAGGATGGCCCAGAATTTCTCCTTAGCGGTCCATTCACTGGGCTGCTCCCAGGGGCGGTCGTTGACCGGCTCCGGGGCGGCGGCAGGCTTACGGCTATGGGGCAGCAGTGTCGGCGCGGGGCCGATGCCGCTCATATCGGCGATGGTACGGCCATCGTCCTCAAAGGAATCGTGCTTTCTCATTTTTCGTACAGGTGGCAGACCACATAATGGCCGGGCTCGACCTCACGCTGTTTGGGGGCTTCGGTCTTGCAGCGCTCGGTAGCGTAGGGGCAGCGGGTATGGAACTTGCAGCCCGCCGGCGGGTTGGCCGGGGACGGGATGGAACCCTGCAGCACGATGCGCTCCCGCTTGACGGTGGGATCCGGGATGGGAATGGCCGAGAACAGCGCCTTGGTGTAGGGGTGCAGCGGGTGGGCGAAGATATCATCGGTCTCGCCGTACTCCACCAGGTTGCCCAGGTACATAACGCCCACCGTGTCGGAGATATGCTCAACAACAGACAGGTCGTGGGAGATGAACAGGTAGGTCAGGTTGCGCTTTTCCTGCAGGGTCTTGAGCAGGTTGATGATCTGTGCCTGGATGGACACGTCCAGCGCGGAGACCGGCTCGTCACAGACAACGAACTCCGGGTTCAGGGCCAGGGCGCGGGCGATGCAGATACGCTGGCGCTGGCCGCCGGAGAACTCGTGGGGGTAGCGGGTCTTGTGGTAGGGCTGCAGGCCGCAGTCGTCCATGACCTGGTCGATATAGTCATCGAACTCATTCTTCGGCACCAGGTTATGCTCGCGCACAGCCTCGCCGATGATCTCACCGACAGGCAGACGCGGGGACAGGCTGGAGAACGGATCCTGGAAGATGATCTGCATCTTGGTGCGCAGTTCCCGCAGTTCGGCGGCGTTCATATCGTAGACTTCCTTACCGTTGAACAGCACCTGGCCGCCGGTCTTATCGCCGCTCAGGCGCAGGATGGTGCGGCCGGTGGTGGACTTGCCGCAGCCGGACTCGCCCACCAGGCCCATGGTGCAGCCGCGGCGCAGGTTAAAGGTAACGCCGTCCACCGCCTTGACATGGCCCACCGTCTGGGACAGCAGGCCGCCCTTGATGGGGAAATATTTTTTGAGGTGGTTGACCATCAGAATGTACTGAGGGTCATAGGTGACGGGGGTGTAATCCATTTCTTCGGGCATTTTCTTTGCCATGCGTCACTCACCCGCCTTTCTGTTTTCTTCGTAGTAGCGGTAGCAGCTGACCTTGTGGGTGGGGGACAGGCTGATCTCGCAGGGGTATTCGCCGCTGCAGCAGGGCAGCTGCATCTCGCAGCGGTCCTTGAAGTAGCAGTAGTCCGGCATGTCAACCGGGTTGGGCACCTTACCGGGGATGGAATACAGGCGGTCGACCTTTTTGCCAACGACCGGCTTGGAGGCCATCAGGCCGATGGTGTAGGGGTGGCTGGGATGGGCGAAGATCTCCTCGACCGTGCCTTTCTCGACCACGCGGCCCGCGTACATGACGACAACATAGTCCGCCATCTCGGCGATCACGCCCAGGTCATGGGTGATGAGCATGATGGAGGAGTTGATGCGGTCTTTCAGGTTGCGCAGCAGGTCCAGAATCTGGGCCTGGATGGTCACGTCCAGGGCGGTGGTGGGCTCGTCTGCAATGATGATCTTGGGGTTGCAGGCCAGGGCCATGGCGATCATGACACGCTGGCGCATACCGCCGGACAGTTCGTGGGGGTACATCTCGTACACACCGTTGCTGTTGGCGATACCGACCGTCTCCAGCATTTCGATGGTGCGCTTCTTAATGTCCTCCTTGGTCTTGCCATCGCCCTCGTGCAGGGCGATGACCTCATCGATCTGGGCACCGATGCGGAACACCGGGTTCAGGCTGGTCATGGGCTCCTGGAAGATCATCGAGATAAAGTTGCCGCGCAGGCCCTGCATCTTATCGGCAGGGGTCTTGGCAATGTCGTACGCCTTGCCATTGCCCAGGTTCAGGCGGATTTCACCGTCCACGATCTGGCCCTGGGGGCGCTGCAGCAGCTGCATCAGGGACAGGCTGGTAACGGACTTGCCGCAGCCGGACTCGCCCACAACGCCGACCGTCTTGCCGATGGGTACCTCAAAGGAGACACCATCCACGCTTTTGACCACGCCGGTATCGGTGAAGAAGTAGGTGTGCAGGTTATCGAACTCGACCGCGTTTTTCTCATCGTGCATCTGGACCGTGTACTCACTCTCCGGCACGTTGCGGCGCTTGCGTTTTTTCTCGTATTGATCGGTAATGCGGCGGTTTTCTTTGGAGATACGCCGCGACTCTTTGGCGGAAAGGTATCCGTCCTGTTTTTTAGCCATCGTGTGTTTCTCCTTCCAATCAGCGTTTCATCTTGGGGTCAAACGCATCGCGCAGACCGTCACCCACAAAGTTGAAGCCCAGAACGGTGAGCAGCAGGCAGACACCGGCGGGGATCCAGATGAACAGGTAGTTGGTCATGACGTACGCATTGTTGACATCGTTGATGATGTTTCCCCAGGAGGCGAACGGGTATTTAACGCCCAGGCCCAGGAAGGACAGGGTGGCTTCGGTCAGGATGGTGGAGCCAAGGCCCATGGTGCAGGTAACGATCAGCTGCGGGATGACGTTGGGGATCAGGTGGCGGAAGATGCGGTGCCAGACGTTGATGCCGCAGGCCTCGGTAGCCAGCATGAACTCCTGCTCACGCAGGGAGAGGATCTGGCCGCGGACCAGGCGGGCGATGCTGGGCCAGCCCAGGAAGCCGAGGATCAGCATCAGGTACATCATACGGGTCCAGGAGTCCACGCGCATGGCATCCATGGCGGCACCGATGATGATGATGACGGGCATCGAGGGGATGCAGTAGAACACATCGACCACACGCATGATGATGTTATCGACCCAGCCGCCGAAGTAGCCGGAGATGCCGCCCATCAGGATACCAAGGGAAGCCTCGATGACAACAACGATGAAGCCGATGATCAGCGAGACACGGCCGCCGTACATCAGGCGGGTCAGCATGTCCATGCCGTTGGTGTCGGTGCCCAGCCAGTGCTCCTTGCTGGGGCTGGCGTAACGGTCGTAGACGTAGGTCTCGGTCATCTGCTTGACGCTCCACACCTTGGTGGAAGGATCGTAGACGATGTCGTACTCGGCTTCGTTGCCGTCCGCATCAGTATAGTTGAACTTTTCGGCATCGCTGTCGATGGCTTCCTGCAGGCGCTCCTTGAAATCGCGGGTGATGACGATGCTGGCATCGGCAGCGGAAACCACGAAGCGGCTGACATAGCCCAGCGTCTCACCGCCGGCGGAGATGTTGCCGTCCTCGTCCAGGGCGTAGTCCACGCCATCGGCGGTGAACTCCTCCTCGCCGTTTGCCATGGCGGTCAGGGCGGCAAGCTTGGTCTCGAAGCCGAACTTATCCACGCCGTCAGCTTCGTTGACCAGGTCACGGCTGGCATAGCCCATGACGGTGCGGCCCTGGTAGACCACATAGAAGTCATCGCTGATCGGGTCGAGAGTGTATTCTACATCTTTATAGTTGAACTCGGTCTCGCCCTTTTTGGAGGCTTCCAGTGCCTTGCTCTGGGCGATGGAGCCAAAGTCCTGACCATCGGCCACGACAAAACGCATGGTATCGTTGCGGGTCACGCCCACATACTCTTTGGACATCTGGGTGTAGGTAAAGAACTGCTCGTCCTGACCATAGGGGCTGACAAGGCCGCCGATGAAAGAGAATACGAACATGGCAATCAGAATAGACAGGCCCACAACAGCCAGCCGGTTGCGGAAAAACCGCTTGGCGACCAGTGCGCCGGGGGAAAGCACCTTGACGCGGCGGTCATCGTTCAGGGAGTACTGCTCCTGCTGGGGGTTCTGGTTCTGGGTGTTTTCACTCATGGGTGTGCAGTCTCCTTTCTTACGAAATGCGTACGCGCGGGTCGACCACGCCGTACAGGATGTCCGTCAGCAGGTTGCTGGCCAGGGTCAGCACTGCCATAAAGGACAGGTAGAACATCGTAAAGGGGATATCACCCGCAACCATCGACTGGTAAGAGATGTAGCCGATGCCGGGGATGGAGAACAGGGTCTCGGTGATCAACGCGCCGCTGAACAGGCCGGGCAGGCTGCCGCCGATGATAGTGACCAGCGGGATCAGCGTGTTGCGAAAGGCATGCTTATAGATAACAGTATGCTCCGACAGGCCCTTGGCGCGGGCAGTGCGGATGTAGTCCGCGTTGAGCACTTCCAGCATATTGGTGCGGGTATAGCGCATGTAGCCGCCGATGGAAACGATGACCAGCGTAGCGATGGGCAGCACAAGGTGGTTGGCCTTATCCAGGAACTGACCCATGGAGTCCAGCTGGGCATAGTCACGCCCCACCAGGCCGTACAGATCGAACCAGCCCAGTTTGACGGAGAACAGCAGCTTAAGCAGCGTGGCAAAGAAGAAAGTGGGCAGAGAAATGCCGACCAGTGCGGCTGCGGTGATAACATAGTCGGTGCGGCTGTACTGCTTGGTAGCAGCCAGGATGCCCAGGGGCACAGCAATCAGGATGGACAGCACAAAGGAGATACCGCCCATGATGACAGACAGGCCAACGACCTCGGTGAACTTCTGGGTAGCGGGGACGTTCCACTTCCAGCTGTCGCCAAAGTTGCCAACGATCGCCTTGGACAGCCAGGTGAAGAAACCGGGCACAATATCCAGATCCAGGCCATAGGAAGCATTCAGCTGGGCCAGCCATTCCTCGTAGGGTTTGGCACCGGGTGCCTGGGCCAGCTGCATTGCCATCGTCTCGGCAAAAGAGCTGGGCAGGCTGCGGATCAGCGCGTAGATAATGAACATGACACAGAACAGGATCAATACCGACTGCGCGATACGCTTGATGATGTAATTTCGCACGGGTGTTTCGTTCCTTCCTTGCACGGCGGGGCCGCGTTTTATAGTTTGCAGGGAGATGCACAATGTGGGCATCCCCATCCCCCGCAGGGTCAGTATACCCTGCGGGGGAGTGGGACAACCATATTAAAGTGGTATGTTTTTGTCAACAGCAAGCAACCGCCTTTGGCATCAGCGGGTGCCGAAAGGCGGTCGCAGGCGTGGGGCCGTCAGCCCCAAAAACACAATTTGGCTAAAATCAGCCGTTCAGCTCGGTGGTGTTCAGCTCAGACTTGTAGGTCCAGTACGGGGTCTGGTCCTTAGCGATGGTGTCGATGTTGACACGCTCGGTGGAGAAGATGGTAGCCTCGCTGCGCTGGTAGACAGGCAGTTCAACGCCCCAATCCAGGATGATCTCCATGGCCTCTTTGTACATGGCCTTACGGGCCTCCTGGTCGGTGGTCTGGCGGGCAGCCATGATCAGCTCATCCAGGTCTGCATCGTTGATGCCGTAGTAGTTGGTGGAACCATTGCTGTGGTATAGCTGGTACATGTCGGGGTCATTGGTGGACTGCCAGGCAGCGACCCAACCCTCGGCAGCGCCGGACTGGTAGGAAGCGAACAGGTCAGAAGCGTTGGCCATATCGTTGACAGTCAGGGTGAAGCCGATGGTCTTAAGGGCGGCTGCGGCGTTGGTCAAGGTCTGGAAGGTGGGATGGTCGCCGCTGCCGCCGGCGCCGATGTTGATCTGGTATTCCATCTTGGCACCAGTGGGCGCGGCAGTGACCTGGCCGTTCTCGATGGTATAACCAGCAGCCTCGAAGTAACCCAGAGCAGCCTCGAGTGCAGCAGCGTACTTGTCTTCGCTCTTCATGTCAGAGGTGTAGATCTCGTTGCCATCCACATCGGTGGAGTAGGCAATCTTGTAACCGTCATCGGTAACGGAAGGAGCGGCCCAGGAAGTATTGGAGATGGGGTAGTTAATAACGGTAGCGGTATCGCCGTAGTAAGAGTCGATACCCTCATCACGGTAAGCAGAAACAACGGTCATGATGGCCTTGCGCAGATTCTTGGAAGCCTCGGAAGTGGGATCGTTGCCAACGCTGACGTTCTTAGCATTCAGGGCAACGTAGCCGTAGCCGCGGTAGTCCATCAGGCGGGTGGTGATGACAGAGCCATCCTCGCCCTCAGCGCCGTTGATGTCGGCAATCTGGCTGGCCACTTCCAGAGAGTAGGAAGGATCGGAGATGTCGATGGTGCCAGCCTGCACACCGGTGATCTTATCAGCTTCCTGGGTCTCCTTCATGTTGATGTGAGCGACCTTGGGTGCGCCATCGAAGTAGTCGGGGTTGGCATCCAGGTAGACAACGCCATCGCTGTACTTGTTAAAGGTGAACATACCACCGCCCAGAGGAGCGCTGGTCTTGGAGCGGACACCGCTCAGATCACCCTTGACAAAGCCGAAGGAGTTGTTGTCGTAGTCGTACAGGGAAGCATCACCATAGTAGTGCAGGGGAGCGATGGGGATCTGCAGCTGGTAGATCATGGTGGTAGACAGCTCGGTGGTGGTCAGGGTCATGCTGTAGTCGCTGGTCTTAACGATACCAGCAACGTTGGGCACGTCATTGCCAACGGTAATACCGGTGGTGGCGTAGTTGTAAACTTCCTCGGGAATCAGGTCAGACAGGGCAGAGCCAGCAGTCTCGGCCTCCATAGCAGAGAAGTTCCAGTCGTAGTTCTCGCCGATAGCCAGGAAGAAGTCCTTAGCGGTAGCACCATCGGGCAGGTCGAAGCCCCAGCCAGCAGCAGCGGAAGCAACATCGGTAGCGCCGTTGGCCATCATGTAGTCAACGATCTCCTGGGCAAAAGCAACGCCGCCCTCGTTGACAGCATCCCAGAAAGCCTTCTGCTGGTCAGCAGTGAAGTAGGTGTTGTCGGTGTTGTCCTCGCCAGCCTCAGCGATCAGCTTAGACAGGGTGGACATGGAGTTGCGGTAGTCCTCCAGGCCAACGATGGGGGTGGAGTACATGGTGGTGGAACCGTCATAGGTCGGATCCAGGTAAACGTAGATGGAGAAGATAACGTCATCGATGGTGACAGGCTCGCCGTCAGAGAACTTCAGGTCGTCACGCAGCTTGATGTCGTAGGTGACAGTGCCATCATCGTTCTCGGTGACAACGCAGTCGCTGGTGCCATAGTAGGTGTAGTCCGTGCCGTTGTAATCGCGGGTCTCGCCCTCGATACCGTTCAGGATCATTTCGCCCTTACGGTCAGCACCCAGCAGGCCAAGCTGGGTCAGGTTGATGACATCCTGGTCAGCGGCAGAAGATGCGAAGAAGGGGCTGAACTTGCCCTCAAAGCCGGTCTCTGCCAGGACGAGGGTGCCGTCACTGGTGGAAGTGGTAGCCTCGGCGGTGGCGGTGCTGGTAGCTTCCTCGCTGGTGGCGGCGGAGGAAGAAGCGGAGCTGCCGCAGCCAGCCAGCATGCTCAGGCTCAGGGCCGCAGCAGATGCCAGCGCAATGGCTTGCTTTGCGTTTTTCATGTGTACAAAACCTCCTAAAATTTGCCCTATCAGCAAGTCATTATGGCAGCTCCCCAGCTGCCATAATGGGAAAGGGGGTACCCCCTTTCCGAACATTGTGTATTCATACAGTGTACACTTGTCGATAATGACTTAAGGTATATAGTACCGTAAGTTTGGCAACTTGTCAACTTAAAAGTATCATTTTTGTGGCATTTACCGAAATTTGTGATAAAATTTTGGCAAAGAAAGGGATTGATTTTTTTATGCGTCATAAAAAAAGCGGGCAGCTGTTCAGCCGTCCGCTTTTTGCACCTATCTACATTATTATATATATAAATAATAATGAATATTTATTATTGGGGTCATCCCTGTTTCTCGTACTTTAACGCTTTAAATCGTTTGTCGGCCCATGCAAAGGCGGCTGCAGCTGCGGCCTGCAGCAGGGTGAACACCAGGCGGGCGGGCAGGTTTTGCCCCATCAGCACCAGCTGCACCAGCTGGGCGGCGGCTGTCACTGCCGCAAGTACAGCGGCCAGCATGCAGGCCGAGGGCAATTTTTGCACGGTCTGCTCATGGAGATAGGCCCGCAGCGGGTCGCCGCCCGCCGTCAGCCGCACCAGCAGGTAGACGGCATACACCGCCGCCAGCAGCCCCGCCATATAGGGCAGCAGCAGCCAGAACGGCGCGCGGGCGGTAGCGCCAGGCACAAAGCCCGCCGCCGCTGCCAGCACGGCCCCGCCGCCGCACAGCACCCACAGCCGGGCCATTGCGCTGCCCCGGGGCTGTTCGCCCGCGTAGCGGTAATGGGCACCACGGTATTGGTAGTTGCCGTTCAGGTCTTTTTCAAAGTCGTCCAGATAGGCACGTTTCTTTTTGCGGTCCGCCATTATTCCAGCCCCGTCAGGTCGTAGTGGTCCAGCCAATCCTTGGCGGTCTCGCAGACACCGCGCAGGTAGCTTTCCTCAAAGGGGCTGGTCAGGTCGGCGTTTTGCAGCAGTTCGGTGAACACGCGGCTGCCGCCCTGGCGGGTGTAAGCCATGTAATGCTCCCAGGCGTTGGCGCGGTCTTTCTGCATCAGTGCCCAGATCTGCAGGCTGACGGTCTGCGCCAGGCAGTAATCAATGTAGTAGAACGGGCTTTGATAGATGTGCATCTGGCGCTGCCAGTACTCGCCTGCACCGTAGAACGGGATCTCGCCGTCCAGGCGCATCCAGGGCTGGTAGATGGCGGCCAGTTCTTTCCAGGTCTCGTGGCGCTGGGCCGGGGTCATGTCCGGCTTTTCGTACACGATATGCTGGAAGTGGTCGACCATCGTGCCGTAGGGGATGAAGGTCAGCGCCCCGGCCAGGTGGCTGTAGCGGAACTTGCGGGCATCCTTGCCAAAGAAACCCTCGGCCCAGGGCCAGGCCAGGAACTCCATCGACATGGAGTGGACCTCGCAGGCTTCCATGCTGGGCCAGACAGTGGAATAGGGGATGCGCTTGCGGTTCATATAGGCGGCAAAGGCGTGGCCGGCCTCGTGGGTGACGACCTCGACATCGTGCTGGGTGCCGTTGAAGTTGGCAAAAATAAACGGCACTTCGTAATCATCCAGGCTGGTGCAGTAACCGCCGCCCGCCTTGCCGGGGGTGGAGAGCAGGTCCATCAGCTGATCGTCCAGCATCTTGTTAAAGAATTCAGCCGTCTCGGGGGAAAGTTCCTCGTAGAACTTTTTGCCCTGGGCCACGATGGCATCGGCATCGCCGCAGGGTTTGGGGTTGCCGCTGCGGAACATCAGGGCGTTGTCGGCGGCGTTCATCGGGTACTGCTTGCCCAGACGCTTAGCCTGCTCGCGGTAGATGCTGTCGGCCACGGGGACGAGGTATTTCACCACGGCAGCGCGGAATTTTTCCACGTCCGCCTTGGTGTAGCAGTTGCGGCCCATGCGGTAGTAGCCCAGGGTGGTGTAGCCCTCGTACCCCAGCTTTTTGCCCATGGTGTCCCGCAGGTGGACCATCTTATCGTAAATGGAGTCAAACTCGTCCTGATGCTCCTTATACCAGGCACCCTCGGCTTTCCAGGCGGCCAGGCGGCGGGCATCGTCAGGGTCGTTCTTAAAGGGAGACAGCTGACTCAAGGTGTAAACGCCGCCCTCGAACGGGATCTGGGCAGAGGCGATCAGCTTGCCGTACTGGGTGGAGAGGTCGTTCTCCTGGGCCATCTCATCCAGAATTTCCGGCGAGAAAGCTTTCTGGGCGATCTCGGCGTTGAGGAACATCAGTTCACCGTACTCCTCGCCCAGCTGTTTGCGGTAGGGGGAAGCCAGCAGGGCGGCGCTCCAGGTGTTCTGGCATTCCTGGATCTGCGGGATGGCGGCGTTCCAGAAATTCATCTCACCATCGTAGAATTCATCGCGGGTATCGATGGTGTTGCGGACGCTGGCCAGGTTGGCCAGGGTGTCCACGTGCTTGTTCAGGGTCTGCTCATCCAGAAAGGCGGCCTTGGCGGCGGCATAGTCCGGTGCCGTGGCAAAGCGCTGGGTCACAGCGGCAAACTGCGCCTTGATCTCGTCCAGATCCGGGCGCTGATAGGGCATCTCAGAAAATTTCATGAGCGTGTTTCTCCTTTGTATGTTTTGTAGGCATTATAGCATAGCCTCGTAAAAAAGGCAAAGATATAAGTGGATACAAAAAAGCCTCCCTTGTGTAAAGGGAGGTGGCGCGGCAAAGCCGTGACGGAGGGATTGTGGCCTTACGCAGTAAACCGATTTACAGTGCAGACGGGACAATCCCCCACCGCTTCGCGGAGCCCTTCGGGCCCGGCCCCCTCTGTCGCTTCGCGACATCTCCCCACACTGTGGGGAGTCACCCTTTACACAAGGGGGCCATTACAGTTTCCGGCAACACTCGGTAGGGGTCGATGCTTGCATCGACCCGCGGGCGCACACTGTGCGCCCCTACCTGTGGAGATGCTGCCACTCAAATCCTGCGGTATCTCCGCTTTAAATTCTGCAACAATGTATGCTTCGGCCTGCTGCGGATCAGTTTCCACAAAAAGCTGCTCAGCGCGCGCTCCTCGCGGGCATCGGGAGCCTGGCCGCCGTAGACGCAGCGCTCCAGCAGGGCGCAGGTACGGGCAAACTCGCCGGGCTTTGCCTTTTCAAACTTTTCCGCCACGCGGGCATCGATGGCCTGGGTCTCGTAGCCCAGGGTTGAGTCGATTTCCTCGGCCTGCAGCAAAGCGAACAGCTGGTGCTCGATCATCTCGGCACGGCCCATGGGGCTGGCGCGGCGGTAGGCGCGCTCCACGCGGCGGATGCTTACGGCGCGCCAGATCTCGGCCGCTGCCACCAGCAGCGCCAGGGCCAACAGCAGCAAGGCCGCAATGCCCAGCAGAGCCAGGGTGGTGTCTTTCAATGCTTCGGGCAGCAGGCCGGTATCGCCCTCCATTGTGCCGCTGCCGGTGATCTGCGCGGCATCGGTGTTGTTTTCCTGCAGGGCGGCGGTTTTGCGCACCACATCGGGCATGCCAACCATCTGCTGCAGGGCCACGGCCTCAAAATAGTGGCCGGGGGTGGTATCCAGCGGCAGCCAGCCCACACCGTCAAAGTAAACCTCCGCCCAGGCGTGGGCATCCTTGCCGGTCAGGGTCACGGTACCGGGGGCCGAGGCATCGGCCGAGAGGTAGTAGCCCTCGGCATAGCGGGCCGGGATGCCGTGGGCGCGCAGCGCCAGCACCGTAGCAGTGGCATACTGTACCGCGTTGCCGGTGCCCTCGCCGGAGAGGAAATACTCCACCGGGTCAACGCCGTCCGGGGCGGCGGCGGGGTACGGGTCATAGTTGGCGGTATCCGCCAGCACACGGCGCACACGGCTGATGGCGCTGTACACGCCATCGCTCTCGCTGTCATAACCATCCCAGAAAGTCCGCTGCATCAGGGCGTACATATCTTCGTCCAGGGTGGTGTAGCGGTCATAGACAAAATTACGGTAGACGGCCTCGGCCTCGGCATAGCGGCGCTGGTCGTCCGTTTCGGGGTTCTCGACCCAGTCTGCCGCCACGGTCAGTTCCGCCGGGCGGGCATCCGAAACTTCGGTCATCGTGTAGTTCCGCTTACCGAAAGGCCCGTAGGTCTCCAGGCAGCTGTCCTGCCATTCCCGAGCGCGGCCGGTATCCGCCAGGGTGGCGGGGGCATACCAGTAGGCGCGGTTGGCGTTTTTCACCTGGATGGTCAAGTTGTTCGCCTCGGGCGCGGCATCCCCCAGGGCGCAATACTGCGCCACCTGGGTAAAGGGGTCAAAACCCTGGCTGTCCAGCCAGTCCAGCAGACCCGCATACTCGCCGCTGTAGGCAGAATCCGGCAGCACATCCCACCAGCCATAGGTGCGGTTCAGCACACCGCCGGTAAAGGCACGCAGGTACAGCGCCTTTTCCTGCTCGGTGGTGACGTTGAGCATATCATCGCTGCTTTCCAGCAGCATATCTGCACAGTAGAGGTCACCGGCGGGCAGGGTATCCTGGCCGTAGCGCAGTTCCCACACGCCCTGCTGGGTATCCTCGCGCAGGGTACGGATCTGCGGCAGTTCGCCCTGGGGGAGCAGCACTGCCGCCAGGATCAGCAGCACGGTCATGATGACCGTGGTATTGGCTGCCGCCACCGTAGCAGGCTGGTCAGCGGACGATACGCACACGCCGATAGTCCCGGCCAGCAGCAGTGCGCAGGCCAGCGGGCTGCTGCCCACGCCGACAAGCTGCACTGCCATCCAGCAAACGCACCACAGGGCGGCAAACGCGCCCTTACGGCGGGAGGCTGTCAGCCAGGCCAGCTGCCCGCAAAGCAGCGCGGCCACCAGCGTAAAGGCCAGGGTCGTTCTTGCATCGGCACTGCCCGCAAACAACAGGATGCCGCCATCGTGTTTCAGGTTCCAACGGCCGATCATGCCGTTGAGCCAGGTTTTCAGCCCGGCCCAGGGCGAAGCCAGCCCGGTGACGGCCAGCAGCACCGGCCAGGGCAGCGCCCACAAAAAAACGGCCGCCGCAAAGCGCCGCCGCAGCAAATAGGCCGCTGCACCGCTGAGCACACCCACCAGCCCCATGGCCGCTGCAGGCACAAAGGACGGTGCCGCCGTGCCCCAGGTAGCGCCCAGCGCCAGCAGGCTGCCCAACAGCAGCAGCGCAGCCAGCAACGCCGACCACATGCTGCGGATGCCGGGGATGCCCGAATATTTTTGCCCAACAGGATGCAATACCTGCACAGGGACTTGCTTCATAAAAGATTCTCCTTACACGGTGTTGCCACACGGGTTGCCTTAGCACAGCAGGCGGCAGACTTCGTTTTCCGCCAGCTCTGTGGGCAGGGTCACGCTATCCCAGCTGTTGCCCAGCGTGGCATGGGTAATGGCCGCGCCCTCACTCACGCTGACCATCAGGCCGCCAATGCGGCCCTCCGGCCCCAGGTCCGGGCGGGGGTAATCCCCTGCCGTGACCAGCACCAGGCGGGTGAAATGCTGTTCCAGATGGTCCATCAGGAAATAACGCAGGCCATCGCCGGGCTGTTCCTGCACAGGGCTGCTCAGCCAATGGGAGAGCATACGCTCGTACTCCTGCATGGTATGTACTTCCTGCAGTTCCACACCGGTGGCCGAGGGCAGTGCCATGCAGAACCCGGCCCCGCGGCGCACCAGCTGGGCGGCAATGGCCGCGCCGTAGGCCACGGCGGCATTCTGCTCCGCTTTGGCTGCGCCCTGCAGGGCAAAATCCGGCAGGATGGCTACATTATAATGGGAGGGGTCGCTGGCCTGCCGCACGATCAACTCATCCGTTTTGCTGGAAAGCTTCCAGTGGATGGTGCGCACGTCATCGCCGGGGGCATACTCCCGGATATCGAACATTTCGCTGGGATCGCCGCCCTTGCGGTTCTGCATCATGCCGTCACCCGCCGCCGCGCCCAGGGTCGCGCGGGAAAGCTCGACTTCCACCTGCATATCCTGGGGGTAGACCACGGTCTGCACCGGGGCAAAAAAGTCCAGCTTGCGGGCCGTCAGGTTGAGCAGGTCCTGCACACGCAGGGCCGTGCAGGTAAACACCAGCCGCCCGCACTGCTGCGGTGCAAAGGGCACCGGGCAGGTGGTTTCACGGCCGGTCAGCGGCAGGGTATAGCGCAGTTTGCGGGCAGTTTTCCACATGGCGTTGGAAACTTCCAGCTCCACCGTGATGCACCGCGCCGCCAGCAGCGGGCGGTCCGCCCGCACGACCAGATTCAGGGGCAGGTCTTTGCCCTGCTGCCCGCCGGGGCGGGCCTGCAGTTCCACATGCAGCGCTTTGGCATCCAGCCGCAGCAGCAAGGCCAGCGCCACGGCCATGGCAATGACCATGACCAGTGCCGCCAGCAGGAACGGCTCGCCAAAATGGTACAGCATGCCGTTCAGCGCAAAAAGGAACAGCAGCGCCCCCAGCCGATACCGCAGCATCGGCTCAGCGCTCCGCCTGAGCGGCGGGGCGGACAGACTGCAGGATCTGCTGCAGCAGGTCGCGGGCGGTCACACCGTCCACGCGGGCCTGGGGCCGCAGCACCAGACGATGGGCGCAGACATCCAGAAAGACCGCCTGCACATCCTCGGGGATGACGTAGTTGCGTTCTTCCAGAATGGCGTGGGCGCGGGCCATGCGCACCAGCGCGGCGATACCACGGGGCGAGATGCCCAGCTCCACCAGCGGGTGGACGCGGGTCGCCTCGCACAGGCGGATGGCATAGGCCAGCACGGCATCGGTCATGCGCACCGAGGTCAGGTAGTTCTGCACTTCCAGCAGGTTCTGGGCCGTGGTGACGGGCTTAAGGTCCTGCAGGGGGTTCTGGTAACGCTGGGCGTTGATGATGCGCATCTGGTTTTCCAGGCTGGGGTAGCCGATGGACAGGCAGACCATGAAACGGTCCAGCTGGGATTCCGGCAGGGGCTGCGTACCGGCAGAGCCCAGGGGGTTCTGGGTAGCAATGCAGATAAAGGGCGAGGGCAGGCGGTGGGTCACGCCGTCCACCGTGATGGTGTGTTCCTCCATAACTTCCAGCAGGGCCGACTGGGTCTTGGGGGAAGTACGGTTGATCTCATCGGCCAGCAGCAGCTGGCAGTTGGCGGCACCATCACGGTACTCGAACTGATTGGTCTCGCGGTTAAAGACGGTAAAGCCGGTAATGTCCGAGGGCAGGGTATCCGGCGTAAACTGGATACGCTTGCTGGACAGACCCAGCGCCTTGGAAAATGCCAGGGCCAGCGTGGTTTTGCCAACGCCGGGGCAATCTTCCAGCAGAACGTGGCCGCCTGCGTAGATGGTCATCAGCACTTTGGCTACGATCTCGTTTTTGCCGATGAAAGCCTTGCTGACTTCGGCCATGATCTGTTTGGACTGTTCAACGATCATCGATATGTTCTCCTCTCCTCAATGGGGATGCGTTTGGGGTGCGTAAATCGGCCGTTTAGCGGGCCGCTGTTTCCGGGGTGGCCATGGCGGTCTCCGGGGTTGCTGCAAAAAAGTCGGGCAGAGCATCCGGCCACTCCGGCAGGTCGGGCAGGTCGGTATCGCCATCTTCGCCGGTATCGCCGCCGGTGCTGCTGTCATTGGGGTTTTCTTTAAACACCATCTCCGCAGGGTCGGTGATAGTGTCCCAACCAAACAGAATGGTGCGCACACGGTTTTCGCCAGCCAGCAGGCGGGCGGTCACTTCGGCTTCCACGGCTTCGTCGTCCGGCAGGTTACCGTCCTCGTCGATCAGTTCAAAGGTCACAGCCAGGCGCAGGTCATCCACCGTGTAGTAACCGGCCATGGGCAGGGTCCAGTTCTGGATGAGCATCCTGTCATCGGCGCCTTCTTCATCACCATCGGTGATAAAGTCCATAACGGCTACCCGCTCATCGGGGATACCAAAGCTGAAGGGGATGCCCTCTGCTTCCAGCACCAGGCCGGGGATACTGTTGTTGCCGGAGGTGACGAGCATCAGACCATCGCTTTCATCCTCCATATCGATCTGCACACCGGCAAAAGCGTTGTGGCAGATGCCCACCAGCGTATCCGGCAGGGAGACAGTATCCAGGTCGGGGCTGTCTGCAAAGGCATTGGCACCGATGTAATCCAGCGCCCACCCGTAGGGCATTTCCAGTTCCACTCCGGTCAGGCCGGTGTACACCACGCCGCGGGCGGCCGTCAGGGTAATGATGCCGTTTTCATCTACTTCGTAGGTATAGGGGTGCTCAATGGCATCGATGGTCTCCACACCCAACAGGGTACGGACGCGGTTCTCGGTGACCAGCAGGCGGCGGTCGATCTCGGCGCGCACTTCCTCATCGGTCGGCTCGGTACCATCCTCCGCAGTGTTCAGTTCCGTGTAGACGTAACCCCACATGACCTGATAGGCGCTCTCGTCTCCGATGGACGCATAACCCGCCATGCCATAGCGCCAGGAATCGATGTAGGTTTCCACGGCATCTTCCGGCACATGGACGGTCAGGTGTTCCTGCTCGGCTTCGGGCGTGTTCCAGTCGTTCATATTAAAGTAGAACGGTACGCCCATGTCAGACAGCACCAGCCTGGGTGCGCGGCTGCTGGTAAAGGTCAGTTCTTTCAGGTTAGAGCAGGCACCAAAGAGGTTATTGCTCAAACCATCGTCATTATCCACACCGCCTATGGTAACCGTTTCCAGGTTGGTGCAGTTCATGAACATCTCATTGCCCAGGCGCAGAGATTCCCCCTCCAGGGTGATGTTCTTCAGATTGGTGCAGCTGTCAAAGGCGTTGGCACCGTAGTAGTACAGTTCCGGCAGGGTGATGTCCCCGCCCAGGGAGGAACGGCGGAACGCGGCGGCGTTGATGGTTTCCAGCGCGGTCAGTTCGTCCCAGTTCAGGGTAAAGGCGGTGCCGTCTGTGGTACGGGTATCCTCAAAGCTGAAGCTGAAGATGGCGGTGGTGGTGATGGGCAGCGTAATATCACCCGTGGCGGTGTTTGCAGCGCGCAGGGCCAGCCAGGAATCACCGTAGCTGTCCACACCGTACAGCACCTTGGTGCCGCCGCAGTCCTCGATCTTGAACTCCTGGATATCATCCGGGTCAAAGTAGAGCCAGTTGCCGTTGTAACCCGTAGAGCCGTTGAGGCAGTACAGGAAGGTGTAGCCCGTGGCGGAGGAGGGCAGTGCCAGGCTGTCATCCTGCACATCGCCGTTGGCAGCGTTGGAGGCCACGAACCGCAGGGAGCGGCAGCCATCGAACGCCAGCTTGCCGATGGTGATATTGGGCGTTGCACCGATGAGTACGCCTTGCAGGCTGGTGCAGCCCTGGAACGCCTGGTAGCCGATGGCGTTGATCTCGTCCGTCAGGGTGACCCAGGTCAGGCTGGTGCAGTCTCTAAACACACCATCGCCGATGGCGGTAACGGCCAGCGGCCCGTCCGCCGTGGGTACGGTGCCGTCAAACTCGGTAATATCGCTGGGCACGGCCAGCAGCAGTACGCCATCGCTGGCCTGCAGATAGGTGTAGCCATCCTGGCCGGGCTGGATCAAGGCCACGGCAACCCCTTCGGGTGCAGCGGCCACAGCCGCATCGTACTGCTGCTGCGAGTAGCAGCCGATGACCTCCAGATTCTCGGTGCCGTCAAAGCAGCCATCCTCAAATTCCACGGTCTCACCGTCAACGGGCAGCAGCAGGGCGGCCAGTTCCGGCGTACCCTGCAGCGAGCCGCTTTTCAGGCCGGTGACATAATCCGGCAGGCTGACCCAGCGCATGCCATCGCTCAAGGTCAGGTGGACCACGCCGTCATCGGTGACAGCCAGGTCATCTTTTACGGTGTATCGTGCTTCCGGCTCGTTCTGGCTGGCTACGTGCAGGTGGTTGTTTTGCAGTACATTACGCTCGGCAACCAGGTAGTCATCCAGCAGGTCATCCTGCACCAAAATCGTGCTGGCGCGGGCCAGGCGGGCGTAGTTGACATCCGGCAGGGTGTCTGCATCGTCAGTCTCCAGCGTCAGGGTCTTTACCTGGTTTTGGTAAGGCAGGACAACTTTCGTCACATCGGCGGGCACATCCAGTTCGGTGCGGCCGGTGGGTACACCCAGCAGCTGGGTGCCGTCCTGGTTGTACAGCAGGCCGTCCTGGGCGGTGTAGTGGGGGTTATCCTCGGCCACAGCGTAGGCATCGGTGACCATCAGGCCGCGGTCGTAAAGCATTTCATCATCCAAAAAGCTCTTGACACCGTTGGTATCCACATACAGCACCGTGGCGGGCAAGTCCAGGGTGCCCACCTGCAGGTAGGGGTAGTGGGGCATTTCCACGGCCTGGATGCCTTCCGGCACGGCTAAAGTATCCAGTGTCTCGGTACCATCCTCGGTGGTGACGGTATCGCCCTTGTAGGTGGTAAGAGTCTGCAAGTAGGTCAGCGAGGCATCGCTGGAAAGTTCATCGTCCCCGATGATATCGTACTGTTCCGTCATCCAGTACATATTCAGCTGCACGTAGAACGTATCGCTGTCAAAGTCCACGCTCTCGGCGGGTTCCAGCACATGGCGGCCGTCGGTGACGGGGTAGAACCAGGGCACCAGTTCGTCATTTTCGGTCCAGCCGGGGAAAAGCTGGGTCAGCTGCTCCTCGCTGCCCAGATAGGTCTGCTGATAGCCCAGCAGGTTGATCGTATCGCCGATCTGGCTGTACTGGTCAAACGAGCCGCTGATGATGGTATCGGGGTCGATACGCTCGGTGCCTTCTTCCAGGCGGGTGTTCAGCACCAGGATACGGCTTTGCTGTACCTCGTACTCCACATCCTCGGTGGTCCAGTCGTCCGATGTGGACAGGCGGTACTCGGCGCGGATGAGCATTTTATTTTCCGGCAGTTCATCGGGGATGGTCACGGGGAACTCATCGATCCAGGTCTCGCCGCCGTCAAAGGATACGGCGCTGATGCGGACATATTTGTCGTAATCCTCGCTGCCCCAGACGTAACGGTCGAAATTTTCGGTCATCACGTAGGTTTCCAGCGAGTTATAGATCATCTGGTCATCGATCTCCTGCCCGAAGTAGAGCATGTTCTCGAAGTTGAAGCTGGCTCCAATGTATACGTTATAGATCAGCCCGTCCAGTTTGGGCTTAACGGTCTCATCATAGCTGTGGTTGGGGGTCGAGGGGTCCGGCATGGGGGTCGACTTGGTGGTTTCCGGGTCCTTGACGGTCTGGCCCGGATGGGGCGTGGCCGAGGGTGCAGGCGTCAGGGTAGGCTGGGGGCCTGCGGTGGGCCGGGGATTGCTGCCGCCGTTTCCGCCGGGGGCAGCCGTAGGGCGCGGGGCCTCCGTGGGGGGCAAACTGATGCCCGGCCTGGTACTCGGCGGCGGCCAGCAGGGCACCGCCCGCCAGCACCACGGCACCGGCGGACCCCAGGATCACTTGTTGGAGCCGTTTACGGTTCATAGAGTTTTCTTCTCCCTTTTTGCTAAGAATCTGCCCACATTATGCTGCAGGGCGGTAAAGTCTACGGGTTTGGCAAAATGGCCGTTCATGCCAGCCTCGGCCGAAAGGCGCTCGTCCTCGACAAACGCATCGGCCGAAAGGGCCAGGAACACCGAGAAATCGCTGCCCTTGCCGGGCTGGCTTTCCACCACGATCTCGCCGCCCATCAGCCGGACCAGCTGGTCGGTGATGGCCATGCCCAGGCCGGTGCCGCCGTAGCGGTGCTGGGTCTCGATGCTCTCCTGCTCAAACGGGCGGAAGATGCGGTTGATGAACTCCGGGTCCATGCCAGCGCCGGTATCGTGTACCCGGATCATCAGGTCGGCCACGCCGTCCCGCAGCATCATCTGGCGGAACGTGACGATGATTTCGCCTTTCTCGGTGAACTTGACGGCGTTGGACAGGAAATTGATGATGATCTGGCTGATGCGCAGTTCATCGCCCATCAGGTAATCCACCGTGACGTTCTCATACTCGACCGCGTAGCGGATGCCCCGCGCTTCGAGGTTTTTGGCAAACATATCGTAAAGTTTGGTGCCCAATTCCCGCAGGCTGAAAGGCTTGTGCTCCAGCTCGACCTTGCCGGCTTCGATACGGGACATGTCCAGAATATCGTTGATAAGGGACAGCAGATGGTCGCTGAGTTCATCGGCTTTGTGCTGGTACTGCATGGCCGGGCTGTCGGTGCTCAGGCGGCTTTTTGCCAGCGTAAGCATACCGATGATGCCGTTCATCGGGGTACGGATCTCGTGGCTCATGCGGGAAAGGAAGGTGGTCTTGGACTGGCTGGCTTCCTCGGCATCCTGCAGGCGGTGCTCATACTGTTCCAGGCGGCCGTGCAGGTCGGTAGAGCGGTAGATGGTGACCAGGTCCATATCCTCATCCGGCAGGCGGCGGAAATCGATGGTCAGCCACTCGCCGTCCTTGCGCTGCAGTTCCCGGCGCAGCGGGGCGGTGCCGTCCCAGTGCTGGTAGGTTTTCCACAGGCTGCGGGCGGCTTCCCGGTCGGCCATGTTGGGCAGCACAGCGGCCAGATCCTCCTGCAAGCTTTCCATCGGCAGGCCCAGCAGCCCGGCCAGGTCGCCCACAGCGTAGATGGGCATCATGTCCGCACGGCGGATCAGCAGGTTGGCCTCAAAGCGGCGGAACCCCAGCGCGCGCAGCATCTCGGCACCGTTCTCGCCCACTTTGCCTGCGATCGCCGCGCGGCGGCCGCCCACAGGGCGGTTATCCTCGCTGCGCACAGCGCGGGTCCCACCAGCAAAGCCGCCGCCAACAGCTCTACGCAGGCGATGACCACCAGGGCAAAATGTGCGCCCAGTTGGTCCAGCAGGTCGGTGAGATTGAGCATGGGGTCCCCCATGTCAGTAAAAAAGCCCCGCACTGCAGCGCGGAGCAACCACCCTGTACCGCAGCCGGGACAGGGTTCTACCTTATATAATAGACAAACTACATTTTACTATAGCACCTGTTTGTGATTGCGCAACAGAAAATCCGCACTTTTTCGCTATTTTGCCTTATATTTCGACATACGCACAAAACTGTTGGAATCTAACAGCACCCCTTTTGGCAAGTTTGCCGCAAAATTTGAAACCGCACGTTTTTTGCCTTATGCAAAACGCCGATTTGTATCGATACGTGCAAATTCAGATTGACCCAGCAAGCGTTATATGATAAAATGTATTAGTTTTTTTATGCTGTACAGGTGTCATTTTCAGGAGAAAGCGATGCACAATTTTTTCACCACCACTCATGCTGCTTATGCCCTTGCCGCCTGCCTGGCCGCCGGGGTACTGACCGGCTGCGCAGCCCGGCCTGCCGCCCCGGCCGAGGAAGACAACCGCCCGGTGATCGTGGTAGGCACCGACACCTATCCCCCCTATAACTATCTCAGCGAAGATGGCACCCCCACCGGCAGTGATGTGGAACTGGCCGAGGAAGCCTTTGGCCGGATGGGCTACCGGGTAGAGTTTGATTTTATCGATTGGGAAAATAAGAACCAGCTGTTGGAAAACGGCGATATTGACTGCATCTGGGACTGCTTTACCATGACCGGGCGCGAGGACGACTACCGCTGGGCCGGGCCTTATATGGCCAGCAGCCAGGTGGTGGCCGTAATGCCCAGCAGCCCGATCCAGACCCTGGCAGACCTGGAGGGATGCACCCTGGCTGTACAGACCACCACCAAGCCGGAGCAGCTGTTTTTATCGGGAGATGCCCGCCTGCCTGCCCTGCGGGACCTGTACAGCTTTGAGGACCGCGAACTGTTGTACACCGCCCTGGGCAAAGGCTATGTGGATGCTATCGCTGCCCACAGAACCTCGATCCTGCAATATATGCAGGATTACGGCACCGAGTACCGCATCCTGGACGAACCCCTGCAGACCGTGGGCCTGGGGGTAGCTTTCTCCAAAAACGATCCCCGCAGACTGGACCTTGCCCTGAATGAGGTCCTGGAAGAAATGCGCCGCGATGGCACCACCGCCGAGATCCTGGGCCGATATTTCCCGGATCCCGCAGCCTGTTTGGAGGTAGACGGCCTTGTTCAGTAAAAAGACTTCTTCCTTCAACGTGCGCTTTTTCTATCCCTTTATGGCCGTCCTCGGCATCGCCCTGATGTTCGCCGTGGGCTTTCTCTCTTACAAAAGCGACATTGACAACGCCACCCGGCAGCTGCAGGATGCCCTGGGGTATGTGAAACAGCAGTGCTTGTCCTACGACCGCTTTAACAACTCCTCTGTGACCAAAAGCCTGATGCGCGCCATCGAGAATGCCCAGCAGGTCAACCGTGAACTGCTGTATGACCAGGAACGCACCGGCCAGAGCGCACCGACCCCGGAGACCCTGCAGCGCTATGCCGACGAGCAGCGCCTGACCGGCATCCTGCTTTTGGACGAGCACGGCACCGTGCAGCGGGAATACAGCCGTGATGAGATCAACTACAGCACGCTTCGCCTGTATGTAACCAAGGATACCGTGCTGGAGACCGCCCAGCACCCGCAAAAAACCTACACCAGCCGCATCAGCCTGCCGGACGGCTCCTTCGTAGACCTGGCCGCCTATGGCCGCAGCGATGCACCGGGCGTGATCGTGGTATACTACCATACCACTGCCGAATACGCCACCAGCTACAACCTGACCATCCACAATCTGCTGGAGGGCTACAACCCCAGCACCGATGAAACGCTGGTCGTTGCCAACGGGGACACGATCATTGCCTCCAACGATCCTGCCCTGGAATGCGGCAGCATCAGCGAGAGCACACCGCTGAACACCTTGTGCGAAAAGGGCATCAGCCAGCGGCTGATCCGGATGCGCGATGGGAGCGGCGGCTTTGTTTACGGCATGCTGGACCGCGGGCGCAACTACTATGTCTACGCTTTTATCCCCCAGGAGCAAGTGCTGGACATCCTGCCCAAGAACCTGCTTTTCACCTTTGTGGCGTACATTCTGGTCTTTTTTACGGTGCTGATGATCCGTTGGCAGCTCAAGCAGGGCTACCAGAAGGAACAGCTCCGCCGGGAGCAGAACTATCAGCAGCAGCTGAAAGAGGCCGCCCACAAGGCCGAGAACGCCAACCGCGCCAAAACCGAATTTCTGCAGCGCATGAGCCATGACATCCGCACCCCCATCAACGGCATCCGGGGCATGGTGGAGATCGGCGACCATTACAGCGAAGACCTGACCAAGCAGGCCGAGTGCCGCCGCAAGATCTGGGATGCTTCGACCCTGCTGCTGGAACTGGTCAACGAAGTGCTTGACATGGGCAAGCTGGAATCCGGCGAGATCGTGCTGGAAAACCGCCCGTTCAACGTAATTGAGTTGAAAGACGGCATCCGCCAGACGATGGAGCGCCTCGCTGCCGAGCGCGGCATTATGATGGCCGACAAAACCCAGGTACAGCATGCGGATCTGATCGGCAGCCCGCTGTACCTGAAGCGGCTGCTGATGAACATCTTGAGCAACGCCGTCAAGTACAACAAGGACAACGGTTCCATCGAAACCTCCTGCCGCGAGGTGCGCAGCGATGGCAAGACCGCCTGGATCGAGTTTATCTGTGCCGACACCGGCATTGGCATGAGCGAGGAGTTCCAGAAGCACCTCTACGAGCCGTTCACCCAGGAGCACAGCGATGCCCGCACCTCCTACCACGGCACGGGGCTGGGCATGGCCATCACCAAAAGTCTGGTGGAGAAGATGGGTGGTACGATAGAGTGCCGCAGCAAGCTGGGGGAGGGCACGACCTACCGCATCGCGATCCCCTTTGCCATCGACACCAACGCGGCCCCGCGCCCCGAGGAAACCACCGCCCTGCCCGCCGCCACACCGGAGGGCATGCACGTGCTGCTGGCCGAGGATAACGAGCTGAACATGGAGATCGCTGTTTTCGTGCTGGAAAACGCCGGGGTCACAGTGACGAAGGCCGTCAACGGACAGGACGCGCTGGACCAGTTTGCCGCCAGCGCCCCCGGTGACTTTGATGCCATTATCATGGACGTGATGATGCCGTTGCTGGACGGCTACCAGGCCACGCGAGCCATCCGCAAGCTGGACCGCGCCGATGCGGGCAGCATCCCCATCCTGGCCATGACCGCCAACGCCTTTGTGGAGGACCGCCGCCACGCCTACGAAGCCGGCATGAATGAGCACCTGACCAAACCGCTGGAACCGGAGGTCGTGCTAAGGACATTGGCGAAGTACAAGAAGAAGTAATTGTACATAGAAACGCAAAAAAGCCGCACGAATGTGCGGCTTTTTCTTTGGGTTTCTGCTGCTTTCTGTAGGGGTCGATGCTTGCATCGACCCGCGGGCGGATGCATCCGCCCCTACAAACAGCTAAATTCAATCCCGGCTATACAGATCTCTCGTATACACCTTTTCGACCACATCGGCCAGTTCGGGGGCGGCGCGGTTGGCGAGGATCACATCGCACTCGGCCTTGAATTTGTCCAAATCTTTCTCCACATGGTCTCCGTAGAAAGCGTCCTCTTTCAAGGTCGGCTCGTAGATGATAAGCGGTACCCCCTCGGCCCGCAGGCGGCGCATGACCCCCTGGATGCTGGACTGACGGAAGTTATCACTGCCCGCTTTCATCGTCAGGCGGTAGATGCCCACAGCCTTCGGTTCACGGGAGAGCACCTGCTCGGCGATAAAGTCCATGCGGGTAGCGTTGGAGTCCACGATGGCCTGCATCAGATTTTGCGGTACATCGTTATAGTTTGCCAGCAACTGCTTGGTATCCTTGGGCAGGCAGTAACCACCGTAGCCAAAGGACGGGTTGTTGTAATGGTTGCCGATGCGCGGATCCAGGCAGACACCATCGATGATGTCGCGGGTGTTCAGTCCGCGCACCTGGGCATAGGTGTCCAGCTCGTTAAAATAAGCCACGCGCAGGGCCAGGTAGGTGTTGGCAAACAGCTTGATGGCCTCGGCCTCGGTCAGGCCGGGGAACAGCGTGTCAATATCCTGTTTAATGGCCCCCTGCTGCAGCAGCGCAGCAAAAGCACGGGCACGGGCGGCCAGTTCTTCGTCCCCCGCCGGGCAGCCCACCACAATGCGGCTGGGATAGAGGTTATCGTACAGGGCATGCCCTTCCCGCAAAAACTCCGGGCTGAAAAGGATATGCGGGTTATGGAATTTTTCCCGCACCGATGCGGTATATCCTACCGGCACGGTGGACTTGATGATGATGGTCGCCTCCGGCGCATACTGCCCGGCCAGCGCCAGCACGGCTTCCACGCTGGAAGTATCAAAATAATTCTTTTTGGGGTCGTAGTTGGTGGGGGTGGAAACCACAATGATGTCCGCGCCGGTGTAGGCTGCGGCTGCATCGGTGGTCGGGTGCAGGTCCAGCTCCTTTTCGGCTAAATACTGCTCGATCTCCTTATCGGCGATGGGGCTTTTGCGGGCCGCCAGCAGGGCCACTTTCTCCGGCAGAATATCTACAGCCCATACCTCGTTGTGCTGGGCCAGCAGTACGCTGATGCTAAGGCCCACATAGCCGGTACCGGCAACGGCAATTTTCATAAACAGGTGCTCCCTTAACAGTGATATTTACTGTAAGTATACCATGGTGCGGAGCCAGCCGCAACGGTTTTCACCGGATTTCCTCTTGTACCCCGGCCCAAAATGCGATATAATACCTATGTTTACTTTGAGTTTTGAGTATCCCCACGGAGGTTTATTAAAATATGAAACACACCCGTACCCTGGCCCTGGCTGCTGCACTGGTTTGCCTGTGCGTGTCGCTGACGGCCTGCTCCCCCAAAGAAGTACTGAAAAGCGCCATTCTGAAATCCACCACCGCCCTGGGCCTGCGCCAGGAAACCAGCGATGAGGACGAGGTCGATGACCTGACCTACGCTACCAGCGGCGGCGATGTGACCTACCCCGAAACGATGGACACCACCGCCTCCAAGCTGGTGAGCGAGGTGGACGACAGCACCCTGTATGTGGCTTTCAACGGCATCCAGAACCGCAGCACCGATTACTTTGTGGCGGGTTCTGACAGCCTGACCGTGACCGGCTACGCTACTACCGAATCCACCAACGAGAACTTCCAGACTTTCAAAGTCGCCCTGTGGGAACTGTCTGACGACAAGACCTCCACCAACTATGTGATCGGCTCCACCGTCTACTACACCACCGATGGCAGCTGCTACCAGTACAATATTTCCGGCCTGACCCCCGGCAAGTGGTACAAGATCTACATCAGCTACGACTCCACCCGCTACTATATCACCGGCGGGCTGAAAGTCGAGGGCCTGGGCAGCGAGGAACTGACCACCATCGAGAACGAGAACACCATCCAGTAAGTAAAACACCGCCCGCGCCGCGCTAAGACGGTGCGGGTGGTTTTGTTATAGCGGGAATACCCGCAATAGAGGGAAAAACAAACGTAAAGGGGAAGTTTATGCAAAACGTACAATTACGCAATACCCTGCTGCTGATGGGGGCATCCTTCATCTGGGGCACCGCCTTTGTGGCGCAAAGCGTGGGCTCTGACCACATCGGCCCCTACAGCTTTCTGGCGGGCCGCAGCTGGCTGGCCTGCGTGTTTCTGCTGGGGCTGATGGCCGTGCTGCGCAAGGCCGGTAAAACCAACCCTGCCGCCGAGCCGGGCTTTTGGCAGAACCGCAAAGTGCTGGTAAAGGGCGGCATCTGCTGCGGCATTGCGCTGTTTGCGGCCTCGGCCGCCCAGCAGATGGGCATTGGCACCACCAGCACGGCCAAGGCCGGATTCATGACCGCTTTGTATGTGGTGCTGGTGCCAGTGTTTGGCGTGTTTTTTGGCCGCCGCCCCGGCGTTAAGCTGTGGTGCTGCGTGGCCGCCAGCGTAGTGGGCCTGTACCTGCTGTGCCTGGCCGGGCACGACAGCCTGGCCCTGACCGGCGGCGAATGGCAGCTGCTGGGCTGCGCCGTTTTGTTTGCCACCCAGATCTTGCTGGTGGACCACTTCAGCCCCAAGCTGGACGGCATCCAGCTAAGCTTTGTGCAGTTTTTGACGGTTTCGGTGATTTCCACCGTATTTATGCTGATTTTTGAGCACCCCACCATCGAGCAGTTCCGCCTGGCGGCGGTTGCCATCGCCTACTGCGGCATCATGTCCAGCGGTGTGGCCTATACCTTGCAGATCGTGGGCCAGAAAGCGCTGGATCCCACCATCGCCAGCCTGGCTATGTGCCTGGAGAGCGTGTTCAGCGCCCTGGCCGGTTGGCTGATTTTGGGCGAGACGCTTACCCCCACCGAGCTGTGCGGCTGCGGCCTGATGTTTGCCGCCATCGTAGCCAGCCAGCTGCCGGATAAGAAAAAGGTAAACACTTAATTCATTGCTGACTTGTAGGGGGCGATGCTTGCATCGCCCCGCGGGCGGATGGAACCATCCGCCCCTACAGCATACCCCATACAAGGAGCTTTGTATGAACGATTTACGTTTCATTTTCCGCTACGGCAAGCCCTACCGCCGGGACCTTTGGGCGGCAGCCGGGCTGATCTTTATCGAATGTATCTTTGAGATGGTCATCCCTGTGCTGATGTCCACCCTGGTAGACGAGGGTGTGCCCAGCCATAATATGGCTGTCATCCTGCGGCAGGGCGGCCTGATGGCCCTGTGCGCGGTGCTGGCGCTGATCACCGGCCTGCTGTACGCCCGCTACGCCGCCCGGTTTGCCAACGGTTTTGCGGCGGAACTGCGCCTGGCCGAGTACGCCGCCGTGCAGAAATTCGACTTTGCCAATCTGGATCATTTTTCCTCGGCCTCCCTTGTCACCCGCATGACCACCGATGCCACCGTGCTGCTCAACGCCATCAACGCGGGCCTGCGCCCCTTTGTGCGCAGCCCGGTCATGCTGGCAATGGGCTTAGGTATGGCGTTTTTGCTCAGCCCTAAATTGACGGTAGTTTTCCTCATCACTACGCCCATTCTGGCTATCCTGCTCACCCTTATCGTGCGCAAGGTCGGCCCGCTGTACGGCCGCCAGCAAAGCGCCGTGGACCACCTGAACAGCCGCATTCAGGAATCCCTCACCGCCATCCGCGCCATCAAGGCGTTCGTGCGCGGCGATTATGAAAACGAGCAGTTCAACGCCGTCAACACCGAACTGAGCGATGCCAGCACCGAGACGTTCCGCTATGCCGTGCTCAACCTGCCCGCGTTCCAGACCATCATGTACACGGCCATCATCTGCATCATGTGGTTCGGCGGCGGGTTCATCCTGCAGGGCGACATGAGCGTTGGCCAGCTGACCGCCTTTTTAAGCTACGTTTTGCAGGTGCTCAACTCGGTCATGATGTTCTCCGGCGCGTTTTTGCAGATGACCCGCTCGCTGGCCAGTGCCCGCCGTATCCGCGAGGTGCTGACCGAACAGCCCGACCTGGCCAACGCCGCCGAGCCGGTACAGACTGTGCCAAACGGCCAGATCGACTTTGAAAATGTCAGCTTCAAGTATAACGCTGCTGCGCAAAAAAACGCGCTGTCGGATATTACGCTGCATATTCCCGCCGGGGCGACCGTGGGCATCATCGGCGGCACCGGCTCGGCCAAGACCACGCTGGTCCAGCTGATCCCCCGCCTATACGATGCCACCGAGGGCACCGTGAAAGTCGGCGGCCGCAATGTGCGGGACTACGACCTGACCGCCCTGCGGGATGCCGTGGGCATTGTGCTGCAAAAGAACCTGCTGTTCTCCGGCACCATCCGGGACAACCTGAAATGGGGCAACCCCGATGCCACCGAGGAACAGCTGTGGGCTGCCTGCCGTGCCGCCCATGCCGATGAATTTTTGGACCGCATGCCGGACGGCCTGGATACCGACCTGGGCCAGGGCGGTGTGAATGTCTCCGGCGGGCAGAAGCAGCGCCTGTGCATCGCCCGCACCCTGCTGAAGCACCCGAAAGTGCTGATTTTTGACGACTCCACCAGCGCCGTGGATACCGCCACCGAGTCCGGCATCCGCCACGCCCTGGCCGAACTGACCGATGTGACCAAGCTGATTATTGCCCAGCGCATCTCCTCGGTCCAGAGCGCCGACCTCATCGTAATTTTGGAGGACGGCCGCCTGCATGCCGTGGGCACCCACGCCGAACTGCTGGCAAATGACACGATCTATCAGGAAATTTACCATTCCCAGATGAAGGGAGGCGACCCCGATGGCGAGTAAAAAGAAAGTCACCGGCGGCAAGCGCCCGCAGAATCTGCGCCGCACCCTGGGGCAGTTCAGCGCCTATCTGGGCCGCCACCGCATCATGATCGGCCTGGTGGCACTGCTGGCGGCCATCAGCGCCCTGGCCGCCCTGCTGGGCACCTATATGATCCGCCCGGTGGTCAACGGCCTGCTGGAAAACGGCAGCAAATCCTACCTGGCCGGGGCCGTGGGCTTTACCGCCTGCATTTATATCGTAGGTGCGCTGTCCACCCTGGGCTATACCCAGCTGATGGTCCGCGCCGCGCAAAAGGTGCTGCAGGAGATCCGCCAGGACTTGTTTGCCCACCTGCAGACCCAGCCGCTGCAATACTTTGACACCCACCGCAACGGCGATTTGATGAGCCTGTTCACCAACGATGTGGACACCATCTCCGATGCGCTGAACAACAGCTTCGCTATCGTCATCCAGACCTTTATCCAGGTCGTGGGTACCCTGCTGATGCTGTTCATCCTGAACTGGCGGCTTTCCCTGCTGGTGGCCGTGGGTTATGTGGGTATGTTCTGGTACATCAACTTTTCCACCCAGCACAGCCGTGCCTACTACGCCAAGCAGCAAAGCAGCCTGGGCGAACTGGACGCGTATATCGAGGAAATGATCGCCGGGCAAAAGGTCGTAAAGGTGTTCAACCATCAAAAGGCCAACCTGGCCGAGTTTGCCGCCCGCAACGAAAAGCTGCGCCAGGCCGGCACCGGCGCGCAGAGTTATGCCGCCACGATGATCCCTGCGGTCGTCAGCATCGGCTATATCAACTACGCCGTCATTGCCGTGCTGGGCGGTCTGATGGTCATGAAAGGCTGGACCGACCTGGGCAGCCTGGCCAGCTATCTGGTCTTTGTGCGCCAGACCACCCTGCCCATCAACCAGTTTACCCAGCAGGGCAACTTTTTGCTGGCCGCATTGGCCGGTGCTGAGCGCATTTTTGCCGCCATGGAGCAGCCGCCGGAACTTGACGAGGGCACGGTGGAACTGGTGAATGTGCGGGAAAACGCCGATGGCACCCTGGCCGCCTGCCCCGAGGTCACCGGCCGCTGGGCCTGGCGGGATTCCGCCCACCCGGATGTGGCGCTGGAACCCCTGCGCGGCGATGTGCGGTTCCATAATGTCAGCTTTGGCTACACGCCGGAGCGGCTGATTCTGCAGGATCTTTCGCTCTACGCTAAGCCCGGCCAGAAGATTGCCTTTGTCGGCTCCACGGGTGCCGGCAAAACTACCATTACCAACCTCATCAACCGCTTTTACGATGTCACCGCTGGGTCCATCACCTATGACGGCATCGATGTGCGGCTCATCCGCAAAAATGCACTGCGGTCGTCCCTGGGCATTGTATTGCAGGACACCCACCTGTTTACCGGCACCGTGGCGGATAACATCCGCTTTGGCAAGCTGGATGCCACACGGGAGGAAATCGAGAAAGCGGCGAAGATCGCCAACGCGGACTCGTTCATCCGCCGCCTGCCCCAGGGGTACGACACGATGGTTACCTCCGATGGTGCCAACCTAAGCCAGGGCCAGCGCCAGCTGCTGGCCATCGCCCGCGCAGCGGTAGCCGACCCTCCCGTGCTGATTTTGGACGAAGCTACGTCCAGCATCGACACCCGTACTGAGGCACTGATCGAAAAAGGTATGGACGGCCTGATGGAGGGCCGCACGGTGTTTGTGATTGCCCACCGCCTTTCCACCGTGCGCAACGCCGATGCCATCATTGTGCTGGAGCATGGCCACATCGTAGAGCGCGGCACCCACGATGAACTGCTGGCCCAGAAAGGCGAGTACTACCAGCTGTACCACGGCATGTTTGAACTATCGTAAGCAGCTGCTGCCGCGGCGGTTTCCTCCGCTTTTCCCTGCTTTGGGGCGCACCGCAGCCCCTGCGGCCCGGATTTTTGAAAAAAGTTCTGCAAACCTGTTGACATATGCCCCCGGTTGTGCTATTATACTATAGCACTCCGAAACATGGAGCATATATCGCGGGGTAGAGCAGATGGTAGCTCGTCGGGCTCATAACCCGGAGGTCGCAGGTTCAAGTCCTGTCCCCGCAACCAACAAAAGCTCGTTGAAACGACAAGTTTCAACGAGCTTTTTTCTATATTGTGGCAAAAGTTGTAACGAGCTGGTAACTTTGACCCCAAAATGACCCCAAAACGGCAAAACGACTGCGCCCGGACGGCTGAACTTTTCAACCGCCCGGGCGCTTTTTGTGGATAAATTTTGCGGAGTTTGTGGGTAAAAATACGAGCGGTTAGAGTGGTCAGCTTGCTTTGACGAGTACCAGTACGCTGTTTTGTGGTACGACGATTTGCTCTTGCTTGGTGGGGATGGGCGGGTTCTTGTATTGGCGCAGTGCTTTTTGGATTTGCTGCTTAACTTCCAGTAGGGCGGCGTCCAGCGTGGGGGCTTGGGTAGTGATTTTGGGGAAGTCGGGAACATGGGCAGTGCAGCCGTCCGGGGATAGGGTGCAGAGTACAGGGTACGGCTGGTTCTCTACGGAGATACTATACGGCATCCCGAACAGATCGTCCATCTTATCCATCTCGTGGCGCTTGTGTTCGTCCATGCTGTGGACATAAGTATCCATTGTGAACGCTACTGAGTAGTGACCGAGAATCGCGGATAAGGTCTTGTAGTCCATGCCGCGCTCCAGTGCACGAGTGGCGAAGGTGTGGCGCAGGGCGTGGAAGGTAAAGTGCCCGATGTCAGCATCTTTCAACAGGCGGTCGTAGTAATCTTTGAAAGTTTTCTGCTCAAAGTAGTGACCGAACTCGTTGGTGACGATGAATCCCTCATCGGCGTACTTATCTCCTGCCCACTGTTTGTCCTGTGCTTGCTGCTGTTTCCAACGGGTAAGCTCGTCTGCCATCGTGCGGGTCAGTGGAATCGTGCGGCGGGAGTTTTTCGTTTTGGGCGTGCCGAATACGATTTCGGTTTTGTTCTCACCGTCGTGGGCTTCGTATTTGGCAAGACGGTTGATGGTACGGCGTACATGAAGCTGCGCAGTGCTGAAATCAATATCTTCCCATTTCAGCGCAAGCAACTCCCCCATCCGTAATCCTGTACACAAGTCTAAGCGAATAAAAACGCCGTAGCGGTGGCGGTAGCTGGCTTGCACCAGCGCACACTGTTGGTCGTTGGTAAAGACTACAATTTCGGTTTTTTCTCCGCTGGGCAGGGTCACGGCATCGCAGGGGTTGTAAACCAGCAGACGCTCTTTCACAGCTTGCTGTAAGCATTTGTGCAGTGCCATGTGGTAGTTGCGAAGCGTCTTGGGCGACAGCCCTTCTTCGCGGAATTTGTAGTTGTAAAATTCCTGCAAGGTGTGTGGCTCTAATTTCTTTAATAAAATCTTTCCCAGCACACAAAAGTGTTTGTTCAGGTAACTGCGGTAGCTGGCGTAGGTGGATTGCTTGACGGTATCCTTCATGTAGGTGTCCAGCCAATACTCGTACCATTCGCCCAGTGTCACGGACATCGGATCGCGCCAGCCCTGTGTGCGGACTTCGTGGGCTTGCTGCTGTAAGATGGCGATTGCCTCCTGCCGGGTGTTGCAGCAGGTGGAAGTACGCCTGGGCTTGCCGGTCTTGTAGTCCATCCCGGCAGATAGCCGCACCTCCCACCGCCCGTCTGTTCGCTGACGAATGTTGCCCTCGTTATGCCCGCGGCGCAGGGCTTTTGTAGATGTGTCTTTCACGATGCATCGTCTCCTTTCGTGACACAAAGACTACCACAGGCTTGTGGAGAAAGCTATTCATCAGATCCGACAATCTTCGGGTTCTCATTTTGGGCTTTATTGACCTTTTGCCGTTCCAGCCAGTCCAAAAGTTCATCCCGCCGCACCAGCAGTCGGTTTCCAATGTGGAACGCCGGAAAAGTCGCGTCATGGAATATGCGGTAGGTGGTCGAGCGCGAAATGCCGAAATATGTTTGCACTTCCTTGGGGCTTACAACATTGGGCAAATTTTGAAATTCCGTGTTCATGGGTTCCTCCTGTGTAAATGGTGAAAAACGCTTTCACTATATAGCCGTCGAGAACGGCAAAAATTACGAAGTTTTTAAACTGTTTAGAAAAAGTTCAAATTTTTAGAAAGATTCCAAATCATATCATACAGACCGGCAGTAGCAGCTTTTGCAACTGTCCTCAAAATTTTTGAAAAAATTATCTCTACTATATAGCCGCCGAGAAACGGTCAAATATGTCGCAAAGAAAAAATATTTTAAAGATTTGCATCTGACTAAATGCCCAAATACACTTCAAAACCAGCATACACCCATTGTGCTAAAAATCCTTGCACTTTTACAAAATATCTAAATCCATTTTAACAAACAATGAGGCAAAACCCCTGCCACATTACTCAAAATAAAACAGGCAAGCCGCAGATTAGAACGGCTTGCCTGTTTTGGTGACGATGTTGATGGGATATGGGTAGGGTATGCAAGAAAGACCGTCACCATCGTCACCACCGTCACGCTTATAGTGAAATGACGCGGATGCCTTATTCTTGAACCAAGCAAAAACAACGATGCTACGGAAAGCGCGAAATCCAAATGACGCAGATGACGCTAATGACGCTGAATCTGGGATATGGTATAGGGATATCCTAAAAACAGCGTCATAAGCGTCATCTGCGTCACTATCGTCATGCAAGAACTGTGCCGGGGGTCTGGGGTACACCCCAGAAATGTGCATGTGGATGACCACATGCTATGCTAGCAAAACACGTCTACTCCAAAAACGGTGGCAATCAAACCCGACACCCGTACAAATTCGTACATTCCCCAAAGTGAATCGACTGTTGATTCACTAAAAACATTTGACTCGTCAAAGTGAATCAATGTTTGATTCACTTTGCTTACACAAGCGAAATGCCCTCAAATTAAGCTAATACCTCAGAGTGAATCAGCTGTGATTCATCCCAAAATCTTGACTCGAAAAAGTGAATCAAATCTGATTCACTTAGCTATATTCCGTTCAGTATAGTGAAAAAGTAGCAATATATATTAAAATACGTCGTGTTACCCATAAAATACACATCGCCCCTACCGTTGAAATCGCAACAGCAGGGGCAGAGTGTTTTATGAAGGAGGAAAGAATACCACTGAAAATTGTCAACAGAATCAGAGATTTTCCAGTTCCTCTACACGGCAACAGCTTACGTAGTGGCCGGGCAGAACCTCGCGGAGCTCCTGTGGCTGGCTGCATGCCTCACAGGCGTAGGGGCAGCGGGTCGCAAAGCGGCAGCCGGGCTTGGGGTCAATGGGCGAGACGAGCTCACCTTTCAAGATAATGCGCTCTTTCTTGTGATGGATATCCGTGGAGGGGATAGCTGACAGAAGGGCTTTTGTATATGGGTGCAACGGTTTGGAAAACAGTTCCTTGGTAGGACTTGTCTCGACGAGCTGACCTAGATACATGACGCAGATGTTGTGCGAAATATGCCGAACGACAGACATATTATGCGTGATGAACATATAGGTGATGCCCAGTTCATCCTGCAAATCCATCAACAGGTTGAGGATCTGCGCCTGAATGGAAACGTCCAGTGCAGATACAGGCTCATCGCAGACGATGAATTTGGGATTCAGCGCCAATGCGCGGGCGATGCCGACGCGCTGACGGCGGCCACCATCCATCTCGTGCGGGTAGGAAAGGCGCAACCGACGATCCAGACCGACAAGATTCATCAGACGCTCGGTTTCCTTGTCAATTTCTGCCTTGCTGAAACGACGCGACAGGACAAGCGGCTCACGGATTGTCTGCTCCACGGTCATGCGCGGGTTCAGGGAGGAATACGGGTCTTGGAAAATAATCTGCACGGAATCCTCGCGCAGCTGCTTCAATTCCTTGGAGTTTACGCGGGTGATATCCTTGCCCTCAAACAAAATTTTGCCGTCCGTACTCTCGTGCAAGTGGATCAGGGTGCGGCCCAGCGTGGACTTGCCGCATCCGGACTCGCCGACAACGCCCATTGTGGTGCCGCGCTCGATGTTGAAGCTCACATCGTCCACAGCGTGAAGCTGGCCGCGTGCAGTCGGGAAATATTTTTTTAGATGTTGTACTTCAATCAATGGGGCCATGCTCATACTGCTCCTCTCTTTTGTCTGCCGATATAGCAGCTGCAGTAGTGCTTTTCAGCAATCTGCTCCGACTTCGGCGGCTTGGTACGGCATTCCTCCGTGGCGTAGGGGCAGCGCGGCGCGAACGAACACCCGGTTGGTAGATTGGACGGGTCCGGTGGGAGTCCCTCAATGTTGGCCAGGCGGCGCACGTCAGATTCCAGATTCGGTATCGCACCGAAAAGGCCGATGGTGTACGGGTGGCTGGGATGATCGTAGATTTCTTCCTTGCTGCCGTACTCGATAATCTCGCCCGCGTAGACGACGGCTACATCGTCGCAGGAGGTTGCCACAAGGCCCAGATCGTGGGTGATCAAAATAAGGGATGTCCCCTGCTTTTCAATAAGGTCCTGAATCATCTCCATGACCTGTGCCTGAATCGTCACATCCAGTGCGGAGGTCGGCTCGTCCGCAATCAAGAGCTGCGGGCTGTTTGCCAGCGCCATGGCGATGACCACACGCTGTTTCATGCCGCCGGAGAACTGGTGCGGGTAGTTGCCGTACCGCTCGGCTGTGATGCCGACAGTCTCCAGCATTTTCTGGGCCTTCTGCATGGACTCCGCTTTCGTCATCTTGTCATGCAGACGGATGACTTCGGCGATCTGGTCGCCGATGCGCATGGTCGGATTCAGGGCCGTCATGGGGTCCTGAAAAATCATCGAAATCTCTTTACCTCGAACCTTGCGCATATCGGCTTCGTTCAGCTTCATCAAGTCGCGGTCCTGCAATACCACCTGACCGCTGCGCACATGAGCCGGAGGGTCTGGCAGAATGCGCATAATGGATTTGGCAATCGTCGTTTTCCCAGCGCCGGTCTCGCCGACCAGAGCCAGCGCCTTGCCACGCTCCAAATCAAAGTTGACGCCGTTTACTGCATGGATGACCTTACCATCTGAGGTGTATTCCACCACCAGATCGCGCACCTGCAAAAAGGTATTTGCATTCTGTGTCATAGTTCAAAGCTCCTCCATGTTATTTCTTCAGCTTCGGGTCAAGGGCGTCGCGCAGACCGTCGCCGAACAGGTTTAGACCCAGGACAGTGATCATGATAAAGATGCCGGGGAACATGACCAGATGCGGAAAGCTACGGATGTACGCGCGACCCGCCGAAAGCATAGCGCCCCATTCCGGCGCGGGCGGCTGTACGCCCAGACCGACATAGCTCAGGGAGGCGGCTGTCAGAATGGTCTGGGCAACACTCATTGTTGCCTTGACGATGACCGGGGAAAGGGAGTTCGGCAGAACATAGCGTGTGATAATGCGAAACTTGCTGCAGGAGATGGACTCGGCGGCCTCAAGGTATTCCTCGTCGCGGACGCTGAACACTTGAGCGCGCAGCAAGCGAACATACTGCGGAATAGACGTGATTGCCAGTGCAAGGATGGTCTTATCAAAGCCTGAACCCAGAACAGCCGATACGCAGATTGTCAGCAGCAAACCGGGAATGGCTTCCAGAATATCCAGAAAGCGCATGAGGACAGTGTCAAATGTGCCGCCAAAGTAACCTGTGATGGCGCCGATAGCACAGCCGACGACTGCACCGAATGCGGTTGCTACCAGACCGATGCTCAGCGAGTAGCGACCACCATAGATAATGCGGGAGAATACATCACGGCCCAGTTCATCAGTACCAAACAGATGCTCAAGGCTTGGGCCAGAAAGCATATTGGTGAGATCCATTTCTTCATAACCGTAGGGGGCGGCGACCGGTGCAAGGATCGCAGCCAATGCCAGGACAATGAAGATGATCAGACCGATGACAGCGCCGCGATTCTGGAAAAGGCGCTTTACGATAGCCTGAAAGTTGCTGTTCTTTTTTACGGGCGCGGCCGCGCTGGCGACGGGCATGGTTGCAGCAGCAGTCATATTAGTGTCCACCCTTTCCGCCCTCATACTGGGCCTTGATACGCGGGTCAATGTAGGCGTAAGCCAAATCCACCAGCAGCATCATAATGCTGAATGTAATTGCAAGGAAAATGACGCAGCCCTCGACCACAGGATAGTCACGGCTGTTCACGGCTGTGATCATGTAAGTACCGATGCCGGGAATTGAGAAAACCTGCTCAATAATAAGAGAACCGCCGAACATGTGAGCAAGGTTGCTGCCTGCAACGGTGACAATCGGAATCAGTGCGTTAGGCAGCGCGTGGCCGTAGATGACCTTATGCTCCGAAACACCCTTGGCACGTGCGGTTGTAATGTAGTCGGAGCGGATGACCTCCAACATGGAGCTGCGCGCCTGACGTGCCTGTGTGGCAATGCCGCCAAAGGAGTTGGCGATACAGGGCAGTATATAATACTGGATGCCGCCGATGCCCATGGCAGGGAGCCAACCGAGCTTGAGCGCAAACAGGATGACCAGCATCAAAGCAACCCAAAACGTGGGCATCGAGACGCCGACCAATGCGATAAACATGCAGATGTTATCCATCCAGCTGCCCTGATGGACCGCTGCGCTGATACCCAGCGGCACGCCAACGAGCAGCGCAATGGCGATGGAGATCACGCCGAGTAGAAGCGTGCGGGGCAGACGGCCCAGCAGTTCCTGCGTAATAGGAGTGTTGTTGATATAGCTCTTGCCGAAGTTGCCGTGCAGGAAAATATCGGAAAGGTAGGTTCCCAACCGCACCAGGTAGGGCTGATCCAGCCCCAGCTCTGTGCGCTTTGCCGCCAGATCCGCTTCCGTTGCACTGGTTCCCAAAATGATCTGTGCCGGGTCACCTGGCACAAAATACATAATCGTAAAAATCGTGATGGCAACGCCAATGACAACAGGGATCATCAGCAACAGCCGCTTTCCGATATATTTACCCATCTCGTATACCTCATCCAATGGTAATGGGATGCCGCCCGCCGCCAAAGCCGCTGTGACGGCATCCCATTGCCTGATTTCTTATTTTTGTACCGCTAATTAGTTCCAGCTGTAGGTGCAGCTTGCTACGCAGGGGAACTGCTTGCCGTCCATCGAGATGGACTTTACGCTGTCACGACAGACCGTGTACATCTGCGCATTGAACAGGCCGACTGCATAGGCATGGCTGTACAGGCAATCCTGAAACGCATCCATGTTAGCCTTGCCGTTGTCTTTCTCACAGGCTTCCATCAGGCTCTGCAGCTCGTCGTCATACACGCCGTTGATCGTGCCGCCGGTGGAGTACGCGTTGGCATCGAACTTGCCGCGCCAAATCGTCATCAGGTAGTCAGAGCCGCCGCAATTATCCAGCAGGATATCATAAGCGGTCTCGTCGCTCTTGTAGGTGTTGAACAGGGAATCCTCGTAGCTGTTGATCTCAACAGTAATGCCGATCTGTGCCAGGTAGCCCTGCATGATCTGGGCAATGCTCTTGCGGATGGCGTTGCCGTTCAGCACAATGCGCAGCGGCGTTGCGGTGTCAAAGCCGGACTCAGCCAATAGGGTCTTGGCCTTTTCTACATCGTAGGTGTAGTAGGGATTTTCCTCCCACGCTGGGTCATAGTCAGAGAACATGTTGCCACCGAACGTGCTGCATACAACGGCCTGGCCGTTTGCGGCACCGTCCACCAGACCCTGAAAGTCGATGGCGTACAGGATCGCCTGGCGCAGCTTCTCATTGCTGCAGGGACTGTTGTCAGAACACTGGAAGAACAACACCTGGCTCAGGTTCTGCAGGTTCTCAAACACGGTAAAGCCGTTCGCGTTGGCACCACCCTCTACAAAGCGCTGGCTTTCGGTATAGGACAGGCCGTTGACCATATCCACCGTGTTGGATTCCAGTGCGATAGCCAGCTGGGAATCCTCGGGAATGTAGTAGTACTCGATGCGGTCCACATTGGCGTATTGATAATCGGTGAAGTTATCTTCACTCTGCCAGTAGCTGTCCGCTTTCTCAAATGCGTACTCAGAGCCGGAAATGTAATCGGTCAGCACATAGGAGGTCGTGCCAACAGGGGTGGTAGACATCTGATCGCCGGAGGCCTCATACGCTGCCTTGGTCACGCAGCGGGTAGCCTGCAGCAGCTTCTCAAACTGGCCGATGATATCGGAGTTCATAACCAACTCTACCGTATAGTCGTCGATCTTCGTGCAGGAATCCATGTAGCGGAAGTCCACAAAGTTGCCGGTCTCTTTCATCGAGTTGCAGACGAACACGACGTCATCTGCCGTAAAATGGTTGCCTGCTGTGTCATAAACATTGTCCCAGATGGTCAGATGATAGGTCATGTCGCCGACCTTTTCCCAACTTTTGGCCACAACACCCTTGCACTCGCCGCCGACACCCTGATACTCGGCCAGGGGTTCATAGATCGTGCGGAACGTTGCGTTCTTGCCGTTTCCGCCTGCCTCAAACGGACCAAAGGAGGCAGGGTCAGAACCGATGCCCACACGCACCACGCTCTTGCCGTCTGCGGTAGTGGTCTGTGCCGTTGTCTGGGAGGAAGAAGTCTGCTCCGTTGTGCTGCTTGCGGAAGCGCCGCAGCCCGCCAGCATAGTTACTGCCAGCGCGGCAGCAACGCCCTTAATTAACTTTTTCATGAGATTTCTCCTTACTGAATGGTTTTGTGTTGATATGCAGATGTTGGTGACAAATCTGCATGAAGCGCGCTGTGCAGATTGTTGTGAACATTCACTAAAATTGCTTCACCAAAATTCTTTTTTCTATCTACAATATTACGCATTGCCGTTCGCAAAGTCAATTCTGATATATTCTGTGGAATATTCCGTTTTGGAATTTCCTAAAAATCATATTTTTTTGCTTGTGCAGAATATACAAATAGCAGGAAAAAACCTCACAAAAAGGCGTTTTTCCTGCTATTTCAGGCTTATAAAAAACTTTTTTACGGCGCTATTTATATACTTTTGTTAAGAGATAGCTTTTCATCCGGCGCTGGTATTCCGGCTTTTTATCGCCCTTTACTTCCATAAGCATGTAGGGCTGCGGCTTTACGCCTTTCAGCTTAAACTTTTTCAGACCGTCAATGTGAAAGGCAGCAATGTCACTCTCGTAGCATAACATGGCACAATGTTCCTCATATTGCAAGGAAAATAGCACCATATCGCGCCGGAATACTGGGCGGCAGCCAATGCTCTTAAAGTGGATATGGTAGAATTGTTCAAGTTCTTTTGCAATGATTACGCCAAAGTTTGTTTCCAGAAGATCAAGTCCATCCAAATCGTAGACGGAAATTTCTTCCTTAGAAGCCAGTGGATGATGCTCCGGCAACACGATACACAGCGGATCATTGTACAAAAAAGTCTTTTCAACTCCTTCCTGCTCATCCAACGGGTCGTGGGCAATCAAGTAATCAATTTCGCCATTGCGAAGCTGCTGCTCTGCCAAATCGAAACTGCGCTGGGTCAGAAACTCTGCATAAATCGTAGGATTTTCGTCGCGGAATGCTTGCATGGCGTATTGAAGCTTCTGGTTGGTGTCGTTTGGTACGACGCAGACAGTAACCTTGCACTTGGAGGTGTAGACTTTCAGCCGCCGCATGGCCTGATAGTAGTGGGGCAGCATCTTTTTTACATCCTCATAAAAACATTCCCCGGCTGCGGTCAGTTCAATGGGATGCTTCTTTCGGTCAAACAAATGCACATTCAGCTCGTTCTCCAGCCGCATGATGGCTTTGGAAAGCGAAGATTGGGAAATATTCTGATTCTCCGCTGCGGCAGAAAAGCTGTGCTGCTCTGCAATATCAACAAAATAAATCAATGTTTGAATATCCATTCGTGCATTTCACCTCATAACAATATCTTACCATAACACCCCAGTTTGTTCAAGAAACTTTCTTGCCAAAAGAAAAAGTCCAAAAGAAAAAGTCCTCAACCCTCCCAAGGAAAGTGTTGAGAACTTTTTCTTTATAAAGTGGAAGTTGATTCTCAGTCAGACAGCAGCTTTCTGGTTTTCCATTTGCCGCTCAGGTAGTAGGCAAAGCAGAGAATACCCGGCAAAATGCGCGAGTACGCAATGCCCATGAAGTAACCTACATAACCCATGCCCATCACATTGACAAACAACAGGCTCAAACCAATCTTGCAGACAACACCGTCCAGAATGCCGATTGCAAAGCCGAGCGAGACAAAGCCGCAGCCTGTGACCATAGCCTGAAATGCGCCGATAAAGGCAGAAGCGAAGAAATGCACGACCATAATGCGCAGATATACCTTGCCCATATCGATGACTGCCGCATCTGTAGTGAAGATGCGGTACACATCCTGCGGGAAGAACAGCAGCACCACCGCGATGATACAGGCAAAGCCGAGGCCCAGCGACAGGGTGGCCCAGCAGACTTTTCCAGCGCGGTCTTTCTTATTGGCACCCAGATTCTGGCCAATCATAGCAGCGGATGCGGTATCCACACCACTGTTGAACACATCCGAGAATTTCTGAATCTTATTGCCGATGCTGTTCGTAGCCGATACCGTCAGACCATAACTGTTGATGTTGGCGTTGATCCACAGCAGCGAGAAGCGAACAAAAAGCGAACGAACCACCTGCGGCACACCCAGTACAACAATGGTTTCCAGAATTTTGGCATCAGGCCGGAAGAATTCTTTGCTGAGTTCAAACTCAAACTTTTCGCGGTTTTTCCACAGATAACGGAACGATGCGGCAAAGGACCCAACCTGCGACAGCGCGGTGGCGATGGCAGTGCCGTCTGCCTGCATGCCCAGCACAGCGACGAAGAAGATATCAAGCCCAATGTTGATGACCGCCGCAACACTGATAAAGTATAGTGGCCGCTTGGACTCGCCCATGCCGCGTAGGATGCCGCATACAGCGTTGTAGCCAAACACAAATGGGTAGCCGAGAGCCGTTATAATCATATAAGCCCGCGCTTGGGACATGGCTTCTTCCGGGCAGTTCAGCGTGTGAAGGATTGGAGAGGAAAAAAAGATTGCGACAAGCATCAGCAGTGAAGAGACGCCTAACATAAAGCTGAGCAGCGTGCCAATCGTCTTTTTTGCACGGCGTTCATCTCTGGCACCGATAAGCTGCGCAATATAGATTTGTCCGGCAGTAGAAAAGCCCATTGCTACGGGAGTGACAAGGTCAGCAATCTCACCGCCGGTTGAGATGCCGACCGTTCCTATACTGCCGACAAACTGGCCGATAACCATCAGATCCACCATGCTGTACAGCTGCTGAATCAGATTCGTCAGAATAATGGGAACGGCAAAGACAATTAGAGTCTTGTATATAGACCCTTGCGTAAGGTCATTTCCAACTTTTGGCTTTTTAGCCGCTGCTTCCATACGCATACTCTCCTTATGTAAGATTTTAGTGATCACGTTATTCTTATCATAAAAGGAAAGTCAGTGGTTCGCAATTTTGATTTCCACTTTGTAAATTTCCAAATAGGAATATAATAGAATTTGCAGCCGGGAAATTCAACATATTCGCTGTGCGATATGTACAATGCGGAGTATTCCCATACATTTTCTGGTTGTATTGCTTGTATTTTTGCTGCGTTTCTTCACCAATGTCTAAAATGGAATAATCTTTATTCCAAATTTGAATGCCACTGTTTTGACCTGCCTTGCATCTTTCGGCTTCTTTTCCTATAATGATAGAAAAACTATGGAAAAGGAGTTCCCAGCTGTGTCATTTCGTGAAAAATATTTTTCGGATTACCGGGCAGAGACTACGTTGCGCCCCAACGGAAAGGGCTATAAAGTGGAATATGTGTACTGCGGTGATTGGTATTGTTGGGATCTTGCCAAGCCGGATTTCCACCGGTTCAAGGGAACCATGCTGCTTTTGTGCGGCGCAGAGCTTATAGTTTATACTGTGTGTGCGCTGCAATATGCACCAGCTAACACGTCGCCGGTTGTCGCGACGGGTGGTTTATTGGCGATTATCGCACAGATTTTTCAGTGGATCGGCCTTGTGCAGTTCTGCCTGAGCCGCCGCAAGGTCAAGGACCGCGATTGCCACGAGATTTGGACAAAGTTGCGCGGCAGTTCTTGCTTGTGTGCTGCGCTGCTGACAGTTGCAGCTTGTGGCTGTTTTTTGCGGCAAAGCTGGCTGCTGGCTATCGGGTATGTGCTGGGCGCGCTGCTAGCCTATGTAATGTATCGCAAAATCAAGGGGCTTACATTTTCTCTTTTGCCCGGCGACGGAAGTTCCTTTGTCGAGGATTGAGCATTTTGCTGGTTTTCTTATTTGATTTTTTGCCGTGATTCACAATCGGAATCAACTTGCAGGAATATCTGAATTGCAGAAACCGCGCGGCGGCGTTACTATTGTCTTAGTTCAATACATATCTTGCAAGGAGGTAACATATGCCGGAACTCACAAAATTGTACCCTATGGTGCAGATACAGAAAAACACCTGGGAGATTGATGAATTTGACTGTGCCAGCATTTTCCTGCTGATTGGCACGGAAAAAGCCATGGTTATTGACTGCGGCATGGGCATTGGCAATCTGCGCGGTGCAATCGAGATGATCACTGATAAACCGTTAATCTGTGTCATTTCTCATGGCCATATTGACCACACGGCCAATGCGCGCCAATTCGGCGAAATCTGGCTCAACCCGAAAGATCAGGGCATTGAAATCCCCATGAACTACGCCCGCCGCCGCTATGATACGGAGCATATTGCCCAGCGGCAGAAGGGCAGCATTGGCGCACCGTATAATATGTATCGCTTGTATGCCTATGATATTGAGGTCGATCTGCGTGAACCAGGTCCCGATGAGCCAATGCCGATCATTCACGATTTGACGGACGGAATGCAGTTTGACCTGGGTGGCCGCACCGTGACCGCCTACGAATGCCCCGGTCATACCGCCGGTGAGATGGTGTTCATCGACGACCAGACCCACCTGATGTTTGCGGGTGACGCACTCAACTTCAATCTGGGCATTGGCGCCGTTCCGGTGGAAACCACGTTGAAAGCGCTGCGGCGTCTGCAGTCCATGCAGGATCAGTACACAGGCATTTTCAACGGCCACCATGACTTCCGCCCTCTGGGAATGCCGCTAGATGAAGACTGTCTGCCCACGGTAATCTCTATGTGTGAGGACATCGTCGCTGGGCATTACAGTGCTTGTACGGTCCCCAGCTTCTGGGGTCAGCCCATGCCGCTGAGCGCGTCGGACAAAGCAGGCTTCTCGCCTAAGGATGCCCCACCGATGAACGCGAACAAGCCCCAGCCGCCCCGCAAGCGCGTCACCTACCGCAAGGGCCGCAACTTTCTGGGGTTCAATCCCGACCTTATCCACGAAAAATAAAGAGTACTGTACTTGCTCACAGAAGTACGACTGCTTATTTTGCTTTTTTCTAATGCTTATTCTCCTTTAAGCTTTTTATCTCCCCACTCATTTGCAAAAATCCCCCTGCATTGCTGCATTGGCGCAGCGGCAGGGGGATTTTTGCGGTTGTGGCAGGAATGGCATTTTAGTTTCGCAGCTATTGCGTTGCTCACGGACATTTTGAAACAAAACGATATGTGCCATAATGGGGCGACTCAAGGATCTCGGCAGCAGTCAACTCCCGGATAACAAGATTGGCGCGGCTGTTCTTGACGTGGAACACATCCGCGACGTGACTTGTGCGAAATTCGTATTCATACCCATAGCGGCGGAACAATTCCAGAACTTTTTCCCTTGTGGATGACTGCATCCGCAGCTTGGATAAGTCGTGTTCCAACTTTTCAATAGGGGTGGAAAAGGTGGAAGTTTCCACATTCTCCGTAGAGGTTTCCACGTTTTGAGCGGCAGTTTCCATATTTTTCGTGGAGGTTTCCACGTTTTCGGATTCCATAGAAAGCTGTGCAGGGGCTGCGACACTCCGATTGGGCAGTGTCACAAGGAAGAAAGTGCTGTCGGAGTAGAACACAGGCTTTTGCGCACACTCGGCGTAGGAAGTCATAATGCGGTCAATGCCGCTGCCGCGCCGCTCCATATAGTGCAGGCGGGAGAATACATCCGAGATAACCTGATTGCGCCGCATGGAGGGAATGTGCCGCAGATCCATGTCCTGAATACGGCGGCCATTGGCCATGCCGCCCGGTGAAGAAATCTCCATACGGTCATCGAACATTTCTATGTGAATTTCCGAGCCGAGTACCTGATAATCGCGATGAATCAACGCGTTTACCAGCACCTCGCGGACGGCCTTGTAGGGGTAGTCACTGCGTTCTTCACGGGTCATGCCGCGAATGCTCCACGGATTTTTGCTGTTGTTGCGGATGAAGTCTTCTGCGTTTTGCAGCAGAGAAATCAGGCTGGCATTTTGATATTCTTTGTCGTCCAGCGCATCTGCGTCAATATTGCCTTTGTACGTACCTTTCCAGCGGGTGCAGAATATACGCGACTGCAGCAGCACGCCTTGGTCACATAATAATAGTCCGCCGTTTGTGATTTGCCCATCCTCGGTAACAAGTGCTGTAGAAAGCAAATCCTTGTCTGGCTGGAAATCTTCTTTAAGTGTATTCTTGAAGGTGGCAGCTAACAGCGTAAAGCTGACATCTCCCATGTGATAAGGGGACGGCAGCGCATCGAAAGTCTTGTTCATACCCTTCAAAATCAAGGAGCTTAGCTGCTGGCGTGAGGCTTCTTCCGACTGGTCGCCATTGCGAATGTAAGCGACGCAGACACCCTCGAAACGGTAATAGTATGGATATGCAGGGCCGTTCTGAATTTCCAAGTCAATGCAGATTTTATCGTCCTCAGCAAAGGCGTGAAGTTGATACCGGGGCGTTGGGTCGATGCGTGCTTTGATAAGCTCCGTGATTTTGCTGATGACTTCCTGTGGGTTATCTAAACCGCATACTTCGCGCGTAGTATCACGGATGCCAAACACAATATGACCGCCAAAGCTATTGGCAAACGCAGAAACGGACTTCAGCCAGCTACGGGGCTTTTTTGTTTCCAGCATTTCCTTGTAGTCAACGGAGGGCCCCTCCAAGAATAAGTCGTTCAGATTCACGATATCACCTGCCGATGTGAGCTTGTTGTAGATTCAAAGTTTGTCTGTGATTAAATTATACTACGCCAAGTACACCAAGGCAATCGTAAGTTGTACTCTCTAGTGTTAAGTTGTACTCGTGTTGCAAGCCCGCCGTAGCAAAAAATCCGAATTTTTGTGTTTTTACGGATAAGATACGATTAGTATCTTAGTATTTTATTTATTTAGTATTTATTTGTGCGGGATTTTCCTGTACAGGCAAAACCTGCACAGGAAAATCCCGTTTTGGTAAAATGCCCCCAGAAAGCGGGCGCTTGGGGCGGTGTTTAGTTCGGCGGGTATCGCGTCGCCACTCTGTGAACGCGTCCAAACAGGCGCGTTTCTCGCGGTAACAGGGGCAGTGTGCAGGGATGGCATGGGGTTGGTTTATGTACAACTTCTTGCTAGAAAGTAAAATTTCATCATTGGTTCGTTGGGCCTTTTCTGCGAGAGAACTCTATGAGGTTGGTATTTGTATTTCTCAATGAGCCCAAAGCTGCGCATTTATTTGAGCGGCGCGTGTGAGAATCCGGCTCCCAGATTTTTCCCCCAAAATGCCTCAAAGGAGTTGGAATGCTTAAGCACTGTACGGCAACCCTTTGTTCGTAGGGGAAATATCCCGTTCGACTCTCGGTATGCAACATGGCTGGCTAAAAAGCAGCATACTAACGTATAATTCGCAAATTCGTCGTAACCCGGAGACCGAAAGCTTATCTCCAGTCTCCATAATCAAAAAATAAGGCAGCAATCGGTTTAGGATTACTGTCTTATTTTTTCCATAGTTGAAAGATATACTATTAAAAGTGAACGCATACCATGTGCATCAGCAAAAAACGGATTAAAACGCAGATGATCTAATGATAAGAATCAAAATCGTTGACTTTTGATTCTTACCGTGATATACTTATCACATGGGAGGGACATTATGGAAGCTTTTGAGGCTAAGCGCCTACCACTTCGCGAGGAAGATTTGAATCCTTCTGTTTACATAGAAGCTTTAATCGACGCAACGGCGCGATTAGAAGTTTACAAAACCAAGCTTGCAAGCAGTAAGCTTGATCAAAACTGGTTTCTCCCCACTCTGCAGCAGAGAGAGGCGTGGGCATCTTCGTTGATGGAAGGAACGCAGGCCACACTTGACGGCGTGCTGGTTGATCAGGTTAACCCTAGCGAGAAAGATAAGAACATGTCAGAGGTACGCAACTATGTTCGAGCTGCCGAAGAAGGATATCTCTATCTTAAAAGGCATCCCTTTTCTGTGGATTTCATTAAGCGGCTTCACCAAATACTTATGAGTGGCAATGTTCGCAGAAACAAATCAACAATTCCAGGGGAGATCAGAACAGAGCAAAACTACTTAGGTCGTGGCAAACTGATATCTTATGTACCGCCGTTGGCGCAAAATGTAGATGGTCTGTTGGAAAACTTTGTGGAGTACTTCAACAACACTGAAGACCCTGTTCGTCCGTTAGTTCGAGCGGCCATCATGCATGCTCAATTCGAAACAATCCACCCATTTATGGATGGAAATGGACGTGTTGGACGAATCTTAATTCCTCTATTCCTCTACAAGCATAACCAGATTTCTCTTCCTTGTTTCTTTATTAGTGAAGCGTTGGAACGAGATAAGTTTAAGTACTATGATTTGCTGAACGGAATTCGGAACAAAAACGACTGGAGTTCGTGGATAAACTTTTTCTTAAAAGCGGTTGACCAGCAGTGTAGTAAGTACATCGAAATGGTTGATCGAATCAATGAACTTTATGAGAATGATTTGGAACAAGCCAAGAAAATTATAAAGAGCAATAAAGTTGTTGATCTAATCAATCTCCTGTATAAGTACCCTGTTATTAATGCGAGTACGGTTACAACTCTTACAAGTATACCCTCTGCAACGGCTACTCGCTATTTGAACGCACTGGTCGAGAGTAAGATTCTGTACCCTAATGACATGGTCAGAAATCGGACATTCTATTACTATAATCTACTGGACATTATCCGCTAAGGATAAACACCTTGTACTTTGAAAATAAAAGGGAAAAAGAAAAGGATGCCAAAAAGTCATGGCATCCCTCGGTTGACAAAAGTGCATACAATCTGCACCCTAGTCTAGGTGGCACTGCTATTGTAGCAGATTGGGTGACTATGTGCAAGAGGTAATGATATACAAATCGTACTTGAAAATGAGATTTGTCGACAGAAAGGTAATTACGAGCTTTTTCACTTTTATAATATAATCTTTATTTTAAGGAGAAGCAAAAAATGAAAATTAAGTATACTTACTATATCTGTCGTTGTGGGAGACGAGTTATTCCGCTGACCAACCCCTGCAAATGCCCGCACTGCGGTCGCATTACCCGCATTAGATAAGGAGGTACCTGTATGACTTCAATGATTATTGAGTATGATTTCTGCTCTCCGGGGCGGAACTATGATGAACTCTATAAGGAAATTAAGTCTTATGACGTATGGGCACATATCACCGAATCCACATGGTTTATTAAAACCAATGAGAGTTGCGCACAGGTGCGTGATAAACTGCTTGCGCATATGGATGACAATGACCGCATCTTTGTTGCTGCCCTCACCGGAACAGCGGCCTGGCACGATGTCCTTTGCGAGAGCGAATATCTTAAGAAAAATCTGTAAGCAGAAACATGTGAATTGTCAAAATCCAACGTGTTACGCTGCGCTACAATGGGAGGTAAAAACGAAGACAGTCTTCAAGCAGCTGTTCGTACTTCCGCACAGAAAGAAGCAATCGGAATTACCTGTGGGATTCCCCGAAACCGGAATAAAACTTGTATGTTGGTTCGTAGGTTTTTTCCTGCGTGGGTGCCTTGTGAGACGGGTATCCCAAATTCTCAATGAGACCAAAGCTGCGCGTTTATTTGAGCAGTGCGTATGAGAATTTGTCTTACCAATTTGCCCCCAAAACTGCCCCCAAAAGGGTTTGGGACGGGTCAGTACAGTGTAGCACCCCTTTGTACACATGGGACAAAATCCGTTCTGAGCCTTGGTACACAACACCACCAAACCCAACAAAACAGCACTGTAATGCACAAATTTTAGATTTCTCATAACCCGGAGGTCGCAGGTTCAAGTCCTGTCCCCGCAATCACCAAAAGCTCGTTGAAATGTAAGTTTCAACGAGCTTTTTCTTTTACTTTCGGACTTGTTCTTGAAAACTCTGATTTTTGACCCCAAAACGGATAAACGATTGCGCCCGGACGGCTGAAATTTTCAACCGTCCGGGCGCTTTTTGTGGATAAACCTTGCTGCGTTCGCAGGTAAAAATAGGAGCGGTCGGGGTAGTTAACTGACTTTGACGAGTACAAGTACACTGTTGGTAAGAGTTTTTTGTGCTTAAAATTGCTTCAAGTCCTTGTTCTGTTTTGCTATAAATACCAATAGCCTATACCTCGACTTCTTGTGCGGTGAATATGTGCTAAAGTAAATAAAATAACTACTTTCGGAATGGGGAGAAAAACATGGATTTTAATGAAGTTTTTAATGCGTTCTTTGGTGCATACATAGAGACACTTAGGCAGAAAGACGTGCTTACACCACGGCAGAAGGATATTCTCGACACAGAAGACGAAGCATTAAAAATTCCGTTTGATAGGACTACGGCGATTGGACAGATAAGAAAAAATTGCTTAAACTATCGGGAACTAGGCGAAGGAATATCGGCTTTGACGGTAGTAAGGGAATGTTCGATAGAACAGATGTCAGACAGCGATATCGTAAGAATCTTGCAATCTCAGACGGCGGTACTGCTAATCGAGGAAATAGTGAGCATTTACAGCTCTCAACAGAATAGATAAAGCAGAATCAATAGAACCGGCCGCCTACCGCTATAAAAAGCAAAGGCGCAGCTGGACTATACTCCGAAAATCAAGAAAAAGGAAGTGGGTTATTGAAGAATCACGAAAAATAAGTTAAAATAGTATAACAAATATATGGGGAGGGGATACCGTTGACCTTAAAGCAGTTGGAGCAGTTTTTGATGGTGGCAAACAACGGCAATATTTCCGCCGTGGCCGAAAAGCTGTATGTATCCCAGCCCGCGCTGACGAATTCCATCCAGCGTTTGGAAAAAGAACTGGGCGTTGAACTCTTTGACCGCGTGAACAAGCAAATCATTTTGAACGAAAACGGCAAGATTGCCCGCAACTACTGTGTGCAGATGTTCGATGTACTCAGTGAGATGGAGCATACCCTGCAAGGACGGAAACAGCGGAGGCAGTTTCGACTGGCCTCTGACCACCCGGTTGTGAACGCGCTGATTGCTTCCGCCAATATGGAGGAAAATTTTGATGTTCGCGTGGTAACGCCGGGGTCGGCGGCATCCTTGGTAGACAAACTGAAAACAGAATCCTATGACTTGATTTTGACCAATCAGCCGGTGAGCGACCCGACTGTTATCACCAAAATCATTGCAAGGGATTCGTTCCTTGTGAATCTGCCGCAGACCGATCCCTTAGCTGTGGAACCAACACTGCAAGCGTCGCGGCTGTCCGGTCATACGGTATTGAATACCCGCGCAGGGCAGGAAAGCTACGCCCATCAGATTCTTGATACATATTTTAAAAGCCACAAAGTACAGCTTCGCTCTGTAAAAATCGAGGACACCTCCACGCTCGACTATCATCTCCGCAATTCCTCGCATTGCTGCTTTATCAGCCGGGTGTTCAGCAAATACTGCCCGCTGGAGATTCCGGGACGTGTCAATATCCCGCTGTCTGACGAGGAACTGATGGTTCCCTATTACATCAGCTATCTGCCGCGGAAAGAGCAGCTTTTGCTGCCGCTACTGGACAGGCTGAAAGACATTTTTGAATAAGTTTCCCGCATCCCCGCACTGAATGGTGCGGGGACTTTTTGTTGTCTGCAATTTAAAAGGACGACAACTTATGACGGCATATTACAAAAATCTTATATGCTGGATAGGTAAAGTTGTATTTCACAATTTAAAGCACTAAAGTTATAATCTTAATAAGCTGATGTATAAATATCCAGCGGAGGAGGGGTAAACATGTGGCAGTCCGCGCTTTTTTGTGCATGCTTTTTCATGGTTGCCCTGTCTGTCGGGGATGTGTTTGCAGCCAAAACCAAGGGACTGATTATAAGCATGATCGTTCTTTGTGCGATTTATGCGGTGGGATTTCTGTCCGGCTTCATTCCGAAAGACAGCATTGAGGTCATCGGTTTCAGCAAAGTCCTCAGCGCGTTCGGCATGGCGGCCATCATTACAAATGTAGGCACGACCATTGATTTGAAGCGCATTCTCAGTGAGGGCAAGACCGTACTGCTCTGCGTTGCCAGCTTGGTGATGACTTCCCTCTGCTTTGCAACGGTCGGCACAGTGTTCTTTGGCAGAGAATACGCACTGGCTGCGCTGCCGCCTGTATCCGGCGGCTCGATTGCCACGATGATGATCAGCCAGCTTTGCACAGATCACGGTCGCCCGGAGTTGGCGGCGTATGTGTTTATGATTGCAATGCTGCAATATTGCGTAAGCTTTCCGCTTACCAGCTTTCTTCTGCGCAGACATTGCCGCAAGGCAGTTGCCGAGGACTTGTCTGCACAGGCAACAGCGTGCTGCTGTGAACAAGAGCCTTGCAAAAAGCTGTTTCACTTTCCTTGCAAATACAACAACAAAAATATGATTTTCACCCGGCTGCTGATCGTTGCGTACCTTGCGGAAACAGTCGGAAATGCAATCGGAGTACCTACCGCAATCGTGAGTTTGATTTTCGGTGTCATCGGAACAGAGCTTGGTCTGCTGGAAAAGAACTCCCTGCAAAAATGCGGCATGTTGGACTTTCTCATGCTCTGCATGCTGGCGGCAGCACCGGCCTGCTTTGCATCCCTTTCGCTGGATGGCATTGAGAAAATGGTTTTGCCGGTTCTATTTTTCCTGCTGTTCGGTGCGGCGCTGCTGAGTGTGTCCGGCTGGCTTGTGGGCAAGCTGCTGAAAGTCGAGCCGTGGCTGGCCGCAGCACTGGGGCTTTCCGCCATGTATGGCTATCCGTTCAGTGTTATGCTGCCGGAGCAGGTAATTTCCTCAATGGATTTGGAGGAGGCACAGGCCGAAAAGCTGCGCGCCAATATTATCCCACGCATGGTCGTTGCCAGCTTTGCATCGGTGACGATCTGCTCTGTATGGGTGGCAGGCATTATCAGTGCCGTTTTGTTTTGAATCAAGCCGCAAGTATAGAAGGGGGGATTTGGAAAAGCGGCATTGTAGATAAAAACTAAGAGGCTTACGAGAGGAGCAATCATATGAGCAACACACAATCTTCCGGCGGGATGATGAAAAAATACCTTTTGGTATTCTTCCTGACGACTGCAAAAATTACATTCCTTGTGTCGCAGATCAACACTGTGTTCTATACGCAGTTCTTGGAGATCTTCGGCATCAACAATACCCAGTTAGGTTTTACCCAGACTATGAGCATTTTGGGCTGCATCCTTGGCAGCACTATCGGCGGTGTGCTGGCAGACCGTGCCAAGAACCCCAAGAATCTGGTCGTGGCAGCCTGCTTTGTCACCGGCGTAGCTTGCTTTATTGAGGCTTCGCTGCACACCTACGTGGTTCTGCTGCTGATCTACTTCCTGTTCTCCCTGTCCCAGTTCGTGCTGATGAGCAACGCAAACCTGAAATGCATCAGCCTGATCGGCACGCCGGAGGAGCAGGGCAAGCTGTTCGGCGTTGCGGAGTCCGCCTATGCCGCTGTTTCTCTGATCTTCAACTACGGCTTCCTCGCCCTGATTTCTTTCATCGGTCTTGATCTGCTCCAGGCGCTGTACGTTGTCGGCGTGATCTGCATTCTGCTGGGCTTTGCGCTGCACTTCTTCCTGCACCTGCCCCAGCGCGAAGCACCCGCCCCGAAAGCAAATGCCCCGAAGCAGAAAACTTCCATCACGACTTACCTCAAGGTTCTGAAGATGCCTGTCACCTGGTGCAATGCGCTGGTGTTCTCCAGCCTGTACCTGTTCTCCACCTTCCTGTTCAGCTACACGCAGCCCCGTCTGGTCAGCGTTTATCTGATGGACGCCGCTGTGGCTTCCGCCGTTCTGCTGCTGATCCGCAACATCCTGCGTATTCTCCTTGGACCTGTGGGCGGCGCGCTGCGTGACAAGGTCGGCGATTCCTTTAAGATCATGATCCCGTTCAGCGTCGTCTCCATCGTGCTGGGGCTTATCAACGCATTCTTGCCGCTGGAGGCAGGCTCCAACACGGCTGTTTACTTCATCGTTCTGGTGACCTCTGCTATCTGCATGTACCTGATGAGCCCCCTGCAGTATACGCTGGCTGCGGATGCGAAGGTTCCCAGCTGCTATAACGGCACGGTTTGGGGCGTCAGCACGGCACTCAGCCCCATTATGGGTCTGTGGGTCGCCCCCGTCTGCGGTATCCTGATGGACAACTACGGTGTTGTCGCATACCGCTATATCACGCTGTTCATGGTCGCTGCCATTGCGATTGGTCTGGTTGCTGTTATCGTTCTGCGCAACTGCATCCGTAACGGCACCAGCCTTGGCAAAGAGGTTCAGGCAGAAGTGGATGCCGGCCTGATTTCTTAAATCTCAAATTTGAAGGAGGATACTAACATGGACCGTATTGAACAAAGAATTCTGGAAATCATTGACCAGAACGCCGACCGTATCAAAGCCTTTGGTGATGATATCTGGAAGCACGCTGAGCTGGGCTTCACTGAGACCCGCACCAGCCAGAAGTTTGCCGAGCAGCTGGAGCAGCAGGGGCTGACTTGCCAGCGCAATATTGCTGTCACCGGCGTCAAGTCCTACCTGAAAGAGAAGAAGGACGGCGAGTTGTGCATCTCTCTGATGGGCGAGATGGATGGCCTGCCCATCACGAATCACCCAGAGTACAACCCCGAAACCGGCGCTGTCCACGCCTGCGGCCATAATGCACAGCTGACCGGCGTTATGGGCGCTATGATCGCCCTGACCGATCCTGAGGTCCGCGATGCATTGGACGGCAACATTGCCTTTATCGGTGTTCCTGCCGAGGAGGGCTCTGCCCCCGAAATCCGCAAGAAGCTCATGGAGGAGGGCAAGATCAAGTTCTCCGGCGGCAAGTGTGAGTTCATCCGCCTTGGCGCGATGGATGACATCAGCCTGACGGTCGGCCATCATATCATGGGCAACGGCAACCAGTACGGCATCGGCAACAGCTCCACGATGGGCTTTATGGAAAAGGAAATCACCTACACCGGCATTAGTGCGCATCCCGGCTTTGCCAACAGGGCGGTGGATGCCCAGAATGCTGCGACACTGGCGACCCACGCCATTGAATTGCAGCGCGAGGGTATGCAGAACTTCCACGGTGCGCCCTCTGTGTTCCTGCTGCACGGCATGATCGAGCGTGGTGCCAAAGCGACTAATATCATTTCTGACCGCACGAACATGGAATACAATATGCGCGCCATGAGCGTGGATCAGCTGCGTGATATGTCCTACCGTTTGGATCGCAGCCTGAAAGGCGCTGCTATCGCTACCGGCGCAGGTCTGCACGTCCGCACGATTCCCGGCTATATGCCCTATGTGCCAATCAGCGACACCAGCGTGATTGCCAAGGCGTTTGAGACGATGGACCCGGAGCATAAGCATGAGGTCGTGAACTGGACACCCCAGACGCTGGGCGGTACCTCTGACTACGGCGACCTGTCCTGCATCATGCCTGTCATGCAGTTCTACACCGGCGGTCACTTCGGCGGCACGCACACGGTTGATTTCCATGTCGTTGACCCCGACCAGTACTATGTGGATACCGCCAAGGCGTTTGCCCTGATTGCCTACAATCTGCTGAAAGACGGCGCTAAGGAAGCCAAGAAGCTGATTGAGGACAACAAGCCCTCGATGACCTCCAAGGAATACGTTGAGTTCATGGAAGGCTTGCAGAAAGAATGGGATGTTGAGATGGAGCCTGTGCCGGAGTTCACTGGTCACAAGGATTCCAACTTTGTCGGTAAGGGAGTGTCCTGATGCAGTACCTGACGGAGCCTATCAAGCCGGAACGGTTCACGGCCTCCGGCAGCTACCAAACGGCAAAAGGCGAGACGATTGCCTACGATGCAATCAGCGAAGATAACTTTATCTACGCTGAGGACGGCCACCCGCTGGCGTCGGTTTTCTCCTATTCTTATTTCCGCAAGGACGGCGGCAGCGACCGCCCGGTAGCCTTTATCTTCAACGGCGGCCCCGGTGCAGGCTGCTTCTGGCTGCACATCGGCATTTTCGGACCGAAGCGCATCCATCTGGACGACCCGGAGGGCATCAAGATGCCCCAAAAGCCGCCGTTTGACTTCCGGAATAACCTCCTCTGCCCGCTGGATATCTGCGACTTGGTCTTTATCGACCCGGTAGGCACCGGCTATGGCCGTCTGCTGGATGAAAAAGCCGCCTCGCAATTCTACGGCGTGGAGGAGGATGCCGAGAGTGTCGGCGCGTTCATCTGTTCTTGGCTGAACCGCTACCACAGATGGGACAGCCCCAAATTTATCTTTGGTGAGAGCTACGGCACACTGCGCGCGTCCATGCTCTGCGAGATTCTGAACGGCTCCGGCAAGACCGGTTCTGCACCTGTGACCTTCAACGGCGTTGTCATGATCGGCAGCGCCATCGGCACAGGCCGCGGTGCCTGCGAGTTCCCCGGTATCGAGGAATCGCTGCTGACCGTGCCCTCTATGGCAGCAGCCAACTGGTATCACCACCGCCCGACTCAGCAGAGCGTTGAGGAATTTGTCGGCGAGTGCTACGATTTCTGTGAGAAAGAATATTGCACGGCGCTGTACAAGGGCAGTTCGATCTCCGAAGATGAAGCCGACCACATCGCGGAGCGCATCGCCTATTTCTCCGGTTTGTCCAAAGAGTATGTGCTGAAAATGAAGCTGCGCCCCAGCATGATCTACTTCTTGGATCTGTGCCGCGAGGACGATGACCTCGACCTCGGCGGTCAGGATGGCCGCTTCACGCTGCCGAAATCGCATTTTGTGAACACGTTCCTCTCTGCCTACGATAATCCGCTATCTGCCAACATTTCCCCGGCATTCATCGGCATTATGAACGGTCAGTTAAAGAGCGATTTGAACATCACCTTTGACCGCCGCTACTACGGCAGTGCGCACTTTGATGTGCCGTGGAATTACAACAGCAAGCGCACCGCAGCACAGGCATTGTCCGCCGCCATGCGCCGCAACCAGAGCATGAAGCTGTTGTTTGCCTCCGGCTACTTTGATCTGCGCTGCCCGCTGGGCATGACCCGCTACCTTGCCAATCATATCGACTTGGACGGCAAGCGCGTTGCGTTGAAAGAGTATGTCTCCGGCCACATGGTTTACATCGGCGACCAGAGCGCAAAAGTGTTCTCAGAGGATGTGCGGACGTTTGTGCTGGAAAATTGCTGAGTTGGCTTTTGCTTTCGGATATTAACTCCAAAACTGATAAATGACTGCGCCCGGACGGCTGAAATTTTCAACCGTCCGGGCGTTTTTTGTGGATAAATCTTGCTGAGTTGGCAGGTAAAAATAGGAGCGGTCAGAGGGATGATTACCCAGCTTTGACCAGTACCAGTACGCTGTTCTGCGGTACTACGATTTGCTCCTGCTTAGTGGGGATAGGCGGATTCTTGTACTGGCGTAAGGCTTTTTGGATTTTCTGTTTAACTTCCAGCAGAGCGGCATCTAACGTAGAGGCCGTGATGACGATTTTGGGGAAATCGGGAACATGAACGATGCAGCCTTCCGGGGATAGGGTGCAGAGTACAGGGTAAGGCTGGTTCTCAACCGAAATGCTGTACTGCATCCCGAACATATCATCCATCTTATCCATCTCGTGCCGCTTATGCTCGTCCATACTGTGGACATAAGTATCCATTGTGAACGCTACGGAGTAGTGGCCGAGGATAGCCGACAGTGTCTTGTAGTCCATCCCACGCTCTAATGCGCGGGTGGCGAATGTGTGACGCAGGGCATGGAACGTAAAGTGCCCGATGTCGGCATCTTTCAACATGCGGTCATAGTAATCTTTGAAAGTTTTCTGTTCAAAGTAGTGGCCAAATTCATTGGTGACTACAAAACCATCATTAGTGTACTTATCTCCTGCCCGGAGTTTATCTTGATCTTGCTGTTTCTTCCAGCGTGTAAGCTCGTCCACCATTGTGCGGGTCAGTGGGATGGTACGGCGGGCATTTTTGGTCTTGGGTGTGCCGAATACAATCTCGGTTTTGTTTTCGCCGTCGAGGACTTCGTATTTGGCAAGGCGGTTGATGGTACGGCGTACATGAAGTTGCGCCGTGCTGAAATCAATATCTTCCCATTTCAGCGCCAGCAGTTCACCCATCCGTAATCCTGTACACAGGTCTAAGCGGATAAAAACGCCGTAGCGGTGGCGGTAACTGGCCTGCACTAGCGCTCGTTGCTGGTCGTTGGTAAAGACTATGATTTCGGTTTTCTCTCCACTGGGCAGGGTCACAGCGTCGCAGGGATTGTAAATCAGCAGACGCTCTTTTACGGCCTGCTGCAAGCATTTATGCATTGCCATGTGATAGTTGCGCAGGGTCTTGGGAGATAGCCCTTCCTCACGGAATTTGTAGTTATAAAATTCTTGCAAGGTATGCGATTCTAATTTCTTTAATAGAATTTTCCCCAGCACACAAAAGTGCTTGTTAAGATAACTGCGGTAGCTGGCGTAGGTAGATTGCTTGACGGTGTCTTTCATGTAAGTGTCCAGCCAGTATTCGTACCATTCCCCCAGTGTCACGGACATCGGATCGCGCCAGCCCTGTGTGCGGACTTCGTGGGCTTGTTGCTGTAAAATGGCGATTGCCTCCTGCCGTGTGTTGCAGCAGGTGGAGGTGCGGCGAACCTTGCCGGTTTTGTAGTCAATCCCGGCTGACAGCCGAACCTCCCACCGACCGTCGGAACGCCAACGGATATTGCCCTCGTTATGTCCTCGTCGGACAGGCTTCTTGATTGTGTCTTTCACGTTGCATCGTCTCCTTTCGTGACACAAAGACTACCACAGGTACGGCCACAAAGCTATTCATCAGACCCACCAATCTTCGGGTTCTCGTTTTGGGCTTTATTGACCTTTTGCTGTTCCAGCCAGTCCAACAGTTCCTCTCGCCGTACCAGCAGCCTGTTTCCAATTTGGAATGCAGGGAAACTCGCGTCATGGAATATGCGATAGGTAGTAGAGCGCGAGATGCCAAAGTAAGTTTGTACTTCCTTGGGGCTTACAACATTGGGCAAACTTTCAAATTCTGTGTTCATGGGTTCCTCCTGTGTAAATAGTAAACTTCAAATCGTATCATACAGACCAGCAGTTGCAACTTTTGCAACCATTCTCAAAATTTTGTAAAAATATCTCTACTATATAGCCACCGAGAAGTGGCAAAAGGTAACGCTTGCTCAAAAAAGGTGAATTTAAATCATACCACACAAGTCTAATGGTGCAGCTTTTGCACCATTACAAAATATATAGTCCAAATAATACAATACAAGCTAAATAAGACAGTAGTAGTCTTATTTGAGAAAATAATTGTCAAAAATTTTAGAAAGATGCCGCGAATAAATGATTTCCAAGCATACATTACAACGAGATAGTGCAAGATCCCTGCACCAATTTTGAAAAGTAATAATTTGTAATAATTTCCTCTACTATATAGCCATTAGGAGAGACCTAAATACATCGCATAAAAAACATTTGAGTTCAAAGCATACCATAGAACCCAAACGGTTCAGTTTTTGAACTGTTTGAAAAAAGCCCTTTACTATGTAGCCTTCGGAAAAGGGGCGAATCTCGCGCTTGCCGAGAAAAAATCCTGAACTTTAATACCCCCTATGATACAACAAATATCCCGTAGCTTTTGCGGGATTAAACTTAATTTACTGCGAAAATATACTGTATGGGTTTTAAAAGATTTCGTGACTACCTAAACACAAAAATGCACTTCAAAATCAGAATAACCCCCATTGTGCTAAAAAGCCTTGCACTTTTACAAAATATCTAAATCCAGTTTACCAAACAATGAGGCAAAAACCTTGCCACATAACTCAAAAATAAAAGCAGCCAAGCCGCAGATTAAAACGGCTTGCCTGCTTTAGTGACGACAGTGACGATGTTTATGGGATATGGTGACAGGGGGATATCGGAAGCATCGTCACGTGAGAACCGCGCCGGGGGGCTGGGGTACAGCCCAGAAATGTGCATGTGGATATCCACATGCTATGCTTGCGAAACACAAAGTTGTTTATAAATCAGCTTTCCACACTTGTCCTCAAAATCGGTTTCAAACATAACTATAACCGCAAATAAAAAGTATACTGTTCTGATTCACTAAATAATCCAGACTCGAAAAAGTGAATCAGAACAGTATACTTTTGAGGATTTCGCTATTTAATGTACAAAAGCGGATTTTCTTAAATCATTTAAATACCTACGGGGTAATTTCGGAAAAATCAGATAAAATCCTCTCTCATAGGGGTGAAGATGTCCAGCAGGATACCCGGTTCCAGGGCTTCGCAGCCGTGGATAACGCCGTCGGTTTTCAGCATTGTGTCACCTGCGGCGACTTCACGGGTCTCGCCGCCGATGGTGAAGCGGAACCTCCCCGAAACCACGTAGGTGATCTGGGTATGCGGGTGGCTGTGCAGGGCACCGATTGCACCCTTTTCAAACGTATTTTCCACGCACATCAAATCCTTGTTATAGGCCAAGATGCGGCGGGTCACGCCGGGGCCAGCCGGTTCAGGCAGGGTCTCGGCATGGGGGGCCCAGGGGGTATTTTCGTGGTTTTTCTCCATGTATTTCTGTCTCATTTTTCTTAAAATTATTTTGCAACATGCTGCTTTTTTGCGGGCAGCTTTTCCTGTACAAACTTCCATGCGGTATCCAGCCCGCCGGGGATCTGCGCACCAGGCAGCAGGTAGGCTTTGCCGCTTTCCACGTAGATATACACTGCCGTGCCGGTGCGCCACACGCCGTACAGCTGCGGCCATTCGTAGTGCTGCACCAGGCTGCGTTTATCCTGTCGACCTGCTTCCATCACGCGCACACCGCTTTCGCTCAATTCCACGCGGTAGACATCCCGCGGCGTGTCCAGCTTCAGCCGCTTGGCCTGCTTGTTGACCGACTGGAAAAATGTTGCAAAGTATACAATAGGCAGCCCAATGCCCACCACGGCTAAAACGGTGCCCAGCAGGGCCGCACCTTCCCGCTTGCCGACCTGGGTAAAGCAGACGATGGCAAACGCCAGCATCAGCACCGCAAACAGCAGCGGACGCCGCCAGCGCTTTTGCCTGGTCAGCACATCGAAAGCCGAAAACTCCCGGAAAGCAGTCGTATCCATCCGCACCGGGACAGAGATCGTATTAGTTTCAACAGCCATGATAATACCCTTTCCTGTGACCATTTCATGCAATGAATTTTCCTCATCATAGCACGGCGATGGACCGGGTGCAAGCATATTTCGCCAATTTTTTTCGCCGGGCTTGCCAAAAAATTGCCAAGGCTGTACAATGGAGTTAATACTTTTTCCAGCAAAATTGCCCGGAAAGGAGCCGCCCTGCATGAACTTTTTCCAGCGCCACATGACATTAAAGGGGCGCATCATCCTCTTTCTGGGGGCATTCTTCACCGCACTTTTGGTGCAGCTGTACGTCAACCATTACCAATCCAACGTAGTTCTGGACCGTCTGGACAGCCAGACCGGCAACTTCCACTCCATCAGTCAGTTTTCGGGCGGAGTCGAGGCCCAGCTGGCCGCACTGGCCGACTTTCGTTGGGAAAACGGCGACACACGGGCCTTGCAGCAGGCTCTGCAAGACAGTGCCAGCGTCTGCGATGCCTGGCTCTGGCGCATTGACAGCGACCTGGCCGAGGTAGGCGAGGAGCAGTATCTGCTGGCGCAGGCCGTGCGCACGACCTACCACAATTACGATGCCCTGCTGGATGAAATGCTGGCCGAGTTGGGCCACAACGACCGCGCTGCCGCTGCCGATATTTACTACAACAAATTATCCGGCTGCGGCAAATATTTGCAGCAGTACACCTCGGAGCTGCTACAGACCGCCATTTCCGAAGGGCAGAGCACCTACAGCAGCCTGTCCGAACTGAACGCCCGCCTGAAGGGCATCGAGACCTTTACCACCATCGTCTGCGTTGTGCTGGGCATGCTGGTCATCCGCTCGGTCTGGCGGCTGCTGGACCCGGTGCAGCAGATGATCGCCGCATCCCAGGACATCAGTCAGGGTAAGTTTGACACCCCCGACGTGGAGGTGCGCCGCCCGGATGAGATCGGCCAGCTGGCGGGTGCGTTCAACACGATGAAACACTCGATGGCCAAGCAGGTGGCCACCTTACAAGAGAAAAACGAGATCGAGCGCCAGCTGCACCGCCGGGAAACCGAAGCGCTAGAATTGCAGAACACGATGGAACGCGCCCGGCTGCAGCAGCTGCGCAGCCAGATCGACCCGCACTTTCTGTTCAACACGCTGGGCGTTATTCTACGCGCGGCAGACGAGGAGCATGCGCCGCGCACACAGGCGCTGATCACAGCGCTGTCACAGCTTTTGCGGTACAGCCTGGCCAGCAACGACCTGCAAGTGCCACTCTCGCGGGAAGTGCGCATCATTGACGAATTCTTCGCCATTTATCACGTGCGATTTGGTGAGCGTGTCCGCATTGCGTGGAGCTTTGGTGACGATATTGACCTGACCGAAACACACATTCCTTCGTTCATTTTGCAGCCATTGGTGGAAAACGCCTTCAAGCACGGCATCGTACCCAAGGAAAGCGGCGGCACCGTGCGCATCATTGTGCGCCGTCTGCCGCACTACAGGCTGTTGTACATTGCGGTACAGGATGACGGCCTGGGCATGGACCGCGAAGCCCTGCGCACTGTGCGGGCGCGTCTGAAAGAACCGCCCAAAACAGGGGAGCACATCGGTATTTACAACGTGGCGGCGCGGCTGCGGCTGCTGGACCCGCCGGGTACTTTGCGGCTGTATTCCCGGCAGGGATACGGCACCCGGTCGGTGCTGTTCCTGCCGCTGATCGAGACAGGGGAGGAGGAATACGATGTATAAAATTTTAATTGCGGACGATGAAGCAATGGAGCGCGAGGCCCTGACCGACCTGGTGGCCCGCCGCTTTGCCCACGAGGTGGAGATTCACACGGCCGAAAACGGCCGCCGCGCCCACGACATGGCGCTGCTGCTGGGCGTTGACCTGATCTTGATGGACATCGAGATGCCCGGTGTCAATGGGCTGGAAGCCGCGCGGCAAGTCATTGCCAAGCTGCCGGGCTGCAAGGTCATCTTTGTAACGGCCTACGGTCTGTTCCAGTATGCCTATGAAGCCATGCGTCTGGGGGCCTGTGGGTACATTTTAAAGCCGGTGGTGCCCGATGAAGCCGAGGGTGTCATTCGCAAGGCGCTGGCCCAGATCGAAGCCGAGCGCAAACTGGCCGACATGGCCCCCGCGGCGGTGGAGTCTGCCCCCGAGCAGGACGCTGATGCTGTCCCGGATAAGCCCGGCAGCAAGATGGAGCTGCTGATGCAGCAAGTCAAGACTTATATTAACGAGAACTACATGTACGAGCTTTCGCTGGACAATGTGGGCGACATTTTGAACATCAGTCCGGCGTATCTTTCCAGCCAGTTCAAAAAATATCTGCATATCGGCTTTTTAGATTATCTGACCGAGGTGCGCATCCAGGCGGCCTGCAGCTTGCTGGCCGACCCGCTGCGCTCTACGTCCGAGGTCGCCGGTATGGTAGGGTACGAGGATGCCAACTATTTTGCCCGCGCGTTTAAAAAGCGCACGGGGCAGACACCCACCCAGTACCGCCGCAGCGCTGCCCATGACCGCAAGGGGGCCGCAGAATGAAAAGACATTTACGCCGCGCCCTGCCGCTGGCGGCTGTGCTGCTGGCAGCGGCACTTGCCGTGGTATTTCTGCTGCGCCCCCAGGCCGAGGAGGCCGACCCACTGCCCGAACTGATCCTACGCTATGCCGAGAACCAGCCCGAGGGCTACCCCACCACCGAAGCCGCCTACGCCTTTGCCGATATGGTCAACGAGCGCACCGATGGCCGGGTGCAGGTGCGTGTGTACAGCAACGGGGCACTGGGCAGCGAAACCAGCGTGATCGAGCAGATGGAGTACGGCGGCATTGATTTTTCCCGCGCGTCGGTCATGTCGCTGGGCGAGTTTGTGCCCGAAACCTACGTCTTGCAGCTGCCGTACCTCTATGAGGACGATGACCACATGTGGGCCGTGCTGGATGGGCCGATTGGGCAGGTGTTCATGGATTCCATCAAGCGCCGCATCGGCCTGACCGGCCTTGCCTGGTTTGATGCGGGCGTGCGCCATTTTTACACCAACACCCCGGTACAAACGCTGGATGATTTAAGCGGCCTGCGCATCCGCATTGGTGAGTCCAGCATGATGCAGAGCATCATCGGTGCGCTGGGGGCCGAGCCTGTGCCGCTGGCCTACGATGACGTGTACAGCGCCCTGGCCAAAGGCGAGATCGATGGGGCCGAGAATAACTGGCCCAGCTACGCCTTTACTGGTCACTACGAGGTCTCCAAGTATATGCTGCTGGACGGCCACACCCGCATCCCGGAACTGCTGCTGGCCAGCGAGGAAGCGATGGAACAGCTGGCCGCGCTGGATGAAAGCTACCCCGCCATTGTGCGCAGCTGCGCGCAGGAAGCCCAGGCGCTGGAGCGTGAGCTGTGGGCCAAGGAGGAAGTGAACTCCGAGCAGGAAATGCGCGCGGCGGGCGTGACGGTTACGACCTTGAGCGCCGCGCAGCTGGTGTTGTTCCAGGCGGCAGTACAGCCGATCTACGACCAGTTCTCCGGCCAGAAAGCGCTCATCGAGCGCATCCGCGCCTGTGGGAAAAATTATAAAAAGCGAAAAGAAAGTTAAAAATCCCATCTCCCTCACCGCGAGGGAGATTTTTTATTGCACATTGTCCAAACCAACCTTTCCGTGTTTGTGCGTTTTCCACAAAGGCAAACCGCAAATATTTTCAAAAAACAGCACATTCTTGCAAACCTATTGCGAAATTGTGAACAATTCGGTAAAGTGAAATTGTCAACAGGGCAGCGCCCCCGCAGGGACTGCCCACACAAAACAGACACGAGAAGGAGAAACGAACATGAAAAAACTGCTTTCCCTCACGATGGCCGCTGCCATGGCCGTGAGCCTGGCTGCCTGCGGCAGCAGCGCATCCTCCACTGCTGCTTCCAGCACCGAGACCAAGTCCGATGCCCCTGCCGCTGCCGAGCCCGCCGGTGACACCGCCGCTGCTGCCAGCGACCCTGCCGTGACCCTGGTCTACGCCGAGGTCAACCCGCTGGATACCATCGTCGGCCAGACCGCTACCGCCTTCAAGGAGAAGGTTGAAGAACTGTCCGGCGGTTCCATCACCATCGACATCCAGGCTTCCGGTGTTCTGGGTTCCGAGAATGACGTTCTCGACAACATCCTGGCCGGCGGCGACACCATCGACATGTCCCGTATCTCTGCTTTCGCCCTGACCAGCTACGGCTGCAACAAGGCCAAGCTGCTTTCCATCCCCTACACCTGGGAGAGCCGCGAGCACTGGTGGAACTTCGCCAACTCTGACCTCGCCCAGGAGTTCCTGAGCGAGCCTCAGGAGATCGGCCTGCCCATCCGCGGTGTCTTCTACGGCGAGGAGGGCTTCCGCCACTTCTTCACCGTCAAGGAAGTTTCCGGCATTGATGACCTGAAGGGCATGAAACTGCGCGTTTCCAACGACCCCGTTATGAACGGCATGGTCGAGGGCCTGGGTGCTTCCCCGACGGTCGTTTCCTTCGGCGAGCTGTACAGTGCTTTGCAGACCGGCGTTGTTGACGGTGCCGAGCAGCCCATCGCCAACTACAAGTCCAACGCCTTCCCCGAAGTTGCTAACAACCTGATCCTCGACGGCCACACCCTGGGTGCTGTTCAGGTCGTCATCACCGACAACGCCTGGAACAAGCTGACTGAGAACCAGCAGCAGTGCATCATGGAAGCTGGCAAGTACGCCCAGGAGTTCAACGCTCAGCTGTCCGAGACCGAGGAGAACAAGGTTCTTGACCAGCTGAAAGCTGACGGCTGCAACGTTGTCGAAGTTACCGACAAACAGGCTTGGGCCGATGCTTGCGCCAAGGTCATCGAGGATAACACTAAGGACCAGGCCGAGCTGTACCAGCAGCTGAAAGACTTTGCCAAATAAGTTTTTTGCCTGAATTTTTACCCAACAACACAGGGCGGCGCGGCCTTGCCGCACCGCCCCTCTTTTTTAGGAGGACGCCGGGATGCCCAAAATCTTTGAGACGCTCGACAAAGTGCGTCCGGTCTATGACATCGTGTACAAAGTGGTGCTGTTTGTCTGCAAGATCTTGCTGATTGCGGATATTCTCATCACCTCCTACGCAGTCGCGGGCCGTTTCATTCCGTTTATTTCTGATCCCTCTTGGTCGGAGGAGGTCGTACTTACCCTGATGAGCTACATGGCCGTGCTTTCGGCCGCACTGGCCATCCGCCGCGGTGCCCATATCCGCATGACGGCGTTTGACCCGTATCTGCCCAAGATTGCCGTAAAGTTGCTTGACATCCTGGCCGATGCCGCCGTGCTGGCGTTGGGCATCATCATGCTGGTCTGTGGCTGGAACTACGCTTCCACCCTAGGCGGCCGCGGCTTCTATGTTTCGATGCCCTGGCTGTCCCGCTTCTGGATGTATTTCCCCGTGCCGCTGGCCGGTGCCGCGATGATTGTTTTCGAGGTCGAGGCGCTGTACAACCACATCAAGAGCTTTTTTGTAAAGGAGGCTGACGCATAATGGATCCGCAGGCACTTGCTATTCTCGTGCTGCTCGGCAGCTTCTTTGTTATGATCTTCCTGCGCTTTCCCATCGCCTACGCGGTGGCGCTGTCCACCGTGCTCTGCCTGGGTGTGCAGGGCCTTAGCTTCAACACCTTGTGCCAGCAGATGGTCAAGGGTATCTCCTCCTTTAGTTTGATGGCCGTCCCGTTCTTTATCACCATGGGCGTACTTATGGGCTCCGGCGGCATCAGTGAAAAGCTGATAGCCCTTGCCAACGCCTGCGTTGGCTGGATGCGCGGCGGCATGGCCATGGTCAACATCGTGGCATCCTACTTCTTCGGCGGCATTTCCGGTTCTGCCTCCGCCGATACCGCTTCCATCGGCTCCATCATGATCCCCATGATGGTCGACCAGGGCTATGATGCCGACTTCTCCACCGCCGTTACCATCACTTCCTCCTGCGAAGGCCTGCTGGTTCCCCCCAGCCACAACATGGTCATCTACGCTACCACCGCCGGTGGTATCAGCGTAGGCAGCCTGTTCCTGGCCGGTTATCTGCCCGGCGCTCTGCTGGCTGCCTGCCTGATGATCGGCTCCTACATCATCTCGGTCAAGCGCAACTATCCCAAGGGCGATAAGTTCAGCTTCAAAACGTTCTTCAAGCAGCTGGGCACTTCCATCTGGGCGCTGGCCGCGGTCGTCATCGTTGTGTTCGGCGTTGTCGGCGGAGCGTTCACCGCCACCGAGTCCGCTGCTATCGCTGTTATCTACTCGCTGATCGTCTCGGTCTTTGTCTACAAAGGTCTGGACTGGAAGGGCGTCTGGAACGAGCTGGGCGAGTGCATCAACACCCTGTCCATCGTGCTGATCCTGATCGCCTGCTCCAACGCTTTCGGCTACTGCCTGACCACCCTGCATGTGCCTGATCTGGCCGCTACCGCCATCACCAACCTGACGGACAACCCGATCATCATTGCACTGCTGCTCGACCTCATCATCCTGGTGCTGGGCTGCATCATGGATATGGCCCCCATCATCCTGATCGCTACCCCGATCCTGCTGCCCATTGCCACCTCCATCGGCATCGACCCCATCCAGTTCGGCATCATCGTCGTGTTGAACTGCGGCATCGGCCTGCTGACTCCTCCTGTCGGCGCGGTGCTGTTCATCGGCTCTGCCGTTGCTAAGCGCCCGATGGAAAAGGTCGTCAAGGCCACACTGCCGTTCTACGCCTGCATGCTGATCACGCTGCTGCTGCTGACCTTCATCCCGGACATCAGTCTGCTGATCCCCAAGCTGTGCGGCTATGTGCCCAGCGTGACCCCCGCATGGTTCTAATCCCTTCTATCTCCTGATTGCTCATACAACGCCACAGGCGGGCCGATGCAAACCGGCCCGCCTGTGGTGGTATTATAATAATGTAGAATACGAGGTTGACTCCTATGAACGATCGCGCACGCCGGGCAGGTTTTCTGGCGTTTTTCTTAAGCGGCATCTGTGCCATCAGCTCCAGCGTTATCGTCAGCCTGTTACAGGAGAGCCGTGGCCTGGATTACGGCATGAGCGGTACGCTGCTCTCTATTATGAGCATCGGCTATCTGGCGGCGGGCTTTCTGCGGGGGTTCCTGCCGGAAAAGATCGGCACCCGCCCCACCGTGCTGCTTCTGGCCGCCGGGTATGCGCTGGGCTATGCCCTAATGTTGCTCCGGGCGGGCATCGCACTGCTGGCAGTTGGCTGGCTACTGGTGGGACTTGCCAAAGGCTGCGCCATCAATACCTGCACCTTGCTGGTAGGGAATAACTCTGCCGACCGGATCCGCAGCATGAACATGCTGCACACCTTTTACGCCTGCGGGGCACTGCTTTGCCCGGTGTTGGCAGGGCTTGCCGGGCGCGTTGCTCCCGATGCTCCATTGGTGCAGCTGGCCTTGTTGGGCGGTGCGATGTGGCTGGTATTTACCGCTGCACCGTTGGAGCCGCACCGCAGGGAAATTGCACACACTACGGATTGGAGCTTTTTGCGCAGCGGGTATTTCTGGCTGCTGACAGCACTGCTTTTTTGCCAGAATGCCGCCGAAACCGGCGTGACCGGCTGGCTGGTGACCTACTTTAAGGACAGCGGCATGCTCTCCGCCACCGTTAGCCCCTACACCGTCACGCTTTTGTGGGGTGCCACCATGGCAGCACGGTTTGTGCTGGCGTTCATTCTGCCGCCCCAAAACCCCCAGCGGACCATATTGGCGATGGCGGCCGGATGCACCGTATTTTACATCGGCCTTGTGCTGACCCGCAGCCAGGCCCCGGCGCTGCTGCTTTTGCTGGGCTTCTCGCTTTCCATTGCCGGGCTTAACCCCATGATCGTGGCCTGCGCAGGCAAGATGACTACCGCCGCCAGCATGGGCATCATGCTGCCCACCGCCGGGTTGGGGGCCATTTTGATGCCATGGTTAATTGGTTTTGTAGCGCAATTTGCTGGCCTGCGCATTGGTATGGCGGTAAATGTCTTACCGTGCGTAGGGATGCTGGTGCTGGCCGGGTTGTTGTGTGTTAAGAGATAAGTAAATTATACTGCATCAAATCAACAAAGTTCAATCGTAAGTTGTACTTTTTGGTGTTAAGTTGTGCGCATCGCCGCAAGACCACAGCGGGAAAATCCAACTTTTTGAGGTTTTACGGATAAGATACGATTAGTATCTTAGTATTTAATTTATTTAGTATTTACTTGTGCGGGATTTTCCTGTACAGGCAAAACCTGCACAGGAAAATCCCGTTTTGGTAAACGCCCCCAGAAAGCGGGCATTGAGGCGTTATTTAGTTCGGCGGGTATCGCGCCGATGCTCTGTGGACGCACCCAAACAGGGGCGTTTCTCGCGGTGACAGGGGCGGTGTTTTTGGGGTCGCGGAGTTGCTTTGCATACGACTTCTTGCGAGAGAATAAAACTTATATATTAGTTCGTTGGGCTTTTCACTTGCGTGAACCCGGTGATGTAGATATTCGCATTTCTCAATGAGACCAAAATTGCGCATTTATTTGAGCGGTGCGTATGAGAATCGGTCTCACTGATTTGCCCCCAAAACTGCCCCCAAAAGGGTTTGGAACGGTTCGGCACCATGTAGCACCCTTTTGTACACATGGAACAAAATCCATTTTGAGCCTTGGTACGCAATACCACCAAGCCCAACAAAACAGCACTGTAACGCATAAAATTTGGATTTCGCATAACCCGGAGGTCGCAGGTTCAAGTCCTGTCCCCGCAACCACAGAAGCTCGTTGAAACGTAAGTTTCAACGAGCTTTTTCTTTTACTTTCGGGCTTATTCTTGAAAATTCTGATTTTTGACCCCAAAATGACCCCAAAACGGATAAACGATTGCGCCCGGACGGTTGAAATTTTCAACCGTCCGGGCGCTTTTTTTGTGGATAAACCTTGCTGCGTTCGCAGGTAAAAACAGGAACGGTCAGCGTTCTATTGCGTGTGAACGCCTTGCTTGTTCTTGCCGGTTTACTTCCCCGTTCCTTAACAAATATTAAGCAACCCGCTATGTTTCCTGTAAGGTTGCGAGCGCATCATAGAGCCATCACAAGGGGATATGAAAACAGCCCCGAAAGTTCAAAACGTATGACAACCTGCAAGGAGGAAAACACAATGGAACTGAAAAAGGCAGCCACGGCCGGTACGCTGGAATCCAGCGACTGCATGGTCACGGTGGAACCGGGCGAGGGCGGCATCGACTTCACCCTCGACAGTTCAGTCATCAACCAGTTCGGCAACCAGATCCGCAAAGTCACGATGGAAACGTTGAAAAGCCTCGGCGTTGATAACGTAAATATCCACATTGTGGACAAGGGCGCGCTGGATTGCACGCTGAAAGCCCGCATTGAGGGTGCGGTCTACCGCTCCGTTGACCAGTACGAGAATCTGCCTTGGGGAGGTGCTATTCAATGAACAACCCGAATAAAAAGCGGCTGCGCCGCACGATGATGTTTTTAAACGCCCAGAAGCCTGGCCTTATCAAAGACCCCTACATCTATAAGCCTGACTCTATCATGCTGGACCTGGAAGATGCCGTAGCCGAAAACCAGAAGGATGCCGCACGTTTTTCCCTCTACCATGCGCTGCGCACCATCGACTACCACGGCTGTGAGCGGGTCGTACGCATCAACGGCCTGGATACTCCCTACTGGCGCGAGGATATCCGCGCAGCCGTTGCTGGCGGTGCGGATGCCATCCGAATCCCCAAAACGGAGAGCGCCAAGGATGTGCAACTCGTCGAGAACGCTATCGTCGAGGACGAAAAAGCCTTTGGCCGCCCCTACGGCAGTACCCTCATCATGGCGGCACTGGAATCTGCCCGCGGCATCATGCGTGCGTTGGATATCTGTGAAGCGTCCGAGCGGCTGTTCGGCATCGCCCTTTCCGGCGGTGACTACACGAAAGACTTGCAGACCCATATCACCGGTACCGGTGTTGAATTAATGGGCGCACGCCAGAACATGATCATCGCGGCGCGCGCAGCAGGCGTTCAGTGTTTTGACACGGTCTACACCGACCTGAACAACATGGAAGGTTTCCGTCAGGATGTCGAGACTATCCACCTGATGGGCTTTGATGGCAAGTCGATCATCAACCCGCGCCAGATCGACATTGTGCACGAGATCTTTACGCCCAAGGAGAAGGACATTATCTTTGCGGAGAAAGTCGTGCGGGAAATCGACAGCAAAAAAGCACAGGGCATCGGCGTCTTTACCGTTGATGGCAAAATGATCGACATTGCATTCTACGATGGGGCCAAGCGCACCATCGAGTTGGCCAAGGCATCCGGCGTGTACAAGGGGGAACTGTAAAATGATCAACGCAGTAGGCAGAGACATTCCCGAGGAGATCCTGAAAATCACCGGCAAGGAGGTTTTTCAGGGAAATTACTATAAGGACGGAAAGCCGTTCAAAAAGGCAGGTCCCATGGTCACACCGGTCATGAACCACGACCATGACAAGATGGTTAAGGATATCCACGAAGCCCTTGTCAAGTGTAACGCCCATGACGGCATGACTGTCTCGTTCCACCACCATTTCCGTGACGGCGACCTGGTCGTCTGTATGGTAATGAAAGAGATCCAGAAGATGGGGCTGAAAAACATCACCCTGAGCGCCAGCTCCTTGGGCAAGGCCCATGATGACCTTGTGCCGCTGATCGAGGACGGCACGATCACCAACATTGAGTCCAGCGGTGTGCGCGGCAAGATCGGCGAGGCTATCAGCCACGGCAAGCTCAAAGGCCTGGCCACCATGCGCAGCCACGGTGGCCGCGTCCGCGCCCTTGTCACCGGCGAAACTCACGTTGATATTGCCTTTATCGGTGCGCCCACCTGCGATGAATACGGAAACTGCCGCGGCATTGGCGGCAAAACGAACTGCGGTGTGCTGAGCTATTCCTACGTGGATGGCAACCAGGCAGATTATGTTGTTGCCATTACCGACTGCCTGGTGCCGTTCCCCAACTATCCGGCGCATATCTCTATGACGAAGGTCGATTACGTCTGCGTTGTCGATGCCATCGGTGTGCCGGAAAAGATTGCCACCGGCGCGGCCAAGCCCACCACCGACCAGCGTAAACTGCTGATGGCCGAGTATTGCACCCAGGTCGTAGCGAACACGCCCTACTTCAAGGACGGCTTCTCCTACCAGACCGGCGTGGGCGGCGCATCCATTGCATCCACGATTTCACTGACGAAGATCATGAAGGAACGCAATATTAAAATGGGCTTCGGTGTCGGCGGCCTGACGAAACCTATGTGTGATCTGCTGGATAACGGAATGGTGCGTGTACTGTTGGATACCCAGGACTTTGACCTGGATGCCGTGCAGAACGTCAAGAACCCGAATCACCACCGCATCTCGGCAGGTGCTTATGCCAACCCGATGAATAAGGGTGCCTTCGTCAACAAACTGGACTACGTCATCTTGGCCGCGTTGGAAGTGGACACCCACTTTAACTGCAATGTGGTCGTCGGCTCGGACGGTGTTATCACCGGTGCGCAGGGCGGCCATCCTGATACAGCGCAGGGTGCAAAGTGTACCATTGTCATCGCGCCGCTGCTGCAAGGGCGCATCCCGGCCATCTGTACCGATGTCACCACTGTGACCACCCCCGGCGAGAGCGTTGATATTGTTGTGACTGACTACGGCGTTGCCGTCAACCCTGCCCGCCCGGATCTGTTGGCAGCTTTGCAGGCTGCCGACTGTGTGCCGCTTAAGACGATTGAGGAGCTGCGCGACATTGCGTATTCCATCGTTGGTGAGCCGGAAAAAGTGCAGTTCGGTGACCGTGTTGTCGGTATCATTGAAGCCCGTGACGGCACTATCATGGACGTTGTGCGCGAGGTCAAGCCCTTTGCGTTCCGTGCGGATTAAATTGTCATTCTCATAATTTTCTCTATACAGCCATAAGGAAAAGCGCCGCCCTTGCAAAAGGACGGCGTTTTTCCGATAAATACAACTCGTTACGGCACAAAACGATACCCTACCCCGCGTATCGTGATGATATGCTTCGGTGTCTTGGCGTTGTCTTCAATTTTGCCGCGCAGACGGTTGATATACACCATAATGGCATTGTCGTCCACGGCGATCAGGTTGCCCCAGACTTGCTCGTAGATCATGTCTTTGGTAAACACCTGCTGCGGGTGGCGCACAAACAAAAGCAGTAGGGAGCGTTCTTTCTCGGACAGATTCAGCTCCTCGTTATTCTTGTAAAACCGCATGGTCGTGGTGTCACACAAAAACGAACCGCAGGTGATTTGGTGGTTTGCCTCCTGTGAGAAGCTCTTGCTGCGGCGGATCAAGGCTTTGACCTTTGCACCCAGGATCTGCGGGCGGAACGGCTTCGTGATGTAATCGTCCGCCCCCAAGGACAGGCCGTACATGAAGTCGTAATCTTCGCTGCGGCCGCTGATGATGATGACCGGGGTCGTTACGCCGTTGCGGCGGATGGTCTGGATGACATCGAAGCCTTCCATATCGCCCAGCATAATGTCCATCAAAATCATGTCCAGCGTATCGCTCTGCCGAGCAATCAGGTCCAATGCTGCTGTGCCGCTGTTCACGATGGTAGGCTCCATCTCGTTGCTGATCATGACCTTGGATAAAAGTTTGCAAATTGCCGGGTCATCGTCTACAATAAGAACATGATATGCCATAGTGATGCCTCTTTTTTGCTCTGATTTTCCTCAGTATACCATTTTTAAGGAGTGTTCGCAACATGAAACAAACGCTTCTGATAAAACTGCAGCGCAACGCACAGCTTATTGCCCAGACGCTGGCGGTAGGCGTGCTTGTGCTGATTTTTCTGATCGTTGCAGGTCTTACTGCATGGAATGACTACCGTGATACACTGATACAAAGCCAGACCCGGCAGCTGGAACTGGTGGTGCAGAGCTTTGCGGACGTTATGCGCTACACTTTAACAGAGTACACTGCCCGCCTGGACGCTGCCGCGCAAAAGGTTCAGCAAGCACCTGATACGCTGCCAAACCTCAGCGTCAGCGATACCATTGTAGACCTTTGGCTGGAGGATGCGGACGGCAATATCACCGCCCGCCGCCATGGCGTAGAGGCCGAGCGGGATGTGCTGCTGACCCGCACCGGCAATATAACCTTTTGGCAGTACCACAAGGGAGACCGGCATTATCTGGTCCTGAAAGAAAGCGCCGGGGAAAAAAACGTTTGTCTGGTGACTGACTCCGAGGCCTTCTATGAGCAGCTCGTCTCCGATATCCATGTGGGTGAGAACGGCTACCTCGTCATCAAAAACGATAAAAACCGTGTCATTATGCACCCGGAGCGCGCCCAATGGGGTCTGGACATTCTGGCGGGGCGCCTGGCGCTGCATCAGGACGCTGATTTGGATCTGACGAGCCTGCAAAACCTGCTGCACGCTCAATTGACCGAGGAATCGGGCATCATGGACTACTATTCCTATTGGTGGACCGCCCCTGATCTGCCCCGTGTACGCAAGGTCAGCGCGTTCCGCCGCATAGATATCGGCAATAGTTTCTGGACCGTCAGTGCCGTGCTGGATTACGATGACCTGTACCGCCCGGTGGCGGAGAGCTTCCGCAAAGTGATGCAGGCATTTGTACTGGGTGTGTTGGTGCTGGCGGGCATTATGGTGTACATTTTTGCGCTGCTCTTAAAAAACAAACGCAGTGCCGATAAAATTACCGCCTTAAAAGAGGTCAACAGTGCGCTGGAAGATCTGCACCGCAGTGAGGAAACGCTCGCCCACACACAGCGGTTGCAGCTTATGGGCACACTGACCGGCGGCATTGCGCATGAGTTCAACAACTTTTTGACCCCCATCACAGGCTACGCTGACCTGATCATGGCCGAGGCCGACCCGGACAGCGACACTTACGACAGCGCACGGGAAATCAGCGAGGCTGCCGAAAAAGCCCGCGATGTTGTCAAGCAGATCTCTGCCATGAGCCGCAAAAATGTCGAGACTGTGTACGAACCACTGAAAGTGGAAAATCTGCTCAACAAAACGATGAAACTTGTACACACCAACTGCCCGCATCAGGTGGGGCTGCACACCGAGTTTACGGCGGGGGATGCCTGCATTTTGGGCAACGCCACGCAGTTGCAGCAGGTGCTTTTGAACATCTGCGTCAACGGCGTACACGCTATGGGCGCAGCAGGCGGTACGCTGACCGTAAGGGCTGATGTGGTAGAGCGCACGGTGCTGTTCACCCACTTTCCTGACGAAAAGATTCCCCAGGACTGGCGAAATTACGTCTGTATCCGCATTACCGATACCGGCTGCGGTATGGACAAGGATACATTGCAGCACATTTTTGAGCCGTTCTTCACGACGAAAAAATCAGGCGAGGGGACTGGTCTGGGGTTGGCCGTGGCTGAACAGATCATCCACACCCACCGCGGCTGGCTCTGCGCCGAGAGCACGCCGGGCGAAGGCTCGACTTTTTTCATCTATCTTCCTGTGCAGGAGCAGGCCCGCCAGCAGGAACATCTGCAATGGGGCCAGCGCCACGACCTGCGGATCCTGGCTGCCGACGATAACCAAAAGGTGCTGAACCTGCTGGAAAAGGACTTTGGCCGCCTGGGCCTGTCTATCACGACCTGCGCCCGGCGGGAGGATATGCAGGGCTTTTTGCGTGACACACCGTTTGATGTGCTGTTGATCGATGAGAGCTTGGCCGACGGCAGCGGTGTGGATTTCTGCATGGCGATACAGAACCAATACCCGGCCCTGACCCGCATCGTCATGGTCGCCGCTCCCACCCGCGAAATCGTTGATGCCAAACGGCACAAAGTCATTGATGGCTATATCGTCAAGCCCGTGGCCGCATCTACCCTAATGGAAGTCATAAGGGAAAACCGAAGAAAATAATTCTCACCTGTGACGGCAGCCCTGCGGCTGCCGCCTTTTTATTTGCATTGACAACCTTACAACATATTAAGTTGCCCCTTAACAAACCGTAACCTAAAGCTATTTAGCCTGTAAGACTTACTTTCTATACTATAAGCACAACAAGCGGAAGCCCCTGCCACAAAACTTCCGCAAAAGTTCGGCTTAAAAAGAAAGGAAGTCTCTCATGAGCACATTTGCCCTTGCGATGCTCGGCTTTGCAACCGTCGTCGTCATCATTTCGCTGCTGCTAAATAATGTTACGGTTCCATCACTGGCGTTCGTCAGCGTTTCCACCGTTACAGCGATCATCCTTGTGCTGACCCGCACCTTTACCCTGGACGAAATGGCCGGATACATCAAAGCCGGTGTCAATGGTGTCAACAGCACGGCTATCCTGTTCATCTTCTCGGTTCTGTTCTTTGGGATTATGACGGACGCAGGTATGTTCGACACCATCATCAATGCCCTGATGAAAAAGGTCGGCAATAATGTTGTGGGTGTTGCGCTTATGACCTGCGTCATTGCCATGATTGCCCACCTGGACGGCAGCGGCGCGGCGACCTTTCTCATCACCGTGCCCGCCATGCTGCCCGTCTACAAGCGCCTGCACATGCGCCGCGAAACGCTGCTGCTCATCTGTGTGACCGCCATGGGCGTAATGAATCTGATGCCCTGGGGCGGTCCCACGATGCGCGCAGCCAGTGTTGTGGGGATCGAACCCAACGACCTGTGGTTCCGCCTGATGCCCATGCAGGCCATCGGTCTGGTGCTGGCCGTGCTGACGGCCCTATTCTGGGGCATCCGTGAGAAAAAACGCATTGCCAAGCTGGGGGATGCAGCCATCGAGGACGCTGATAAGTACGATGACTCCGAATCCGGTGCCCGCGATGAATCTCTGGCCCGTCCGCAGAACTTTATCTTTAATGTCATCCTGACTCTGGCTGTCATCGTTGTGCTGGTGCTGGACATTCTGCCCACCTACTACGTCTTTATGATCGCCTGTGTGCTGGCACTGTTCGTCAACTATCCCGGCAAAAAGATTCAAAGCAAAATCATTAAGTCCCACGCCGCCGCAGGCTTGTCGATGGCCTCTACCATCATGTGCGCAGGCGTATTCCTGGGCGTTTTGCAGCAGAGCGGCATCATGGAGCAGATGGCTGTCGTGATGGCCAACTTCATCCCTGCACAGCTCGGCCGCTTCCTGCCCATCATCATCGGCATTCTTAGTGTGCCGCTGGCGCTGCTGTTCGACACCGATTCCTACTTCTACGGTCTGCTTCCGGTTCTGATGAGCGTTGGCAACCAGTTCGGCGTGGACCCTGTACATATTGCCATTGCAATGGTCGTCTGCCGCAACTGCGCAACCTTCATCAGCCCTGTTGCCCCGGCCACCTACCTAGGCATCGGCCTGGCGGGCGTTGAGATCAAGGATCACATCAAATACTGCTTTAAGTGGCAGTGGAGCGTTTCCGCCATCTGCCTGGTGGCAGGCCTGATGCTGAACGTCATCCGTTTCTGAGTCATTCCCAACCCATATTCTCTTCTTATCAGCCGCCCGGCTGCTCCCCTGCGGGGCGCCGGGCGGTGCCTTTGTAAAGGAGGTATCCCATGCAGCAGGCGACCATCACCACGGCGGCGGACGCCATCTACCGGCTGGCCGCCGGCAATCTGAAATACCTGACGGCGCAAAAAAGCAACAGCAATATTTCCCGCCGTATCCGGCTGGCCACAGCCACCGACGGCCAAAGTCCCTATGCAATCATCGTGACCTGCTCGGATTCACGCGTTATCCCGGAGCATATCTTTTCGGCTGGCATCGGGGAGCTGTTCGTTATCCGTCTGGCGGGCAATGTCATCGACGATCACCAGCTCGGCAGCATTGAGTATGCGGCCGAACACTTGAACTGCAAACTCATTGTTGTACTGGGGCACACCCGCTGTGGCGCGGTGGATGCGGCGATCCATCACGAACCCACGGGGTATATCCGCTACATCACCGACTCGATACGGCAGGCCATCGGAGAGGAAACAGACCCTTACAAAGCCAGCTGCCTGAATGTGCGGCACAGTGTGACAGAAATCGAAAAAAGCCTTTCCATCAGCCATGTCGAGGCCGAGACCGGGCTGCGGGTCGTGGGGGCCATGTACCATATCGAGGACGGCAGCGTGGAATTTTTATAAGGAGTATGCTATTATGTTGGCAGAACAAATAAGCGGGCGGCTGACCCCGGCTCGCCTGTGGGAAGATGCAAAGTTTTTTGCGCTGCTGAATTTGGGATTGTTTTTAACAGCGCTTGGTACGGCGTTGTTCAAAGCACCCAACCACTTCGCCTTTGGCGGCACGACCGGCCTTTCGGTCATCTTGGCTACTCTTTGGCCACAGTGGAATGTCGGCGGATTCATGTGGATTGTTAATGCTGCGCTCGTTATGCTTGGTTTCCTGTTTTTGGGCGTAAGATCCATGGGCTGGACGATCTTTTCCTCTTTCGCGCTGTCTTTCTACGTCAGCTTGTGTGAGAAGCTCTGGCCGCTGGAACAGCCCATGACCAACGATGTGTTTTTAGAGTTGTGCTTCGCGGTCATTCTGCCCGCACTGGGGGCGGCCATCGTGTTCAACATCGGCGCATCAACGGGCGGCACGGATATTATTGCCATGATCTTGCACAAGTACACAAGTTTGGAAATCGGGCGCGCACTCCTCGTCAGCGACATCGGCATTGTGCTGTGGGCAGCGTACCTCTACGGCCCCGCCACGGGTTTGTACTGCATTTTGGGCATGATTTTGAAGTCCACCGTGGTGGACAATGCAATCGAAAGTCTCAATCTGCGCAAGGTCTGTACGGTCGTCACGACACAGCCCGATGTGGTTCGGGCGTTTATCGTTGAGGACCTTCATCGCTCCGCCACCGAGGAGCATGCCACCGGGGCGTTTACCCACGAGGAAAAGTGGGCGTTGATGACGGTGCTGACCCGCCAGCAGGCCCAAATGCTGCGTAATTTTATCCGCGTACATGACCCGCACGCATTTATCACGATTGTAAACAGCAGCGAGATCATTGGCAAGGGATTTTTGTCAAACTAAAAGGAGCGTTCATTATGCCGGAATCTGTCACTCTCCCCGAAATGCTCAATGCCCGCGAAAATCGCGTCCGCACCCAGCAGGCACTGCTGGCACAATATCGCACGCCGCTCGTCTGCTTCACCATGAACATTGCAGGCCCCATCAAAAACAGCCCTCTTATCCGCCGTGGGTTTGAACTTGGCTGCCGTGATTTTGAGAATTCCCTGCGCCGCGAGGACATGACGATTCTGCATAAACAAACTACCAACGCTCCCACCGGGAATGAAGCGTTTTACGTGGTAGATGCCGACCTGCTGCACCTGAAAAAACTGACAGCAGAACTTGAGGACGCTGCCCCCATGGCCCGTCTGTACGATATGGATGTGCTGGACGTGAACGGGGAAAAGGTCGACCGCACCGCGTTGGCGCTGCCTGTGCGGCGGTGCCTGCTTTGCGGCGCACCCGCCAAGGAGTGTGCCCGCAGCCGCCGCCATACAGTGGAGGAGCTGCAAGCCAAGACCCGCGAACTGCTGCAAACCGCACTGGACGACCATGACGCTGAAACCATTGCCCAGCAGGCCACCCGCGCTTTGCTGTTCGAGGTCACGACCACCCCGAAGCCCGGCCTTGTAGACCGCCGCAACACCGGCAGCCACCGTGATATGGACAGCTTCACTTTTATGAGCAGCGCCGCAGCACTTTACCTCTACTTTAAAAAGTGCGCAGAACAGGGCTTGCGCGATGCCGCTGAAGGCCGCCCTGCCGTTGACACGTTTGCCGCCCTGCGCCCGCTGGGCAAGCAGGCTGAAAGCGCCATGCTGGCCGCAACAAACGGTGTAAATACACATAAAGGCGCAATTTTCTCTATCGGCATTGCCGCCGCCGCGTTGGGCCGTCTGGATGCCGACAAGCGCCGGGATCCTGCCGCTGTGCTGGCTGAGTGCGCGGCCATGACCAAAGGCCTTGTCAGCCGCGACTACGCCAATCTGACGACTGCGAAAACGGCAGGCCAACGATTTTACCTGGAATACGGCATCACAGGGGTGCGCGGGCAGGCGGAGGCCGGCTTTCCCGCCGTGCGCAACGCGGGGCTGCCCATACTGGAAGCCGGGCTGAAGCAGGGCTATGGCAATGATCGCGCCGGGGCGGCAGCCCTGCTGGCAATGCTCTGCGCCGACAATGACACAAATATGCTGGCCCGCGGCGGACGGACCGAACAGCTGCGCACCACGAACGAGGTCGCCGCCCTGCTGGCAGAAACACCCTACCCCGATGCGGATGCCTTAGCTCGTCTTGATGATGACTTTATCCGTAAGAATCTCTCCCCCGGCGGCAGCGCGGATCTGCTGGCGCTGTGCTGGCTGCTGCACTTCTTCAAAACGGAGGCATTATAAATGGCAGACTACGGCATCACTCAGGTGCGCCCCGGCGATGCACAGATGATGGCCCAGGTGGACGCACTCCTGCAAGCCGAGGGGATCTGCCGTGACGCGAACCTTGATTATACCTGTGCTGTCTGCGATGCTGCCGGACAGGTCATCGCGACAGGGAGCTGCTTTGGCAACACACTGCGCTGCTTTGCTGTCAGCCGCACCCACCAGGGCGAGGGGCTGTTAAACACCGTTGTTACCCATTTGATTGAACATGAGTGCGAGCGCGGCTATGTACGCTTGTTTTTGTACACTAAGGCGGAATCCGCCAAATTCTTTGGCGATTTGGGATTTCACGAAATCGCCCGCGTGGACGGTACGCTCGTATTTATGGAGAACCGCCGCGATGGCTTTGCCGCCTATCTGCGCAGGCTGGAAAAAACGCGCCGCACCGGCAAAAGCGCCGCCATCGTTATGAACGCAAATCCATTCACCCTGGGGCATCAATACTTGGTTGAAACTGTGGCCGCAGCCTGTGATACGCTGCACCTGTTTATTGTCAGTGAGGACGCAAGCCTTGTGCCGTTCGCCGTACGCAAGCAGCTGGTACAGGCAGGCGTGGCCCACCTGCCGAACGTCATCTGCCACGACAGTGGGCCGTATATTATTTCCAATGCAACATTCCCCAGCTATTTTCTGCACGATGAGGCCGCCGTCATCGATGGCCACGCCCGGCTGGATATTGCTGTATTTACAAAAATCGCCGCCGCACTGGGCATTACGGCCCGCTATGTAGGTGACGAACCCGCCAGCGCCGTCACCGCCGACTATAACCGTGTGATGTGCGAGGAATTGCCCAAGGCAGGCATTGATTGCATCGTCATTCCCCGCAAGGAATCTTACGGACACCCCATCAGCGCCAGCACCGTTCGGCAGTGTTTACGAGCCGGAGATTGGAAAACGCTGCACACGCTTGTGCCGCAGACAACGTATGACTATTTCATTTCCCCCGAAGCGGAACCCGTGCTGGCAAAAATACGCGGTGCAGAAAACGTGGCGCATTACTGATCCCAACAAAACAGCACTGTAACGCACGAATTTTAGATTTCTCATAACCCGGAGGCCGCAGGTTCAAGTCCTGTCCCCGCAGCCAACAAAACCGTTGAAGCTTACTTTCAACGGTTTTCTTTGTATCCGGGATGGTTCCTCGGTGTTTGCGCTCCTGTACGATGTCGCTACCGGGGCCGGTTTGACAATTCCGGCGAAAAGTGGTATTTTTCTTATTGTGAATTTGTTCACAAATAAAGGAGAAACGTATTATGACCTTTCCTGTTACCATGTTGGCGCTGCTGGCGGCGGCTGTTGTTGTCAGTTCCATCGGCTTTAAAAACTACGTGTGGTTCATCTCGTTAGGCTACGGCTTTTCCATTGCAGCCGAGGGTCTTGTGATGCTGGTGCTGTTCCGTGACAGCCTGACCGCCGGTACGCTGCTGTGCTGTGTGCTGTTCATCCTGTACGGCTGCCGCCTGGGCGGATACCTGGCTTACCGCGAGATCAAAAGCACCTCCTACAAAAAGAACATGAAAGGCGAGATCAAAGACGGCAGCAAAGTCTCGATGGGGGCCAAAATCGCCATTTGGCTTAGCTGCGCCTGCCTGTATGTGACCCAGGTTTTGCCCGTGTTTTACCGGCTGACCAACGGCACCGGCACCACCGTGACCAGCTACATCGGTGCGGCCATTATGGTGTGCGGCCTGGCATTGGAAAGCGCCGCCGACCTGCAAAAGAACGCCGCTAAAAAGGCGAACCCCAAGCGCTTTGTGGATACCGGGCTTTTCCGGCTGGTGCGCTGCCCCAACTACCTGGGCGAGATGCTGTTCTGGACCGGCGTGGTCGTTTCCGGCATCGGTGCGCTGCAGGGTGTTGGCCAGTGGGTGCTGGCACTGATCGGCTACCTGGGCATCATCTTTGTCATGTTCAGCGGGGCACGGCGGCTGGAGATCCGGCAGAATAAAAACTACGGCACTGACCCGGAGTACCAGCAGTACGTAAAGACCGTGCCCATCCTGCTGCCCTTTGTGCCGCTGTACAGTGTGGAGAAATACAAATGGCTGGTCGCGTAAAACAGGGGAGTCCCCAGGATTTCACCCCGGCGCTGGCGCTGGTGGATGCGCTGCCGGTGTTGTTTTTCGGCATCAGCATGCTTTTGGCGGCCCACAGGCTGCAAAGTGTACTGTTTGCCGTGGGTGCGGCGGTCATTACGCTGGCAGGCTGCGGCAAGGTGTTGTGGAAACTGCTGCTGGCCGTGTGGAAAAAAGATGTGCCCTGGCTGAACCGCTATTTTATCCCTTGCCAGATCGCCGGCAGCTGCCTGGCGCTGGCAGCGCTTGTACTGAGCCTGGGCCGCATTGACTGGGCCGGGCTGGTGCGGTTTCCCCGCATGGTGTTTTGGCTGCTGTGGCTGGCGGGGATGGGCGTTATGTCCTGGTACCGCAAGCACAGATTTGACAATTCCCTGGCTGCCAACTGGACGGCGCAGCTGATCAACACCGCCACCCAGGGCGCACTGCTGATTGCCATGCTGCTGTAATTATTTTAAACAATTTTATAGAAGCCCCCGCCCGATGGATTTCCTTTGGGCGGGGGCTTTCTTTGTATCTCTGCCGCTTTGCCCCCATGCCGATCAGGGTCAAGGTCATTTTTTTGCAAAAAGGCTTGACATTCTATAGCATTCTCCTTATAATTACCAATTGTAATTATCCAAAGTAATTATTTGCCAAGAAAGGAGAAGCCTGCATCATGGATATCGAACTCGTCAAGCGGATGCTCGATGCCTGCTACCTGGCCAAACGGGCGCGGGAGATGCTGCCGCCGCTGCCAGACGGCGTTATGCCCTCCTACATCCAGTACATTGATGTGATCAACAAGCTGGAACAGCAGGGCAAAAAGGCAAAAGTATCGGACATCAGCGATGCGCTGGACCTGCCCCGGCCCGGCGTGACCCGTTCCGTCAAGGAGATGGAACAGAAAGGCTACCTGCAAAAGACCGCCTCGCCCGAGGATGGCCGGGTGATCTATCTTACCGTCACCGAGGCCGGTGCTCAACTTTCGCGGAAATACGATGAGGAGTTTTTCCACTCGCTGGCTCCGTCCCTGCAGGACATCCCCGAGGCGGATATCAAAACCACGATCCGCACCATTGAAGCATTTTATAAGGTAATGTATGAAAGGAGAAATCACATTGACGAGCAGTGAAAAAGGCGATTTTACACAGGGCAGTATTCTGAAAAAACTAGCCCTGTTCATGCTCCCCGTCCTGGGCGCGCTGGTGCTGCAGGCGGCCTACGGTGCCGTTGACCTGCTGGTGGTGGGCCGCTTTGGCTCTACCTCCGGCCTGTCGGCTGTTTCTACCGGCAGCCAGGTGCTGAACCTGGTCACTTTCGTGGTCACCCAGCTGGCCATGGGTGTTACCGTGCTGATTGCCCGCTACCTGGGTGAAAAACAGCCCAAATTCATCGGCCCCGTCATCGGCGGTGCCGCTGTGGTGTTTACCATTCTCTCGGTCATTCTGTTTGCCATCATGGTAGGCTTTGCCCGCCCCATCTCGGTGCTGATGCAGGCCCCGGTCGAGGCCGTGGACCTAACCGCCAGCTATGTACGCATCTGCGGCGGCGGCATTTTCTTCATTGTGGCGTACAATATGTTGGCAGCCATCTTCCGCGGCCTGGGTGACAGCAAATCCCCGCTGCTGTTTGTGCTGGTCGCCTGCGTCTTTAACATCATCGGCGACCTGGTGCTGGTGGCCGGTTTCCATCTGGATGCCGCCGGTGCCGCCATTGCCACTGTGTTTGCCCAGGCGGTCAGCGTGGTCTGTGCTATTGTTATCCTGCTGAAAAAGGACCTGCCGTTTAAAATCAAGAAGTCCGACCTGCGGTTGAACAGCCAGTGCGGCAAGTTCCTGTCCATCGGCCTGCCGTTGGCTTTGCAGGAGTTTTTGACCCAGCTGTCCTTCCTGGCGCTTTGCGCTTTCGTCAACCGCCTGGGTCTGGAAGCTTCCTCCGGCTACGGCGTTGCCAGCAAGATCGTCAACTTTGCCATGCTGGTGCCCAGTTCGCTGATGCAGTCGATGGCATCCTTCGTTTCCCAAAACATCGGTGCCGGCAACCGCCAGCGTGCCAAAAAGTCCATGTATACCGGCATCGGCCTCGGTCTGGTCATCGGCAGTCTTGTTTTTGCCCTTGTTATGCTGAAAGGCGACCCGCTTTCCAGCGCCTTTACCACCGATGCCGCCGTTATTGCCAACGCCTATGCTTATCTGAAAGGCTTTGCACCGGAGACGCTGGTCACAGCCGTACTGTTCAGCATGGTAGGATACTTCAATGGCAACAACAAGACCGTCTGGGTCATGATCCAGGGCCTGGTCCAGACCTTGCTGGTCCGTCTGCCCATGGCCTACTTCATGAGCATCCAGCCCAACGCCAGCCTGACCAACATTGGCCTGGCCGCCCCGACTTCTACCGCCGTGGGCATTGTGCTGAACGTCTGCTTCTTCCTGTATCTGGAGCGCAAGAGCAAAAAAGAATCCACCCCGGCCGCATAACGTGGTTGGAAAAGGGAGTCGCTAAAAAAGAGAACCCCGCCTACGGTATAATTTACCGTGGGCGGGGTTTTGCTGCAGTAAGGGAAAATCCATTGTACATTTCCCAAGCAATTTGGGGCGAGGATAAACAGTGTTGGTATTCTTGTTCGGATAAAAGAAGGTGTCCTCCAGGATGTCCCCCAACGCAAAAGCAGGAAATCGGCTTCCGATTCCCTGTTCTCATTCGATTGCTTTCATTTCAGTGGCAGCCAAACATTACACATTTGTGTACTCTTAATGCATACCGCCGTATATGCAGAACCTGCAACAACCCGCACAACTTTGCAAAAGATATCCGATGGGGACTTTGTAATTTAATATTGCAACGGGAACATCATCGGCAGCAGGAAGATGGACATAACACAAAGCAATGCAGCCAGCGGCGTGCCGCACTTGAGATAATCTTTCAGCTTATACCCGCCCGGCTCGATAATCATGATCTGGCATGGCGCGGCCATCGGGGTCATAATGGAAATGCAGCTGGCCGTGATAACGCCCACCACGGCGGCGCGTGGGTCAAGTCCCATCTTGATGCAGGCGGATGTGACCAGCGGAATAAAAATCGTCAACGTGGCAAGGTTCGACATAACCTGCGTCAGCACAAACGGCACAAGGAAGAACACGGCCATAATCAGGTAGGTGTTCGTCGTGCCGCCCAGAATTTTGATCATCCAATCGGCTACCACATCGCCCGCACCGGTTTTCTGGATAGCATCGGACAGCGCCAGCACACCCGCAAACAGGAAGATCGTCGGCTGATGGATGGATGCCACCGCCTCTTTTTCGCTCAGTACGCCGGTCAGCACCAGCAGCACCGCGCCGAGGCAGGCGGTCAGGTACATTTTGATGCCGATGACGTTTTCCAGCAGCATTAGGGCAATCGTTGCCAGAATGATGATCATGGCCAATTTCTGCTTGGCCGGGGTGATTTTTTCGCCGTCTGTCTGCCCCGATGCGCCATTGGCGAATTTGTCGTTCGGAATATCAGGCATGAGCTTATAGCCGACAAAGGTCATATACAAAATGGCCGCCGCCAGCATCGGGATGCGCGCCACAGTAAAATCCCACACATGCAGCGAGATCGGCGCGCCCGCTTTCATCATGACATCGTTCCACGTCATATTGCTGGCACCCTGCCCCATAAACGTCATCTGGGTGGCAATGTTGGCACAGGCCATAGCCGGGTACAAAAGCTTGCTGCGACTCGTGCCGATGTCGTTAGCAATGCCCACCAGCAGCGGAATCATGATGGCTGCCGTGGCCGTGGCGCTGGTGATGGCACCGAGAAACGCCGCCGCGGTGCAGGACAGGAAAATCAGCATCCGCTGGTTATCCTTGTAGCGCACCACAAGGCTCTGCGCCTTGTCGATCAGCACGGTTTTCGTCAGCCCTGCGCCGATAACGAACATCGCCACAAACATGACGACATTCGTATTGATGAACCCTCCGAACGCCTCCGCCGGGGTCATAACGCCCGTCAGTATCAGCGCCAGAATGATGCCTGACGAGATGACGGCAAAAGGGATTTTGCCACTGACGAATGCAAGGATCGTCGCCAGCAAAATGAGCAGGGTAATCTCCAATGGGGTCATAGTATTCCTCCCGGAAACACAAAGGGACGCCCGCACGAATGCGCAGCGTCCCCTTGTGCGTTTATGGCTGTATAGAGAAATGGTGGATGGCTTACTTAATGAAGCTGACGTGCTTGCAGATTTCCTCGATGGCAGCGTCCTTCTTCTTGTTGAATTCGACCTTATTCTTCTCAAACAGGTTGTCACCGTTGGCATCGATGGAGACGATCAGCGGGCCAAACTCCTTGACCTTGCAGCACCAGAGGGTTTCGGGCATGCCCAGCTCGTCCCAGTGGTGCTCGGCAATGCGCTGTACCTCGGTGGCAGCGACCACGGCGCAGCCGGCGGGGAACACGCAGTGGATGGCACCGAACTCCTTGCAGGCGTGCTCGGTGTTGGGGCCCATGCCGCCCTTGCCCACGATAACGCGGACACCGGTGTGCTGGACAAATTCATACTCGAACTTCTCCATGCGCATCGAGGTGGTGGGGCCGACCGAGACCATCTCGTAGGCATCGTCCTGGCCCTGAATGGGGCGGACGATGGGACCTGCGTGGAAGATGGCCTTGCTGCGGATGTCGTAAGGCAGTTCGCGGCCACCCTCGACCAAACGGCGGTGTGCCACATCGCGGCAGGTCATCAAATCGCCGTCAAGATAAACAATGTCACCAATTTTGATGTCAGCCAGATCTTCGGCGCTGACAGGCGTGACCAAAACCTTTTTACCGTCTCTGATTTCTACCATTACAGTTGCACCCCCGAATGAGTCGTTACAGTTGCGTTTAAGTCTTTGTCGAATACCACATGGCCGCGGCGGTGGCTCCAGCAGCCAACGTTGACGGCCACGCCGATGGTGGACGGATGGCGGGCGGTGTTCTCGATATGCACACCCATGACGGAATTTTTACCGCTCATGCCCTGCGGGCCGAGGCCGATGGAATTGATGCCGTCCTCCAGCAGCTTTTCCATCTCGGCAGCGCGCGGGTTGGGGTTGTGGCTGCCCAAGGGGCGCATCAGCGCTTTCTTGGAGAGCAGCGCCGCCGTCTCAACGCTGGTAGCCACGCCGACACCAACGAGCAGCGGCGGGCAGGCGTTCAAGCCGTAGCTGGTCATCTGGTCAAGGACGAACTTCGTCACGCCCTCGTAGCCCATGCCCGGCATCAGCACCATGGCCTTGCCCGGCAGTGTGCAGCCGCCGCCTGCCATGTAGGTGTAGATCTCGCAGTGGTCGTCATTGGGGACGATATCCCAGAAAACGGTGGGCGTACCCTTGCCGACATTGCGCTTGGTGTTCACCTCGTCAAACGTCTCCACGCTGTTGTGGCGCAGGGGCGCGGCGAAGGTAGCACGGACGACAGCTTCCTTCAGCAGGGCTTCCAGCTCGCCCATCAGCGGGAAGTTGACACCGCACTTTACCCAGAACTGCAGCACACCGGTGTCCTGGCAGCAGGGGCGGTTCAGGTCAACGGCCAGCTTCTGGTTGCGGGCCATCGTGTCATAGATGGCGGTTGCCAGCGGGGTGGTCTCCTGTTTGCGCAGCTCCTGCAGCTTGGCCTCGACATCGTCGGGCAGCTTCTTGCCGACATAGGCGACGAATTTCGCCATCTTGTCGGTCATGAGTTCAACACTTTGCTCTTTGGTCATGATAGATGCCTCCTATGTGAATTTTAATTGGTTGTATATGGATGGGATTTACGCGGGGAAGAACGGATACGCCACCGGCAGGATCACCAGACAGATGATAAAGCTGACAAAAATCAACGGCAGACCTGCCTTGACGTAATCGGTAAATTTGTAGCCGCCGATGCCAACGACCATTGTGTTGGCGGGCATGCCGATCGGTGTTGCGTAGGCACAGCTGCCTGCAATGACCGTGGCAATGACCACCGCGCGGGGATCTGCGCCCAAGCCCTGTGCCAGCGATACCGCGATGGGAACCATCAGCGCCGTGGTGGCGGTGTTGGACATGAAGTTCGTCATCGTGCAGGTGATGACGAAGATGACCACCAGCAGCAGAATGGGGTGGACCTCATTGCCCATCGCACCGATCAGTGTGTCGGCAATCAGGCTGCCCGCGCCGGTTTGTTCCAGCGCCGTAGCCAGTGCCAGCGAACCGCCGAACAGAAACACGGTCTTGAGGTCGATGGACTTGATGGCTTCGCGCTCGCTGATAACGCCGGTCAGGATCAGGATAACCGCACCGATGGACGCGGAAACCTGCAATTTGATGCCGATCTGCTTCTCAAACACCATCGCAAGGATGGCGATAATCAGCACGGCCAGCGACATGTACTGCTTCCACTTGGGAACATGAGAGTAATCCTTGACAGCGAACTGGTCATCGTCCAGCGCTGTGCCGCTGTTTTGGGGCAGCAGCTTGTAACCGAACAGGGCGAAGAAGATGATGCCGGCCAGGATCATAGGGCCGCCAACGATGAAATACTCGAAGAAGCTTGTCTCGATGCCCAGTTCGTTCAGGGCGCTGACACCCATCAGGTTGCCGGGCGCACCGATGATGGAGATGTTGCCGCCCAGCGCCACGGCGAAAACCAGCGGCATCAACAGATGGCTGCGGCTGTAGCCGCTTTCGGCTGCAATGCCGACCACCACCGGGATCAGCACCGCCGCGCTGCCTGTGTTGGAAAGAAACCCGGACATAAGCGCCGTGATAACCATGATGGCGATGATGAGCTGGCGCTCACTCTTGGCAAATTTGGTGACAAGGCCGCCGATCTTGTTGGCCATGCCGGTTTCAAACAGGGCCTGCCCTACCACAAACATGGCTACGCAGAGGATGACGTTGGAATCTACATACCCGGCGAACGCCTGCTTGGGTTCCAGAACGCCGGTTACGCAAAGGCCCACGGAAACAAGAGTTGCTGTCAGGCCCAAAGGAATCTTTTCCAGCACGAACATGATGACTGCGAATGCCAGAAAGCAGAGAGTGATAACTGTGGGACTCACTGGATGTTGCCTCCTTTTTGTTTTGATATTAGATATTGTATCCAATATGTAGGGAATTTATCACCCAGACGGGCCCATGTCCGGGTTTTACGCGGGACAGCTGCTCTGTGCTGCCCCGATGGGATACGGCGGTTCGCGGCGGCAAGGAGAGGAAGCCAGCCGCAAACCTATGTGTGAAACGCCGAGAGTGATATTTGATGATTGATATTGTATCCAATCGACAACCAGAATATACACCCACCGACAGGAAATGTCAATAGGGTGTTTGGAAGTTTGGCGAAACTATAAATTTTGTGCTGTAGCATTTGTGCAGGGTGAACAATGTGGATATGTTTACACGCTTGTAGGGGGGTAGTATCCTTGCCATCCCGCAACGCGTACGGAAAACACCCAATCTCCTTGCGGGCATCGTAGGGGCGGATTCCATATCCGCCCGCGAAGCATAACGGCAGCCGCAGCGCCCCCGCGTCGATGCCGAGCATCCGCCAACTCCCGCCAATTATTCCGCTTGCAAATGCGTCAACACATTCTCCAAACTGCGCAGGATGTGGGCTTCCATCAAATTACCCGCCAGCACTTCATCGCGGGCTTTCAGCGCTTCTAGGATCTTGTAATGCTCGTTCATACTGATCTCGGCGTAGTGTTCCTGCGTGACCTTGTGACCCATGGATAGGCCGTTCCACAACCCCGACAGCAGCTCTTTCATCGCATCGTTGTCTGCAGCGGTCCAAATGGCCATGTGAAATGCCTGGTTCTGTGCGCTGTATCCCTCGCTGTCATTCTGCGCCAGCGCGGACGCGGCCTGTACATAGGCCAGCTTGATAGGCCCAATGTCAGCCTTTTTGCGGCAGACCAGCACCACGGCGGCACGTTCCAACGCAGCGCGGGTCTCGTAATGGTCGCGCAGGCGCTTTTCGTTCATGCCCAGCACGATTGCCCCGCGGTTGGGGCGCAGCTCGATCAAGCCCTCCCGCGCCAGCATTTGAAACGCCTCGCGGATCGGCGTGGCCGACACGCCCAGCTGGGCAGCGGTGTCTTTCAGGGTCAGTTCTTCGCCCTCGGCAAACTGATGGCTTAAAATGGCTTCCCGCAGCGCCGCCGCTACGCGGTCACGGGCGGGCAGCATCTGGATGGGATTCAACGGCGCAAGGCTCATACGGCAAGCTCCTTTGCGGCCTGTTCGGCCAAGTAATCATAGTAGCGGCTGATGGATGGCGCGGGGTCCTGCCCCGCCGTGAACGCCCCTGCAATGGCGCGGTTGCGCTCGGTCAGTGCGGCGGGGTCGGCCGCCCCTAACGCCTGCGCAGCATCCAGCAACCCTTGCCGCTGGGTGAAAAAGCGCTGATACAGTGTCGGATTGTCCAGCACCTCGGCAGCGGCCAGATGAAACTCGGCATCGCGGGTCGGGTCGGGCAGGCCTTTTTCCCGCAGGGCAGTGTCGGCCAGCGCGAACAACTCACACTCCATCGCCGCCAGCACGGCAAAGCTCTGCCGCAGGCGTGCGGCGGTCACACCCACCACCCGCACATGGCGGTTGGGCAGACGTTCCAGCAGCCCCTCGTTTTGCAGCTGCTGCATCGCCTCGCGCACCGGCAGGCGGCTGATGCCCAGCTGCGCGGCAATATCCTCCTGCCGCAGCTCGATGCCGTCCGGCAGCTCACCCGCGTAAATTTCACGCCGCAGCGCCGCAGCGGCTTGGTCTTTCAGGGGGATAATCGCAACACTTTCCATAGCGGCATCCTTTCTTTGTTGTAATGATATTGTATCCAAAAAAGTGGTAGCCGTCAAGTACCCCTTTATGGAGCGTCCCCGTCATCGGGCTACGGCTTCACTTTTACGAATATACAGGCAACGCCCCGCGCAAACGATAATGCAGGATGAGCCTATCCGATGCGATTCTGTTATTGAGTCTTTTAGGCGGCGCAATCTATGCGGCTTCGATATCACATACAAACTGACAAGTGTAAGTAAGAAAAAGACTTTTTAGCGGCGACAAATGTAAATCGGCAATTTCTAAATCGGCAAATTCTCCGATATACTTATAGCTTTCACGGTCGATATAAAATATTTGTGGCATCCCATTGCAGTAACTGCCAAAAAGGACAAAATCCAGATTCGGAAATTTTGCTTGTAAATTGAGCTGTTTCAAAATAGTATAATTCTTCATATCTAACGAATTTCGCAAATGCAATCGAATTTTGCACAACCAGCAAATAACGCAACTTGTGAGCCAGCGTGTTTTCGACAAAAAACGAGAATATTATCCTCGCTGTGCCTTGCGGCGTGCCAAAATTTCGGCAGCCACGGTGCGGGCATCAACCTTGCCGTTGAATTTGAGTGTACATAGCTTGCGCCACACGTTTGTCAGTATCCTGCTTTCCAATCAGAACATCGGCATCGCCACGGTGGCTGCCGAAGCAGGCCACGCGCAGCCCAGTACGACACTGGCGATTTACACGCAGGTCTACCACAGGCGGCAGGACTCCATCCGCAACCAGATGAGTGAAACTCTTTACAAGAACAAAAATCCCGAAAGATGAAAAGAGACGTGCAAACTTTACGTTTGCACGTCTCTTTTTGGTGGGCCATGCAGGGTTCGAACCTGCGACAACTCGGTTATGAGCCGAGAGTTCTAACCGCTGAACTAATGGCCCTTATGAAACAACCCAAGCAAGCAGTTGAGAACCACTCGTAGATGAGTTGTAGATGAAAGCGGGAAAATCAGCTAAGAAAGCCGTAAAATTAACGGCGCATCGAAATTTTACAGAGTGGAAAATCCTAACATCAAATGTTTATGAGCCGCCAGCTCTAACCAACTGAGCTAATGGCCCGCGCAGTTGTATCCTATATTATAGCAGAATTTTCTCCCCTTGCCAAGAGGTATGTCCCCTTTTCTTTGCATACAATGGCGGTGAAAGGGGGCGTTCTGCATGCGGCGCAAATGGCTATTCTGGGCATTTTTTCTGCTCATCATCTACTTTTCGGCACCGTTCTGGGGGTGGCAGCGCAGCGGCTCTGCCCCTGGCACCGTGCCCTCTGCCACGCCTGCGCCCTCGCCCACCGCAGCGCCAGCAACCAGCCAGCCCTACCGTGCCGTGTGGGTCAGTTATCTGGAATGGCAGCAGGTGGATTTTTCCTCTCCGCAGGCCTTTTCGGCAGATATTGCCACGATGTTTGACAACATCTCCGCCCTGGGGGCCACTGTGGTGCTGGCCCAGGTGCGGCCTTTTGGTGATGCTCTCTATCCCAGCGACTACTACCCTTTCAGCCACCTGTGTACCGGCACCCAGGGGCAAGACCCCGGCTTTGACCCGCTGGCCCTGCTGGTTCAAGCGGCCCACGCCCGCGGCCTGCAGTTGGAAGCCTGGATCAACCCCTACCGGCTGCAAAGCGGCAGTATGCCCTTGCTGTGTGCCCAAAGCCCTGCCCTGCTCCACCCGGAGTGGACCAAAACCACCGCCACCGGACTGTACTTAAACCCTGCCAACGCCGAGGTGCGCGCCTTTATCGCCGATGCCGTTGCCGAACTGTGCCGCAACTACGAACTAGACGGCATCCACTTTGACGACTACTTTTACCCCACCACCGACTCCGCCTTTGACGCTGATGACTACGCCGCTGCGGGCACCACCCTGCCGTTGGACGATTGGCGGCGGGAAAACGTCAACGTCCTGATGGCCCTGTGCTATCAGACAGCCCACCGGTACGGTATGCGGTTCGGTGCCGCGCCCGTTGGCGACCCCGACCGCAGCTATGCCCAGCAATACAGCGATGCCGCCCTATGGCTGGCACAGGGCGGCTATGTGGACTATCTGATGCCCCAGCTGTATTGGGGGCAGGATTACACCAAAAACGGCAGCACAGCCCAATGCCTGGGCCAGCTGGCCGCGCGCTGGGCGGCCCTGCCCCGGGCCGAGGGCGTTACCCTGGCGGTTGGGTTAGGGGCCTACCGCATCGGCGATGGCGATGGCAGCGACACCTCCGGTGAGTGGGCCAGCGGCCACGCCCTGGCGGACCAACTGGCCGCACTGAACACACTGGGCATCGACCACATCGGGCTGTACCGTTACGATTCCTTATTTAACAACACCGCCTACCCCGCCCTGGCAGCGGCCGAGCGGGACAGCCTGGCGCAAACCTGGCGCGGCGGCTAAACTTAGCAGCCGGGGTGGGTGTTCAGCCGGTAACCAACTTTAAACACCGTCTGGATCTCTTTATCCAGCCCCAGCTTGGTGCGCAGGCGGTTGATATGTACATCCACCGTGCGGCTGGCACCCACATACTCATAGCCCCAGGCCGTGGTCAGCAGTTCGCCGCGGGTCAGGGCCAGGTCGCGCTTGCGGATCAGCATTTCCAGCAAGGCATACTCCCGCGGGGTCAGCCGCACAGCCTTGCCGTTTTTCCACACGCGGCGGGCTGTCAGGTCCACCCGCAGGTCGTTCAGGGCAAACACCTCATTACGCCGGGCCGCTGCTTCCTGGGCAGCTTTTACGATCATATCTTTCGTCATGGCTGTTTCCTTTCGTTGTTGTATACCTATATATAATAACGACAGATGTTTCAGTTTTGTTACAACTCCGGCCAATTTTTTTATTTTCCCCAGCCAATTGTTGATTATTTAGGCCTTTTCCCCAGGGTTTCCTACACTTTTCAACATAGTTTTCCCCAACCATGTTGAAAACTCGTGTTTTACGTAGTATCGCACAATAGAAAAAATTACACCTTTTTCCTGTAGAAATCACTACCGGGTTTTCCACAAGAGGGATGGACTTTTCCCCTGCCGATTTCTGTCTTTGCGGCAGGTTTTGCAAAGTTTTCCACGAAATAAAAGCTGCGCTGTACCAGCAGTTTTTTGTTGTTTCCACGGGATTCAACCGGGTTTTCAACATTTTCAACACAGTTTTCCACATTTCCACGGTGTAAAAGAATGGATTCTTGTTGAAAACCCGGTCGAAACTGTTTAAAACTCTTAGTTGTAAATAAATTGTAACAGCTTTCCACCATCTGTCTAACGGCTCATTTTCCGCAGAACAAAAGGATTTTCTGCACTTTTTTCCATTCGTTCAAAGTCCATTCACATGCCGTTCAAAATTATGGTCCATGATATACTAGTAAAAGCAAAGGAGGAATCCCTATGAAAGAAACCACACCGCCAAAGGACCCCAAAAAGAAACTTTGGATTGGTTACGCCATTGTTATTGCGATTTTGTTTGCCTGCAATCTGTTCCTGTTCCCGGCCATGATGCAGGCCAAAGTCAAAAGCGTGAACTACAGCACTTTCCTGCAGATGCTGGAAAACAAACAGCTTTCCACCGTCCAGATCGAAGATCAGCAGATCTTCTTTGTGGATAACGAGAAAAATTCGTACAAGACCAATGCCATCGCCCAGGACAACAACCTGGTCACCCGGCTGGAGGATGCCGGGGTCGAGTTCGGCACCGTCTACCAAAGCCCCACCATTTGGGACAGTCTGCTGAACCTGGCGATTTCGCTGCTGCCGATGATCCTGCTGTTCTGGTGGCTGAACCGCTACCTCGCCAAAAAGATGCAGAGCATGGGTGGTGGCAACTCGATGCTGTTCGGCGGCGGCAAATCCGGTGCCAAGCAGTATGTGGTGGACGACAAGACCGGCATCAAATTCAACGATGTAGCCGGTGAGGACGAAGCCAAGGAGAGCCTGCAGGAGATTGTTGACTTTTTGAACAACCCCCAGAAGTACGAGGACATCGGTGCCAAAATGCCCAAGGGCGTGCTGTTGGTAGGCCCTCCGGGTACCGGCAAAACGCTGCTGGCCCGCGCTGTGGCTGGCGAAGCCGGTGTACCTTTCTTCTCCATTGCCGGCAGTGAATTTGTGGAGATGTTCGTGGGCATGGGTGCTTCCAAGGTGCGCGACCTGTTCAAACAGGCGGGCGAAAAAGCGCCCTGCATCGTATTTATTGATGAGATCGATACCATCGGCAAAAAGCGTGATGGTGCCAGTGGTCTGGGCGGCAACGATGAGCGCGAGCAGACCCTGAACCAGCTGCTGACCGAGATGGACGGCTTTGATGCCACCAAGGGCGTTGTGATTTTGGCCGCCACCAACCGTCCGGAATCCCTGGACCCGGCGCTGACCCGCCCCGGCCGTTTTGACCGTCGTGTGCCCGTGGAGCTGCCCGACCTGAAAGGCCGCGAGAGCATCCTGCGTCTGCATGCCAAAAAGGTCAAGATCGGCCCCGACTGCGATTTCCCTGTTGTGGCCCGCATGACCCCCGGTGCTTCCGGCGCAGAGCTGGCTAACATTATCAACGAGGCCGCGCTGTGCGCCGTGCGCCACCACCGCAAGGCTGTGACCCAGTACGACCTGCAGGAGGCCGTAGACACCATCCTGGCCGGTGCGCAGAAGAAGAACAAGATCCTGAACGACAAGGAAAAGTGCATCGTGGCATACCATGAGGTCGGCCACGCGCTGGTGGCGGCGCTGCAGTCCCACAGTGCGCCGGTGCAGAAAATTACCATCGTGCCCCGCACATCGGGTGCGCTGGGCTTCACCATGCAGGTGGAGGACGGCGACCACACCCTGATGACCAAGGAAGAAATCCTGGACAAGATTGCCACCTTTACCGGCGGCCGCGCGGCCGAGGAACTGATCTTCCACTCCATCACCACCGGCGCTTCCAACGATATTGAGCAGGCTACCAAGATGGCCCGCGCCCTGGTCACCCGCTACGGCATGACCGAGGACTTTGACATGGTGGCCCTGGAGACTGTAAACAACGCCTACCTGGGCGGCGATGCCAGCCTGGCCTGCAGCGAGCAGACCGCCAGCCGCGTGGATGCCAAGGTGGTAGAGATCGTACAGGAGCAGCACAAGAAGGCCTACAAGCTGCTGGCCGACAACCGCCGCAAGCTGGACGAGATTGCCCAGTACCTGTACGAAAAAGAGACCATCTCCGGCGAGGAATTTATGCGGATTTTGAACGCACAGCCGCAATTGCCCGCCGCAGCCCCGGCAGATTCTACAAACAACGGCCTGTAAATTTGGATGGTTTTTGTTCAATTTTTGCTTGACGAACGCCGTTCTGCCCTGTATCATTAAAGAAAACTTGTCAGTGAGAGGGGGCAATACAGAGTGACTTTTGAAGAATTGCAGGATCTGTTGGCAGAGCAGTTCAGCTGCGACACGTCCGAACTGGAACGCGGTGTTACGCTGGCCGACCTGGGCGCTGACCATGAGGATATGGTCGAGCTGGCCTGGGGCCTGGGGGAAGCCGTGGGCACGGAGATCGATGAAAGTGATCTGAGCACGGATTTCACGATTGGTGAACTTTGGCGCTTTGTCCACGAAGCAGAAGAAAACGCCGAACTGTAACCCTTAAATCCCGCAGCAGAAACGATAAGAGCCTGTCCCTTTTTACGGGGACAGGCTCTTTTTTACTCTATGGCGCGGAATCTTAGCCGCGGGTGCCCGCAATGCTGGAATCGGTGCTCCAACCCTGCAGGTCGGTGGGGGTCAGGCTGGACAGCCAGTTTTCGTGCTGTTCTTCCCACTGGTCCCAGGCGGCCTGGCTGCGGATGGTGGTGCCGGTCTCAAAGGCATCATCCCAGGGGTTGGCCGGGTCAGGGTCGGTGGGATCCCAGCCGCGCTTTTCGGTATCGGCGGGGTCGGTGTAGATCGTGCCGGGCTTGCCCATGGGGCCGGGGTTGGCGGCATCGGCATAAATCAAAACCGGCGTACCCAGCGGGCAGTTATCGTAGATCCACTTAACATCCACGACCTCTAGCCGGATGCAGCCCAGGCTGGCGGAGGTGCCCAGCAGATTGTACTCATCGTACTCGATGTCGTCCTTATGCTGGCTGTAGTAGGGCACACTGTGGAACAGATAGGAGTCAAAAATGCGAGTGGCATACTGCCCGTAGCTGGGGCCCATCAGCAGCCGCCAGTCGTAGTCCACCGGCGTGGCATGGTAGCCCAGCGGGGTATCCACACCGCCGCTGCACACCATAGCCATAAAGGGCACCGTGTAGCGGCCGTCCTCATCGGCGGTGTAGACCGTCACCACGTTGGCATCGCGGTTCACAGCCAGGAAATAGGGTGCGCCCTCTTTGGCCTGCAGGGTCATGCCGTAGGGGGCATACTGGGTCTCCAGCGCCTCCATGATCGTTTTGCCGGCTTCGTTCCAGGTAGAGGGGTCAGTGATCTGCGGGGCATCCTTAGTGGCGTTGCTGGCCGTGGATGCCATGGCCTTGGCCTCCTCCGGTGTCTGGGTGGGTTCCGGTGTCGGCTCCACTTCCTCGATCACAGTCTCCACTTCCTGCTTTACATCCTGCTCCACTTCCGAGAGTACATCCTCGGCCTGTCCACAGGCAGAAAGCAGCACAGCCGCCAGCAATACCGGCAAAATACGGCGCACGATCGTCATAGATTCTCCTTAGTGTTGTTTGGTCACACCGTACTCGGTGCTTACGAATTTTTCAAAGGCCAAAAAGCTACGGCGGACCTTCTCGGTCTCGATGCAGTAGGCCATGCGGAAGTAACCCGGGCAGCCGAAGCTGTCGCCCGGCACCAGCGCCAAGTCGTACTTCATGGCTTTCTGGCAGAAGATCTTAGCATCCTCCTCCAGCGCTTTCGGGAAGATGTAGAAAGTGCCGTCCGGCTTGCAGACGGTAAAGCCCAGGGCTTTCAGCTCGTCATAGATCAGTTCCATGTTCGTCTCGTAGACAGACAGGTCGCTGGTCTCCTCCAGGCATTCAGCCACGGCGCGCTGGAACAGGCCAGACGGGCAGTTATGGCCGGTGCCGCGGGAGATCTGGCCGCACATCGGCACGATGTAGGCGGCATCCTCGCAGCGGGGGTTGGCCGCCACGTAGCCGATACGCTCGCCCGGCACACTCAAACTCTTGGAGAAAGAGTAGCAGGTCAGCGTATCATCGTAGAATTTTGCGGGATACGGGATAGTCTTGCCGCCAAAAGCGATCTCACGGTAGGGTTCGTCCGAGATCAGGAAGATATGGTGGCCGTATGCGGCGCTCTTTTTCTTCAGGTAATCGGCCAGCTGGGTCAGCGTTTCGGCGCTGTAGGCCGTGCCGCTGGGATTGTTGGGCGAGTTGATGAGCACAGCGGCGGTGTTCTCGTCCATCAGTCCGTCCAGCGCATCAAAGTTGATCTGGAAATCCTCGCAGCGGGGCGGGGCCACGCGCAGGGTCAGGCCCGCACCCTCCACATAAGGCTTGTACTCCGGGAAAAACGGCGCAAAGGTGACGATGTTCTGCCCCGGCACGGCGATGCAGCGCACCGCATGGGCCAGCGCACCGGCAGCACCGGTGGTCATAAAGATATGGTCGCCGGTGTAGTCCATGCCAAAGCGGCGGTTGAGGCTTTCGGCCACCTTAGCACGCACATCGGGCAGGGTCAGCGTGGGCGTATAGCCGTGCAGCGTGACCGGGTCCACGTGTTCCAGCAGATCCAGGCAGACATCGGTAAACTTCTGCGGTGCGGGCACCGAGGGGTTGCCCAGCGAGTAATCGAACACGTTCTCGTACCCGATTTCGGCACCGCGGGCGGTGCTCCATTCAGAGATCTGGCGAATCACCGATTTAGCCCCCAGCATGTCTTTATAATGCTGTGCGATCATAATAACAACACTCCTTTGCGAAAATCCGTTCTTCCTGCGAATCCCATTTTTTCGATTTTTACTGCAAAATCACCTTTTCCAGGTCCTGCATGGTGGCGGCCAGGTACTCGGCCCCGGCCTGCTGCAATTCCTCTTTGGTGCGGAATCCCCACAGCACACCGCAGCAGGGCAGCCCGGCGTTGTGGGCCGTTGCCACATCCACGTTGCTGTCACCAACGTAGAGCACTTCCCCGCTCTCGGGTGTTACGCCCAGTTTTTGCATCAGGGCGCGGGTGCCTTGCGGGTCGGGTTTGGTGGGCACATCGGACAATGCGCCGCGCACGATCTTAAACAGGCTGCTATCAAAGTACCGTGCCACCACGGCGCGGGCAAATTCATCGGCTTTATTGGAAAAAACCGCCATTCTAACGCCGTTTTTCTGCAATTTTTGCAGCAATTCCGGCATACCGGGGTACGGCGCGGTTTTGTCATGCATGTGTGCGCCATATACTGTATCAAATTCCGCCAGCGTCTTTTTCAGCGTTTCGGGGTCGCGCTGATTTTCGGGGCTGAACCGCTCCACCAGTTTGGGGATGCCGTTGCCCACAAAGTATTTATATTGTGCGGTGTCATGTTCCGGCCAGCCGTGGGCTTTGCACACGCGGTTGGCGGAATCGGCCAGGTCGTCAATCGTATTCAGCAAGGTGCCGTCCAGGTCAAACAGTACGGTTTTAAACATTTCGTTCACCTCAAAATTCTCAGCTTCTCCCCTATTATAGTTGTATTTGCCAAAAACAGCAAGGCGAATTTGTCCAATTTACCCCCAACTCCAGAAATTCCTTGTAAAATTCTAGAAAACCTGTGTCACTTTCGACATTTTATGGTATGATATACTTATTATAAAGGAGGCTTTACCCCAATGGAATTTTTCTTGGATCTTCTGCGCTCGGTGGCATATGGCATCATCGAGGGCATTACCGAATGGCTGCCGATTTCCAGTACCGGTCACATGATTCTGGCGGAGCAGGTGCTTAAATTCAGTTTTAGTGCTGAGTTTATGGAGATGTTCCGCGTGGTCATCCAGCTGGGCGCGATTCTGGCGGTCGTGGTGCTCTACTTCAAAAAGCTGTGGCCGTTCTGTGCCGACAATGGCCGGGATTCCGGTTTTTCCCGGCATTTCCGCTGGCCGGTGGTGCGTCTGTGGTGCAAGATCATCGTAGCCTGCGTCCCGGCTGCGGTCCTGGGTCTGCTGCTGGATGACTGGCTGGATGCCCACCTGTACAACAGCGTTACCGTGGCCCTGATGCTTATCATCTACGGTATTGCGTTTATCCTGATCGAGCGCCGTCCCCGCGTACCCACCACCACCAAATTGAGCCGCATCACCTACAAACAGGCGCTGATTGTGGGTGCCTGGCAGGTTTTGGCGCTGATTCCCGGCACGTCCCGCAGCGGTTCCACCATTATTGGTGGTCTGCTTTGCGGCATGAGTCGCCCGGCTGCGTCTCAGTTCACTTTCTTCCTGGCGATTCCGGTCATGGCAGGCGCTTCCGGCCTGAAGCTGGTCAAGTTCCTGGCTAAGGGCGGCGTGTTCACCCTGGCTGAAATCTCGGCCCTGCTGGTGGGCTGCATTGTTGCTTTCGTGGTCTCTATGCTGGCGATCCGTTTCCTGATGAACTACGTGAAGAAGCACACCTTCACTGCATTCGGCTGGTACCGCATCGCCCTGGGCATCCTCGTCCTCGGCATCTGGGCGTTGCAGACTTTTATGCTGGCGTGACGAGGTAAGGTTCTATGTCCTTTTCTTATAAGAAAAGGACCAAAAGAATTTTTAATTAAAAATGGGAGGTATGGCCTGCGGCCATACCTCCCATCAGCTTGTCGAAAAAGGTCACCGATTGGTGGCCTTTTTCTCGTAAAACATGCCACGATATGCTATAATAAGTACGGGTGATGAACGTGCTTACGAAAAATATTGAAAATCGCGGCCA
>CAVKDR010000052.1:0-82354 GCA_963655125.1 Bulleidia sp.
ATCTCCTTATCTCCGGCTGTTTTCTTTCTGTGACTATACTATAGCACACGCTTAGAAATTCGTCTATTCGCAGAGCGAACAATCCTGCAATGAATTATTTGTGCATATTAAGGATTGATAAGTGCATGCACATGGTGCTATAATAAATATGTTGGGCTGCTGTAACCACATGCGGACGGATATGGAATCCGCCCCTACAAATGACACGCGGCAGCGTCCACTGCAAAATTAGGCTCTCAAGCATCGTCTTATCCAAGGCGGTGCTTTTTTCTTATGCCTGCCCACCCCATAAACTATACCGAAAAGAGAACCACTATGACAAAACTTTTCCTGTTGGAAGATGACCCCAGCCTTGTCAGCGGCCTGACCTTTGCCTTTGAAAAGCAGGGCTATGCGCTGACGGTGGCCCGCACTCTGGCCGAGGCCGATACCCTGTGGGCCGCCGGGCCATACGACCTGCTGGTGCTGGATGTCTCCCTGCCCGATGGCTCCGGCTTCAGCTTTTGCCAAAAGGTACGCAAGACCTCCCAGGTGCCCATCATCTTCCTTACGGCTTCGGACGAAGAACTCAACGTCATCATGGGGCTGGACATCGGCGGGGATGACTACATCACCAAGCCGTTCAAGCTGGGGGTGCTTCTCTCCCGCGTCAACGCCTTGCTGCGCCGGGCCGGAAACTTTGCCCCCGTCGCGCCCAAAAGCGAGCTGCGCTCCGGCAGCATCCGGGTAGATCTGCTGCAGGGGCAGGCCTTCAAGAACGGCCAAAAGCTGGACCTGACTGCCGCCGAGTACAAGCTGCTTTGCCTGTTTTTGCAAAACCAGGATCACGTGTTGGGCAAGGAGCAGATCTTGGACAAGCTGTGGGACTGCGATGGCAACTACATCGACAGCAGCACCCTGACCGTCTACATCCGCCGTCTGCGCATGAAGATCGAGGACGACCCCGGCGATCCGCAGTACATCCTGACCGTGCGCCGCATGGGCTACAAGTGGAACGGAGCCGCGCTATGAGAATTTTTGTCAACCCGGAGATCCAGCGCTTCTTCCGCCGCCTGCTGGTGATTGAAGCCGCCCTTTTATTGTTGGCACAGGTAGCCGTCCGCCTGACCTGCGGCCGCTTCTCGCTGCTGCTGGTGCTGCTCTGCCTGGCGGGGTGCGGGGCGCTGCTGGCGGTCAGCTATGGCTATTTCCACCGCCAGGATGCTTTGCTGGAGCGGGCTGCCGCCCAGGTCAACGCCTACCTGGCCGGGGACAGCACCGCCCGGATGGAGTGCGATGAGGAGGGCGAACTATACCGTCTGTTCCACGCCGTCAACTCATTGGCCGCCGTGCTGGATGCCCACGCCGGGCAGGAGCAGCGGGAAAAAGAATTCTTGAAAAACACCATCTCGGACATCTCCCACCAGCTGAAAACCCCGCTGGCAGCGCTGAACATTTATAACGGTCTGGTGCAGGCCGAAGCCGACCAGCCCGACATCAAAAACTACGCCGACCTGTCGGAACATGAGCTGGACCGCATGGAAACACTGGTGCAAAATCTGCTCAAAATCACACGGCTGGACGCAGGCACTATTGTATTGGAAAAGCAGCCGGAAAATGTGGCCGACATGCTCAAGGATGTGGAACTGCACTTTGCCTACCGTGCCAGGGCCGAGCAAAAGCAGCTGACCCTCACCGGCCCCGACAAGCTGCCCCTTTCCTGTGACCGGGATTGGCTGCTGGAAGCGCTGGACAATCTTGTCAAAAACGCGCTGGACCACACGGCCCCCGGCGATGCCATAGCCCTTGGCTGGCGGCCCCTGCCTGCCGGGGTGCAGATCACCGTGCAGGACACCGGCAGCGGCATCGCGCCGGAGGATCTGCCCCATATCTTCAAGCGGTTCTACCGCAGCCGCCACTCCCAGGATACCCAGGGCGTGGGCCTCGGTCTGCCGCTGGCTAAGGCCGTCATCGAAGCCCACGGCGGCATGATCGAAGTGGACAGCCAGCCCGGCCGCGGCACGGTGTTTACCGTAAACTTTTTAAATCCTACAATTTTGTAGGCCTGCTGTAAGGGCACCGTAGGGTACAGGTGGTATCCTCTCCTGTACAGGCCGGGCAAGCCGCCCGCCTGCATCGTTTACGATAAAGAGGTGCAGCCACATGAATCTATTGGAAGTTGAATCCCTAAGCAAAACCTACGGCAGCGGCGAAACCGCCGTCCGTGCGCTGAAAAACGTGTCCTTCGCGCTCCCCAAAGGCGAATACGCCGCCATTGTGGGAGAGTCTGGCTCCGGCAAAAGTACACTGTTAAATATGATCGGCGCGCTGGATACCCCCACATCGGGCCGGGTGTATATCGATGGCCGGGACGTGTTCGCCATGCCGGAGCGCAAGCTGACGATCTTCCGCCGCCGCAACATCGGCTTTATCTTTCAGGCGTTCAACCTGATCCCCGAACTGACGGTGGAGCAGAACATCGTTTTCCCGTTGCTGCTGGACTACCAGAAGCCCGACAAGCGCTACTTGGATGAACTGCTGACCGTGCTGAACCTGCAGGAGCGCCGCCACCACCTGCCCAGCCAGCTTTCCGGCGGTCAGCAGCAGCGCGTAGCCATCGGTCGGGCGCTCATCACCCGCCCGGCGCTGATTCTGGCCGATGAACCCACCGGCAACCTGGACAGCCAGAACAGCCGCGAGGTCATCGCCCTGCTGAAAGAAGCCTCCCGTAAGTACGAGCAGACCATTTTGATGATTACCCACAACCGCAGCATCGCCCAGGCGGCCGACCGGGTGCTGCAGGTATCGGACGGCACCCTCACCGATTTCGGGAGGTGCCGGGCATGAAAAGCTATCTCGATCTGATTTCCGCCTCGGCCAAAGTGCGCCGCCGTCAGAACCGCATGACCATTCTCTGCATTGTGGTGTCGGTATTTCTGGTCACGGCCATCTTCAGTATTGCCGATATGCTGCAGCGCACCCAGCTTGACCGCATGACCGATAAAAACGGCAGCTGGCATATCAGCATCACCGGTCTGACCGCCGCCCAGGCGGAGGAGATCGCCGCGCAGCCCGATGTGACGACCGCAGGCACCTGCGCCAAGTATAACGAGGGCGGCGAAGGCCCTTACCGCCTGAACGGCAAACGGGTGGACCTTTACGGCCTGGACGAAGCGGCTTTGACAATGCAGGCGGGCGAAGTGACCGAGGGCACTTTCCCGCAAAATGACGGCGAAGTCCTTGTGGGCACCAACACGGCCCAGGCATTGGGGCTGGCCCCCGGCGCTACCGTTACGCTGGACAGCCCGGCGGGGAAGCGGCAGTACACGGTTTCCGGCATTGGCGGTGTGGACGAAAGCTACTATCACGGCCAGTTCACCCTGATGGATCTCTATCTCACCCCGGCGGCGCTGGACGATCTGCTGGCCGCCAACGGTGTGGAGAAAGAAGCCGACACCTACTATTTTGCCTTTACCGATGCCCAAAAGGCCGCTGCGGCCCTGACAGAACTGCCCGCCCAATACGGCCTGCCCCGGGAGGCTGCCGGTGAAAACCGCGCCATCATGGGCATCCAGGGCCAAAGCAGTGACAGCGGCTGGACGAACATTTACGGCATCGTCTTTGTGCTTTTTGTGGTGGTGCTGCTGGCGGGTGTGCTGATGATCTCCGGCAGCATGAACAGCAACGTGGCCCAGCGCACACAGTTCTTTGGCATGATGCGCTGCATCGGCATGAGCCGCAGCCAGGTCATCCGTTTTGTCCGGCTGGAAGCGCTGAACTGGTGCAAGACCGCCGTGCCGCTTGGCCTGGTGCTGGGCGCTGCCGTCAGCCAGGTCGTATGCTTCGCGCTTCGCTATGGCATCGGGGGCGAGTTCAGCACCACGCCGGTGCTGACCCTCAGCCCCATCGGTCTTGTGTGCGGTGTGCTGGTGGGCGTTATCACGGTGCTGCTGGCGGCCCAGGCCCCGGCCAAACGGGCGGCCAGGGTCAGCCCTGTGGCGGCGGTTTCCGGTGGGCAGCAAAGCACCGCTGCCCGCCGCCCCGTACGGTTGGGAAAGCGCAAAATTGAGATGGCTCTTGGCATCCACCATGCTGTGGCCAGCACCAAAAACTGGCTGCTGATGACGGCCTCTTTCGCGTTAAGCATCGTGCTGGCGCTCTGCTTCTCGGTGCTGCTCAGCTTTGCCGGGCTTTTACTGCCCGCGCTAAGCCCCTGGCAGCCGGATATCGCCGTGGGTGGCTACCTCAACGCCCAGGTCATCTCGCGGGAGACCGCCGCCCAGCTGCGCACTCTGCCCAGCGTTAAGGCCGTATGGGGTGCTACGGGCGAAGCGAAAGTCCCCATCACTACGGCACACGCCGGGGTGGACACAGCCACGGTCTGCTCCTACGATGAAGTTTTGCTGGATGCCAGCCAGGGGGAAGTGGTGCGCGGCAAGATGGCCGACACCACCGGCACGGCCAACGAGGTCATGACCATCTACAACAAAAATAACCCCTTACGCGTGGGGGATACCGTTACCCTCAACGGCAGTGAACTGACCATCGTGGGCGCGTTTTCTTCGGGCCTGTTCTCCGATGAAGTGACGATCATCTGCCCGGAGGTGCTCTATGACCGCCTGATGGGCGAGCAGGATTACAACATCTGCGGCATTAAGCTGGCAGACGATGTGCCGGATGCCACCATTGCCCAGATCGTGGCGCTCTCCACCGATGAGATGATCGTTACCGATACGCGCACCTCCAACGCCCAGTCGCAGGCAACCTATCTGGCAACCCGCGTGGTGCTGTATAGCTTTTTGGGCATTATCGGGCTGATCTCGCTGCTCAACATTATTAACAGCATTTCGATGAGCGTGACCGCCCGCGCCAAACAGTACGGGGCCATGCGCGCTGTGGGCATGGACGACCGCCAGCTGGTGCGGATGATTGCAGCCGAGAGCGCCGCCTACGCAGTGTCCGGCTTGGTGGTCGGGCTGGCTGCGGGGCTGCCCCTGCAACGGATGCTCTACACCCGGCTCATTACGCGGTACTTTGGCCTGGATTGGTCCCTGCCGCTGCCTATGACGGCGGTGGTTGTGGTATTCGTGGCGGTAGCTGCTGCCATTGCGGTGCGCAGCCCGGCCAAGCGCCTGTGCCGTATGCCTATCACCGCGGCCATCAACGAACTGTGACCCTATTATAAAGGAAGAAGCCCTGCAGAGTTTGCCTGCGGGGCTTTTGTGTTACAGCAAACAAATAATATAACAAAACATATTTTGCAAAACGGGATGTTTTTTGCAGAAAAATCGACAAAAAGCGAACATAACTATTGCAATGTAACGGAACTTGCCGTACAATAGAACGCGACTGAGCATGACCGTAGAGGCTAAAGAACAGCACTTGCCGGGGGGAAGCGTATGATAAAAACCTTTTATCAGGAATCGATTTTCAGCCACGGATTCAAACGGGATGATCTGAGCCAGATCGACAGCGAAATCCAGCGCTTGCTGGCGCAGAACAATGGTGTGGGCGTACTGGGCGGCACCTATGCGCCCGGCCTGCCTATCTGCCTTGTCAGTGAGCTGGCCCTCGCGGCTCTGGGGTATGCCAATATGGATCAGCTGCAACAGCGCACAGCCCTGCTGTTTAGCAACTGTCTGTCCTCCTGGAATAGTGAGCTGCGGGATGTGGAGGCTTTCCGCAGCCTGCAGGGCGAGAAAATACTCAAGCTGCCCACCCAGCAGGGCGAGGAACGGTGGTTCCGCCTGTACAAGGGCGACCACGTCATGCCCAACGGTGAGACGATCTGGCTGCTGACCCTCTGTGACTGTGATGTCCGTGAGCGGCGGGAACTGGGCCTGATCCAGGAGCGCGATACGGCCGAAGCCGCCAGCCGCGCCAAGAGCAACTTCCTTTCCGGTGTCAGCCACGACATCCGTACCCCGCTCAACGGCATTTTGGGCATGGCCCGCATTGCCAGCGAACATGCCGATGACCCCGCCATCGTGCAGGAATCGCTGGAAAAACTGATCGCCGCCGGGGAACAGCTGGAGACCCTTATCAACGATGTGCTGGATATGAGCCGCCTGGAAAGCGGCAAGGTGGAACTGCTGCACCAGCCTTTTGACCTGTATGAACTGCTCTCCTCGATCGGGGACAGCCTGCATGCCCAAAGTGAGCGGATGCAGCTGAAGACCAGCCTGCACTTTCATATGGTACACCGCCATGTCATCGGCAGCCCGCTGCATGTACAGCGTATTATTGCCAACATCAGTTCCAACGCCGTCAAGTATAACCACGTGGGCGGCGAGATCCATTATACACTGGACGAGATCCCCCTCGATGCCAATCACGCCACCTACCGCTTCACCATCCGGGATACCGGCATCGGCATGAGCGAGGAATTCCTTACCCATCTGTATGAGCCGTACGCCCGCGCCAGCGAGACGGCACCCACGCCCTTTAAAGGCACCGGCCTGGGCATGGCGATTACCATGGCGCTGGTCAAAAAGATGAACGGCACGATCCGGGTGGACAGCCACCTGGATCAGGGCACGACCTTTGTGGTTGATCTGCCGTTGGAACTGGACACGGCTGCCTGCGCTGCCGGGGAAGGCGCTGTATCCAATTCGACCGGTCTGCCCGAACTGCCGCACCTGGACGGCATGCACATTCTGCTGGCCGAGGATAACGACCTGAACCGTGAGATCGCCGAATATATGCTGCACCGCGCCGGGGCCGATGTGACCTGCGCGGTGAACGGCAAACAGGCGGTGGAACTTTTTGCGGCTTCGGGGCAGGGGAGCACCCCGGCGTTTGACGCGATCCTGATGGATATCGTGATGCCGGAGATGGACGGCCTGGATGCGACCCGCGCCATCCGCGCCCTGGACCGGCCGGATGCCGCCGCCGTGCCCATCATTGCCCAATCGGCCAACGCCTTTGCCGATGATGTGCGCAAAAGCAGCGAGGCCGGCATGAACAGCCACGTAGTCAAACCCCTGGACGAGACCCGCCTTCTGCGGGAACTGGCCCGGTATAAAAAGAAAGCATAAACAGAAATGCCCCCTCGCCGAGGGGGCCTCGGCTTATTGAAAGGCTATACTTTCGTTTGTAGAGTATGTAGGGGCGAACATTGTTCGCCCGCAGAACCTTACGTAAATTTCCACTTTGCGGGCGCACACTGTGCGCCCCTACAGTGTACGTTTTTGACAAGCTGTTTGTTCTGCTTACTTCCGTCTCGCCTGGGCGGCCAGCACAAAATCCGAAATGTTCCCGGCATACAACCGGCCGTTGGTCAGCTCGGCCCAGCTGTAGTTGTTCATGTACTCACCGGCGTAGCTGTTTACGGCATCGGCGTTGCCTTTCAAGAATTCGTACAGGTCACAGTGCAGTTTGTTTACATCAATGCTGGTGTGGTTGCGTGTGCGGACCAGCAGATCCTCAAACCCAATACCGCGCAGTGTTTTGCGCAGCGAGTAGAACAGCGTTTGCAGGTATTGGGGCGAGGGGATATCCTCCCACAAAATGGATTCGATCTCGCCGTTGGTCATCGAAAGTCCCTGCCGGTCGATCAGCAGCGCCAGCAGTTCTTTGGCTTTCTCCCGCTCAAATACCAGCGGCACACCGTTGTGCAGCACCTCAAAACTGCCAAAGGTATGTACCACCAGCTGGTCTGGGGTCTCGGTGCCTTCCTCCGGGAAGGTGCCCAGCTGCGCTTCGATCTGGGAGATGGCTTCCCGCAGTTTGTCGGCATCTACAGGCTTCATCAGATAGCCAAGGGCGTGGATCTCATAAGCTTCCAGCGCGTAGTAGGAGTAGGCGGTGCAGAACAGAATGCGCGTCTGCGGGCATTGATCCTTGATGCGCTTAGCCAGTTCCAGGCCCAGCATGCCCCGCAGCTTGATATCCAAAAACGCGTAGTGCAGGTTGTGCCCTTTGGGCGTTTCCAGAAAGTCCAACACTTCGTCACATTCGTCAAAGGTCACGATCTCCGCGTTGGGAAAGACCTGATGCAGCACATTTTCCATGTGCTCCATCATGACCGGTTCATCGTCAATTGCCAGGATCGTCATATTCCTCTCACCTTTCCTTGGGCAGCGCGACCGTTACCGTGGTGCCCTTGTTTTTGCTGCTGTTAAAGTGCAACCGCCCCCCTGCGATGGATTCTACCCGCTGGCGCACATTCGCCAGGCCGATGGACCCGCCCTCCTGCTGGGGCGGCAGGCCATCGGCCGCAATGTTGTCGGTGCCGCAGCCGTCATCCTGCACGGCGATAAGCCAATTGTCTGCCTCCGCGCGGGTGGAGATGGTCACGGTGCCGCCGCCCCGTTTGTTGCCAATGCCGTGGGTAATGGCGTTTTCCACCAGCGGCTGCAGGGTCAGCGCTGGCAGCAGAAAATCCTCGGCTTCTATGTGGTAAACGACCTGCAGCTTGCCGTCAAAGCGCAGCTGTTCCAGCGCGGCGTAGTTGCGCGCATGGTCCAGCTCCCGCGTAAAAGCGACCAGCCCGTTAAAGTCAAACGCATCGGTGCTTACCCGCATGTAATCCGCAAACAGGCCCAGGGCATCCTTGGCTTTGGCGGGGGCATCATCGCATAAGATCTGAATGGTGGACAGCATATTGCTGATAAAATGCGGCTGGATCTGGCTGATTGCCGCCTGGGTGGATGTCTCTTTTTCTACGGCCGCTTTCTCCCGCTGGGCGTACAGCAGCATGCCAAACATGTTGTGGGTCTTGTGCCAGGCCAGATACAACCCGATCAGTGCCGCTAAAAAGCAGTACATGATGTTGGTCAGCCGGTTTGGGTCCGGTACGTAGAGTTCCCACACGATGACCACCGCCAGCCCGGAAACCGCGACCGCCAGATTGCGGCCCGGCCGGGCATCAAACAGCAGCGATTGGATCAGCATCACCAGGCAGACCAGCACGTTAATCTCATCCGGGTGACGGATGAGGTCGTAATAAACGCCCAGCAGAAAGATCAGCGAAGTGAACAGGCCGGTCAGCAGCCGGGCACGGGGCACCAGCTTGACGGGATTTTTCAGGCAGCGCTGGGCCGCCCACCGCAGCACAGCCGAGGCCCCCGCCGCCAAAAGCAGCGGCACAGCCCCCAAGGGCTGAAAGAACCCGAACAGGCAGTGCAGCACGGCGGTGGAGACAAACAAGCAGCTGCAAAGCCTGCCGTAGTTGGTCAGCGTGACCAGGTTGTCCTCCGCCAATACCGGCTCAAGAGGGGTAAGGTCCTGCCCCGGGTACCCGAAGTTTTTCCATTGGGAAAAGTTCATCCGCTGCGCTCCTTGTGATTTCCGCCTGCCTGTGTAAACACAGTGTAACAGAAAATCCAGAACAAATGTCTTACAATTCGGTGGCAAAATCTGTTGAAAAGAGAAAAAACCGCAAGATTTCACAAATAATACACAACTAACCGTCGAAAATATGAACCCATATGTATATTTTGCAATAAAGACACAATTCGTATAATTTCACGCATAAGAAAGCCCCGGGGCCGAGCCATGCTCAACACCGGGGCTTTTGGTTGTCTATGATAGGACAGGCTGCTTACACAATGGTAAACTGGCAGGCGCGCAGGGCATCCAGCGCCGTTTGGTGGGACTGGGGCGTTACCCCGGCGCAGCAATCGGACTGGATCTCGATCTCGGTCTCCGGGAATGCAGCGCGCAGCACCATAGCATTGCTGATGACGCAGATGTCGGTGCAGTAGCCGTAGACGATGATCTTTTCGATGTCCTCCACAGCCTTGTTGTGGGCCATCAGCTCATCCAGAATATCGCTGGGCAGCATGTAAGCACCAAAGGTCTTTTTGCACACAATGTGGGAAACTTCCGGCTCGGTGCCGTCCATGGCATCTTCCAGTTCGGGGGCAAAGTTCCAGCCGTCCGTGCCCTCAATGCAGTGCTCCACCGGCAGGTGATGACCCTCGCGGGTGTCCAGATATTCTTCGGGGTGGGTGTCCTTGGTAAAGAACATCCAGTGCCCGGCCTGGGCGTTGGCGCGGGCCACCTGGGCCAGGTGGGCCACATTGGCCTGGGCCTCGGCATTGGCAAGTGCGCCGGTGATAAAGTCTTTCTGCACATCCACTACAATATCAAGGATGATCTTCTCGTTTTCCATAATGGCCTGCTCCTGTTCCATAAAATCAGTTTGCCCATATGTTGTAGGGGCGGATGCTCGCATCCGCCCGCGGGTCGATGCAAGCATCGACCCCTACAATGCGTTTGTCTTAGTATAACGCAGCCGGGGCCAACTGTAAAGGGCAGGTATCACGCTGCCAACTCTGCCGCCAATGCCTGCATGGCTTCGGTCTCGGCGGCGGCGGTCTCGGCCAACAGTTCCTGCTGGCGGGCGTAAGCCGCGCGGTAGGCAGTCAGTTCAGCAGTAAAGTCGGTGTCGCCGCTCTCGGCCTTTTCCAGCAGGGAAACGGTGGCATCCTGGGTATCGGCCAACTCATAGCCCTTGCCGGTGGCCCAGAAAACATTGCCGGGGTTCTCGCTCTCCAGCAGGGCGGCATGGGCGCGGGCGTTGGTTTCTTTGCTGAAATTGTAGTAGCCGAACTCGGTCCCGGCGTTCAGCTGCCAGGCCAGGTCCAACGCACCGGTCTCGTCATCGTTGCCAAGTTCGCCGTTTTCCAGCGCGGCGATCACACCGTCCAGAAGTTCCAGGTTGGCCTGATAGCCGATGTGCTTGATGACCACGTCCGAGCTGGACATGATGCCGATGAACCCATCCTGCACAGCGCGGAAGGCGGCCAGCGTTTTTGCGTTCAGTTCGCGGCCCTCGGCGCGCAGGGCATCCAGCGCAGCTTCGTCAGCGCCGTCCGCCTGGGCAGCGGTGAAGCGGGCATTCAGGTCAGCAATTTTTGCGTTGTGGGCTTCGGCGGCCGTGCGCAGGGCATCCACCCCGGCGGTGTAAGCATCGGCATCGCCGCCGGCGGCGGTCAGCAGGTCGGAATCCAGCGCCTCGGCTAGGTCATCGCAGGTGGCGGTCATATCCAGGGGCAGGGCGGGGGTCTGGTCCAGATAGATCGCCAGGGCACCGAAGGTGTTCAGGTTGGTCTGCATTACATCAGCGCTGTAGGTGTCGCGGTCATCGGCCACGGTGTGGTAGCGCTGCTCGACCCAGCCGGTTTCGCCGTCCTGGGTGCCAGGGATATTGATAAAGTACGGCACACCGGAGCCACGGTAGCTGACACCGTCCTCCATCGTGTTGGTATCCACAGACTCGCCGCTGATACCCGCAGGGTACACATCATTGACCGGCGCAGCGATCAGGCCGGACTCCTCCACCAGTTCTTTCGTCAGGCTGGCAAACTCGGGCACACAGCTGATGTATCCCTCGTCCATGCCATCGTAGAAAGCAGGCAGCTCAAAGTTGATGAGCGCCAGCGTCTTGCCCGCCCAATCGGGATGGGCGTTGTTGATCATCTCCCATGCGCCGGTGGTCCAGTCAAACTGGGTGCCCAGTGCGCCCCACTCCTCGGAGCCGTGGGCGATAAAGAGGATGTCGTTCTCCGGCTGGTAGCTGGCATCCACCAGGCCCTTAGCCATGGCAAGTACCAGGCCAACGGCACAGCTGTCATCCTGGAAGCCGTTGAAGTAGACATCGTAGTGCCCGGCGACCAGAATCTGCTGCTCGGAGCTGCGGCCTTTCAGGCGGCCCACCACGTTGTAGCTGGTACCGTTGTCCGGCTCCACCACATTGTCCACCACCAGGGTAGCGGTGGTGTGGCCCTCGGCCATGGCGGCGGCCAGTTCGTCATACTGATTCTTGCTGATGCTCACGCAGGGCAGCACATCGTCCGAGCAGATGTCCTGCATGTTGATCATATCGTCGGAGTAGGTGGCGTAGCCGCCCACGTCATAGGTCACGATGGCAGCAGCGCCGTGCAGGTCGGCTTCGTTCAGATATTGGTCGATCCAGGCCACGTTCCACTGGTCCACACCGGCCAGCACGATCTTGCCGGTCACGTCCACGCCCTCGTACTCGGCGGCGGTGCCGGTGCCCAGGTCCACCAGTTCGGCGGTGATGCCCTCAGCATCGGTGCCGTTGGCGGCGTAGGAGGCGGGCATGATGGCAATATCGGTGCCCTCCACGGTCAGGGAGGCATCGTTGAACTGCCATTTGTCCACGGTTACAGGCACTTTCTCCACTTCCAGGCCGATGCGCTCCATCTCGGCGGCGATGTAGTCGGCGGCGGCATGCTCGGCATCGGAACCGGCGGTGCGCCAGCCCAGGGCGTTGGACAGGTAGGCTTCATCGTAGGCCAGCGTCTCGGCAATGCCGTAGGCGTAGCTTTCGTCCACGGCGCTGCGGTAGGCTTCCACCAGGGCGGCGGTGTCAGCGGTGCTGCTGGTTTCGGCCGTTTCCACAGGGGCATCCGTCGGGGCAGGGGCCGCGGCGGTGCTCTGGCCGCAGGCTGCCAGCGGCAGCGCCATAGCCAAGGCCAGTGTAAAACTTCCCACTCGTTTTTTCATCATTGTTCATTTCTCCTTTTATGGTTGAGTTTGCTGAAAGGAGCGGAGCGCAAAACAAAAAGCCATGGCGTGCACCGGGCACACCATGGCTTATAAACAGTTTTTGCCGTATTTATGCAGAGTTTGCCGCTTGCAGTTCCTGCCATCACACTTATTGACTGTTTACAAGTTGGTGCGCAAAGCGCAAGCTTATAAAGCATTGGGGCACTCCGGCCCGATCAATAAGGCAACCACGTTGCCAATCCGCACCCGCGGTACGGTCCCCGGCTCTTCGACGGGTTTTCGGCATCTGACCCGGCCGTCCGTGTAGCCTCGATCCCCCGTGGGGGGGATGGTCAAAACGTGCATCTGCACAGCGTTCAAAAAAACGAACAGGAAATTTATACCACAGGAAAGGGAATCTTGTCAACCATTTTTTTCAGGCAGATTTTGGGCGCAATATTCGTAAAAGCGGCAGGCGGCTTCGGGCAGCTGGGCGCTGCGCTTCCGGCACAGGTAGGCCGTGCGGCCGGGGTCGGGGGCTGTAATCGGGATGATTTTTAAATCAAGGCAGCGCAGCACCGGGTGGTCCGGCACCACGGCAATGCCGAACCCGGCGGCGGCCATGCCCGCCACGACCGTATCTTCCTCGGTCTCGTAGGCAATCTTCGGCTGGGCGTTGATTTCGCGGAACATGGCATCCACCGCAGGCCGCAGCCCGCCGCGCCTGGAAAAGTAGACATACGGGTAGGGGAGTGTCTCGGCCAGCGTTACGCTTTCTTTCGCCGCCAGCGGGTGCCCCGGCGGGACGACCACCACAAAGGGCGACCGCCGGAACGGCAGGCAGTCGAACACGGTCGGGTCACCGGGGTGGCTGACAAACGCCATGTCCAGCCGTTCCTCGGCTACTGCCTGCAAAAGGTCCCGGCTGAAGCCGCTCACGGTGTGCAGCTCAAACCGCACACCCCCGTGGCCGGGCTGGGCCAGAAAGCCCCGCATCAGTTCGGGCACGGTCTGGGCCGCCAGCTTGCGGATGCTGCCCAGCAGCACCAGCCCGCCGCCGGCACCAAGTTCCTGCAAGGTGCGGGTACTGCCGTCCAGCTTTTGCAGCGATTCCGTCACCGACTGCAAAAACAGCCGTCCGTACCGTGTCAGGCGCACATTGCGGCCCGCTTTCTCAAACAGCGGTACGCCCAGTTCGCTTTCCAGCTGGGTGACGGCGTAGTTCAGGTTGGGCTGGCTGACATGCAGCAGTTCCGCCGCGCGGCCATAGTGCTCGCACTCGGCAATCGTTTTAAAATACCGCAGATGGTCGAGATTCATGCCCCACACTCCTTCGTGGATTCATCAAATATTTTGATGAATTCCATCAAAAACATATATTTGTATTTATGATACAACACCGTTATAATAATGTCAAATGAGGTTGCGAAAAAAGTAACAATCCCGCAAAAGAGGAGGAAAAATCATGGAAGAACGTAAAGTTGTACTGATTACCGGCGGTGCTATGGGCCAGGGCAAGTCCCACGCCCTCAAGTTTGCCGAGAACGGCTTTGATGTCGTGCTGGCCGACATGCAGGACCCCGAGGGCGAAGTCTTTAAGCAGACGGTCGCCGAGATCGAGGCCACCGGTGCCAAGGCCCTGGCCGTCCGCGCCAACATCACCTCGGATGAGGATATGCAGAACCTGTTTGAGAAAGCCTGGCAGACCTTTGGCCGCATCGATGTGGTCATCGCCAACGCCGGTGTTATCAACTTCGGCTATACCTGGGAGCTGACCGATGCCCAGGTGCAGAAAGTCATCGACATTGACCTGATCGGCACCTGGCGCACCGATAAGTACGCCGCCCTCTATATGCGCAAGCAGGGCTTTGGCCGTATCATCAACATTTCCTCTACCTCCGGCATGTACGGCACCCCCAAGCTGGCTACCTACTGCATGGCAAAATGGGGTGTCCGCGGCCTGACCAAGACCCTGGCCCAGGAACTGAAAGGCACCGGCATCGTTGTCAACACCGTCTGCCCCACCAAGGTCAAGACCCCGATGTGCGAGACCGACAGCTACGTGCAGTTCATCAACGACCTGACCGGCAAGAACTTTGCCAACTGGCAGGAAATGTACGATGGCGTGCCTTTCCTGGAAGTGGCCGACATCTCCGATATGGTCTACTGGCTGGGCACCAGCCGCGCCGCCGGCAAGTTCAGCGGCCGTGACCTGGGGCTGGATCTCGGCACCCTGCAGCAGTAACGGGGGACAGCTATGACGATCACAAAAGTAACGCGCTGGCGCGTTTTTGCAGGTGTCTGGATCCAGAGCCTGTTCACCTCCGCTACCGCCTTTTTCAGCCTGTTTGCCCTGCCCCTCACCGGCCAGTTTGGCTGGAGCAGTTCGCAGTTCAGCATGGCTTACACCATTTACATGTTCGTTTACTGCGCTATGGGCTTTGTGGGCGGCCTGCTGGCCGAAAAGCTCCAGCCCCGCGTAGCTATCTACCTGGGTCTGGTGTTCTTCGCCGCTGGCTGGTTCCTCACCGGCTTTGCCTCCACCATCCCGCAGCTGTACCTGTTCTACGGTGTTATGGCGGGAGCAGGTGCCGGTACCATCTACCCGGCCTGCCTGCCCACTGCCCTGAAGTGGTTCCCCGATAAGGCTGGTTCCATCTCCGGTCTTGTCCAGGCTGGCGCTTCCTGCGGTCCTTTCATTATGTCGCCCATCGCCCAGTGGCTCATCGATACCTACGGTGCCCAGATGGCCTGCCGCATCCTGGCCGTTGTGTTCCTGATCGGTGTCGGTGCAGTCGCCTGGATGATCGTGCCCTGCCCGGAGGGCTGGATGCCCGAAGGCTGGACCCCCACCGCCACCCAGGCCAAGGAACTGAACACCAAAAACTACAACATTCCCCAGATGGTCAAGACCCCGGTGTTCTGGGTCATGGTCGTGATGTTTATCTTCGCGAACGCCGCCGGTACCATGATGGTCAGCGCCACTTCGCCCATTGCCCAGAACCAGATCGGCCAGAACGCCATGACCGCCGCCATGTGCGTCTCCATCATGACGCTGGCTAACATGTGCGGCCGTATCGGCTTCGGCTTTATCTATGATAAACTCAAGGGCTGGAACTCCCTCATTCTGGTGCTGGTCCTCAACGGCATTTCCATGTGCATGCTGACCGTTGCCAAGAGTCTGCCTTACTTCATCGCCTGCATCTGCCTGGTGGGCTTTTCTTTTGGCGGCCTGCTGGTGGTGTTTGCGCCCATCGTCAAAAACGTGTTTGGCAGCAAATATTACAACCGCAACTACGGTCTGATCTTCATCGGCTACGGCATCGGTGCCTTTGTCGGCCCCAAGATCAGCGCGACTTTCTACGATTCCACCGGCTCCTATGTGGCCGGTTACATTGGCTCGGCCCTGCTGGCCGCTGCCGCTGTGGCGCTGGTATTTGCCGCCCGTAAGCTGACGGCCAAAATGCAGGAGACTGCTTAACTTTACCATTCCCGTTTGCTCTGCAAAATGTTCTTTTCAAAACAGGGGACCCCGCTGCGCTGTAAGGTGCGGCGGGGTCCCCTGTTTTGCGGCCTATTACAAAAAACACAAAAGTTCGGCAAAAAACTTGCCATACCCTGTTAGAAAGTGTTACAATACCTATGTATGTCGCCCATTGGCGAACAGAAGGAGTGTAGGAAACACGGAATGGAACCCCAAAAGAAAACGACCCTGACCGAGGGCAGTGTAGCAAAGGGCATGCTGCTGTTTGCGCTGCCTATTTTTATCAGCAACCTTTTCCAGCAGTTGTACAATGCGGCCGACTCCCTCATCGTTGGCAACTTTCTGGGCGGCGAGGCCCTGGCCGCTGTCGGCTCCTCCGGCAGCCTGATCTTTCTCTTGACCGGCTTTGTCAACGGCGTGTCGCTGGGTGCGGGCGTTGTGGTGGCCCGCTACTTTGGTGCCAAGGACTGGCAGCGGATGCGCCGCACCATCCACACCACGGTAGCCCTGGGCCTGGCCGCCGGTGCGGTGCTTACGGTGGTGGGCGTACTGCTCACCCCGCAGATCCTGCGCTGGATGGGCACACCGGACAACGTGCTGGTCAACTCCATCGCCTACTTCCGCATGTACTTTATGGGCAGCATTGCCGTGGTCATGTATAACGTAGGCGCGAGTATTTTGCAGTCGGTAGGCGACAGCCGCAGCCCCATGCGGTACCTGATCGCGGCCTCCATCATCAATATCGTGCTGGACCTGGTTTTGATTGGCGGTTTCCGCATGGGCGTTGGCGCGGCGGCTTTTGCCACCATTGCCTCCCAGACGGTCAGCGCTGTGCTGGCGTTCTCCAAGCTGATGCGCTCCAAAGAGGAATGGGCTGTCCGCCCGCGGGAGGTCCGTTTTGACGGCGCTTCCCTCAAGGCGGTCATTGTGCAGGGCCTGCCTTCCGGCATCCAGAACTCGGTCATTTCGTTGGCTAACGTCATTGTGCAGTCCAACATCAACTCCTTTGGCGCGAACGCCATGGCGGGCTGCGGCGCGTACAGCAAGGTGGAGGGCTTTGCCTTTCTGCCTGTGACCTGCTTTGCCATGGCGCTGGCAACCTTCGTCAGCCAGAACGTGGGCGCGGGCCAGCCGGAGCGTGTGCGCAAGGGCATGAAATTCGGCATCCTCTGCTCCATCGCCATGGCCGAGGTCGTGGGTGTCTGCATCTATCTGGTATCCCCTTGGCTGATCGGCGCGTTCAGCAATGAGCCGGATGTTATCGCTTTCGGCGTACAGCAGGCCCACACGGCGGCGCTGTTCTACTGCCTGCTGGCGTTCAGCCATTGCTGCGCGGGCATCCTGCGCGGCCTGGGCCGCCCCGTGGTGCCCATGATGGTCATGCTGGCGGTCTGGTGTGTGCTGCGCATCACCTACATCACCATCACCCTGCATTTTATCCATGCCATCGGTGTGGTGTTCTGGGCGTACCCGCTTACCTGGAGCATCTCCTCGGTGCTGTTTGCCTGGTACATCCGCCACTGTCCCATCCCGCAATTGGGCGGCGGCGCACCGCAATAAATGCAAGCATCCCGTCTGTTTTAACAGATGGGATTTTTTGTCGCAAAAAGTGTTGCTTTTTGGCGGCACATTTGCCATAATATTGTTATATACGTTTACCGGGGAAAGGGGGCATGCAAAGTGGCAAAAATTGCTGTGGTGGAAGATAACGATGCCATGCGGGAACAGCTGTGTGGTTTTATCGCCCAATATGCCCGGGAGAGCGGCCGCCAGCTGGACGTGACCGCCTTTGCCGATGGGGCCGAGATCGTGGACCCCTACCGCCCCGGCTTTGATATCATCTTTTTGGATATCGAGATGCCTACTTTAGGCGGCATGCCCACCGCCGAGCGCATCCGCCAGGTGGACCCGGATGTGGTGCTGGTGTTCGTCACCAACATGGCCCAGTATGCCATCCGTGGGTATGAGGTGGACGCGCTGGACTTTGTGCTCAAGCCCGTCAGCTACTATCAGTTCAGCACCAAGTTGGAGCGGGCCTTGCAGCGCATCCAGCGCCGCCGCGGCGGGCAGATCGCTTTGCAGGTGGGCGGCGGTGTGCAGCTGCTGAACACCGATGATATTTTGTATCTGGAAACCCGCGACCGCCTGCTGCACTACCACACCGCCGCCGATACCTGGTCGGTGCGGGGCAGCTTGCAAAAGGCCGAAAAAGAACTGGCACCTTACCACTTTGCCCGCTGCAACCAGTGCTACCTGGTCAATCTGCGCCATGTGACCGGTGTGCAGAACGATTTTGTGCAGATCGGGCAGGAGCAGCTGGAGATCAGCCGCCGCCAGCGGGTGGCCTTTTTGGCGGCCGTGGCGGCCTATGTCGGGGGTGCGCTGTAGTGGCCCCGGTGTTCACGCTGCTGACCAGCGCCCTGTGTATCTGGCTGGCCCAGATGGCCTACTGGCTGCCGCTGAAACGGCGGAATAACTACCGCCTGCGGTTTTTGCTGGACTACCTGGCTATGGTCCCTTTGGCGTGGTGCATCGCCTGGGCCGAAAGCGGCGGTGTATCCACACCGATAGCGCTGCTGCTTCTGATTTATATAGGCTACTTTGTGTGGGTGGGGCTGGCTACCTGGCTGTGTACGCCGCTGGACGGTGCGGCCAGCGCCTATTGCAGCGTCTGGATCGTGCTGACATCGGAGTTGGTTTATGAATTGTGGAACCTGATGGCCTGGTGCGCTGCCCAGGCAGGGCAGGTGCCTGCCGCCATACCGGCAACGCTGGGAAAGATCGCGTTTACGGTTATAATCTGTGTGGTGGTGCGCTATACTTCGGCGCGGCTGATGCCTGATGAAGGGCTGTACCGCATTGGTCCGCGGCAGCTGCTCAGCGCAGCGCTGTTGGGCGGTATGTTTGTGTTCCAATTTTTCACGCTGCTGACCGCCCTGCATACCAACACGGTAGAGTTCACGCTGGTGGTGCCCGCCCTGCTGACCCAGCTGTATTGCCTGACACTGCTCTATCTGCAGACCGAGCTTTTCAAAAAATCGGCGATGCAGAAAGAAATGGACACCCTCAATTTACTGTATGAGCGCCAGCGCCAGCAGTACCAGATCGCCCGGCAGAACGTGCAGATCATCAACCGCAAATGCCACGAACTGAAAGTGCAGATCGCCGACCTGCGCCGTTTGAACCCCGATGCTGCCCAAACGCAGGACCTGCACGAGGCAGAGCGCGCCGTGCAGCTCTACGATGCCAACGCCGACACCGGCAACGAGGTGCTGGACGTGGTGCTGACCGAAAAGAGCATGCTCTGCGAGGCCCAGCATATCACGTTGAACTGCGTAGCCGATGGCAGCGCTGTGACCTTTGTGGAGCCGGGCGACCTGTACGCCCTCTTTTCTAACGCACTGGACCAGGCCATCGATGCTGCCGCCCGCCAGATGGACGAGCCGCGCCGGATGATCGACCTGCTGGTCTGCAAGCGGCAGGGCTTCACGGTCATCAACATCATTTCGCCCGCCGTGACGGAAGCCCCCGCCCGGGCTGCCCGCCAGCACAACTACGAACTGAAAGTCATGCGCCGCATCGTGCAGAAATACAACGGCACCATGACCACCGAGAACCAGAATGTGCTCAGCGCGGTCAAGATCGTACTGCCGCCGCCCAAATCCTGAAAGTCAAGAAACAACCCCTGATTTTGTACAAGTTGCACAAAATCAGGGGTTAATTTTTTGTCACACAAAAACCGATTATCCCGCTAAAAGTACCACTTTTCGCAAACCCATTGCGGAAAAACGCGTTCTTTTGTACAATACACAGGCAGACAAAAATACACTACGGAGGGACGCTATGCGAAGCACGACCACGCTGATGAAAAACTGGCAGTTCACCGGCCCGGATGGCAAAACCATCACGGTCGACCTGCCCCATACCTGGAACAATATCGACGGCCAGGATGGCGGCAACGACTACTGGCGCGGCAGCTGCACTTATAAAACCAGCTTCGCCGCGCCCGCCTTTGACCCCGCTGCCCAGCAGGTTTGGCTGCAGTTTGAGGGTGTGGGCGACAGCGCTAAGGTCAGCCTGAACGGCACCGAGGTCGCTGCCCACGATGGCGGCTTCTCCACCTTCCGGGCGGACATCACCGCCCTGGTGAAAGAGCAGAACGAACTGACCGTCATTGCCGACAACAGCAAAAACGACTTTGTCTACCCCCAGAAAGCCGACTTCACGTTCTACGGCGGCATCTACCGCACGGTCAGCCTGCTGGTGGTCAGCAAAGATCACATTGCGCTGGACTACTACGGAGGCCCCGGTGTGCAGATCACCCCGACCGTGCAGGGCGCAAACGCCGACATCCACGTGGAGACCAAGGTCAGCGGTGCAGGCGATGTTGAGATCGCCATCCTGGATGCCGAGGGCAGGGAAGTGCTGACCGGCTCCGGTATGGACACCACCCTGACTATGGAGCATCCCCACCTGTGGGACGGCATCCGCGACCCCTACCTGTACACCTGCGTTGTCCGTCTGGTCAAAGACGGCCAGGCCGTGGATGAAGTCCGCCAGCGCTTCGGCGTACGCAGCTTCTCGGTGGACAGCAAGCAGGGTTTCTTCCTCAATGGCCGCCCCTATCCGCTGCACGGCGTTTCCCGCCATCAGGACCGCAAGGGTCTGGGCAACGCCATCACGCGGGAGATGCACGAGGAGGACATGCAGCTGATTAAAGAGTTGGGCGCGAATACCATCCGCCTGGCCCACTACCAGCACGACCAGTACTTCTATGACCTCTGTGATGAGGTCGGCATGATCGTCTGGGCCGAGATCCCTTATATCTCGGAGCACATGCCCAACGGCCGCGCCAACACCATCAGCCAGATGAAAGAGCTGATCGTGCAGAACTACAACCACGCCAGCATCGTCTGCTGGGGCGTTTCCAACGAGATCACCATCTCCACCAAGGATAACCGCGACATGCGGGACAACCACCACCAGCTCAACGATCTCTGCCACGAGATGGACAAGACCCGCCTGACCACGCTGGCCTGCTACGCCATGTGCGGCCCCTTTAACCCGGTGGCCCACATCACCGATCTGGTCAGCTGGAACCTGTACCTGGGCTGGTACGTGCCGGGGCTGTTCCTCAACGACCTGTGGATGGATTTCTTCCACTTCTGCTATCCTAACCGCTCGCTGGGCTTCAGCGAATACGGCGCTGAAGGCATGCCCAACCTGCACAGCGAGCATCCCCACCGCGGCGACCATACCGAGGAATACCAGGCTATCTACCACGAGTACATGCTGGAATGCTTCGCCCGCCACAAATGGCTGTGGTCCACCCACGTGTGGAATATGTACGATTTCGCCGCCGATGCCCGCGACCAGGGCGGTGAGCCGGGCATGAACCACAAGGGCCTGGTTACGTTCGACCGCAAGACCCGCAAGGACAGCTTCTACATCTACAAAGCATGGTGGAGCGATGAACCGTTCGTGCATATCTGCTCCAAGCGCTTTGTGGACCGCACTCAGAGCGAGATCGAAGTCAAGGTCTACTCCAACCAGAAGCAGGTCACGCTCTACGCCAACGGCGAAAAGCTGGCCGAGCAGGAGGGCGAGCATATCTTCCGCTTCCGCGTCAAGCTGGACGGTGAGGTCAAGATCCAGGCCGTGGCAGGGGATTGCATCGATGAGGCCGCATTCCGCAAGGTAAGCACCCCCAACCCTGCCTACAAGCTGGGCAAGAAAAAGTCTACCAGCGCAAACTGGGTATAACTACAGGAAACACACCGCACTCCTGCGGTTGGTTTATATAAAACGGTTTAAAAACAAGGAGAAGAATTTATGGCAAAGAACAAGAAGAAGGGCAACGGCGTTGTCCTGTGGAGCGTCCTGACCGGCGTTTCTGCAGTGGCTTTCGGCGCAGCCTGTGTCGGCAGCAACCTGGCCTACGCAAGTGAGCAGGCCATCAACATTGCATTGCAGACATCCACCCACAAAACCACGGGGACGGATGCCAGTGCCGTCTACTACGAGAGTGACTTTGACAGCGTCGAAGAGTTGGAAGCCCACGACAAAGAAGTCGCCGAGCAGCTCACTGGCGAGGGTGCCGTTCTGTTGAAGAATGATAACAACGCCCTGCCCCTGTCCGCTGGCAGCAAGGTCTCTACCCTGAGCCATTCCAGCGTGGACATCGTCACTTGCGGTACCGGCTCCGCTGACATTGACACTTCCAAGGCACCTACGCTGAAAGAAGCCCTGGAAAATGTCGGCTTTGAGGTCAACCCCACCCTGTGGGATTTCTACACCACCGGCGCAGGCAAAGACTACGTCCGCACTCCCAGCAAGGGGACAAGCCTGGGTGATCGTTCTGCCTGGCACATCAACGAAGTGCCTGTCTCCGCTTACGATGACAGCGTGACTTCCAGCTTTGCTTCCTATGGTGATGCCGCCATCGTGACCATTTCCCGCGTGGCTGGCGAGGGCGCTGACTTGGAATACGGCGACTACACCGACGGCACCAACGTCCTGTCCCTGACCAACGAAGAACGCGATATGCTCAAGATGGCCAACGAGGACTTTGACAAGGTCATCGTGCTCATCAACTCCACCAACGCACTGGAGTGCGATTTCCTGAACGACCCCGAGTACGGCGTTGACGCTGCCCTGTGGATCGGCTACACGGGCACCTGGGGCCTGAACGCTGTTGCCGACATTCTGGCGGGCAATGTGAACCCCAGTGGCAAGCTGGTCGACACCTACTGCTACGACAACACCACCGCCCCCGGCCTGGTGGATTACTACGCAAACCAGTACACCAACTACGATGAGAATGATACCGCCAACTGGTACTCTGTCTACAACGGCGGTCTGGATGGCAATGGCTACTACATCACCTATCAGGAGGGTATCTACGTCGGCTATCGTTACTACGAGACCCGTTACGAGGATACCGTCATGGGCGCTGCCAATGTCGGCGACTATGACTACGCTTCCACCGTTGCGTACCCCTTCGGCTATGGCCTGAGCTACACCACCTTCGATTGGTCCAACTTCCAGTCCAGCTACGATGCCGCTGCCGACAGCTTCAACGTTAGCGTCGATGTCAAGAACACCGGCAATGTCGCAGGCAAAGAGGTCGTACAGGTCTACTTCCAGAGCCCCTACACCGACTACGACAAGGCCAACAAGATTGAGAAGGCTTCTGCCGAACTGTGCGGCTTCGATAAGACCGAGCTGTTGCAGCCCGGCGAGACCGAGACCGTCACCATCAATGTGCCCCGCCGCGAGCTGGCCTGCTATGATGAGCACGGTGCAGAGACCTACATCCTGGAAGCCGGCGACTACTACCTGACTGCCGCCCACGATGCCCACGACGCCGTCAACAACATCCTGGCCGCCAAGGGCTACACCGTTGAGAACGGCATGACCGCCGACGGCAGCGCAGACTTCACCTACACCTACACCAACGCCGCCATGGATGCCGAGACCTACTCTGTCTCCGCTGCCACCGGCGAGAAGATCACCAACCAGCTCGGCACCGCCGATATGACCTACTACGGCTATGACGAGATGAACATGCTGACCCGCTCTGACTGGGTCGGCACCTGGCCGGAGAAAATCTCCATCGAGGCCAACGAGGCTCTGCTGGCAGACCTGAACCCGTACCAGAGCTACACCGGCGTGGAGGGTTCCACCACCGAGATGCCCACCATGGGTGCCAACAACGGCATGACCCTGGGCATGATGATCGGCAAGAGCTACGACGACCCCGACTGGGACAAGCTGCTCGATCAGGTCACTTATGAAGAAATGGCCGAGCTGGTCGGCAAGACCTACCACAACACTGCCATGGTCCAGTCCGTCTCCAAGCCCGCTACCGTGGATGATAACGGTCCCCAGGGCTTTACCCAGACTCTGACCGGCGTTTCCACCTGCCACGCTGCTTACAGCGATGAAAACATCATGGCCGCCACCTTCAACACCGAACTGATGGAAGAAGTCGGCCGCTGCATTGGCAACGATATGCTCGACCTCGGCGCTTCCGGCCTGTACGGCCCCGCCATGAACATCCACCGCACCGCATACTCCGGCCGTAACTTCGAGTATTACTCCGAGGACGGCTTCCTCTCCGGCAAGATCGCTGCCGCCGAGATCCAGGGCATCCAGTCCAAGGGCGTGTACGTCTATATCAAGCACTTCGCCCTGAACGATACCGAGTCTAAATGCCGCTGCATTGCCACTTTCGCCAGCGAGCAGGCCATCCGCGAAGTCTACCTCAAGAGCTTTGAGACCGCCATCACCGAGGGTGGTGCCACCTGCACCATGAACGCTTTCGCCCGTATCGGCGGCATCTGGTCCGGTGCCCACAAAGGCCTGTCCACCAACATCCTGCGCGGTGAGTGGGGCATGACCGGCATCAACCTGACCGACTTCTCCGGCAACGCTGCTTTCGCCACCTACGGCATTACGATGAAGAGCTTTGACGTTGCCCAGGGTCTGATGAACGGCACCAACGGCTGGGACTCCAGCGCCCAGCAGTGGACCGCCGAGCTGAACACCCTGTACAACAACGATGCTGACATCGCCCAGGCCCTGCGCGAGTCCACCCATCGCATCCTGTACACCGTTGCCAACTCCAACGCCATGAACGGCTTCACCGCCGACACCAAGATCGTCCCCGTCACCCCATGGTGGAAGACCGCCATCATCGTCCTCGATGTTGTGCTGGGCATCCTGGTCGTCGTCTGCATCTGGTGTCTGGTTGTCGCTATCAAGCGCAAGAAGGCCGCCGCTGCTGCTGCCGAGACCCCCGCTGACAACAACAGCACCAACCAGTAATTCCCGCAAGCTCCCCGCCGGCCCCGGCGGGGACTTTTGAGTAAATCTCCCCCCACAACAAGGAGCAGCCCATGAGTGAAAATGCAAAGGCGTCCGGTGTCAACCGCGCCAAACTCTATCAGCTGGTGCTTTTTCCGCTGAACAACGGTGCCACCAACGTTTACTATGTACTGGTGCTTTCCTACATTGCTACCTTTGGCAGCAATGTGCTGGCACTGGGTACCCTGTTTGCCTCGGTCATGGTCACGGCCATGCGCCTGTGCGATGCCATCACCGACCCCATCATCGGTGCGCTGATGGACCGCACCAACGGCAAGTTCGGCAAGTTCCGCCCGTTCATGGCCATCGGCAACGCTATTATGGCCGTCAGCATCCTGATCCTGTACGGCATCACCCCCATGATCCCCGATACCATGATGTGGGCCCGCTATGCTGCCTTTGTAGGGCTGTACTTTGTGTGGGTCATCGGCTACACCTTCCAGACCAGCTGCACCCGCTCCGGCCAGACGGTGCTGACCAGCGATTCCAAGCAGCGCCCGCTGTTCACCATCTTCAACACCGTTGGCTCTCTGCTGGGCATGGGCGTTATGCAGTTCTTTGCCCCCATCCTGGCCAAAAACTTTGAGGGCGGCTACTCCTCCGCCGGGTTCTTCTGCACCCTGGCCCCGGTGGGCATCGTGATGTCCATCGTGCTGACCATCCTGGCCATCATCGGCATCTGGGAAAAGGACCAGCCCAAGTACTTTGGCATCGGCGGCGAAAAGACCGAGAATGTCAAGGTCTCCGAGTATATCCAGATCATCAAAGACAACAAGCCCATGCAGCGGCTGATGATCGCAGGCGCGGGCACCAAGCTGGCCCTGTCCATCGCCAACAACACCACGGTGCTGTGCATGCTGTACGGCTGTATGATGGGTGCTTATGATGGGCTGTACCTGCCCATGATGGTGCTGGGCTATGTGTTCAGCGTACCGTTCTTCCTGCTGTCGGTCCGTACCAGCCAGAAAAAGGGCCAGAAAGCCAGCCTGACCAAGTATGTCAGCGTGGCGCTGGTCTGCTACATCGGCGTGTTCGTCCTGCTCATCCTGTGGAAGCAGGGCAACGCAGCCTTCAACCTGAGCCTGCTGGGCGAGGGCGGCCTCTCCATCAACCTGTACACCGTCCTGTTCATCCTGCTGTTCGGCATCGGCTACGGCGCTTACTATGCCACCGCTGATATGCCCATCCCGATGGTTGCCGACTGCTCTGACTACGAGACCTACCAGTCCGGCAAGTACATCCCCGGCATCATGGGCACCCTGTTCAGCCTGGTCGACAAGCTGGTTTCCAGCCTGTCCGCCACCGTTGTCGGCGTGGCTGTCAGCTTTATCGGCCTGGAGAGCCTGCCCACCCAGTACGACCCCTACACGCCGGGCATGAACATCGTGGTCATCGTGCTGTTCTGCGTCATCCCGATGGTCGCCTGGGCCGCTACCCTGATCGCCATGAAGGGCTACAGCCTGACCGGCGAAAAGATGAAAGAGATCCAGGCTGTCAACGCCTGCCGCCGCGATGCCGTTGCAAACGGCATGAAGCTGGAGGATGCCATGGCCAAGTGGCAGACCATCGACCAGCTGCCTGCTGAGTATAAGGCAGACTGATTCCGCTAACTCCTATCTTCTCCATTACCCCGGGTGCCACAAGGCCCCGGGGCTTTGTGTTTGGCGCAAATACAAAATGTGAAAACTGCAAAAACCTATTGACAGTGTAGGTATCCCGTGCTATACTGCAAACAATTTAATACACTAAACCGATGAAGCGGAAGTAACGGCAGCTATGCCCGTACAGAGAGCCTGCGATGCTGAGAATCAGGCCGGAAACAACCTGTCAAATGGTCCGCCGAGGGTGCAGCGAAATGCGCTATGCGCAAAGTATCCTACAACGTAAGGCATACGTCAGTTGCCGGGGATGTGTTGGCATCCCGCAAAGGGCACGGTTCACAGCCGTGAAAACAGGGTGGCACCGCGGACAAGTTTGTAATGTTCGTCCCTGGCAGAATGAAGATCTCATTCTGCCAGGGACGTTTTTTTATTGCCAAAAAGGGCAGGGGGGGACCCAAGATGAAGATTACACCGTCACTGGAAGAAGCCAAGGCCATGGCCGCCGCCGGGCAGTACAAAACGCTGCCCCTCAGCTGCGAGATGCTTTCGGATTTTACCACGCCGATCGAAGCAATGAAAATTTTAAAGAATGTATCCACCCATTGCTACCTGCTGGAATCCGCCCAGGCCAACGAGACCTGGGGCCGGTATACATTCTTAGGCTTTGACCCCAAGCTGGAAATCACCTGCCTGAACGGCGAACTGAAAGCGGGCAGCTTAACGGTCAAGACCGACCACCCCTCGGACGTGCTGCGGCAGATTCTGGCGGACTACAAAAGCCCGCGCCTGCCGGGGCTGCCGCCCTTCACCGGCGGCCTGGTGGGCTACTTCGCCTATGATTACTTAGGCTACAGCGAGCCCACCACCCGCTGCCCTGTGCAGGACACCGAGGAATTCAAGGACGTAGACCTGATGTTGTTTGATAAGGTCATCGCCTTTGACAACGCCCGCCAAAAGCTGATTTTGATTGCCAACATGCAATTGCAAGATGGCGAAACCGGCTACAACAAGGCCGTGCGGGAACTGCACCAGCTGGCCGATTTGCTCCACAACGGCACCAAAAAGCAGGAGCCGGGCGGACGGCTGCAGGGCGAAGTCACCCCGCTGTTTGATAAGCTCCGCTTCTGCGCCATGGTGGAAAAGGCGAAGGAGCATATCCGGGAGGGGGACATCTTCCAGATCGTGCTCTCCAACCGGCTCAGCGCCCCGTTCGCGGGCAGCCTGCTCAACACCTACCGCGTCTTGCGCACCATCAACCCATCGCCCTACATGTTCTACTTTGCGGGCACCGATGTGGAAGTGGCCGGTGCTTCGCCGGAGACCCTGGTCAAACTGGAAAACGGCATCCTGCACACTTTCCCACTGGCAGGCACCCGTCCCCGGGGCAAGACCGAAGCCGAGGACAAGGCGCTGGAAGCCGAGCTGCTGGCCGATGAAAAGGAACTGGCCGAGCATAACATGCTGGTGGACCTGGGCCGCAACGACCTGGGCAAGGTCAGCAAATTTGGCACCGTGCAGGTGGAAAAACTCCACACCATCGAGCGTTTCTCCCACGTGATGCACATCGGTTCCACCGTCCGGGGCGAGATACGGGACGACCGGGATGCGCTGGATGCCATCGAAGCCGTGCTGCCCGCAGGCACCCTTTCCGGGGCACCGAAGATCCGCGCCTGTCAGCTGATCGGTGAGCTGGAAAACAACAAGCGCGGCATCTACGGCGGAGCCATCGGCTACATTGATTTTACCGGCAACATGGACACCTGCATCGCCATCCGCATTGCGTACAAGAAAAACGGCAAGGTATTTGTCCGCAGCGGCGCGGGCATCGTGGCGGACTCGGTGCCCGAAAAAGAGTTTGAGGAATGTCTGAACAAGGCCCGTGCATCCCTCACCGCCCTGCAGCAGGCCCAGGAGGACGCGCTATGATCCTGCTTATCGATAACTACGACAGCTTTTCCTATAACCTCTACCAGCTGGTGGGGGAGATCGACCCCGACATCAAGGTCATCCGCAACGATGAAATGACGGTGGAAGCCATCGCCGCCCTGCACCCCGCGCACATTATCCTTTCCCCCGGTCCCGGCAGGCCGGAGGATGCAGGCATCCTCATCGAGGCCGCCCGCACCCTGGGGCAGACCATTCCCACCCTGGGTGTCTGCCTCGGCCATCAGGCCATCTGCGCGGCCTTTGGGGCCACCGTCACCTACGCCAAACGGCTGATGCACGGCAAGCAGTCCCTGACCGAGTTTGACCCGGCCTGCCCGTTGTTCAAGGGCATCCCGTCCACCGCCCCGGTAGCCCGCTACCACTCCCTGACCGTGGATGCCGACACCCTGCCCCCGGAACTGGCCGTGACCGCCTGCACCCAAGAGGGCGAGGTTATGGCGGTACAGCATAAAATTTACCCCATCTACGGGGTGCAGTTCCATCCCGAATCCATCATGACACCTGACGGCAAAACGATGCTGCGGAATTTTATAAAGGAGATTTGAGCGATGATTAAAGAAGCAATTGTCAAGATCGTGAACAAAGAGGATCTGACCTATAACGAAGCCTATACCGTGATGAACGAGATCATGAGCGGCGAGACCACCCCCACCCAGAACGCCGCGTTCCTGGCCGCGCTTTCCACCAAGAGCGCCCGTGCCGAAACAACCGATGAAATTGCAGGCTGCGCCGCCGCCATGCGGGAACACGCCGTCAAGGTCGAGACCGGCATGGATATCTTCGAAATCGTGGGCACCGGCGGCGACAACGCCCACAGCTTCAACATCTCCACCACCTCGGCACTGGTAGCGGCAGCGGGCGGCATGAAGGTCGCCAAGCACGGCAACCGGGCCGCCTCCAGCCAGTGCGGCACCGCCGACTGCCTGGAAGCCCTGGGGGTCAACATCCAGCAAAGCCCCGCCCGCTGCGTGGAATTGCTTAACGAAGTGGGCATCTGCTTCTTTTTTGCACAAAAGTACCATACATCGATGAAATACGTGGGCGCTATCCGCAAGGAACTGGGCTTCCGCACGGTGTTCAACATTCTGGGCCCCCTGACCAACCCCGGCAGCCCGGCCATGCAGCTGCTGGGTGTCTACGATGAATATCTGGTGGAGCCGCTGGCCCAGGTGCTGGTCAGCCTGGGGGTCAAAAAAGGCATGGTCGTCTACGGGCAGGACAAGCTGGACGAGATTTCCCTGAGTGCCCCGACCAAAATCTGCGAGATCAAGGACGGCTGGTTCAAATCCAGCGTCATCACGCCGGAGCAGTTCGGCCTGACCCGCTGCACCAAGGATGATCTGAAAGGCGGCAGCCCCGCCGAAAACGCCGCCATCACGCGGGATATCCTGAACGGTGCCAAAGGCCCCAAGCGGGATGCCGTGCTGATGAACGCCGGTGCGGCCCTCTACATCGGCGGCAAGGCCCCGGATATGCAGGCGGGTATCCAGCTGGCGGCAGAACTCATTGACAGCGGCAAGGCGCTGGCTACGCTGGAAAAATTCATCGAGGTCAGCAACCGCCCGGAGGCCGAAGCATGACGATTTTAGACCAGCTGGCTGACTACGCCCGCCAGCGTTCCGCCGCCGCCCGGCAGACCCTGCCCCAGCCGGAGTTGGAGCGTCAGGCTTTCGCCCTGCCCAAAGGAAGCTTTGCCTTTGAAGCCGCCCTGCGCAAGCCCGGCATCTCCTTTATCTGCGAGTGCAAAAAGGCATCCCCCTCCAAGGGGCTGATTGCGCCGGACTTCCCGTATCTGGACATCGCCAAAGCCTACACCGCCGCCGGGGCGGATGCCATTTCCGTTTTGACCGAGCCAAAGTGGTTCCTGGGCAGTGATGAATATCTGCGCGAGATCGCCGCCGCCGTCCCCACGCCCTGCCTGCGCAAGGATTTTACGGTGGATAACTACATGATCTACCAGGCCAAGGTGCTGGGTGCATCCGCCGTGCTGCTGATCTGCTCCATCTTGCCGGAGGAGCAGATTCGGGAGTCCATTGCCCTCTGCGATGACCTGGGCCTGTCTGCCCTGGTGGAAGCCCATGACGAAGCCGAGGTGGAAACCGCCCTGCGGGCCGGGGCGCGCATCATCGGCGTGAACAACCGCAACCTCAAGGATTTTACCGTGGACACCGCCAACAGCGCCCGCCTGCGGCAGCTGATCCCGGCGGATGTGCTGTTCGTCTCCGAAAGCGGCGTACGCACCGCAGAGGATGTAGCCGCCCTGCGCAAAATTGGTGCGGATGCGGTGCTGATTGGCGAAACGCTGATGCGCGCCCCCGACAAAAAAGCCAAGCTGGTGGAACTGCGGGGCACGGCATGAGCGCGACAAAATGCAAGCTTTGCGGCCTGACACGCCCGGCGGATATTGCCGCCGCCAACGCGTTACGGCCGGAGTATATCGGTTTTGTGTTCGCTCCCCAAAGCCGCCGTTACCTGCCGCCTGCCCAGGCCGCAGCGCTGAAACACCAGCTGGCCCCCGGCATCACGGCGGTGGGCGTGTTTGTCAACGAGCCGCCGGAATCGGTGGCCGCCCTGTTAAACGGCGGTGTCATTGATGCCGCCCAGCTCCACGGCGGGGAGGGGGAGGACTACATTGCCCATCTCCGCACCCTGACCGATAAAACAGTCATACAGGCGTTTAAAATTGCAACACCGCAGGATGTGGCGCGGGCCGGGCAAAGCACCGCCGATTTTATCCTGCTGGATTCCGGCGCAGGCAGCGGCAAGCCCTTTGACTGGGCGCTGCTGCAATCCATCTGCCGCCCCTACTTTTTGGCGGGCGGGCTGGATGCGCAAAACGTGGCCCAGGCCATACAAGCCCTGCACCCCTATGCCGTGGATGTGAGTTCCGGCATTGAGGAAAACGGGCATAAAGATGCAGAAAAAATGGCGGCTTTTGTGGCCGCTGTCAGAAAGGAAGCAACACCATGACGAACCCCAACGGACGTTTTGGCATCCACGGCGGGCAGTACATCCCCGAAACGCTGATGAATGCCGTTATCGAACTGGAAGCCGCCTACAACCATTATAAAAATGACCCCGAGTTCAACCGCGAACTGACCGAACTGCTGAACGAGTACGCGGGCCGCCCCTCCCGCCTGTACTACGCCGAAAAGATGACAAAGGACTTAGGCGGCGCAAAAATTTACTTGAAGCGCGAGGACCTGAACCACACCGGTGCGCATAAGATCAACAACGTGCTGGGCCAGGCATTGCTTGCCAAAAAGATGGGCAAGACCCGCCTGATCGCCGAGACCGGCGCAGGCCAGCACGGCGTAGCCACGGCCACCGCCGCCGCCCTGATGGGCATGGAGTGCGTTGTCTTTATGGGCGAGGAGGACACCATCCGCCAGGCGTTGAACGTCTACCGCATGCGGCTGCTGGGGGCCGAGGTCATCCCGGTCAAGAGCGGCACCGGCACCCTGAAAGATGCCGTGTCCGAAGCCATGCGCGAGTGGACCAGCCGCATCAGCGATACCCATTACTGCCTGGGCTCCGTCATGGGGCCGCACCCGTTCCCCACCATCGTGCGGGATTTCCAGGCTGTCATCTCCAAGGAAATCAAGGAGCAGATGCTGCAAAAAGAGGGCCGCCTGCCCGATGCCGTCATCGCCTGCGTGGGCGGCGGCTCCAACGCCATCGGCAGCTTCTACAATTTTATTGGGGATAAGGACGTGCGCCTGATCGGCTGCGAGGCCGCAGGCCGGGGCATTGACACGTTTGAAACGGCCGCCACCATCAACACCGGCAGCCTGGGCATTTTCCACGGTATGAAGTCCTATTTCTGCCAGGATAAATACGGCCAGATCGCCCCGGTCTACTCCATCTCCGCAGGGCTGGACTACCCCGGTGTCGGCCCGGAACATGCCTATCTCCATGACATCGGCCGCGCCGAGTATGTGCCCGTCACCGATGACGAAGCCGTCAACGCCTTTGAGTATCTGGCCCGCACCGAGGGCATCATCCCGGCTATTGAGTCCGCCCACGCTGTGGCCTACGCCATGAAGCTGGCCCCCACGATGGACAAGGACAAGATCATCGTTATCACCATTTCGGGCCGCGGCGATAAGGACTGCGCCGCCATTGCCCGCTACAGAGGGGAGGATATCCATGAGTAACATCGCCAAAGCCTTTGCCAACGGCAAGGCGTTTATCCCGTTCATCACCTGCGGCGATCCTGACCTGGCTACTACCGCCGCAGCCGTCCGCGCCATGGCCGCCAACGGGGCTGATCTGATCGAGCTGGGCATCCCGTTCTCTGACCCCACCGCCGAAGGGCCGGTCATCCAGGGGGCCAACCTGCGCGCGCTGCAGGGCGGCGTGACCACCGATAAAATCTTTGATTTTGTCCGCGAACTGCGCAAGGATGTCACCATCCCCATGGTGTTCATGACCTACGCCAACGTGGTTTACTCCTATGGCAGCGAGAAATTTATCTCCACCTGCAAGGAGATCGGCATCGATGGTCTGATTCTGCCCGATGTGCCGTATGAAGAAAAAGAGGAATTCCTCGCCACCTGCCGCCAGTACGGCGTTGACCTGATCTCCCTCATTGCGCCCACTTCGGCCAACCGTATTGCCATGATCGCCAAAGAAGCCGAGGGCTTTTTGTACATTGTGTCGAGTTTGGGCGTTACCGGCACCCGCAGCGAGATCAAAACCGACCTGACTTCTATCGTGGAGGTGGTGCGGCAGAACACCGACATCCCCTGCGCCATCGGCTTTGGCATCTCCACACCGGAGCAGGCTAAGAAGATGGCCGATATTGCCGATGGTGCCATCGTCGGCTCGGCCATCATCAAGCTGCTGGCCCAGTACGGCACCGCCGCCCCGGAGCAGATCGGCGCGTATGTAAAAAGCATGAAAGACGCGCTGCGCTGACCTTTTTGCCATTTCCCATCCATATAAAATGCCCCCGCCAAAGTTGAGATAACCCTCAACCTGGCGGGGGCATACTTGTTTGGGATTACGCCTGCGGTTTCAGCGGGCCGTAGTAGTAGCTGGCGGTTGCGCCGCCGTCAATCAGGAAGGTGGAGCCGCTGATAAATGCACCCTTGTCGCTCATCAGCAGTTCGGCCACGTTGGCAACCTCGTCCGCCGTGCCGGGGCGGCCTGCGGGGCACTTGGCAAACATGTTCTTATAGAAATCACCGCGCGGGCCGTTGAACTCATCCAGCGCCAGCGGGGTCACGATGATGCCGGGGGCGATGGCGTTCAGCCGGGCACCGCGCTTGCCCCACTCCACCGACTGCGCCATCACGCGCTTTTCGTTGCAGCGCTTAGCCAGCTGGTAGGCATGCAGGGCGTCGCGGATGTTGGCGGGCTGCAGCAGCGGCAGGGCCAGCAGTTCCTCGGTGGGGGCGGCAGCCAGCTGGGCATCTTCCTCGGCGGTCAGGGCGGGCATGCGCCAGCCGGACTGGCTGGAGATCGTCACACCCACGCCGCTGGGGGCGATGACCTTGCCCACTTCCTCCAACAGCACGGCGGTGCCGTAGAGGTCAACTTTCAAAATGGTTTCAATGGAAGCCTGGCTGGGGGAGACACCGGCAGCGTTCACCAGCATTTTGATTTCGCCGTACTTCTGACCCTCGGCAATCAAGGCTTGAATGGATGCACGGCTGGAAAGGTCCATCTCCATCGGTACCACATCGTACCCGGCTTCGCTCATGGTTTTGGCGATGGCCTGTGCGTTTTCGGGGCGTTTGTCGCCCACAACAATTTTCATCCCTACGCCTATACGGCGGGCAATGGCCATGCCGATCTGCCCGGCACCGGCCCAAAGCATTACGTTTTTCATGGTATATACCTCCTGTTTTACAGTCCCAGCCACTTTTTCACGGCGGGTTCGGCGCTGGCTGCGCTGCTGCCGTGGATGGCAAGACCTTTAGCTACGGTTGCACCCTTGGCCGCCTTGCGGATATCGTTCTCGGTATTGGAAAGCCCGCTGCCCTCGTGGGTGCAGAACGGATGAATGGTCTTGCCGGTGAAATTGTAGGCTTCCAAAAAGGTGTAGACGGCCATCGGCATGGTGCCCCAGTAGTTGGGGTAGCCCAGGTAGATTTCGTCATACTCGTCCAGGTCGGCGGGCAGGCTGACCAGTTCCGGCCGGGCATGGGCCTGCAGGTCGCGCTTGGCCTCGGCAATGCAGGGCTGGTAATCGGCCGAGTAGGGGACAGCCTGTTCAATCTTGAACAGTTCAGCCCCCGTCAGTTCCGAGATGATCTCGGCCACTTTCTCGGTGTTGCCAACCGGGATGCGGCGGTAGGCCCCGCCAAAATAATTTTCCCCTGCGCGGGAATAGTAGGCGATGAGTTTAGCCATATGCGAACACTCCTTTATGTGTGTGGCTGCTTCTTACAGTTACTATTGTAGCCGCGAAAGACGGGGATATCAATTCCGGTTTGCGGGCTTAATTATAAGTAAAACTTATATAAAAAGCCGCCCTGCAAAACAGGACGGTGAACTGGAATGGCCCCCTCTGGGAGGGGGCTCCCGCGAAGCGGGTGGGGGAGAGAGCCTACGATTTAGTGGCAACTAATGGCACGGCCTCTCCCTCCGCCCCTTCGGGGCACCTCTCTCGCAGAGGGAGGCAAAAAAGCAGCCGCCCTGCAAAACAGGACGGCGAATTCTTATGGCGCAGAGGTGTAGGGGCGCACAGTGTGCGCCCGCAGAGTCGTGCGGCAACGCAAAACTCCTCGGGCGAACAATGTTCGCCCCTACACCCCCCTTTGCCAATTGCGAAAAAACTAATTGTCAAACGCCCCTTTCAACATCCTTGCAAACTCCGCTGCATAGGGGCTGGCGTTTTCTTTCCGCCAAAAGGCGCAATAGGTGCGCTGCAGCGGTACCTGCCCGGCTACCAGCGCCAGGTGTGCCAGCGGCGGCGGGGCGGGGTGGCGCAAGCCGTCACCCTCTACGGGCATAAAACCACGGCGGCCCAGCAGCATCATGCGGGCTTCTTCCAGCGTTTCGGCAAACAAAAATTCCCCCTGGAAGCCCATCACCGTGCTGTAAAACTCCTGCTCCACCGCCTGCTGGGTGGGGCTGGCGACCAAAATGCAGGGCAGGCTTTTCAGCTCCTGCGGGGTGATTTTTTCCAGCTGGGCCAGCGGACTGCGGGCGGATACCTCCACGGCGGCGGGGCAGCTGGTCAGCACCAGATTCACATACTCGGCCGAGAAGGCCCGCCGCTGGTCGTTCATCAGCAAATCGGCCTGGCCGGTGCGCAGCAGTGTATACAATTCCTCGTGGTTGCCGTACTGCACCTGCACTTCCACGTCCGGGTGGGCGGCGGCAAAGGTTTCCAGCGCGGCGGTAAACTCCGGCCCGGCGTAGCCGCGTAAGTATCCAATCTTTAACACGGCCTGGTCGCCCTTGGCAATCTTGCCAGCCTCTAAACACAACCGCTCGTAGTCGGCCACCAGTACCAGGCTTTTCTGGTAAAAGTATTCCCCGGCGGGGGTCAAAGTAAAGCGGCGGCTGCGGCGCTCCAATAACGGAAACCCCAGCTCCCGCTCCAATGCCTGAATCTGCTGGGAGATGGCCGACTGGGAAATGTAGTTCTCCGCTGCAGCTTCGGTAAAGCTGCCGGTGCGCACCACGGACTGGAAGTAAAGCAGCTGCTTGAACACACCCAACACCCCTTTGCAGTAGTTTTTCTTATTCTACCACACGGCCCGGCAGGGGGTCAATCTTTCGTAAGCAGTTTGCGGCAGGTTTGCAAGTGCCAATCAGGCAGATTTGCGCTGTTTCCGTTCGGCAAACCACCAGGCAAGGGCCGCCGCCAGCGCGGCCAGGCTGGCGATCGTGCCGGGCACCACGCCGGGGTGGGTGTAGCGCAGGGTGACTACGCAATCGCCCTGGGGCAGTGCCACGCCAAGCAGCCCGCCAAACAGCGCCGCAGGCTGCACCCGCTGGCCGTTGACGGTGACGACCCAGTTGTCATCGTAGGCAAAGCTTAGCACCAGCAGGTCGTTCTCTCCGCTGACGGTGCAGTGTACATCGATGCGCCCGCCCTCGCGGATCGAAGCATCCACATCCTGCACCTGCTGCCGGGCGGTGGTCAGGGCCGCGCTGTCCAGCTGGTAAATCTGCGTGTTGGTGTGGAAAATCTCCGCATCCGCAATGCCCAGCACCATCGTGACATGCTGCCCGGCGGTAAAGCTGGGCAGGCAGATCACGCCGCCCAGACTCTCCGGCTCAAAATATTGGGCGTAGAGTTCGCCGTCAATCACTACGTCCATGGGCAGCTGTTCCTCCGTGCCGGGGATAGCCAAATATGCAGGCCCGGTGAGGGGCGCGGTAAAGTCCACCTGCACGGTGCCCTTTTCGGTCACGCTGAAAGTCGGCTCCACGCTGACCAGCGCCGCATCCGCACAGCCCGTCAGGCTTTGCAGCATCGTATTCTGCAGGGTAAAGGTATTGTCGGCCAGGGCATCCACGTCCACGGCCAAAGCGTCCTGCCGGGCCAGATAGGCCAGCGGGAACGCCGCATCGTTCTTATATAAAGTATAGGCCGAGTCACAATCCGCCTGCTGCCAATGCCCGGCCACGGGACGGCTGCCATCGCTGTACAGCCAGCGGATGCCTAGCAGGCTGTCGGCTGCGCCAGTGCTGCCCCAGCCGTAGGTGGAGTAGCCCACATAGCCCAGCTGTTCCAGCAGTTCCTTGGCGGTGCTGGCCTTGGTGCTGGAATAGTGACTGATGCCCCAGTACCCCAGCAAAAACGGGTCGTTCAGCGTGTGGAGAAAGTTCTTCTCGATGCGGCAGTCGCCGTCCGTCTCGGCCTTGGCGGTGGTTACGGCCAGGGCGGCGTTATCGTAAAAGGTGGTAAAATCGGCCAGGTCAAACTGCTCAAACTTGCGTAAGGCCAACAGCGTGTTGGCCCCCAAGTCTGCCGCCGTCAGCAGGGCGGCCGCGCCGCATAACAGCCGCCGCTTGTTTACGGGCAAAGCTGGCTTTTCAATCAGCAGCCACGCCAGAAGCAGCGAAGCCGCACACAGCCCCGCCGCTGCCAGCAGCTTGGTTTTGCTGAACAGTTCCGCCCCGGCGGCAAGGGGATACCCCGCCAGCCACAACACAGTCAGCCCGGCGGCCAGGCCCCAGGCCCGGCGGCGCTGGGGTCCTGCCGTCAATACCCGCGCGGCTAGCAAAATGACCACAGCGCTGAACAAAAAGCTGTACCGATAGGGGAACCACACCGGCTGCTTCATGCCGTGCCAAAGGCGGTCGATGCCCTTGACCCAGAAGCTGCCCGCCAGTGCCGCCAGCAGGGCGGCAAAGCCCAGTTTTTCCCGGCGGGGCGCACTGCCGCAAAAGTACAGCAGTACCAGCGGCACCAGCACCACGCCGCAGTAAATATTGGGCAGGCCGTTGGTGACATCGTTCCAGAAAAAGTTGCCGAAGAACAGCCGGTAGGGCAGCTGCAGCAGGTTAAACTGCGGGGTCAGGCTGAAGGTGAAATCAAACAGCCCGCCCTTGCTCTCCTGCACTTCCAAAAGCACCGGCAGCAGAAAGAACAGGCTCAACCCCGCTGCCAGCACACCGCTGGCCGCAAACCGTACAAACCGCTGGCGGAACTGCCCCTGCCCCTGGCTGGGCCACAGGCAGACAAAGTACAGGATGCTGAACAAACACACCGGCCAGGCGATATAAAAGTTGAGCAGGATGCAAAGGAACACCAGCCCCGTAAAGCCCCAGTGGCGGCCTTGACGCATCAGGTCGTCCAGCGCGGCCAGCACCAGCGGCAACAGCCAGACAACGTCCATCCAGATAATGTTCTGGTTGTACACGATGCAAAACGCGCAGAACGCATAGCACTGCCCCAGCACCGCAAACAGCGGGTCGGCCTTGGCAAAGTGGCGCTGCAAATACCAGCAGAACGCCGCCGCCGTGACCCCGGTGCGCAGGATAAATATGAGCCCTGCCGCCTGGGGCACCATGCGGGTAGGCAGCAGCAAAAACAGCAGGTTGAACGGGCTGTTCATGTAGTAGGCGAACAGCCCCAGGGTGCTGCCGCCCGCCAGCTTGCCGAAGCTGTAAAAGAAGCCGCCCTGCTTTACCCGCGCCCACATATCGGTGATGTAGTTTACGTACAGCCCGCGCAGGTCGCCGGTAAGCACAGTGCCGGTGCCAAAGGGCCACCAGCCCAGACAAAAATAGACCGCGGCCATCAGCACGCAGCCACCCGCCAACGCCGTCAAGGTCAGCGGCCAATATTTTTTCTTTTCCACGATGTATCCTCTATAACACAAAAACAATAACCTTTTTTAACCCAACGATTATAGCACGCCTGCCGCCGCAAAGCATGAAATATTGGTGAACACCCTGTAAAAAAAATCCCTGCCCCGCGGGAGAACTCCACGCAGGGCAGGGACTTTTATTGGAAGAAGGTGATAACTAAGGAGTGTGTTTTAGCGGCGCTTCTTGCGCAGGTAGCCCGCCGCGCCGGTACCAATTGCACCAACTGCCAGCAGTGCCAGCAGCCCCTCAATCGGGAAAGCATCGCTGGTCTGGGGGATGGCAGACGACTTGACGCTTTTGGCCGTGGCTGCCGGGGCAGGGGTGGGCGCAGGCGTGGAGGTGGGCGTAGTGACGGCAGCAGCAACGCGTGTCCACTTGGCGTACAGGGTGATGTCACTGGTGACGGCGGTGTCAAAGTTGAAGCGGTTCAGGCAGCTGCGCTCGGTATACCAGCCGCCGAAAACCCAGCCGTCCTCTTTGGGGGCGGCTGGTTCGCTGGCCTTGCCACCGCTTACAAAGGTCTGGCTGGCAATATTTGCCCCGCCATGCCCGCACAGGTCAAAGCTGACAGTGACCAGCTTGTTCCACTGCGCGGTAAGGGTGATATCACGGTCAACGGTCACAGTATTGCCCGCAGCGTACCAGTTGCCGTCCGCATCCTGCCACCCGGCAAAGACATACCCGGCACGGCTGGGGTCAACAGTAACGGTAGCGGTATTGCCATCTTTCGGCTCAAAATAGTAGCGGTCGCTGTAGTCGACACTTTCGGCACCCGTGCCGCCGTTCAGGTCGTAATGAAGCAAAAATTCTTGTTTGGTTTCGGTTTCAGGGTCTAAAGGTTTACTATAATTACAATAGTGGCATTTTTCGGTGACAGTTCTTGTGTGGTGGAAGATGTGCGGGTCGTTATCATCTTGTGCCCAGTCCGACCAAGCGCTATAATTGTTATAGACTTGATTATCTTTGTAACCATCGGTATACTTGTCATTGGTGGTGTCGATGGCGTGGCTGACCATTTTACCGTTTTGCCAAACAGTTGTACCGTCAATGCTCACAGTTGCATAATGCTGTTTACCATCACCGACAGATTCCACTTGGAACAAACGAGAACAGGTTGTTCGATTCGGATTCACATTGGTTACAGTGTTGATGCCGGAGATATTAACGATGTAGTCGGTATTGCTGTCCTTAACATTCAACACTTGTTTATTAGAGCGAGTATTAAGAACTGTGCAGTCCTGAAAATTGATGGTTATAGGGCCGGAACTCTCACAATAAGCATTTATAATCTTTCCGTTGGAATTGAACGTGCAGTTTTTGAACGTATAACTCGTTCCGGTCCATGTCCATAAGGAATAATCTGAACCAGCGATGCCAGATGCCGATGTGCCGGGGGCGTTAAAGGTGACATTTTCGAACGTAGTCGTATTGTAGCCCCAATAGTCGGCACGTCCATTGAAAATACAATTTTTCAACGTGATATTGTTGATATATGTTAGCCCCTGAGTGTTGTTACTTTTAGTAGTCTTATCTGGATACACACTGCCGATAACAGTCATATTCTCGAAGGTAATGCTATCGCTGCCCTTAAAGCTATAGTCACACCAGCCATCAGCACCATATGGTGCTGTCGGAGCCTGAATTTGCCACGTTGTTTTATCGGTGCCAGCACCTGCAAAGGTCAGGCTTTTTCCCGCACCGTTGCCCGTAGCCGTTGGATTAGCAGCGTTACCGCAGTAGACCCCCGCGCCAAGGTAGATGGTGTCGCCATCGACCGCATCACTCATGGCAGCGTCTAGTGACTCATACTCTTGATTATTGCTTGCAACAACGGCTTTGTTGTCGGAAACCGCAGATATAATGCTATCGCCATTTTCGGTAGGTTCATCTGCGGCATAGGTCGCAATCGTCGGTTCCTCGGTGGGGGCGTCGGTTGTGGCGTAGGTTTCGACAGCCGCTTCGTCGCTTGTGCCCGAAGATTCCTCCCCTTCGGCATACACTGCCAGCGGCATCAGCAGCGCCAAAAGCAACGACGCAGCGACTAGCGTTTTCTTTTTCATCGGTTACTACCTCCCTGTTTTTTTGCCGGAAAGAACAACTTTCGAGCATGGTAAGCTATCAAGTTTCATTATAGGCAATCGACGTGTCGAAAACTGTCAAAGCGACGCAGCTTTTTGGGCACAGTGCAACTTTTATAACCCCACCGCGCACAAAAAAAATCCGCCCCCCGCATTGAACGGCAGCCGAAGTTATGCTATACTACTATCATGGTGTGCCCTGCCAAGGGGCTATTGGGTTGTAGATAGGGAAAGGAATCATCGATGAAACTAGGATTTGACAATAACAAATACCTTACCATGCAGTCGGCGCATATCCGGGAGCGGATCGCCCAGTTTGACAACAAGCTTTACCTGGAATTTGGCGGCAAGCTGTTTGACGACTACCATGCTTCCCGTGTGCTGCCGGGCTTCCAGCCGGATTCCAAGCTGCAGATGCTGCTGCAGTTGAAAGACCAGGCCGAGATCGTTGTGGTCATCAGCGCCGAGGATATCGTAAATAACAAGGTGCGCGGCGACTACGGCATCACCTACGATATGGACGTGCTGCGCCTAATCGATGCGTTCCAGGGTATGGGGCTGTTTGTGGGCAGCGTCTGCGTGACGATGTACACCGCCCACCCTGATGTGGAAAACTTCGAGTCCAAGCTGAACAGCCTGGGCATCCGCACCTTCCGCCACTACAAAATTGCGGGCTACCCCAACGATGTAGCCCACATCGTCAGCGATGACGGCTACGGCAAAAACGATTACATCGAGACCGAGCGCCCGCTGGTGGTCATCACCGCGCCCGGCCCCGGCTCCGGCAAGATGGCCGTCTGCCTGTCCCAGCTGTACCACGAGTACAAGCGCGGTGTGCGGGCCGGTTACGCCAAGTTCGAGACGTTCCCCATCTGGAACCTGCCCCTCAAGCACCCGGTCAACCTGGCGTACGAGGCCGCTACCGCCGACCTGAACGATGTGAACATGATCGACCCGTTCCATCTGGAAGCCTACGGCGAGACCACCGTCAACTACAACCGCGATATCGAGATCTTCCCGGTGGTCAACGCCATGTTTGAGCTGATCGCCGGCAAAAGCCCCTACCGTTCGCCCACGGATATGGGCGTGAACATGGCAGGCAACTGCATCATCGATGACGAGGTCTGCCGCGAAGCCTCGCTGAAAGAGATCGTCCGCCGCTACTATAAATGTATGTGCGACCAGAAGGTCAGCGGCGTGGTCAAGCAGGACCGCTTCAAGCTGGAACTGCTGATGAACCAGGCGGGCATTGCCCCCGGCGACCGCGAGGTGGAGAAGAAAGCGGCCGCCTGCTCCGAGACCATCGGCGGTGCCCCGGCGGCTGCCATTGAACTGCCGGACGGCACCATTGTCACCGGCAAGACCGGCCCGCTGCTGGGCGCAGCATCCTCGGCCCTGCTGAACGCGCTGAAGCGTCTGGCGGGCATCGACCAGGAGATCGATTTGGTGTCCTCCAAGGCCATCGAGCCGATCCAGCAGCTGAAAACCACCTACCTGGGCAGCAAGAACCCCCGCCTGCATACGGATGAAATCCTCATCGCCCTGTCCAGCTCGGCCTACGAGAACCCCATCGCCGCAGCGGCCATGCGGGAACTGCCCAAGCTGCGCGGCTGTGACATCCACACCACGGTCATCCTGTCCAGCGTGGACATCGACACGCTGAAAAAACTGGGTATGAACCTGACCAGCAACCCCCATTACGAGGAAGAAGACCGCATGTATCATAAGCGGTAAGATTTCGTAGTTACTATAATAGTCGTACATGTCGTACACTTCGTAATTATCGTAATAATCGTAATAATCGTCACTTATAATAAGCTGTACAGCCTGTAGGGGCGAACAGTGTTCGCCCGTAGGGACTCACGTTGCCGCCAATTGCCACGGGCGCACACTGTGCGCCCCTACAAAGTATACAGGCATACAATGTGTACGAATATTACGAATATTACGAATATTACGATAATTACGGTAATTATGATATTACCATACCTATCATACTTACTATCCTTTTCATCCTTTTCATCCTTTTCATCCTTTTCATACCAACTATACTTACTATACTATTTCTACTATTTCTACCATTTATCCTTAGATAGTAAGGCATCCGGGATGAAAAGTATGAAAAGGATGAATAGGATGAATGGTATGAATAGTATGAATAGTATAGTAATTTTACAGTAGGATAGCATTTACTCCCAGCTCCCTCCCTGCGAGGGGGCTGTTTTTATCGTAACTTTATTTCACTTATCTGTTTCGCGGCTGAAAATCCCAATGTTCTTTGTGCAAAAAAGCGAAAAAACATAAGTAAAACCGTCATTTTGCCGTTTTATATAAAATTTTGTTTCAACCACTTGACGTTTTGGTGAAAAAAGAGGACAATCCAAAACATAAGATCACCGGCGAGGCTCCGGACATCTCCGAGGCTTCCTACGCAGGCCTGTCCACTTTCGTGGAGAACGGCACTGCCCTGAACCTGAGCGAGTACATGGACGCTGACATGCTGGCCGACTTTGACCAGAACGCCATCGACTACATGACCGTGGAGAACAACGTCTACGGCCTGCCCCTCTACATCACCATCCAGGCCCTGGGTGCCAACAAGGACATGCTGGAAGCCGCCGGTGTGGATGTTGCCAAAGTGCAGGAGAGCGGCTGGACTTACGATGAGTTCATGGAGGCCATCAAGAACGGCACCAAGGACGACACCTTCGGCTTCGTCTTTGCCAACTCCGGCGCAACTGCTTCTGACTTCCTGAACATCTTCGGTGTCAGCGCCGGTGTCAACAACGCCTTCAACTCTGACCTGAAGTATGAGTACACCAGCACCAAGATGCTGAACCTGCTGACCGCCGTGGAGGAGATGACCAACTCCGGTTACATGCCCAACTACGGTGTCGAGGCTTCCCAGCGTATGGTCATGTGCGAGACCGGCAATGCCATGATCTTCGGCAAGGCCATGCCTCTGTTCGAGAACAACATCAACAAGAACAACGCCGCCATCGAGGCCAAGGATGGCACCGCCGTTGAGAACTCCATCCCCGTCAACTACGCATTCCTGCCCGTGCCCACCATGGACGGCGTGGAAGAAACCTGCTACGGCACCGTGGACGGCCTGGTTGCTTTCCGCAACAGCAACTCCACCGATGAGCACATCCAGAACGTTATGAAGGCTCTGTACTTCCTGGCTTCCGGTGAGCGCGCCGCTTACGTGGATGCTTCCACCTGCCTGGATGGTGTCTGCGCTTCTGCCCGCGAGGCTCTCGCTTCCATGGATACCGGCGACCGTGACCAGGGCAACATCGACTGCGCAGCCCGCATGATCAAGACCGTTGTCGCTCCTCCGACCGGCATCACCGCTGAGCAGACCGCAAGCGCCAAGCAGCTGATGGACGAGGTCATCGTGCCCAAGTTCCAGGCCCTGATCGCTGGCGAGACCACTGCCCAGGCTATGTACGACGAGATCGTTAAGCAGGCTACCGCCGTCTTTGGCGAGGATGGCTGCGACCTGACCTGATTTTGCCGCTGTAACTCCAATTGAATCCGCACTGAGCGGAAGCAGCGCATTGCTTCGTTCAGCTTATGGCGGCTCACCCCGGCTTACTGGTGGCGAGCCGCCATTTCTATAGGATGGCAGCACGTGAAAACAACGTTGCCACGTACTGTCTCCGTAACACCGCAGGAGGTTCCCGAATGTCGAAATCCACCCAAACAACGGCTGCCAAGCCGCGCAAAAAGCCCTTCCTCACCAACGATGATCTGTGGGGCTATGCGTTCATCGGCGTGGCTGTCATCTTCTTCCTGATGTTTACCATCTACCCGCTGATCTCGGCTGTCATCACCAGCCTGGAGGATTACAAACCTTTCGGCTCTGACTTTATCGGCCTGAAGAACTACCAGACCACCTTTACCAACGCTCTGTTCTGGAAGTCCCTCAAAAATACGCTGGTCTACACCGCCGTGGTCGTGCCGCTTTCGCTGCTGATCTCCTTTGCGGTGGCTATCCTCATCATGCCCTTTAAAAAGAAGCTGCAGTCCGTGTTCAAGGCCATGTACTACCTGCCCGCCGTTGCCTCCGGCATCGCGCTTTCGGTGGTGTGGCTGTGGATCTACGATTCCTCGCCCTCCGGCCTGTTCAACCAGCTGCTCACCTTCTTCCACCTGCCCACCCAGAACTGGCTGGGTTCCAGCAAGACCTCGATGCTGTCCCTGATGATTATGGCGCTGCTTTCCGGCCAGGGCCAGAACATCATCATCTACACCGCCGCCCTGCTGGGCATCGATAACACCTACTTCGAGGCTGCCGAGCTGGATGGTGCCACTTTTATGCAAAAGGTCACCCGCATCGTGTTCCCGCTGGTCAAGCCCACCACCCTGTTTTTGCTGGTCACCGGTGTCATCGGCTCGTTCCAGGTGTTCATGAACGCCTACATGATGACCGGCGGCGGTCCGGACAATGCCACTACGATGATCGGCCTGCTGATCTACAACAACGCCTTTACTTATAATAAGTACGGCTTGGCGTGTGCCCAGGCAGTCATCCTTACCATCATTATTGCGGCTATCTCGTTCCTGCAGTTCAAGATGGCCGGCAGCGATGTCGAATACTGAGAAAGGGGGAGAGACAAATGGCAAGTGGTCTGTATTCCCAGCATGTCAACAACAAAAAGATGCTGTATCTGCGCAACACCATCATCATTCTGGTGCTGGTCACCCTGGCAGTGTGCTGCCTGTTCCCGCTGTTTTACATGATCGTCAACTCCTTTGGCCCCTCGGTCGAAGCTGCGTCCTCCAACCGCTCGGTGTTCCCGACTTCCTGGAGTTTTGATTCCTACAAAGCGTTCTTCTCTTTCAGTGAGTACAGCGTCAAGTGGCTGTTCAACACCTTTGTGGTGTCGGCCTGCCAGGTGCTGGGCAACGTGGTGTTCGCCAGCCTGGCCGGTTACGCTTTCGCAAAGCTGAAGTTCAAGGGCAAGAACTTCCTGTTCAACCTGATCCTGATCGGCATGATGATCCCGTACCAGGTCACCCAGGTGCCCCTGTACATCCTGATCGTCAACCGTTTCCACCTGTCCAACTCCTACGCGGCGCTGGTGCTGCCGGGCCTGGTCACCTCGTATAACATCTTCCTGACCAAGCAGTTCTTCTCCAGCATCCCCACCTCGCTGCTGGAAAGCGCCAAGCTGGACGGCTGCAGCCAGCCCAAGATCTTTACCCACATCGTGCTGCCCCTGTCCAAGACGATCCTCGCGGTGCTGTCCATCAACACCTTCCTTTCCAGCTGGAACAACTTCTTCTGGCCTTTCCTGGTCACCTCCAAAGAGGCTATGTACACCATCCAGGTCGGCCTGAAGCAGTTCAAGTTCGCCAACACCACCCTGTTTGGACCCATGATGGCCGGTGCTACCATCTCCGCGCTGCCCATGTTCGTGCTGTTCTTCTGCCTGCAGAAGTACTTCCTCGAGGGCGTTACCGTGGGTGCCGTCAAGGGTTGATGCCCTATGATACGACACGCTGCACCTGCTGACCACGCCGCTCTGCTGGCCCTGTGGCAGGCAAACGCACCCCGGCAGGGGTACGCGCCCCGCCCGGAGACCGCAGCCGACCGGCTGCTGTTCAGCCACCCGTATTTTTCCTACGACTACACCTTTATAAGGGCAGAGCAGGGGAGAGCGGTCGCGTTCATCTGCGGCTGTGTGGGAGACGACATCCCCCGCGGCCGGGAGCGCGGCTACTTCACCTGCCTGGTGGCAGACCCCGCCTGGGATACGCCCGAAACCACGGCCCAGCTGTTGGACGCGCTGGAAGATGCGTTCCGCGCCGCAGGCAAAACCGCCAGCGCTGTGACGTTCTTCAATCCCATGCACCTGCCCTGGGTCATCCCCGGTTCGCCGGGGCATGAGCACAACAACATGCCCGGCATCGCCGCCGACCTGCCCCTGCATGAACGTATGCTGGCCCACGGCTACACCGAAGCTGCCCGGGAAACCGCAATGTACCGTACTTTGGCGGACTTTGAGGTCCCGCCGGAGGTACGCGCCTTAGAACACCGCACCGCCGCCGAAGGCTGCACCCTGGCCCTGTATGACCCCGCCCGCCACCATGGGCTGGATGCCATGCTGCAAGCCCTGGATAACCCGGACTGGACGACCCAGATCACAGCCGCCGCCCGCGACGGCCTTTGCCTGCCGGTGGCCCTGGCAGGGGATGCCGTAGCCGGTTTTGCCGGTCCCGTCTACCCGGAGCCTACCGGCCGGGGCTACTTTGCGGGCATCGGCATTGCGCCGCAGTACCAGCGGCACCACCTGGGGCAGCTGCTTTTCTTCCGCCTATGCGCAGAGGAACAGCGTGCCGGGGCGGCCTACATGTCGCTGTTTACCGGCGTGACCAACCCGGCCCGCCGCATCTATGAAAGCGCTGGTTTTACCTCGGTGCGCACCTTTGGCGTACTGCTGAAAACGCTATGATGTACACAAACAAACAGCTGTTGCAGCTGACGCTTCCGCTTTTTGCGGAGCAGTTCCTTATCGTCTTTGTCGGCGTGGCCGATACCTTTATGGTGTCCTACGCGGGCGAGGCCGCTGTCTCCGGCGTGGCGCTGGTGGATACCATCAGCTTCCTGATTACCGCCGTGCTGGGTGCGCTGTGTACCGGCGGCGCGGTGGTAGCCAGCCAATACCTGGGCAGCGGTGACCGGCAAAAGGTCGCCCTCACCGGCCGCCTGCTGATGGGCGGTGCGCTGCTGATCGGGCTTGTCATCCTGGCAGGCGTTGAACTGCTGGGTGCCCCGGCCTTGCAGCTGATCTTCGGCAATGTGGAAGCGGACGTGATGCAAAGCGCCCGCGACTACTTCCGCATCGTGGGGTTCAGCTACCCGTTTTTGGCGGTGTACAGTGCGATTACCGCCCTCTACCGCAGCCAGGGCAACAGCATGATCTCGATGGTCTCCAGCCTGGTCGTCAACCTCATCAACGTGGCGGGCAACTTCTGGTTCATCCGCATTATGGGGCTGGGGGCAGGCGGTGCGGCGCTGGCAACGGCGCTCTCCCGTGGGGTAGTCTGCCTGCTGCTCTGCATACTGCTGGTCCACAGCGGCATGCTGCACGACCCCGGCACGGTCACGCTGGCAGACTGCCGCAGCCTGACCGGCAAGATGCTGCGCATCGGTGTGCCGACCGGTGTGGAAAGTTCGCTGTTCAGTCTGGGCAAGCTGCTGGTCCAGCAGCTCTACGCCTCACTGGGCACAGTGGCATTGGCGGCCAACGCCGCTGCGGGGGCGCTCTCCTGCATTGCTACGCTGCCGGGCGGTGCCATCAGTCTGGCTACGCTGCCCGTCATCGGGCAGGCCATCGGCGCGGGCAAACCCGAAGAAGCCCGCCGCCTGGGCCGCAAGCTGTTAGCCATCGCCTATGTGCTGATGCTGGGCGCGAACCTATTCGTTTACATCTTCCTGCCGCAGCTATCGGGCCTGTATGGCCTGACCGCCGAGACCACCGCCGTGGTCCACGACCTGTTGCTGTGGCACTGTATTTTCGCCTCGCTGTTCTACCCGGCCGGGTTCTGCATCCCTGCGGCGCTGCGCGCTGCCGGGGACGTGCGCTACCCCATGGTCATCAGCGTGGCATCGATGCTGGTTTTCCGCGTGGGGTTAAGCTTCGTCTTTGTGCGGGGCTTTGGCCTGGGCGTGGTCAGCATCTGGATGGCAATTTTTGTGGATTGGGGCTTCCGGGCCGCGCTGTTCGGCCTGCGGTTCCATTCCGATATCTGGCAAAAGAAAAAACTGTTATAAATACTACTGCAAAAGAAATCAAGGGGGACCGTTATGGTTGAACTCAAACGAATCCCGACCGAACAACGCAACGAAGCTACGGCCCATATCGACCGCATGACCACGTTGGAGATGGTACGGCTGATCAATCAGGAGGATCACAAGGTGGCGGATGCTGTTGGCCGCGAGGCCCAGCACATCGCCCAGGCCGTAGACATCATCACCAACCACATGAAACAGGGCGGGCGGCTTATCTACGTGGGTGCCGGTACCTCCGGCCGTCTGGGCATCCTTGATGCTGTCGAGTGCCCGCCGACTTACTCCACCGAGCCGGAGCTGGTGCAGGGCCTGATCGCAGGCGGCACCCCGGCCATCTTCCGCGCCGTGGAGGGTGCCGAGGATGACCCCGCCCTGGGCCGCAAGGACCTGGAAGAAATTCATTACACCAAGCAGGACGTGCTGGTAGGCATTGCTGCCAGCGGCCGCACACCCTATGTCATCGGCGCTATGGAATATGCTAAGTCCCTGGGCGGCGTGACCATCGGCGTGACCTGCTGCCCCGGCAGCGAGATCGACTCTCTGGCCGAAGTAGGCATCGCCCCGATGCCTGGCCCCGAGGTCGTCACCGGCTCCACCCGCATGAAAAGCGGCACTGCCCAGAAGATGGTGCTGAACATGCTCTCCACCTGCACGATGATCCGCCTGGGCAAGGTGTACGGTAACCTGATGGTAGACGTGAAGCCCTCCAACGAAAAGCTGGTGCGCCGCTGTGTGTCCATCGTCTGCGCGGCTGCCGAGTGTGACGAAGCCGCCGCCACTGCCGCGCTGGAGCAGTGCGGCTATCATCCCAAGATCGCAATCGTCATGCTGCTGTGCGGCTGCACCGCCGAGGAAGCCGAAAAGCGCCTGGCGGAAAAAGACGGCTATATCGCCCAGGTGGTGGGCTGATGCCCGCCCTGCGCTGCGGCGCGGACCGGCTGGGGGAGTACAAACACCTTTTTACAGATGTCCGTGTTGGGCTGGTCACCACCCCCACCGGCCGACTTTTGAATGGGGATGGCCGTTCCACAATCGCCGCTTTGCAGGAGGTCGCTGACCTGCGCGTTCTGCTTGGCCCCGAACATGGTGTGCGGGGTGACGGTGCGGCGGGGGCGTTCATCCCCCAGTATACCGATGCCGCCACCGGTCTGCCGGTGTTCAGCCTTTACGGCAAAGACTCCAAGCGGCTGACCCCCGCCATGCTGGAAACTTTTGACGTGTTGGTGTATGATATACAGGATGTCGGCAGCCGGTACTACACCTTTCTGTCCACGCTGGCCTACCTGATCGAGGATTGTGCCAAGGCGGGTAAGCGCCTGGTGGTGCTGGACCGCCCCGACCCGCTGGGGGGCGAGGTCATCGAGGGCACAACTTTGCACCCCGGCATGGAAAGTTTTGTGGGCTGCTACCCAATGCCCACCCGCTACGCCCTGACCATCGGTGAGTTTGCCACCATGGTGAATGCCGAGCAGCACTTTGGCTGCGACCTTACGGTCGTACCCTGCACCGGTTGGCAGCGCGGCCAAAGCGCCCCGGCCTGGGGCACCCCCTGGGTCATGCCCAGCCCCAACATCCCCAACTACGAGACCGCCCTGCTCTACGTGGGCACCTGCCTGTTTGAGGGCACCAATGTCTCCGAAGGCCGCGGCACTGCCGCCCCCTTTGCCGTCATTGGCGCACCTTATATCCGGGATGCCGAAGCCCTGGCCGCCGCGTTCAACGCCCGCGGCCTGCCCGGCATCTGCGCTACGCCGTACTATTTTACCCCGACTTTCTCCAAGCATCAGGGCCAGCTGTGCGGCGGCGTACACCTGCACGTGCTGGATGCCGACACCGTGCGTCCGCTGTCGGCGGGCCTGACGCTGCTGGAACTCATCCGGGATACCTGCCCGGAGGACTTCGCCCTGCTGCCCCCGCATACCGAGGGCGGCCGCCCCTTTATCAGCCTGCTGGCCGGCCACCGGGAACTGGAACGCCCGGACTGGACGGCGGCGGAACTGATCGCAGCGCAAAGCAGGGACGAAGCCGCCTTTGCCGCCCGCAAAGCGGCCTACCACCTGTATTGACGAGGTGTTTTTATGCGTACATTGCAAGAAATGACCCTGCAGGAAAAACTGGGCCAGCGGTTGGCCGCAGGCTTCCAAGGGCTGGAACCGCCGGAAGAATTCCTGCGGCTTATCAAAGAATATAAGGTGGGCAACATCATCCTGTTCCGCCGCAACATCCGGGATGCCGCCCAGCTGAAAAAGCTTTGCGCCACCCTGCGCAAAGTGGTGGAGGAAGAAACCGGTGTCACGCCTTTCATCACCATCGACCAGGAGGGCGGCGTTGTGACCCGCCTGCCGGAGAGTGAGATCAACATCCCCGGCGCGATGGCTGTTGCCGCCACCGGCAACCCCGGCAATGCCTACGATATGGGCCTGCTGACCGCCCAGGAACTGCGCAGCTACGGCGTGGATTTTGACCTGGCCCCGGTCATGGACATCAACTGCAACCCGGACAACCCGGTCATCGGTGTGCGCAGCTACGGCGATACGCCGGAGTGCGTGTCCGTTTACGGAAGCCAGATGGTGCGCGGTTTGCTGGACGGCGGTGTCTACTGCTCGCTCAAGCATTTCCCCGGCCACGGCGATACGGCAGTGGATTCCCACCTCGGCCTGCCCTGTATCGACCGCAGTTTTGACGAGTTGATGCAGCGGGAACTCAAACCGTTTATTGCGGGCATCGAAGCCGGTGCCCCCGCCGTGATGACCACCCACATCCTCTTTCCGCAGATCGAGCCGGAGCACATCCCCGCCACCATGTCCCGCCGCATCATGACGGGCATTCTGCGGGAAAAATTAGGCTTTGGCGGCATCATCATCTCCGACTGCATGGAGATGGATGCCATCAAAAAGTTCTACGGCACGGTCAACGGCGTACTGGCTGCCATGAAAGCCGGTGTCGACCTGGTGTTTGTCTCCCAGACACCCGCCCTGGCCGCCGAAGCCATGCAAAATGCCCGCCGCGCCGCCGAGAACGGCGACCTGGACCTGACCGAACTGGATGGCAGCGTGCAGCGCATGCTGGATGCCAAAGCAAAGTGCGCCGCCATGCAGCCCAAGACCCTGGGGGACGAAGCCGCCTGCCGCGCCCGCGCCGAGGAAGTCCGCGCCGCGTCCATCACCGCCGTACACCTGCCCCAAGGCGGCATGCCTGCCCTGGGCGAGAATCCGCTGTTCCTTGGCTGTGCCGACTACCGCAGCACGATCGCTTCCAACGCCGAATCCAGCGGTTTTACCTTCCCGCAGGAAATGCACCGCCACGCGGGCAAAGGCACGGCCCTTGTCACCGACAAAGACCCCGGCGATGCCGAAATTGCCGAGATCACGGCCCAGGCCGCAGCCCATAGCTGCATTGTGCTGGGCACCTACAACGGCCATATCTTGCAGGGCCAGCTGCGCCTGGCCCAGGCACTTGCCGCCACCGGCCTGCCGATGATTCTGGTCGCCCTGCGCAACCCCTATGATTTGCGCGACATGCCCGACCACGTGGCAACCCTGGCCGGGTGGGAGTACACCCGCCCGCTGTTTGATGCCCTGTGGCCCGTGCTGAACGGCACCACCCAGCCCACGGGCAAATTGCCGTTGACGACGCTCAAAAAGGCGGCGGACTGATGGCACACCTGCAAATTGAGCAGCGCCTTGAAACGCTGGGTGGGCAGAGCATCTTCCATGTCGTCCTGCCCGAAGCGGGCGACCTGCACACGGCCCCGGTGGTCTACCTGCTCCACGGGGCAGGGGACAACGGCACCGGCTGGCTGCGCTACACCGCCGCCGAGCGTTACGCCACCGAGAAAGGCCTGGTGCTCATCATCCCCGGCGTGGGCAACAGCTGGTATGCAGATATGGCATCCGGTGTGCAGGCATTTACCTGCATCACCCAGGAACTGCCCGCCGTCTGCCACCGCATGTTCGGTCTGACGCAGCAGTGTGAAAAAACGCATGTCATCGGCCTGTCCATGGGCGGCTATGCGGCGCCGAAATTGGCACTGACCAATCCGTATAGTTATACAACCTGTACTGCCCTCTCTGCCGCTGTTCGCCCGGAGCAGGTGGTCAAAAGCCCGGATTGGCCCCTGCCGCCTGCCGCCGCCCGTGCGGTGTTCGGCCCCGGCATCGACCATGACGAACTGCCGCCCCAGGATGACCTGTGGCAGCTGGCCGCCAAAGCCGATCCCGCCGCCCTGCCGGAAATCCGCATGGTCTGCGGTGAGCAGGATGCCCTGCTGCCCGCCAACCGGGAATTCCACGCACTGCTGCAAGCCAAACACATCGCCCACACGTTTGAAACAGCCCCCGGTGCCCACACCTGGCCGTTCTGGGATGCCCAGCTCAAACGCGTACTGGACAAAATCTTCCCATAACAAAAGGCTCCCCGCAAGGGGAGCCTGATACTGGTTATAATGAAATTCTGTAGGGGCCGATGCTTGCATCGGCCCGCAATCGGTGAACCATCCCAACATGGTAGGGGCGAGCATTGCTCGCCCGCGGGTCGATGCACAGCATCGACCCCTACAGATGTGGAAACCCAACCGTAGGGGCGGATTCCATATCCGCCCGCTTCACCGATGATCCACCCTATGCGACATACAAATCTGGTAGCTGCTTTCCAACGTGCCCTGTATCGCCGCATAATCCTGGCTGGCTAACACGGTAAACAGCGTGTCCACCACCATCAACTGCGCCAACCGGCTGCTCATCGCGCCGCTGCGCACGTACACTTCTTTCGAGGAAGTATACAGCAGCAGTTCGCACCCCGCGCTCAACGGTGACTTGCTGTAGTGGGTAATGCCAATGGTGTGGCATCCGCTGGCTTGCACGGCCTCCAAGGCCTGCAAAATCTCCTGCGTCTTGCCGGTGTTGGAGATAAATACCGCTGTATCGTCCTTTGTCAGCGTGGCGCTGTAGCTTAGCTGCACGTGGCTGTTAAAGTTGAAAATCGCATTTTTGCCAATGCGCAGCAGCTTGTCGCACAGGTCCGAGGCCACCAGCCCCGAAGCCCCCATGCCAAACAGCTTGATGGACTTGGACTGCAGCAGCCAATCCGAAGCCGTCTGGTAGGCGGCGGGGTCCATCAGCTTGGAGGTCCGCTGCAGCGCCTGCAAACTTGCGGCCGTAACGTTCTGCAAAATTTCCTGGGCGCTTTTGCCCTCCCGCAGGTCGGAGAAATGCACGTTCGGGTCCACTTCCACCTGGGGTTCGGCGCTGTATTGCAGGTAAAGCTGCTGGCGCATGTCCTTCAGGCCGGTGTAGCCGATCTCCTTGCACAGCCGCACCCAGGCTGCCGAACTTACGCCGGACTGCCGCGCCAACTCGGCAATGGGGATGCTGTACAGCTCCCGCGTGTGGGCCAGCAGGTAGTCGGCAGCTTTCTGGCAGGTGGGGCTTAGCGCGCTGTAGCTGCTGCGCACCCGTACTTCTACGTTGGTCATGCAGGACCCCTCCTTTTTATAAGCTCAGCTTGCCCATCACGACCGGATGGGCCGCGCCGGTGGCGCTGGTGGCGTTGTTGCAGCGGCCATGCAGCATTTCGTTGGCCAAAATCGCAAAGGCAACGGCTTCTTTAGCGTCACTGTCCAGCCCCAGGGCTTCGTTGGTCACTACCTCGCAGCCCGGCAGGCCCGCTTGCAGCAGTTCCATCAACACGGGGTTGTGGCTTCCGCCGCCGCCCACGATCAACCGCTTCGGCTTCTGCGGGCAGTGATGCTCCACCGCCAGGCGGATGCTTTCGGCAGTAAAGGCGGTGGCCGTGGCGATCTTGTCGTACCCGGTCAGCCCTAACTCGTCACCCTTGCGCCACAGCGCATCCACAAAGGCGGCGCTGTAATGCTCGCGCCCGGTGGTCTTGGGCGGGGCCAGGCGCAGGTAGTCATCGCTGTCCACTAAGTAACGCAGCAACTCGGCGCTGACCTGCCCCTGCCGTGCCAGCCTGCCGCCGTCATCGTAACGCAGGGCACCGTCCGTCACGCGGGCAGCTAGCGCATCAATGACCATGTTGCCCGGGCCGGTGTCGAAGGCCAGCGTGTCCGCCAACGCACCGCCCGCAGGCAGTACCGTAATGTTGCCAATGCCGCCAATGTTTTGCAGCGCCACGGTGCGGTGCTCCTCGCGGTATAAAAGGTATTCGGTGTAGGGGACAAGGGGCGCGCCCAGACCACCGGCGGCCATGTCCCGCACACGGAAGTCGCTCACCACTGGGCAGCCCAGCCGCTCGGCGATCAGGCTCGGCTCGCCGATCTGCAAGGTGGCCCGCACCTTGCGGCCCAGGTAATCCGCGCCCGCGGGCTCGTGCCAGATGGTCTGCCCGTGGCTGCCCACAAAGTCCACGTCACTGGGCTGGATCCCCGCCGCACGGCAGGCTTCCAGGCAGGCATCGGCGGACAGGTCGCCCAGGTAAAAGTTCAGCAGGCAAATCTCCCGGCTGTCCAGCTGCGCACCGCCTGCCACTTGCAAAATCTTCTGCCGCGCTTCATCACTGAACGGCAGGGTGATGAACCCCAGCTGCCGCACCTGGGTATCGGTGCCGCAGTCCCGCAGCTCCACCACGGCGGCATCAATGCCGTCAGCGCTGGTGCCGCTCATCAGGCCGATGGCGATGCAGGCATCCTTTTTCAGAAAAGATAGTTCCATCGTAGGACCTCCTGAAACAATAAAACATCTATTTAAAACAAAGTTTCAATCTGATTCTATTATGCCCGCCTTGCGGCGCTTTGTCAAGAGAAAATTTGCGTATAAACGTGATAACTGAACAATAAAGGAGCAAATGTATGCAAACACAGTATTATGCAGGCTGGGACGGCGGCGGCACCAAGACCCTTTGCCGCGTTTTGTACCAGGACGGCACCGCGCCGCAGCCCTTTACCGCCGGTGCGCTAAACCCCAACGGCACCGTGGAAGGCCAGTGCGAGGCCACCGTGGCCGACCTGCTGCGCAATATGGCCGCGCTGCCGGGCGGGCTGGATGCCTGCCGCATGTTGTGCATCGGCGCGGCGGGTATCAGCAACCCCGCCACCCAGGTCCACCTGCAAAAGGCCCTGCAGGCGGGCGGCTACCACGGCCCGGTCACGTTCACCGGCGACCAGCAGACTGCTTTGTACGGCGCACTGGGCGGTCCGGGCGGCATTGTGCTTATCGCGGGCACCGGCTCCATCTGCTACGGACAAAGCACCGATGGCCGCGAAGCCCGCAGCGGCGGCTGGGGCAGCCTGATGGATGACGAGGGCGGCGGCTACGCCCTGGGCCGGGATGCCCTGGCGGCAGTTGTCCGTGCCGAGGACGGCCGCATTGCTCCCACCGTGCTGCACGATGCGGTGTTTGAGGCGCTGCAGGTCACGGATGTTCGTGGGCTGATCGGCAAGATCTACGCGCCGGGCTTTGGCAAGCGGGAAGTGGCTTCGCTGGCACCGCTGGTGGGCGCGGCCGCCGAACAGGGCGATGCCGCTGCGTTGCAGATCGTGGAAAAGGCGGGCCGTGAACTGGCCCTGCTGGTGCGCCCTGTGGCCGAAACGCTGGGGCTGCAATCGGCGCGCATCGCCTTTGCAGGCAGTGTGCTGCAAAAGTGTGCCCAGGTGCGCAAGGCAGCCCAAACGCAGCTGCAAACACTGCTGCCGCAGCTTACCCTGGCCGAGCCCCAGGGCGATGCTGCCATGGGTGCGGTGTTGTTGGCACGTTATAAAGCAAAACAATAAAAGTACAAAATTAGGGTAGGGGAGTGCATTAGGCACTCCTCTATTTTTTGTTCATGTTTTGCGCTATGTTTGGCTATATAACAGGCCAAACTTGCGCAAATTATTTGCGCAAACCAACTGCACAGAAAGCCAAAAAACGACAAAAAATATGCAAAGAAGCTGGGATAAAGAAAAAATACACACAAAGGACCTCGAAAAATGCGTTGGGCAGATTTACCAAATTCGACATTGTGAACTTTTACACAATGCCGAAAAAATGAGCTGCAACGCCCATAAATCTTGAGATTTGCAGCAGAAAGTGTTATAACATTACCAGAAATTCATACAAGCGCAACTTGTGAAAACGAGTAGCACAAGAAAAAGCTGATAACCAGGCTTAAAAACGCAACGGTTGCGCACAACATTCCCTAGGGAATGTTGTTTCACAGGATGTCCTGTGAAACAATGTGTACCAATGGCAGGCCGCTGACCCAGCCGCCCGCACCCCGCAAAAGTAGAGCAATAGAGCCACAGAAAGGAAGTGAGCAGATGTCCAAGAACAGCAGTAACCTCAGCACCCTGTGCCGCCGCGCGGCCGCCTTCCTCGCTACCCTGGCCCTGCTCGCCGCCATGACCCTGCCGGTTTATGCGGAAGCCATGACAGAAGAACCCACGCTGACGACTGAATCTGCTGAAACGGGCAATGTGCCCAAAACGGTTGAAGATGCGTCCGCAAGCACCGAACCCAACGACATGACCGACACCGCATCGGAAGAACCCTCTAATGATTCTGACAACACCGCAGACGATGCCGCAGATGACACGGCCCCGTCTACCAATGACACCGATACCACCCCCAACACCCCGGCAGGGGAGACCCCCGATGACAGCATCGTTGAAGCCCCGGATGAGGATAGCAATAGTGAAGCTGATGGCACGATGAACAGTGAAATCCCCGAGGACGTGGCCGCGGAGGATGAAGCTGTAGATGACATTGCACTATATGATAGTGCAACGGAAGCATATTTCGACATTTATTTTGCATTGCCTAAAGATTGGAATGACGCTCAGAAAATATACTTCCAAGGCATGCGCGGGAACCAGGCGGCTGATGGTTATTCGCCCAAGAGGGAAATGACTCTGGTAGCGGATACTGATAAGACGACTGTGGACGGTAAAAAAATCTACAAGGTTAATCTGCACTATAAGCAGGGCGATACAAACCAGGATATTGATTGTTCCTACGGTGGCTTTGCCAAAATCGTTTTTACAAAAGATGATGATACAACTGGGGTTAGTGCTAAGCTGACTTACGATGGAAATAGCACAACGCAGTTCTGGCAAAGATATGAAACTCTGCAAGACTATTACTACGATTCTGACACGCAACAGTGGATAGCTATTTCTGAACTGAAACCTCGCCACACGCATTTAGCGAGCCAAAAGTTCACCTTCAAAAATATGGCAGGCAGTGACCTGGCGAACATGCAGGCAGTCTTCTACGATAAAGCAGAAGGCTCTACGGAATTGACACAGGTCAAAACGGTAAATTTGGGATCAGTACAGACAAAACAATCTGCCGAAGTTGCGATTCCTGACGATGTTGCTTGTGCATACGTGGCATTTTTTGCGGATGGTGTACGACTTGGCAACTGTTTCAATTTCTGCAACGATGATTCGACAACGGAAAATGTAACATCTTTCCTTTATAGCGCATCTCAGAACTGCTTTGTCTACACTAATAGCGGTAATGTTGTTTTGACTGAGGAAGGCTCACGCAAATTTATTATGATGCAACATTCTCTAAGTTGGACGCAGAAAATTCCAATCGCGCAATTCCCAATGCGAGTGGGATGGTTTATTATCATTTGTGGAACTCCCAAAATACATCGGAAAAACAAGATGGTGTGATGAAAAAGGTTGATGATACAGGCAACCTGTATGTCATCAACGATGTAGACTCAAAATACGACCGCGTTATTTTCTCGAACAATTCAATCTATAGCGGCAGTAATGGCGGAGGCTCTCGTACAGGCGACCTTACGGTTCCATCTGACGATATGTACGTTACCCCGTGCTTCTATGCAGACACAAGCGATGATGCAGCCTATAAAAATACTACACGTGATGGCTACTGGGCCGAGGCTGACACGATCCGCGATGCAGAAGCAGGTAAAAGTACAGATGGCAATCAAAAGGACGTTGTAAAAATCAAAAAAGGCACTTTTGTTGCCGACTCAGCCACCAAATACGTAAGCACTACTCTGTATGACTACTACACAGATTACGAACTGAATGGTAACAGCCGTACAGAATATGCCGAGAGCGAGGGGGCCAGCCAGCAAAACTGGGTAACATTCCGCGAGTTCGACCAGGCTATTAGTGATTATTATGAAACCTATGATGCCACGGCGGCCAATAAAATTCTGTATCCTATTTATACGGGACATTTCCAGCCGTCATCGTGGGGCACTCCATTCAAGGATATAGCAGAAAGCTTGAATTTGTATGGATGGGGCGCATATAAAACGTTTATTTCCGCCAACAACTCGGCTGGTGATGAGGGTGGTTCTACGGAAGGCAAATACGATTTCGCTTTCCAGGGAATTGTCGCCAACACATTAAGCGCAACCGGCGACCTGCTGATGAATAGCAGTTCAAGTTCGAATGGAATCTACAGTGCAACTACACTTGCTGAACCCCATTTTAATGAAAGCTTCCTTTTAGGCAAAAATAGTAAGGATGCCAAGCTGGGCGAGGTTTACCATGACGTTTCTTTCCCCTTTACGAAGAAGCAGGTTTTCGCTGATGAACCCGGCGTAGATTACTGGTGGTACGATAGTTCTAAAACTTCGTTGTATTTACGCCAAGATGAAACCAGCAACGCCCTTTACTTGGGAAATAATGGGGAAAATGGTAAAACTGCTGGCGTAACAGACGGATATTCGTATAATCTAGATAGTTCGGGCTTGATGTATGGGGAATCGAATGGGAAGAAAACAAGCGATGCCCAAACGCGGTATGGATTCTTCCCGTTTAACGAATCGCTGAATAGCCAAAGGGGCGTTGCTTCCCAATACAATTACGGTTACGGTGCGAAGCTGGAGATTCCGTTTTCTATCACTGAAGATGGAATGGTGGAATCTACTAGCAATGGCACAACAACAAAAGTCCCTATTCGCTACTACTTCTCTGGCGATGATGACGTTTGGGTATTTATTGATGGTAAGCTTGTTCTGGATGTTGGCGGTGCCCATGGAAAAGTCTCTGGCATACTGGATTTCAGCCAGCTTACGAATCAGAAAGACACGGTAACAGCCTATGTCAGCCAAGCTAAATACAATAAATATGTAGTCAAAGGCTATGGCCCTAGTGAAGGAAATAATACTAGTCAGACACAGATTACATACACGATCAATCCGAATGACGATGGCGTAAATACAACCCCCACATCTTACTATCAAAAAAACACAATTGCCATTGATGACTTGACCACCGGCACCCACACCTTAACTATGTACTACATGGAGCGCGGTATGTGGGAGTCCAACATGGCGATTGCGTTCAACTTCCCGGATCATAACGAACTGCAGGTGGAAAAGCAGGTTGACGTTAGCGGCGTTGATAAACTTTTCCAGGATTGCTTCAAAGATCAGAAGCTCTTTAACTTCACCATCAAGAACCAGGCTACCCACTATGGCACGACCGATGCAGAGGGAAGCGGGGCAACTACCATTGACCTGCTGAACAACTATGATTACACGTTGACGACAGGAACGATCAATAACGGCGAGAAAATGTGTTCCGTGAAGCCTCTCCGCCGAATGACACGTCATCAAACACAAAGGTTTTGCAGTGGTACGCGCAGTATGAGGATTTGAAACCCTCGCCAGGCGCTAACAAAGAGAAGCGCTACGGCATACTGACACTGAACAACACAACAATCGACATTCGCCAGATGAGTTACCTCACATTTGATGTCTATGTCGACTACAGCGGCGGTACGGTGGCGCTCAGCAACATGTATCTGCAGCTGATGGATGCAAATGACAAGAAGATGGGATGCCTGGACCAGACATTCCTGAATGGCGCACTTTATGGCGAAGTCCAGATGCAGAACCAAAAGTGGATCACCGTTAAGCTGGATCTTACCAAGCTGAAGCGCGAAGATAACTTTGACTCAAGTCAGGTCAAGGGCTTGCAGTTTGGCTGCAATTACCCACGGTGGATTTACCTACGCAATATCGTATTTTCGTCCAAAACAACGGCGAATAAAGTTACTGGTTTTACTACTGCGCAGGATGCAATCCCGGATTATGGCTCGGTAGCCAATAATAAGCTGATGCCCGCCTGGAACGCACAGTACACCTCAAATAAAGAGGATGGTACGATGGTTGTAGATGAAAACGGCGGTTTTGTCCTACAGGACAAGGAAGTCATCACCTTCAAAGATCAGTTCCGCCGTGGTAGCTACCTGTCCATCAACGAGCGCACCGACAGCAATTTGTTCAGTACGAAATGGACCGTCTACGAAAACGACCAGCCGGTTACAACACGGGCTGGTGATAAGGTCTCGCTGAAAGATAACACAACAAAGACGCTGGAAAACATCAAGGATACCAGCCCCGATGATGGACGAATTGAAAAGCAATACGCAGAAGGGGAACCGGCACAAAGTGGCAACAGTTACAATGGGCAAAAGCCTGATGGCAATACGCTTGTTTTCCGTTCGTACGCGCACCCTGATGCATCGGATGCAGAAGGGCTGACCAAGTTAAAGGTGCAATTTACCAACACGGTCAAAACCGGCAGCCTGTCGGTTACAAAGAGGGCTGATGAAAAGGGTGAGCCGCTCGGCAGCAAGAAGTACAAATTTACCGTGCGCTTCACCAATGTTGGCGGTCATGCGCTAGAAAGTAAAGCGATCGAACAGACTTTCGAGTTGGCAGCTGGTGAAACATGGTCGCTTTCGGGAATCCCCGTAGGAACGCGCTTTACCATCAAGGAAGAAGAAACCGGCGATGGCTCTAAGCTGATGGATGTGAGTTTCACAGGCGGTGGAGCCGACATGGAGATTTTGTCCGACAACACCATACGAGGATCTATCGCAGAGGCTAAAAAGCCACAGGCTGAAGTCACTTTCACCAACACCAAACAGGAACTGCTGGATATTACCGGCAAAAAAGTTTGGCAGGATGCTGATGGTAACGAAATCACGGACGATCGGCCCACGATCTATGTGCAGCTTCAGCGCCGTCATCAGGGAGAAACGGACGAGAGTAAATGGGAACCTGTTAAGTATCAGGATAGCCTGTACATGGAAATCCAGGATGGCTATGGTGATATGACATTCAGCTTCCTGGGGGTGCCCGCTAAGGATTATGGCCATGAGGGCCAGTTCTATGAGTACCGCGTGGTCGAAGGAGAATTGGATGGTAACGGTAACTTTGTGGCCGTTGATGGAGTAAATGATAAGACCATTACGATTGGTAGTAATGTCTACGGCGTTACATATGCTCCTGAGACAATTACAGCCGGTGCAAATTCGTCCGTGACCATCACCAACAAGCAGCAAAAGCCGAAGTTTACGTTGGACATCACCAAAAAGGATGCGGAAGACGGCAAGACGCTTTTGCAAGGCGTTGAGTTTACGCTGGAGAAGGTGAAAGAGGATGACAGCGGAAAACTTGTTGTTGACGACTCGTTCCCAGAGCGTACCGGTATAACGGATGAAAATGGTAAGCTGGTACTGAAAAATGAAGATGGCACGATGTCGGACATCCAAGGCTTTAAGGATCTGGATGCGGGTACTTACCGGCTGACGGAGACGAAAGCGGCGGAGAACTACAACCTGCTGTCGGCACCGATTTTCATTACCTTTGAAGAAGATGGCCGGTGCAAGGTGGGGGATGGCACCTTCATGCCAGCCGCAGACGACACGATCTTTACCGGCGATGCCGTAAATGGCTACCAGTTGGCCCTGACCGTTTTGAACCGCAAAACACCTGCGCTGCCCCACACGGGTGCAGATGCGCCCAGCCTGTGGCTGCTGATCGGGCTGCCGCTGGCGGTAGCGGGGTTGTTGATACTGGTATTCCGTTACAACAAGAAAGGGGGACGTACGCGTTAATTGTTCCCCAATGCAAACCATACACAAATGAAGAGAGGTAAAGTCATGAAAAAGAAAAGCAGATTCTTGACAGGCTTGTTAAGTGCCGTCATGGCCCTCAGCCTGTTCGCCATGCCCGCCGCGGCGGCTGGGGAAACCAATGTGGCGACAATTGACACAACTAAAACCGGATCCCTGACGATTGAAAAGTATGAAGGTAAAGAAGGAGACCTCAGCAAGCCGTTCCCTGGCATTGACTTCACGATTTATAAGGTTGCAGACATTGTGCAAGAAAAAGATGCCTCTGGAAATGTTTCGCTCAATTATGTCTCTGAAATTGACGGCCTGACAATTACGGCAGACACTACTTATAGCGCCATCAAATCGCAGATTGATGCAGCTGTTAAGGCTGGGACACTGGATGAAAAGACCGAAACGACAACGCTGGAAGGCGACGAGCTGAATCAGAAAGCGGTTGCCCGGTTTAATGATCTGCCCTTGGGCATTTATCTGGTTGTTGAAAGCAAATACCCTTCTCAGGTCGTTAATCCTACGGCAAACTTTTTGGTATCCATTCCTATGACGAAGGCTGATGGCAAGGGTTGGGAATACAACGTTGTGGCTCAGCCGAAGAACGAAACTGTGTACGGCGGTGTTCATCTGGTAAAGACTGGCACTACTTTAAAGGCTGATGGTAAGAAGCCGCAGACAAAGCTTGAGGGAGTAACTTTTGCGCTGCAATCTTATGACGCAGAAAGCAAAAAGTGGAGCACTGTTGAAGGAAAAGAAACGCTTACCACAGACGATAAAGGCCAAATTGATATTGATGGGTTGGCACCTGGCCAATATCGTTTTGTAGAGACTGCCGGAGTCAATGGCTATATCGCTGACGGTGCTACGCCTTATGAGTTTACTGTCAATGCAGAAAATCCCAGTGCAACTATTAACGTTAACGTTAATAACGAAAAGCCTGACCTGGATAAAACTGTAAAAAATGCAGCTGGTAACTATGGCACGGATGCAGACTATTCCGTTGGCGATATGGTCGAATGGAAAGTTTCTGTTACTGTTCCCAGCAATATCGACAAGCTGAAAACCTTTAAAATTACTGATACTATGTCCCCTCAGCTGACTTGGGTTGAGAAAGAAGCAGCGCTGACGATTGCTACTACCCCGGCGGTTGACCTTGATTCTAGCGATTACGAACTGGCAAAACCTGATGACGGTAAAGCTGGTGGCACATGGACAATTACTTTTACTCCGACTGGCAAGAGTAAACTGAAGACGAATAGTGTTACCAAAATTGATGTGACTTTTAACACCAAGCTGAATGACACTGCAAATATTGGCGAAACTGGCAACCTGAACGATGCCAAACTTGAATACTCTAACGCAATTTACCCGACCAAAGAAGAACAGCCGGATAACCCTAATAGCGGCAAAGACCCCAAAGAAGATGTGATTGAAGATGAAGCTATCGTTTGCGCCTTCAAGCTGGATGCTGTAAAGGTTGATGGCTCTAATGTTAATACCAAACTGGCGGGTGCTGAATTCGACTTGTATCGTTATGTAGGTGAAATGGAGAACCCGACTGAAGCGGAACTGAAGACAAATGGCGTAAAAATTGGTAGTTACACGTCTGATGATAAGGGCGAACTCAAAATCGATGGCTTGAAGAAGGGCAATTATTACCTCGTTGAGACTAAGGCTCCGACTTATAAGGATGCTAACGAAAAAGAACATTTTTATAATCTGTTGAAAGAGCCGGTTAAGGTTGCTATCCAGCCTACGTATACGACCACTACCAAGACCAGCACTACTACAGTGGATGGCGTAACTACCACCAAGACCGAAATTGACACGAAGACGTTTACCGAGAATGGCACGGAAGGTCATTTCCTTGTTACTATCAAGAACAACAAGGGCTTCAACCTCCCCACCACCGGTGACTTCGGCACGCTCCTGTTCAGCGGTATTGGCGCACTGCTGGTTGTTGGCGGTGTCGGTGTGCTGATGAGCACCAAAAAGAAGAAGGGCAATGCCTGATTCGCATCCCCTGAACCAAACAACTTAAACAACTTACAAACTACCTAAAGGGGAAGGACCGTTTCGGTTCTTCCCCTATGGTGGGTTATACGGCAACACCGTGCGCCCCTGCACACCCCAGAACTTCTTGAAAGGACACTGCCATGGATACCTCCACCAGACTGAAAGTGGGCTTTGCGGCGCTGATGATCCTGTCGGGCATCGGCGTGGCATCCTACCCGGTCATCAGCAACATGGTGGCCCAGCGCCACGCCAGTACGGCTATCCAAAATTATGACGAGACCGTGCAAAATATGGACACCGAAAAGCTGGATGCTGCCAAAGAGGCTGCCCGCCGCTACAATGAACAATTGGGCAGTGCGCTGGACCGCGATGCCGCCGGCGAAGCCGAAGAAACCGGCACCAGCTATGTGGACCTGATCGATGTGGGGGAGAGCCTTGGTTACATCACCATCCCGAAAATCGATGTCAACCTGCCCATTTATGAGGGCACCAGCGATGATGTCCTGTTAAAAGGCGTTGGTCATCTGGAGGGGGCCAGCTATCCGCTGGGCGGCGAAAACACCCACAGTGTGCTGACCGGGCATCGCGGCCTGGCTGAGGCTGTGTTGTTCACCGACCTGGATAAACTGCAGGAGGGCGACAAATTTTATCTGCACATCATGGACGAAGTGCTGGCCTACCAGGTCGACCAGGTCAAGGTCGTTCTGCCCGAGGAAACCGAGGATCTGACCATCGTGCAGGGCCAGGACTACTGCACCCTGGTCACCTGCACACCCTACGCCATAAACACCCACCGCATGCTTGTGCGCGGCACCCGTGTGCCGTATAATGGAGAGGAAGAAACCGGCGATACCCCGCAGGCCGTGCAATACCAGGCCCTGCACACCGGCACCGTGGTCAAACGCATCGTGGATGCCTGGCCGTGGATCTCGGTGACCGGCAGCGTAATCATCGGCGGCGAAGCACTGCTGCTGCTTTTGCTGCTGCATCGCTGCAAAAAACGGGAGGAGGACGACTGATGCGGCATCTGCTTGTAAAAATCGGCGCGTGGCTTGCCATTCTGCTGGGCCTTGCCATGATGCTGCAGCCTACCGCAGCCGACTGGCTGACCCGCCAGCGCAACAGCAAAACGGCGCAGCAGTTTGCCGCCAACACGGCCGCCGCTGCCGATGCTGCAGGTGCCGATAACAGCAGCCAAACCGCTGAGGAAAACCGCCCCTACCCGGAACTGTACGCCGCCATGCAGGACTACAATGCGCAAATTTACGCCGATGGTCAAAGCGGCCTGACCGATGCCTTTGCCTACGAGAACCCGCCGCTGGATCTGACCGATTACGGCTATGACGAGGACGTGCTCGCCATGCTGTGGATCCCACGGCTGGACCTGGAACTGCCCGTCTACCTGGGGGCCAGCCGGGATAATATGGCAAAGGGCGCGGCGCTGCTGGGGCAGACCTCGATGCCGCTGGGCGGCGAAAACACCAACACTGTGCTGGCCGCCCACCGTGGCTATTATGGCGCGGAAATGCTGCGCAACGTGCAGCAGATTCAGGTAGGGGACAAGATCCAGCTGACCACCCCGTGGGATACCCTGATTTACCGCGTGGCGGAGCTGAAAATCATCGACCCAGCAGACATCTCCTCGGTGCTCATCCAGCCCGGCCGGGACCTGCTGACGCTCTCCACCTGCCACCCCTACACCCAAAATTACCAGCGCTACCTTGTAATCGCCGAGCGCGACCCTGATGCCGCTGTGACCGATAAAGCCGCCGACTTGCAGGAGAGTGAAGCTACCTGGGATGCTTCGCCCCGGCAGGTAACGATGGAAACGGACGGTACAACGTCTATCGCAGAGGTGGAACCCCAAAGCATTACCCCGCTGCCGCAGGAGGGCAGCACCGAATCCGAAGGCAGCGCAGTCTCCAACCTGATGATCTGGCTGGAAAACAACGCCCTTTGGGCCGGATTCGTCTTTATCGCCGCTTGTGTCGGCGTGTTGGTGATCTGGCAAAAACACCGGGAGGAATGACCATGCAATACAACCAAAAGGCCGCTGACGTAGCGGCGGAAGTTTCCAAAGCCGTGTTTGGCAAGCCGCAGACCATCCGCACCATCTGGATGGCTATGCTGGCGGGCGGCCATGTGCTGATCGAGGACATCCCCGGTGTGGGCAAAACGACCCTGGCGCTGGCTTTTGCCCGCGCGCTGGAACTGAACGAGAGCCGTGTGCAGTTCACCCCGGACGTGCTGCCCTCGGACATCGTGGGCTTTACCGTATTCCAAAAGGAGAGCGGGCGGCTGGTGTATCATCCCGGCAGCGTCATGTGCAACCTGTTTTTGGGCGATGAGATCAACCGTACCTCCAGCCGTACCCAGTCGGCGCTGCTGGAAGTCATGGAGGAGGGCACTGTCACCGTGGATGGCGTGACCCACCCCGTGCCCGCGCCTTTTACCGTGATTGCCACCGAAAACCCCGTGGGGGCCGCCGGTACGCAGATGCTGCCGCAGTCTCAGCTGGACCGTTTTACGGTGTGCGTGGTCATGGGCTATCCGGATGCCGAAGCCGAAATGCAAATGCTGGCGGGCCGTGGTCAGCGCACCCTGCTGGAGCAGGTACACCCCGTAGCCAATCAGGCCGACCTGCTGGCCATGCAAAAAGAGGTGGCCGGGGTGTTCATTCATGAATTGATGTATCGCTATATCGTGGATTTGGCACAGGCCAGCCGCAAGGATCCGCGCTTGGCGCTGGGGCTTAGCCCCCGCGCCTCGCTGGCGCTGGCGGGCATGGCACGGGCATCGGCCTACCTGGCCGGGCGGGAGTTTGTGGCCCCGCAGGATGTGACCGCCGTGTTTGCCGATGTGGCCCGCCACCGCCTTGTATTGACCGACCAGGCCAAGGCGGGCGGCGAGCAGGTGGAGACGGTCATCGAGGACCTGTTGCGCACCGTCCCGCGTCCGCGCCCCGAAAAGGCCGACCGCCATGGCAGGTAAGCTGGGCTGGGCGCTGGGCCTGGTGCTGCTGTTTGCCATTGCAGTGCTGACGCAGGCTCCGCTGGCCGTGGGGCTGCTGGGATTTTTCCTGCTGTTGACCCTGCTGCTGGCGGCGGAAGTGCGCTATCTGCGCGCCAAAGTGCAGGCAGAATTGGTCGTGCCCGACCATCCCGCCGTGCAGGGCCAGCCCTTTGTGCTGACCGTGCGGCTGACCAACCGCAGCCCACTGCCCATCCCCCAATTGCTGACGCTGGTGCAGGCCACCGATGAATGGGGCGGCAATACCATCACTTTGCGCTGCAGCGGCATGCTGGGCGGCAACGCCCGCGCCGAGCAGCGCCTGACCCTGCGGGCCGATAAAAGCGGCGTGTGGAACCTGCGGCTGCAAAGCGTAACGCTGTGGGATCATCTGGGGCTGTTCAAGGCCCAGTGCGCTCTGCCGCAAACCGCGCAAAGCCTGTGTGTGCTGCCCCAAAGTGCCCGCCTGGGCCGCGACACCCAGCCCGACCCGGACGCTGACGGCACCCAGGAGAGCGACCGCAGCGTGTTGGGCGGCAGCTACGATGTGCGCGAGTACCGCGAGGGAGACTCGCTGAAGCAAGTACACTGGAAGTTGAGCGCCAAGCTGAACCGCCTGCTGATCCGTGAACCCCTGGCCGCCGGTACAATGGCAGGGCAGGGGAGCGGTCATGGCCCCAGTGAGGGCGAGGGTGACGCGTGGGGAGATTTCCCCGCCGAAGCCGCCCTGCATCGTGAAGCACCACCCGCCAAGAAAAAGGCCGTGGCACTTTCCAAACGCGGCGGCACGGATACCGACAGCGGTCTGGTATTTTTGGACCGCGTACTCATCAGCCCTGCCGTGCCCGCGCGGGATACGCTGTGGCTGGTGGTGGATCTATGCCTGCTGCTGGCGTTGGCCTTTGGGCTGATGTCTGCCGCTGTAACCGCCTTTGCCGTGGCCCCGCCCGTTTGGGTGTGGCTGGTGCTGGCCGCATGGTGCGCCGGGTGGTGCCTGTTTGGGCGGCTGCCCCAGCGCGTACGCCGGTTGGGCCTGCTGGCGGGCAGCCTTGTCTATCTGGTGGGGCTGTTTTTGTGCCAGCGCAGTTTTTTGGCCGGGGCACGTCAGTTCGGCGCTGCTGTGGCCGCAAGCTTACATGAACGTTTCAACGCAAATCTAACCGCCGCAGCAGGCGGCACCCCGGCCCAGCTGGGGCTGTTTCTGGCGCTGGCCGCCCTGCCGTTGACCGGTCTGTTGGCATTGGCCGCGCTGCGCCGGGCCGACATTTTACTGTTAAATCTTTTGCTGTTACCGGCGGCTGTGTTCCTGCTGCTGGCGGGCAGCACGGTTTCCACGCCCTGCTGGCTGCTGCTGGCCGTGGGTTGGCTGGGGGCATTGGCTGCCTCCCGCGCGGTGCGCCGCCGTGCCCTGTGGGGAGCGGCGGAGTCCGAAACAAACCGCCGCAACCAGACGCAGCACCGGGCCATTCAAAAAGGCTCCGCTGCGGCTGCGGTACTTGTGTGTGCCGTGCTGTTGGTGCCTGCCTTTTGTGCTGCGGCCCGTGGCAAGCCTGCCCTTGCAGGCGTTGCAGCCAGCGGCCCAGGCGGTGGAATCCGCGGCCATCAGCGCCGCCGTGACCTGGCTGCCCCGCGTCAGCGGTGGGCGGCTGAACCTGCATGTGGAAGCTGCCGCCGGCGGCGTGGCTGATGGCTCCTTGGCCCAGGGCGGCGGCTTGCAGCTGCGCGGGGTCGAGGACTTGTCCCTGACTGTCAGCGCCAAACCGGAGGAGACTGTCTACCTGCGGGGCTTCATCGGCGGCAGTTACGATGGTACCGCCTGGCAGGCCCCCGATGCAGCCGCTTTTGACAGTGCCGCCATGAACTGGAAAACCGAGGACGATGCCCGCCTGACCATCGCCAGCCTGGCATTTTTGCGCGCCGCCTACGATGGCACCGCTGAGCCGCAGTCCCTTACGGTAGAGCGGCTGAACGCCGGGGACACTTACACCTACGCCCCCTACAACGCCTACTGGAACGACTACTACACCCTCAATGGCGATGGCGCGGCGGACGGCCAGACCGCGCAGGATGATGTGTTTTTGTACTATCCGCGCAGCATGGCCAAAGAACTGCTGACCGCCCGTGCCGAGGGCGACCCCAGTGTGTTGGACCGCATGGAAAGTTCCTACGCGGCCTACGTCAACAGCCACTATACCGCTGTGCCAGATGGCTACGATGACCTGCAAGCCCAGTGCGAGACGGCGGCCAAAGACCAAAAACTGACCGACCCTGACGACATTGCCGCCTACATCCGCACCTGGCTGAACACCAACTGCCAGTACGATGTAAGCGCTCCCCAGGCCCCGGACGGCACCGACCCGATCCACTACTTTTTGTATGAGTCCCAATCCGGCTACAGTGTGCAGTTTGCCTCGGCGGCCACGCTGATGTTCCGCATGTTTGGCCTGCCTGCCCGCTATGTGGTGGGCTACGCCGCGCCGCAGGGGCTGTTTACCCAACAGGCGGACGGCAGCTGGCATGCCGTTTTGCAAGACGACAATGCCCACGCATGGGCCGAGGTCTACATTGACGGCCAGGGTTGGACCCCCATGGAGATGACCCCCGGTGTGCTGGTAACAGCCGAAAAGGCCGACTACAAGAGCGACCTGCCGGAAACTACCCCCGCAGAGGGGTAGACAGCGAACGACCCTGCCACCGCCCAGCAAGATCTGCAGCTTTCCACTGCCCCGCGCAGCGCCTTGTGGCTGCTGGCTGTGCCGGTGGTGTTGTTGGCTGCGGCCGCAGCTGCCCTTATCCTGCACCGCCGCCGTATGCTGGGGCTGGATACCCGCCGCCCCTGTGCCGAGCGGGTGCTGTCCGTCTTCGCTGCGATCTACGGGCTGCTGGTCCGCCGCGGCCTGCCTGCGGGCACATCCTCTGACGAGCGGGCATTTACCCAGTTCTTGCTAAAAGAGATGCATGAGCTTTCGGGCGCAGAGATCGAAGCGATGGTATCGCTTGCGCAGCGCGCCGCTTTTGCCGCCGACACCCTGACCGAACAGGACGTAACCGCCATGCGAAACTGGTACAAACGGTTAAAAAGCAACAAAAAGACATAAAATAAAGCAAAAATTACGAAAAATTCGCGAAACTAACCGCAAACCCGTTGAAACCTACGCGCCGCGTATGTTATACTAACCTAAACACCATTGAACAAGGAGTCGATTCTGAGATGCCGCGTCGCAAAAAATCAGATGAAGGCATTATGGATATCACCCGTATGGCAGAGGATTTAGGTGTATCGAAAACAACGGTATCCCGTGCTTTGTCCGGCAATGGCCGTGTAAGCGAAGCAACCCGCCAACGCGTGGTGGACTATGCCCGTGAGAAAAATTATGTCCCGAACATGATGGCGAAAAGTCTCGTCACCAAAAAGTCGTATAATATTGCGCTGGTGTTTTCGCGCCAGTTTTCTAACTTTGAAGGCCCGTTCCTGCGCAAAACGATCACCGCTGTCTGCGATGTGATGGCCCGCAATGATTACGATGTGCTGCTGGCTATGGTGGGCGAGCAGGAGGCCCAGCCCATGCAGCGCCTGCTGGTCAACCACAAGATCGATGGCGTTATCCTGGCCCGCTCGCTGGAACGTGACCCCCTGATCCCGCTGCTGCAGCAAAGCAAGCTGCCCTTTATCACCATCGGCCGCCCGGCCGACCCCACGGTACTGTATGTTGACCACGACCAGGTGGGCGGCTGCCGCGAGCTGACCAACCTGCTGCTGATGAAAGGGCTGCACCGCATCGCCCTGCTGGGCGGATCTATGCTGTACACCGTCAACCAGACCCGTCTCGAGGGTTTCCGCCAGGCGCACGAGCACAGCCATTGCAAGATCGATGAAAGTCTGCTCTTTTTGGAGTTGGAGACCGATGACCTGCGCATCGATGCCATCCAGCAGGCTGTGGCCCGCAAGGCCGACTGCCTGCTGTGCATGGACGACCACGTAGCCATGCTGGCGCTGAACACTGTGCGCCAGATGGGCCTGAAAGTGCCCGATGACATCCGCATTGCCTCGCTGTATGATGGCGAAGCCCTGCTGGACTGCACGCCGCAGATCACGGCAGTCTCTTTCGACCCCGAACTGTTGGGCAAGCGCGCCGCACAGCAATTGCTGGCCGTTACCCGCCGCCAGCCTGTCGAGACCGGCACCCTGCTTGGCTACCAGGTGGGCCTGCGCACCTCGACCCAGACCTGATTTACCCCTTACCAATAACAAATACGCCGCCCGGCCTGAAAAATCCTTTCAGGCCGGGCGGCTTTTTGCGTGTAGAAACAGATTTATTCTGCCTTGTTCAGATAGATCCGCGCTTCATACGGGCGGAAATGGGCGGCATCCACAGGTGCCGCGTAGTTGCCCAGCAGCAGGGTATCCAGCGGCAGGGCGGCCACTGCGGCGGCGGGCAGGGTGAGCGGCTCCTCATAGAAATTGCACAGCACGGTCATCACCTGGTCGCCCAGGCGGCGCTGGTAGGCAAACAGGGCCGGATGGTCCGCAAACAGCAGGGTGAAATCACCCTCGCTGAAAATAAGATACTGTTTGCGCAGGCGGATCAGCGTTTGATAGTAGTGGAACACCGAGCCGGCATCCGCCACTTCATCCGCCGCGTTGATGGCGGTATAGTTGGGGTTCACCTGCATCCAGGGTGTGCCAGCAGTAAAGCCTGCGTTGGCGGTAGTATCCCACTGCATGGGGGTGCGGGCGTTGTCGCGGCTCTTGGCGTGGAGTGAGCGCAGGATGTCGGCTTCGTCATACCCGGCCTGGGTGCGCTCACGGTACATGTTCAGCGTTTCAATGTCGCGGTAGTTGTCAATGGTGGGGAACGCCACATTGGTCATGCCCAGTTCCTCGCCCTGGTAGATGTAGGGTGTGCCCTGCATGCCGTGCAGCAGGGTAGCCAGCATCTTGGCGGATTCCTGCCGGTACGCGCCATCGTTGCCCCAGCGGGAGACAATGCGCGGCAGGTCGTGGTTGTTCCAGAACAGGCTGTTCCAGCCCTTGCCATGTAGGCCCACCTGCCACTTGGTCAGCACCTCTTTCAGGGCCGAAAGCTGCAGCGGGGCCAGGTCCCACTTTTCCTTGCCGGGGATCTGGTCCAGGCCAATATGCTCAAACTGGAACACCATCGAAAATTCCTTGCCCCGTGGGTCGCTGAAGATTGGCGCGTTCTGCACCGTAGCGCCCCAGGCCTCGCCCACGGTCACCAGGTCGGTGCCGCCAAAGGTGTTGGCGTTCAACTCCCGGATAAAGGCATGCAGCATCGGGCCGTTGGCGGTGATCTCCAAATCAGGGTCCTTGGCGATCTGGTCAATGACATCCAGCCGGAAACCGCCCACGCCTTTGTCCATCCAAAAGCGGATGGCCTTGTACAACTCCTGCCGCAGGGCGGGATTGTCCCAGTTCAGGTCAGGCTGCTTGATGGAAAACTGGTGGAAATAATACTGCCCCACCTCGGGCACCCAGGTCCAGGCCGAGCCGCCAAAGGTGGCCTTCATCTCGTTGGGCGGCGTGCCCTCCACACCGTCACGCCAGACGTAATAGTCGTGGTAGGGATTGTCGCGGCTCTTTTTTGCCTCCTGGAACCAGCGGTGCTCGTCCGAGGAGTGGTTCAGCACCAGGTCCATGATAATGCGGATGTGGTGCTTCTTTGCTTCCGCGATGAGTTTGTCCATGTCGGCCAGGGTGCCGAACATCGGGTCAATATCGCAGTAGTCAGAGATATCGTAGCCGTTGTCGTCCTGCGGGCTGCGGTAGACGGGGCTGAGCCAGATGGCATCAATGCCCAGGGTCTCCAGGTAGTCCAGCCGCCGGATGATACCGGCCAGATCGCCGATGCCATCGCCGTTGCTGTCCTGAAAGCTGCGGGGGTAGATCTGGTAGATCACAGCGTTTTTCCACCAGGGCTGCGGGTTTGCCATAGTTTTTCTCCTTGTCTCCATGCAAAAATTGTCAAAATTTGAAATCGTTTGCGCTGTTACAATCATACCCTTATCAACACCATTTTGCAAGATGCAGATGCCGCTGATGCCCAACGATTTTTGCGCCCTGCCAGATGTAAATTTTGTGGCTTTTGCAAAATCCGCTCTGCACCCCTCGTTATAGTAAGCAGAAACCACCAACAACTGGGAGGCAGCGACCATGAAAATACTGCTTACGACCGATACCTGGACCTCTACCATAAACGGCGTTGTAACGTCTACTGTTGCCCTGCGCGCCGCGCTGGCGGCCCAGGGGCACGAGGTGCGGGTACTGACCCTTTCGGGCGACAGCCATACGTATACAAAGGACGGTGTGACCTACTTAGGCTCACTGGATGCCGGGCTGGTCTACCCCGGTGCCCGGCTGCGCGCCCCGGCATTGAATCATGCCATTCGTGATCTGGTCGATTGGCACCCGGATATTGTCCACTCGCAGTGTGAGTTCAGCACCTTTGCACCGGCGCGCCGGATTGCGCATACTGTGGGCGCACCGCTCATCCACACCTACCACACAGTGTACGAGGATTACACCCATTACTTTTCCCCAAGCCGCAGCATGGGGCGCAAGATGGCGGCGCTGTTTACCCGCATGATCTGCGCAAGCTGTGATGGAGTCATCGCACCTACGCCCAAAATCAGCCGCCTGCTGGTGGGCTACGGCGTACACTGCCCGGTGCGCATCATCCCTACCGGGCTGGATCTGCAGCGCTTTGCCGTGCCCCAGGATGATACATTGCGCAAACAACTGGGCCTGCCGCCGAAAGATGCAAACAAAACCGTCCTGCTCAGTCTGGGACGGCTGGCGAAAGAAAAGAATACGGCGGAACTCATCGATGCCATGCGGGAACTGCCCGATGCTGTGCTGCTCATCGTGGGCGATGGCCCCGAGCGCGCGGCGCTGGAGCAGCAGGCTCAAAGCCTCGGCGTGGCCGACCGGGTGATCTTCGCCGGGGCTGTGTCACCCGCCGAGGTGCCCCGCTACTACGCAATGGGAGACGTGTTCGTCAGTGCGTCCACCAGCGAGGCCCAGGGCCTGACTTACATCGAGGCTATGGCTGCGGGCCTGCCGCTGCTTTGCCGCGCCGACCCCTGCCTGGACACGTTGGTGCGGGAGGGGGAGACCGGCTGGGCCTACCACACGCCCGCCGAACTGGCTGCCTGCGCCGCCGCCCTGCCGAAAGGCAAACAGCTGGCCGCTATGCGCAAAAACGCCCGCCGCGCTGTGCAGCCCTATACCAAGGAGCAGTTCGGGCTTAGCGTGGCACGGTTTTACGCAGCAGCTTTGGGCCGCAAACATACCGCCCGCAGTGCGGCAAGGGGGAATGTGGCATGATCAAAAAAATCAACCAGACAGCGTCCATCTTGGGCTTACTGCTTTGCGGCATACTGGCCTGGGGCTTCTGGAAAGCAGGCTTATTCGAGTCAAAAGAAGCGCTGACAAGCTACATCGGTCAGTTCGGCTGGGCAGGCCCGGCGGTGTTTATCGCATTCCAGGCTGTGCAGGTGGTCATCCCCATCCTGCCCGGCGGGCTGGGGTGCCTGGCGGGGGTCATCCTGTTCGGCGCATGGAAGGGCTTTTGGTACAACTATATCGGCATCTGCGCCGGGTCGCTGGCGGCTTTTGCCATCGCTCGCTCCTGCGGCCGCCCGCTGCTGGAAAGCGTTTTCCCGGCTAAAATGATCGAAAAATACGACCGCTGGATGGGCAGCGGCAGCCGGTTTGCCAAGTGGTTTGCGTTCCTTATTTTCATCCCGGTTGCGCCGGATGACTACCTCTGCTTTTTGGCGGGCACTACCCGCATGGGCTGGCGGCTGTACACGGCCATCATTTTGCTGTGCAAACCGGCCTCCATTGCGCTGTACAGCCTGGGGCTGACCGTAGTTGCGCAAAATTTGCTGGGGCTTTGGAGGTGAACGCTATGCGCACCGTACATATCTACAGCGGCTCGCTGGCGCTGGTCAGCAAAAGCGGGGTAGGGCAGGCCGCCAAACACCAGCGGGCGGCGCTGGAAAGTGTAGGCGTACGGGTTGTCACCGACTGGGACCGCCGCGCCGAGGTGGTGCATATCAATACGGTGCTGCCGGTGTCGCCCTGGGCAGCACGGCATGCCTGCCGCCGGGGGCAAAAGGTCATCTGGTACGGCCATTCGACTGAGAAAGATTTCCGCAACTCGTTCACCGGTTCCAACCTGCTGGCACCGCTTTTCCGCCAATGGCTGCGGCTGTGCTACAACCAGGCGGATCTCATCATCACGCCCACGCCTTACTCGGCCAAAGAGTTGGCAGGTTATCGGCTGCACCCGCCCATCGTGCCGCTTTCTAACGGCGTGGATACGCAGTTTTTTGCACCCAACCCCGCCAGCCGGTCCATTCTGCGGGAGAAGTACCGCCTGGCGGCAGATAAGCCCGTGGTCATCAGTGTGGGGCATTACATGCAGCGCAAGGGGGTCCTGGATTTTATTGCGCTGGCGCACAAAATGCCGCAGGTGCAATTTCTTTGGTTCGGCTACACCGACCCGCACCTTGTGCCGCATAACGTCAAAGCGGCCATGGCGGATGCCCCGGAAAACCTGCGGTTTCCGGGCTTTCTCACCCAGGCTGAACTGCGCACAGCCTATTGCGGCGCAGATGCCTTTTTGTTTTGCAGCTATGAGGAAACCGAGGGCATTGTGGTGCTGGAAGCCCTGGCCTGCGCAACACCCACGCTGGTGCGGGACATCCCGGCCTACCACGGCTGGCTGCAGGATGGCGTAAACGTACACACCTACCGCACCACCCAAGACCTGCCGGTCCGCTTGCAGGCCCTTTTGCAGCACAAACTGCCCGACACTGCCGCAGCCGCCCGCCAAACCGCAGAGGCGCGGGCCCTGCCGAAGATAGGGGAGAGGCTGCTGGAATTATATAAGATGTTATACAATTAAAAAAGCGATGCACTTTGCATTGGCCCCCTCTGGGAGGGGGCTCCCGCGAAGCGGGTGGGGGAGAGAGCCAGGTGCGAGCATGAAAGCTTCGGATGGTGATGATGCTCTCTCCCTCCGGCCCTTCGGGCCACCGCTCCCTCTCTGGCACTTCGTGCCACCTCCCCCGTATCGGGGGAGTCTGTCTCCCAGAGGGAGGCTTTCTCAACGAGTAGTCCCGCCCTACTACGTATGATTTTGCGCAAGCATAAGCCGAATTAAATCCTTTTTTCCACCCCGGCACAGCCCTTGCCCCGGCTGTGCCGGGGCGTTTTGCGTCTGTCAAAACCTGTCAAACGCGCAACTTGCGCAATGAATCATGACATAAAATGCGCAATTATAGGGCAAAAGTGCACAATTGTAGCGCATTAGGTTCATGACAACCTACAAACTTGGGCAACATCGACAAAAACAGGTTGATTTTTGAAAAAATACCGTGTATGATATAGGCAATCCGAACGGAAAAATGTATTCGAGTTGCGCAAACGAATTCACTCAATTGTATCTAACTTGTTTTCTTATTGAAGGAGGAAAACGACCATGAATGCAAAAAAGACCCTTTCGTTGAGCCTGGCCTCTGCTATGGCTCTCGGCCTGCTGGCAGGCTGCGGCAGCAGAGCTTCTTCCGCCGCCGCTTCTACCGCTGACAGCACCGCACCTGCTGCTGACTCCACCTCCACCGCTGCCACCTCTGATGCAGCCGGTAAGGTCTACTACCTGAACTTCAAGCCCGAACAGGATGAAGCCTGGCAGGATCTGGCCGCCAAGTACACCGAGGAGACCGGCGTTCCCGTTACCGTTGTGACCGCCGCTTCCGGCCAGTACGAGACCACCCTGATGAGCGAGATGGCTAAGAGCGATGCGCCCACCCTGTTCCAGGTCAACGGCCCTGTCGGTCTGGCTAACTGGAAAGATTACTGCTACGACCTGTCCGGCTCTAAGATCGCCGGTGAGCTGACCAGCGATTCCTACGCTCTGAAAGATGGCGATGCCACCCTGGGTATCGGCTACGTTATCGAGAGCTACGGCCTGATCACCAACAAGACCCTGCTGGAAAAGGCTGGCTACACCGTGGACGACATCAAGAGCTTCGCCGACCTGAAGAAGGTTGCCGAGGACATCACCGCCCGCAAGGACGAGCTGGGCTTCTCCGCTTTCTCCTCCGCCGGTATGGACGGTTCTTCTGACTGGCGCTTCAAGACCCACCTGGCCAACCTGCCCATCTACTTCGAGTACCAGGCAGACGGCATTGACACCACCGATGCCATCAAGGGCACCTACCTCGACAACTACAAAGACATCTTTGATCTGTACATCAACAACTCCACCTGCGATCCCGCTGAGCTGGCTGGCAAGACCGGCGATGACAGCCGTAACGAGTTCCTGAACAGCGAGGCCGTCTTCTTCCAGAATGGTTCCTGGGAGTACAACAACCTGGTCGGCGATGACAAGCCTTTCACCGATGACGACCTGACCATGATGCCCATCTACATTGGTGTCGGCGATGAAGCCAACCAGGGCCTGTGCACCGGCACGGAGAACTACTGGTGCGTCAACAAGGAAGCCAGCGAGGACGACATCAACGCTACGCTGGACTTCATCTACTGGTGCGTTACCTCTGACGAAGGCACCAAGGCTATGGCTGACGACATGGGCTTCGTTATCCCCTTCAAGGCCGCTGCCGAGTCCCCGAACCTCTTTGTCAAGGTCGACAAGGAAATGACCGCTGCCGGCAAGACCCCCGTGGCCTGGAACTTCTCCACCATGCCTTCTGAGAACTGGAAGAACGGCGTTGGTTCTGCTCTGACCGCTTACGCCGCTGGTACCGGCGACTGGGATGCCGTTGTCACCGCTTTCGTGGATGGCTGGGCAACCGAGGCTGCTCTGAACGCTGCTGCTTAATGTAAAACAGCAAACCTAAAACGCAATACCTGTGGGGCGGGCGGGAATCGCCCGCCCCGCTTTTTTAGCAAAACGAAGAAACGAAGCAAGAAAGAGAATCTGAAAAGGGGGCTTTCCTATGGAAAAAGCCATAAAACGCTATTGGCCCGTCTTTGTGCTGCCAACGCTGATCGCCTTTATCATCGGCTTTGTGTGGCCTTTCATCTGGGGCGCGGGGCTGTCCTTCTGCAAGTTTACTACGGTTAAAAACGTGCAGTTCGTCGGCCTGGATAACTACAAAATGATCTGGATCGATAACACCTTCACCCATGCGTTCTGGTTCACGGCAGCTTTCACCATCGTGTCCACGGTGCTCATCAATGTGCTGGCGTTCAGCATTGCGCTGCTGCTCACCCGCGGCATGCGCGGCACCAACGCATTCCGCACGATCTTCTTCCTGCCGAATCTGATCGGCGGTATCGTGCTGGGCTACATCTGGCAGATTTTGCTCAACGGCATCCTGTCCGCCCTGGGCAAGCCGCTGCTGTCGCTGAATGCGACCTACGGTTTCTGGGGCCTGATCATCCTGATGTGCTGGCAGCAGATCGGCTACATGATGATTATCTACATTGCCGGTTTGCAGAACGTGCCTACCGATCTGATCGAAGCCGCCCGCATTGACGGCGCTACCTCCCGCCAGATCCTCTTTAAGATCAAAATTCCCATGGTCATGCCCAGCGTGACGATCTGCACGTTCCTGACGCTGACCAACTCCTTCAAGCTGTTCGACCAGAACCTCTCCCTGACGGCTGGCGAACCGGCCAAGCAGTCCATGATGCTGGCGTACAACATCTACGATACGTTCTACGCCCGCTCGGGACCCCAGTGGAAAGGCATCGGCCAGGCCAAGGCCGTGGTATTCTTCCTCTTTGTGGTCGTTATTTCCCTCGTTCAGCTTCATTTCACCCGTTCTAAGGAGGTGCAGCAATAATGGGCAAGACTGCTAAAGACCGCCGCATCAATTCGGTGCTGTCGGTCGTGCTTACCATCGTCTGCGTCCTCTGGATGTACCCGGTGTTCATGATTTTGATGAACTCGCTCAAGACCGAGCGCGCCATCACCACTACCCACGCTTTTGAACTGCCCAACGCCGAAACCTTTGTGGGCCTGAAAAACTACATCTACGGCATCACGGAGATGGACTTCCTCTCCTCGCTGTGGTACAGCTTTATCATCACGATCTCCTCCGTCGCGCTGATTCTGCTCTGCTGCTCGATGTGTGCATGGTACATCACCCGTGTGCAGGGTGTGCTTTCCAAAGGTATGTATTACCTGTGCGTATTCAGCATGATCGTGCCGTTCCAGATGGTCATGTTCACCCTGGCAAAAACGGCGGACAGCCTCAAGCTGAACAACCCCTACAATATCTGCATCATCTACCTGGGCTTCGGTGCCGGTCTGGCGGTGTTCATGTTCACCGGCTTTGTCAAGTCGATGCCCATCGCCATTGAGGAAGCTGCCATGATCGATGGCTGTAATCCGCTGCAGATCTTCTTCAAGGTGGTCTGCCCGATTTTGAAGCCCACCATGATCTCCACCGCTATCCTGGAAACCATGTGGGTCTGGAACGACTACCTGCTGCCCACCCTGGTGCTGGACATCAAGCAGTACCGCACCATCCCCATGGCGATCCAGTACTTCCGCGGCAGCTATGGCAAGGTCGAAATGGCCCCCATGATGGCCTGCATCATGATCACGGTCATCCCCGTCATCGTGCTGTACCTGGCCTGCCAGAAGTACATCATCGATGGCGTTGTGGCCGGTGCAGTCAAGGGCTGATAGAGAGCCCGAAAGTATATTCCATTAGAAAGAGGTCAGTATTTTTATGAGAACCAGCGGTATTCTGCTGCCGATTTCCAGCCTGCCGTCCCCCGGCGGTATCGGTACTATGGGGGCTGCGGCCCGTGAATTTGTGGACTTCCTGCATGCGGCAGGGCAGCATTACTGGCAGATTTTGCCGGTGTGCCCCACCAGCTATGGCGATAGTCCCTATCAGTCTTTCTCTACCTTCGCGGGCAACCCCTACTTTATCGATCTTGACCAGCTGGCCGAGGCCGGGCTGCTTACGCCTGAGGAGTACCGCACCATCGATTGGGAGAGCGCACCCGACTGCATCAACTATGGTGTATTGTACGAGAAGCGCTATCCCGTCCTGCGCCGCGCCTGCGCCCGTCTGTTGGCTAAGCCACCGGCGGATTACGAGCAGTTTTTGGCGGACAACGCTTTCTGGCTACCGGATTACGCCCTGTTTATGGCATTAAAAGATGCCCACGGCGGCAAATCCTGGCTGGAATGGGAGCGCCCGCTGCGGCTGCGCAAACCGGCCGAACTGGACAAGGCCCGCCGCTACCATAAGGCGAGCATCGATTTCTGGCAGGCGGTGCAGTACCTGTTCTACACCCAGTGGAAGCGCTTGAAAGCCTACGCCAATGCCCAGGGGGTCGAGATCATCGGCGACCTGCCCATCTACGTAGCGGCGGACAGCGTGGATGTATGGAGCTGCCCGCAGGAGTTCCAGTTGGACGAAAACCTGCTGCCTACCGAGGTGGCCGGCTGCCCGCCGGATGGATTCTCCGCCACCGGCCAGCTGTGGGGCAACCCGCTGTTTGACTGGGACGCCATGGCCGCCACCGGCTACCGCTGGTGGATCCGCCGCATCCGCCACCTGTGCAGCATCTACGATGTCCTGCGCATCGATCACTTCCGCGGCTTTGCCGGGTACTACGCCATCCCTTACGGCGATAAGACCGCCGAGCATGGCCGCTGGCGCACCGGCCCCGGCTACAATCTGTTTGCCGCCGTCAAAAAGGAACTGGGCAGCCCCCGTATCATTGCCGAGGATCTGGGCTTTTTGACTGACGATGTGCGCGAACTGCTGGCCAAGTGCGAGTACCCTGGCATGAAAGTGCTGGAATTCGCTTTTGACAGCCGCGATGGCGGCGACTACCGCCCCCACAGCTATCCCACCAACTGCGTGGCCTACACCGGCACCCATGACAACGAGCCTGTACAGGGCTGGTTTGCCACCGCCGATAAGACCGACACCGACCGTGCCGTAGAGTACCTGAACCTGACCCAGGAGGAAGGCTACCACTGGGGCATGATGCGCGGTGTCTGGGCCAGCACGGCTGACCTGGCCGTGGTGCAGGCGCAGGATGTGCTGGGCCTGGGGCATGAATCCCGCATGAACACGCCGTCCACGTTGGGCGGCAACTGGTGCTGGCGCACACTGCCGGGTGCTTTTACCCCGGCACTGGCGCAAAAGCTCAGCCATCTGATGGAGCTGTACGGCCGTCTGCCCGCAGAGACCGCCGCCCCGGAGGATGCAACCCAAGATCCGGCGGATTCCCCGTCCGTCTGATATAAGGGTCGCGCCGCATCGCGGTAATGACCCGGATTTCTTCTCTTTTTTCTATCGTTCCTTTCTTGCAAACAGGGTAAGGCCCTCGGTGATGCGCCGGGGGCCTTATCCTGTTTTTGCTGCAGGATGGGTCCGGTGGAACTGGCATCCTGCTCCTTTGGGCAAAGCAGTAAGGTCAGCTATCTGCAAATGCTTACGGCGGTGTGCGCGGTAGTCAACGGCGGGCGGCTGATGCAGCCTTACCTCGTCCAGCGCATCACCGCCCCGGACGGCACGGTAATCAAAGAGACCGAACCCACCGTGAAGCGGCAGGTCATCTCCGAGGAGACCAGCGCCACCATGTGCAAACTGATGGAGGGGGTGGTCACCAGCGGCACCGGCACACGGGCGGCGGTGCCCGGCTACCGGGTGGGCGGCAAAAGCGGCACCAGCCAAAAGCTGGACAGCAAAAACGAGGGCGCGCGTATTGCCAGTTTTGTGGCGGTTGCGCCCATCGAAGCCCCGCGCCTGGCCGTACTGGTCTGCCTGGACGAACCCCACAGCTGGACCACCAGCGGCGGTGCCCTCTCCGGCCCCGTCTGCGCCGAGGTCCTGCAAAAGGCGCTGCCCTATTTGGGGATAGAGCCAACAGAAAGTATAGAATCGAAATAACTGTAGGGGTCGATGCTTGCATCGACCCGCGGGCGGATGCAAGCATCCGCCCCTAC
>CAVKDR010000053.1:0-18778 GCA_963655125.1 Bulleidia sp.
GAGAAGCAAAAAAGCTAAACCGTGCAGGAGTGCTGCACGGTTCTTAACGCTTTTTCACTCCTCTCCGTCTGGCCCCTCCGGGGCCAAATGCCCAATATAAAATGGTACTGTAGGGGCGAACAGTGTTCGCCCGTGGAATCTGGCGTAACCACAAAACTCCACGGGCGATCAATGATCGCCCCTACAACCTCAACGCCCTTGCGTTTTGGCCCCGGAGGGGTCTTTGGGGGTCTTATGCCACCCGCCGCAAGTCACGTCAAAAGCTCAATCCGCCACAAACTTCTTCGTCTTAACGTCAAATTTCCCCTTACTTTTCACCCCGGTATAATGCACATTAAACGGGATCTGATACCCGGTGGTGTCGCCGCCGTAGCTGACGATCTCGATGTAGCACTCCTCGCGCACGGCGGGGTAGCTGGTGTCGGTGGTCTCGCCCCACAGCTTCACCTCCACGATGTCGGTTTTCAGGTCGTCCAGCACCAGGTCGCCGTCAATGATGGCCTGCAGCTTTTCAAACAGCGGGTCGCCGGCCTCGGCGTAGTAGGGGCTGACCTCGCCCTGCTTCTGGTAGCTATCGATGACCACCGAAGTCTGCCCCAGAATGTTGGACTTTTTCTCCACGTTGGCGGTCAGTTCGGGGCTGTATTCCTCCAAATCCGCGCCCAGGCGGCAGTAATTTTCGGCACCGCCAAAGCCTGCGTTGAGGTAATGTGCCATGTATCTACGTTCAATTTTCATATTTTGCTCCTTTTTTCGTCAAGTTTATTACGCTTCGTACCGCATGGAATACTCCACTAAAATTTTAATGCTGTACAGCGCGGTGCCGCCCGCATCGGCGCGGTCCAGCTGGCCGCCCTCGGTGCGCACCTGCTCGGTCAGCGGGTCGCAGTTGCCAAACCGAGGCGCGCGGCCTGCGGCGCTTTCGGCCGCCACCCACGCCTGCAGCGCCGCCAAACGCCGGGCGTTGGCAAGGGCGGCATCCCCGTCCCCGGCAGGCAGCGGCAAGCAGAGCCGCAGCAGAAATTCCGCACGGCAGCGTTGTTTTTGTAGGCCCAGCAGGTCGGTTTTGGTTTGCAAAATCTTCACGCCCCGCAGGTACACGCCGCCGGTGCCGGGGCGCGGCCCGGCCTGCCCCCAGGTCAGCGGCAGGTCCCCCAAAGTGGGGGCACGAGCCAAAAATGTCATCATATCGTCAATCATGGGTTGCTCCTTTCTTTATCTTGCCAGCCGCCCGGCACCGGCCCCGCCGGAACTCCACCAGGCACCGGCCTCCACATGGTGCAGTGCGCCGTGCAAATACAACGGTAACACGTAGGTTATCGCACCCAGGTCGTCCACTTCGGCAGGCACAAAGGACGGCCACGCCGCCCAATCCACCTCCGCCCCCTCGCCCAGCATCACCCGGTCACCTGCCGTCAGCTTATAATTCACGCTGTATCGCGTCAAATCCGTTTCCGGCACCACCAACAGCATGGCCTCACCGCCCTTGGCACCGGCCGCGTCAGGCACTTCGCGGCTGCCGATCTGGCAAAACACGTCCCGCAAAATATACCTGTCAACGCGTTTTTTGCCGGGCAAAGGGTGGTACACGGTCACGGTCTGGCCGCACAAGCCGCGCTTACGCATGCACCCACCGCCCAATCTGCAGGTAGTACCCGGCCTCGCGGCGGAAGTGCGCGGCGCGCAGGGCCAGGGTGGCGGCGCACAGTTCGGGCGGGGCGGTGTAGGTCTCGCTGACGCTGCCGACCGTCACCTTAGCCAGGCCGCGGGCGGCATCCTCCTGGTCAAACTCGTACATCGCATCGGCAACGGCGCAGGCGGCCATGGCATCGGCCTCGGCGGGGTCCAGGCCAGGACGGGGCATCACGGCGTACACGTCCCGCATGCGGGCAAGTTCGGCCTGCGCTCGCCGGATCAATCGCGGAAAGTCGGCCTCCGGGATGTCCTCGCCAAGGTAATTTTCAACGTAATAACGATAATCCGGCACAGTTCCTTCCTCCTTATGCCTTGAACTTCGCCAGCACCACCTTGGCCTCGTTGGACAGCACCGCCACGTAAAATTCGTCGGCGGTGATCTCGGTGGTGCGGGTCTTGGGCTTGCGTTCGGTCTCGATGTTGACCTCGCGCTTGCGGTAGATGGTCAGTGCCGGGATCTCGTCATCGACCTCGGGGTCGTCCTCCAGCTTGACGATGGGGCAGGCGTAAAAACCACCATCCAGCGGCACTTTTTTGCTAGGCACCAGGCGGCAGCCCGCAATCATGCCGATCTCGCCGCTCAGGGCCACGCCGGGGGTGTACTTGTCGGCGCTCAAAAAGTCGGGGTTTTTGCGCAGCTGCGTGACCTGTTTGGGGTGGATGAACATGACTTTTTCGCTGCAGCCCATCTCGTCCTCGAACAGGTCCACCGCGTCCACGATGCCGTCATAGCTGATGGTTTTTGCCGTACCATCGTAAATCAGGCTGGCGGTCTGCAGGGCATCCATGCAGTCGCTGTCGATCTTGGCGGCAATCGCCAGGGCCAGCTGGGTGTTGGCCTCGCCCACGGGGTTGCCGTAGCCGGACAGCACGGCTTCGTCCGTCAGGCCGATGCCCTTCATGGCCTTTTTGATGGTAGCCTTACGGGTGGAGGTGGTCATTTTTTCAATCGCGACCTCGCCGCCCTCGGCCACATCGGCGGCATCGCCAATGTAGGTGTAGGCGGGCACGGTGATGGTATCGCCCGGCACACCGGCCAGGGTGTCGTCCACCTTAGCAAACGGTGCTACGCGCAATTTTTTCGGAATTCGCGCCGAAACCATATCCGCCATCACTTCCGGGTCGATCATATCAGAGAGCTTAGTAATAAAATCTGCCATTGTTTTTGTCCTTTCTGTTTGTTGATTTTTTGTTGATTGCTTGTCAATTGCATTGACGGGTGTCACCACCCTGCGGTGCTACGTTCAGCGGTTTGCGCAAAATTCCCAGGAGGGGTCAAGACCCCTCCCTACAGCACCACCAGCAAAGCGACTGTAGGGGCGAACAGTGTTCGCCCGTGGAGTTTTGCGGCAGCGCGGGATTGCACGGGCGCACACTGTGCGCCCCTACAGCCCACATATGGTTGGCCGTAGGGGGCGGCGTCCCCGACGCCCCGTTTCGGCCCCGGAGGGGTCAATATGGAGAGGAGCGAAAAAGCGTTAAGAAAAACGCAGCACTCCTGCGTTTTTTAGCTTTTTTGCTTCTCGACCTCATCTTTGGGGTTCCAAGGGGGCGGGCCCCCTTGGCCGGGCCTCCCGCGCTATCGGAAGTAGCGGGCACCTTTTTCGCTTCCTTTTTGGGTGTCCAAAAAGGAAGGCTATCGGGCAGCATCCCACTATAAAAGGCCCTGCCGCAAGGTAGGCAGGGCCGGGGCACCGCCCATCAAACAGCGCCCGCGCGCATCAAGGCATACCCCTCCGGGTCCTCCCGCTTAAACGCCACCCTCTCGCGGTAACTCATCCGCTCAAAGGCCGCGCGGTCGGGGCCAACGGGCACGGTGCCGGTGCCGGCCGCATAGGGCGCGGGGGCAGGCTTTCGGTCGATCTTTTCTTCACTCATGGTTCTCACCTCCTTTCGTGGCTGGCATGTACTTTTCGCGCACAGCCCGCAAATTTTCCTCGGTTTCGGCGGGCAGGTTGTAGTACCACGCCAGCGCGATCTCCGGCCGCAGCAAACCGGCGCTCACCATCTGCTGCTGCTCGGCCCAAACGCGGCTGCGGTCGTACAGCACACCATCGCCCCAGTCGATCTGCACGTCCGTCGGCCACCAATCGTCCCTGTGATAGGCTCTATCCAGACATGAGCAGATAAACAGCGCATCGTTTACACAATTTTCCCAAGCCTTCTGCAGGCTGCGGATGGTCAAATCGTAATCCACGCTGGTGGCGGCGATTTCAGTCGCGGTGCGGGGCTGGGTCTCGGCGTTGGTCTCGCTTAAAATGCCGCGGCGCAGGCCAAGCAAACTCTCGCAGCTTCGTAAAATATCCTGCTTGCGGGCCAGATAGCTGTCCTCCCGCAGGGTGGGGCTGTAGACGGTCACCCCCACGTTGGCGGGGTCATCGGGCAGGCCCACGAACAGGTCGTCCCGCAGTCCACGCCGCCCTGCGGCATCGGGTCGCAGCAGATCCTCGAAGGCAAAAACGCGGGATGCACCGTTCAAAAACTCGTGGTTCAGCTGGTCCTCGCAGCGGGCCAGCGCATGCATCAAGCCCACGGCGGGCGCATAAATGCTCACGGGATCGGCACTGCCGTCCACGCAATTCACGGTGGGCATCCGCAGCACGGCCAGCCCCAAACCGGGCACTCCGCCCAGATATTCCTCGTCCGACAGCATTTTGCAAGCCGCCAGCGTATCCAGCGGAACGCGATGCCCCAGCGCCTGGCCATTGACTTCAAACAGGCGATTTTCGATCAGTGCGTTGTCCTTCAGGTCGGTGCGGCGCTCCAAAAGTACATATTTTTTTCCATTCTCGTACAGCGTCTGCATCATGCCCACACTGGTCAGGTTGCCGTTTTGGTCGCGTCCCAGCGGCAGATAGCAATCGCGCCGGATCGGCACAAATTCATCGCCCACCACCTTCAGCAGACATTCGCCGCCGATTAAAGCATATTGCATCGCGATTTTTGCCACTTTGTCCAGGCCGCTCAGGTAACACTCCTTCCACCATTTCTCCCCCAGCGCCCTGTGGGAACCATACTCAGCGAAAACCGTACGGCACAGTTTCGACACAATCAGCACAGCCAGCCGTGCGCTGCCGTCCTCGCCGCTGCGGGGTGCGCCGTAATATAAGTCCATCCACTCCCGCACCGCCGCCCGCATCTTCACCGAGGAACAATCCCCTTTTCCAAATGCCTGTTCCAAATACGTCTGCATTTTGTCGCTCCTTTTCAAAATTTTAGATTTATGTTGCATGTCTCCCAACACTCAACCTCACGCCCCGCGTCTCCGCCACACACTTTCCAGCACGTAGCGCACGGCATCAATGTGGTGGTTTTCCGCATCGGGGTAGCCGCCCAAAACCGCGCCGATGCGCGCATCTTTGGCGTACTCGTACTCGCCGAACTCCCGCGCGGTGTCGGGGCAGCGCACCGGGTCGATGACGATCTCGGCCAGGCCTTGCAGCCACTTCATGCTCTCGCGCAGACTGCCGGGGCCTTTGCGGGCGGCGCGGCAGGGCAGACCGGCGGCGCGGTAGTCGGCGCAGGATTTCGGCTCCGCGCTATCGGCAATCAAAAAACCGCCCTCGTCTCCGCCCACGCCACGGGCGATCAGCAGTTGAGCCGTGTCGGCGTTGGGGCAGCGAAACCGCGTCAGTTCGTCAAAAATCACCAGCCTGCGCCGCGCCGGGTCGTACGCGCAGGCGTTGTAGGCCCACGGGTCGGGCCACCAGCCCCAGTCCACGCCGTGATAATAGCGGTCGTACGTCAAAATTTCGTCGTCCGACACCACCCGCAGCTGCAGGTTGGCAAATACGGCCGCACCGCTGCCCACCACCTCGCCGCCGTACTCGTGGCGGTAGGCTTCAGGGTTGGTGGCGCGCAGGTGCTCGGCATCGGCCCAAAAGCGCTCGCCCAGCAGGGCGCGGGGCAGGTCGCGGTAGGTGGAGTGATGCACCAATTTTCCATCCCGTTTTTCCAGTGCGTAGCGGTTGACCCAGCTGCGGGCCATGGCGGGCGGGTTAAAACTTTTTAAAGTCAAACTGTACTGCCCGCCGCGGAAGATGCTCTGCTCCACGTTGCGCACTTCCTCAGGGCCATCGAACTGATCCAGTTCCTCAAACCAGCAGATGCCCACGCTGCCGAAGGGAAGTTTTAAACTTTTCAACTTACCGGCATCGTCCAGGCCAAAGAACAGGATCTTCTGCCCGGTAGGCAAATAAGTACATTCCATCGGCGAAACCGTGCATCGGAAGTAGGCCGTACACCCCAGCGCATCGATGGCCCAGACCACCTGGTTGTACACGCTGTTGCGCAGCGTCCCGGCCACCTTGCGCAGCACCACCGCATGGCAGTCCGGGTGGCGCAGCAGCTGCAAAACCACCTCCAACGACAGGTAGCTCGACTTCCCCGACCCCCGCCCGCCCTTGGCAACAACTTCCTTTACGCCGCCGGACTGCACAGCCCTATGGATCGGTTGGAATACAGTTGGGATTGTTTCTTTGAGATGAATGTCCATTTTTATCACTTCCTATAAATTGCCGCTCGGCGGCCCTGCATGCGCGGCCGACCATTTACGTCTTGGCAATCATTTTCATTGGTCTGTAGGGAGGGGTCTTGACCCCTCCAAAGCGCCTTACCATAACCTCAACCTTACCTTATTATTGCCCACATAAAAATCATCCGTAGGGGCGGATTCCATATCCGCCCGTGCAATTTTGCGTTATCGTTCAATTGCAAGGAGGGGTCAAGACCCCTCCCTACGGACTACCCGTATATGTTGTGGTCACGCCCAATCCCACGGGCGGATATAGAATCCGCCCCTACGGTATACCGTAAATAGGCAACTACCCGGTGCGGGCCGATGACGAGCATCGGCCCCTACAGCACGGGAAGGCTTTTGGCCCCGGAGGGGTCAATATGGAGAAGAACCCAAAAGCGTTAAGAAAAATGCAGCACTCCTGCATTTTTTAGCTTTTGGATTCTTCGACCACCCCTTTGGGGTTCCTAGGGGCGAGCAGCCCCTAGGCCGGGCCTCCCGCGCTATCGGAAGTAGCGGGCACCTTTTTCGCTTCCTTTTTGAGTGTCCAAAAAGGAAGGCTAGTGGGTGCCACCCACAATAAAAGGCCCTGCCGCAAGGTAGGCAGGGCCGCCAAGCCGCCATCCGCAGGGTGGCAACCCTGACCAGCCTCCCTCACACATCATCCACAATCACAACCTTATCCACCCCGCCCCCTCGGTCGCCAAGGCCCAAATATTTGTACAACATCTCCAGCGCCCGGAGCTTGTCGGCGGTTTTTACAACCAAATTACAACCATCACCACAACCATCATCAAAAGCGATGCCCGCCAGCTCGGCGATGACGTTTTCCTCTGTTACGCGGTCCATTTCGGGCCTCCTTTCCGCAAAAAGCGCAAAATAAAAACCCGCGGCGGGGCGGCTGCCCTTCCACGAGTTTCGATGTTACCATTCTACCACGTTTAGTTGTACTTTGCAATGAAATCGCGCTGAAATCTTACTGAACTTCTTTCCCCCTCAAGTCTCCGGCTCGCACACCTTGTTCACGCCCAGGCGGTGCAGTTGGTAGACGCGGCGCTCCACCAGGGCCAGCGCATCGCAGATCTCGGCGTAGCTTTCGCCGTTCATGTAGCGGCGGCGCAGCACCTCCTGCGCCAGCGGATGCTGCACTTTCGCCAGTTCGGCCACCAGTTCAATGCGCAGCTCGCCGCAGCGGTCCAGTTGGTCGTTCCACATTTTCCGCGTTTCTTCGACCTTTTCTACACTTCGCGCCAGCCGCGCCGTATCCCGCCCGGCCCCGGGCATGCCGTCCAGCCGGGTGCGCATGCCCTCGGCCTCGGCTTCCATCTCCCGCACACAGCCTTCCAGAAAGTTCGCCTTCTCCCGCGCCTTCAAGTACCGCTGCAGCCATGCCACTTTTTCTTTGTACGTCATTTTCCCAAATGTCTCCTTTCCAGTGTCCGATTTTTCGCGTAATTGTAGGGGCGATCATCGATCGCCCGTGGAATTTAGCGCAGCCACAAAACTGCACGGGCGAGCACTGCTCGCCCCTACATAGCCCGTCATGTTTTGCCTTTCTCCTTGTCATTACCCCTATAGTATAACAACTACCAATAGTTGTCAATACACTTTGCCGCATTTTCTTTTGGCAGTCCTATAACAAACCCTGCAAGGCAAAAATCCGCAAAAAATTTCCTGCAGTAAGATTGCAGTAAATTTTCAGCGGTATTTCATTGTAAAATAGGGTACGCGCGCGGTATAATACTACTATAAGTGGTGTTTACTACAACATTTGTGTAAGGAGGACCACATGCAGTCCAATGAATTGACACTGGATGCCCAGGTGTTCGATGCGAAGATCAACGGCATGGACAAAACGTGCCTGTTGGCTCCGATTTCTTTTTTCGATGCCTGCAATGTTCCCACCGATGAGGAGCGCATACGCCGCATGATGCTGCTGCGCGCGCGGGCTTTGCAGCTGGGCATCAGTGAGGAGGAGTACGCCACCCGGCGAGACAATTATACATCCCAGTTTGATGCCGACCCCAGCTATTGCCTGAAGATCGCGCGGATGTCGCTGCGCCGCCAGGCCATGCAGGAGCTGGGGTTCACCCCCATGGCGGACGTGGAAACGCGGCAGGCGGAGTACCTGCTGGAGCCGTATCTGCCGCTGAGTGCCATCACAATTTTGGCCGGTGTAGCGGGCATGGGCAAGACCTGGCTGGCGCTGAAATGGGCCGCCGACATCAGTGCCGGGCGGGCCACCAAGGATAAAACGCCCGGGCTCGTGTACTATTTTACTCAGGAGAACGACCCCCACGTGGTGCTTTCGCCCCGGCTGGAAGCCCTGGGTGCCGACCAGGAAAACATCGTTATTATGACGCAAACTGCCGATGCCCCGGCCCTGACCATGTGCGATGCCCGTCTGGACGCGCTGGCCAGCCGTCCGGGGTGCCGCCCCTCGCTGGTGGTGTTCGACCCCATTCAAAGTTATCTCGAAAAGCACACCAACATGAACCAGGCCGCCGATGTCCGCCCCATGATGGACCACCTGGCGAACTTCGCCGCCCGCTACCAATGCGCGGTGATGCTGGTCAGCCACATCAGCAAGCCCAACCTGTCAGGCGGCTCGGCCAGCGACCGCATTTTAGGTTCCAGCGACTTCCGCAACGCCGCGCGAAGCATCATTTTTGTAGGTGCCGACCCCGAGGACCGGAACATCCGCGTGTTCGCCCACGACAAAAACAGCCTAGGCCCGCCCGGCCCCAGCCGCAAATTTTCCATCCACGATGGCGGCGTAGAAATTATGGACGAATGTGCTTTAACAGCGGATGAGATTTTGCGAGGGTCAGTGCCCAGTAACCCACGGGGACCGGAACCGGTCGCCGGGAATCGCGCTGTGGCACTGATAGGCGAACTCATTAAGAATAAAGGCTGGGTGAAAGCGAGTGAAGCTTATGCCGAAGCCGATAAAGAAGGCATCAGCCCAACCGTCATGAGCAATGCAGTCAACTCGATGAACCTTATCCGCCGCAAATGCAACAATGGACGCAAAGGCGGCTACACCGTCTGGTACGAAGAAGGCCGAAAGCCAGACTTTTTAGACTAGCTCGCGCCCGCGCGCGTGAATACAACTCTGTAACTAAAAAAGTGGTATGATAAATTACATAGATATGTTAATTATAACCACTTATTTAACTGTAAAAGTGGTTGTAAGTGCCCAGGCACTTTTCCAGTTATTGGGTAATATAGAGGGGCGAAAATGGTTATACGCAGAGGTTGTCCGTATTGGTTTGTAGGGAGGTATCTTGCCCCCTCCTTGCGATTGTACGGAGACGCGAAATTGCCACGGGCGGATATGGAGTTGCGGGAACCGCACGAGCGGGCCGACGTTGCCGGATGGCGGGCATCGTTTTGCCCGCCAAGCGCGCCCCTACGGCAACCTGTATATTGTGCGATTACGCAAAATTGCACGGGGCGTTGTGGACACCGCCCCCTACGGCTGATTTTTATGGGAGGAACAATAAGGTAAGGATGTGGTTATGGTAAGGTGCCTTGGAGGGGTCAAGACCCCTCCCTACGGAACCATTTTGTAATGGGCTGTAGGGGCGCACATTGTGCGCCCGTGGAATCTGGCGCAGCCACAAAACTGCACGGGCGAACGCTGTTCGCCCCTACAGCCTCTACACCCTTACGTTTTGGCCCCGGAGAGGTCAATATGGAGAAGAACCCAAAAGCGTTAAGAAAAATGCAGCACTCCTGCATTTTTTAGCTTTTGGGTTCTTCGACCTCCTCTTTGGGGTTCCAAGGGGGCGGGCCCCCTTGGCCGGGCCTCCCGCGCTATCGGAAGTAGCGGGCACCTTTTCGGTTCCTTTTGGGTGTCCAAAAGGAACACCTCTCGGCAGCCGCCCAATAAAAAAAGGGCGTTGCCGCATGGTGGCAACGCCCGATAAGGCAGATATTAAATAGACCGAAACCCCTTCCCCACAATCTCACTGCTATTCACAATCGTAATAAACGCATGCTCATCCAGCGAATGTACGAACAGCCGCAGTTTTTGCGCCTGTCCGCGGGTCAAAACGGTCACAAGCACCCACTTTTCCTCGTGGGTATACGCGCCCTGGGCCTGCTCCATGGTGGCGGAGCGGTGCAGCTCGTTCACGATAAAATCCCGCACCGGCTCGGGCCGGCTGGTCACCACCGTGCAAACCTTGCGCAGGTTAATACCCTCAATCGCCGAATCCGCCACGGTGCTTTTCAAAATCATGCCCAAAATGCAGTACAGCCCGGTGGCCGGCCCGTACAAATACGCACCCGCCAGCACGATCCCTAAGTCGCTCACCATCAGGGCGCGGCCCACCGGCATCGAGGTGTACTTGTTCAAAATCATCGCTACAATGTCGGTTCCGCCGGTGGAAGCGCCAATGTTAAACACGATCGCCGCGCCCACCGCCGACAAAATCACCGCGTAGCACAACTCCAGAAACACATCGTTGGTCAGCGGCGCGTCCAGCGGGAACAGCCACTCAAAGGCCGACACGTAAAAAGAAAGTGCAAACGATGAGTAAATTGTCCATCCCATGGAGCGTATGCCCAAGAAGATGAACCCCAGCACCACCAGCACGGCGTTGACCACCCACATAAACGCACCTACGTTAAATCGCGGAAACAGCGTTGCCAGCACGATGGACAGGCCGGAGGTGCCGCCAAAGGCAAAGTGGTTGGGCGTTTTAAACAGGGCGATGCCCGCAGCGGTAGCCACAAGCCCCAGGTTCAGCAGAAAGAAAAACACCACATCGTCCCAAATTTGTTTCGGTGTCATGTGCTTTTTCAGCTTTGTCAGCACAGCAAGGCCCCCTTAGAACGTCAGGTTGCCAAACTCGGACAGTTTCAAATCCGGGTTATGCTGCTCGGCCCAGTTGATGCTCCAGGGGCTGCCAAACAGCAGCAGGGGGTTGCCCTTCATATCCTCGATGGCGCGGGTGTCGCTGGTCAGGTCCAGGTGCTTTATGTCCAGGTCGTCCGGGTCATTCTGGATCCAGCGCAGATGCTCGTAAGGCAGGGTCTGCATGCGGATATCCACGTTGTACTCGTTTTTCAGGCGGTACTCCAGCACTTCCAGCTGCAGCACGCCCACCACGCCGACCACGACCTCCTCCATGCCGGAGCCAAGGTCGCGGAAGATCTGGATCGCGCCCTCCTGGGCGATCTGCTCCATGCCTTTCACGAACTGCTTGCGCTTCATGGTGTCCACCTGGGTCACGCGGGCGAAGTGCTCGGGCGCAAAGGTGGGGATGCCCGCGAACTGCACGTGTTTTTTGCCGGTGCACAGCGTGTCGCCGATGGAGAAAATGCCCGGGTCAAACAGGCCGATGATGTCGCCCGCGTAGGCCTCACTGACGATGGCGCGGTCATCGGCCATCAGGCTGGTGCCGGTGGCAAGCTTGATGTTTTTGCCCTCCTGCACGTGGAAGGCCTCCATGCCGCGCTCAAATTTGCCGGAGCAAATGCGCAAAAACGCGATGCGGTCGCGGTGGTTTTTGTTCATGTTGGCCTGAATTTTGAACACAAAGCCCGTAAACTGTTCACTGCAGGGGTCGACCACATCGCCGGTCACGCTGTCCTTGCGGGGCAGCGGGGTCGGGGTCAGGCGCAGGAACTCCTTCAGGAACGGCTCCACGCCAAAGTTGGTCAAAGCCGAGCCAAAGAACACGGGGCTGAGTTCGCCGTGCTGCACAGCGTCCAGGTCAAATTCTTCCGCTGCACCGTCCAAAAGTTCAATGTCCTCGGCCAGCTTGGCGTGGTTGGCAGCGCCGATCAAATCGTCCAGCCGGGCATCGCCCAGCTCGGCCTCGATCTCGTCCACCATCTTCACGCCGTTGGCGCGGCCGTCACTCTCAAAGGCCAGCACACGCTTGGCGTTGCGGTCGTACACGCCCTTAAAGTCCTTGCCGCAGCTGATGGGCCAGTTCATCGGGTAGGTTTTGATGCCCAAAATTTCCTCGATGTTCTCCATCAGCTCAAAGGGGTCGCGGGCCTCGCGGTCCATCTTGTTGACGAACGTAAAAATCGGAATGTGGCGCAGGGTGCAAACTTTGAACAGTTTGATGGTTTGTGCCTCAACGCCCTTGGCCGCGTCGATGACCATGACGGCGCAGTCGGCGGCCATCAGGGTGCGGTAGGTGTCCTCGGAGAAGTCCTGGTGGCCGGGGGTGTCCAGGATGTTGATGCACTTGCCCTGGTAGTTAAACTGCAAAACAGACGATGTAACGCTAATTCCGCGCTGTTTTTCAATGTCCATCCAGTCAGACACAGCATGTTTGGCGCTCTGCTTGCCCTTAACGGAGCCAGCGGTCTGGATGGCCCCACCGTAGAGCAGGAGTTTTTCAGTCAGTGTGGTTTTACCAGCGTCCGGGTGCGAGATGATCGCAAACGTGCGCCGGGATTCAATTTCTTCGCGCAATGATGCCATTTGGGCATACTCCTCTACTATAAGTATCACAGTATATCATACACGTGTTTGGGGGAAAATGCAATATTTTTTGCAATGATTTGTGATTTTTTGATGGGCGGCCTGACGGCCCCGCCTACCTTGCGGCAGGGCCTTTTTACAATGGGTTGCCGCCCGCTATGCCTACTCTTTTGTGACCAAAAGAGTAGCAGAAAAGTCCCGCTACTTCCGAGGCGCGGGGCACGGCCTAGGGGCTGCTCGCCCCTAGGAACCCCAATAAGGTGGTCGGCCAGGCCAAAAGCTAAAAATTGCAGGAGTGCTGCAATTTTCTTAACGCTTTTGTCCCGTCCTCCACATTGACCCCTCCGGGGCCAAATTTACTCTACTACCCGTTCTGTAGGGGCCGATGCTCGTCATCGGCCCGCACCGGGCAATTGCCTATTTACGGTATACCGTAGGGGCGGATTCCATATCCGCCCGTGGGATTTGCCGTAACCGCAACACATACGGGTACTGCTTTATTTATGTTCACTCCGTAGGGAGGGGTCTTGACCCCTCCGTGCAATTGGGCGGTGGTGTGAAATTGCTCGGGGCGTTGAGGACACCGCCCCCTACGGCTGATTTTTATGGGAGCAACAATAAGGCGAGGATGTGGTTATTGTAAGGCACCTAGGAGGGGTCAAGACCCCTCCCTACAGTACCATCGGCAAAGGGTTGTAGGGGCGATCATCGATCGCCCGTGGAGTTTTGTGGTTACGCCAGACTCCCCGGGCGAGCAATGCTCGCCCCTACACCCCACATATGATTGCCCGTAGGGGGCGGCGTCCCCGATGCCCCGTTTTGGCCCCGGAGGGGCCAGACGGAGAAGAACCCAAAAGCGTTAAGAAAAATGCAGCACTCCTGCATTTTTTAGCTTTTGGGTCCTTCGACCACCTTATCGGGGTTCTTAGGGGCGAGCAGCCCCTAAGGCGGGGTCCGCTGCCTCGCAACAGCGGGACTTTTTTCGCTACCTTTTTTGGTCACAAAAAAGGTAGGTCTCCCGGAAGAATCCCATTATAAAAGGCCCTGCCGCAAGGTAGGCAGGGCCGAAGCATTGCATATCAATCCAACTCAAAATCCCCCGGCACCAGCAACGCCAGATCCGCATCGGCATCTGCCACCAACCGCCGTGCCTGGTTCAAAATCGCCTTTTCCAGCACATTTCTCGCCATGCGTCCGTTGCCATTTGTGGCAGCATCAATCGCCTGCTGCCGGTCGTACCAATCAATCAGCACATCCCGGCAACTTTCGTCCAGGTTGTACCCCTTGCTCTTGGCAATGGACAAAGTGATCCGGTACAACTCCTCGCCGGTGTAGTCCGGGAACTCGATCTGGTTCGGGAACCGACTAGCAAGTCCCGAATTAGAAGACAAAAACAGCTGCATCTCCTTGGTGTACCCGGCCAAAATCACCACCAAATCCCCCCGGTTATCCTCAATCCCCTTAACCAAAGTATCAATGGCTTCCAGCCCGAAGCTGTCCTCGCCCCCGCGGTACAAACTATACGCTTCATCGATAAAAAGCACACCGCCCAGCGCACTCTGGATGACCGTATTGGTCAGCGGCGCGGTGTGCCCCACATAGCGCCCCACCAAGTCCGCGCGGGTCACTTCCACCAGCTGGCCGCCCCGCAGCGCGCCGATAGCCTTAAGGTACTTGGCCAAAATACGGGCAATGGTGGTCTTGCCGGTGCCGGGGTTGCCGGTAAAGATCATGTGCATGTTGACCTCGGCCACCTTCAGGCCCTGGGCCTTGCGGCGCTGCTGGGCCTGCACGTTTTTGGCGATGTCACGCACATAATTTTTCACTTCCGCCAAGCCGACAATTTCGTCCAGCTCGGCCTCCACGGCATCCACATCGCCGCGGTACTGCTGGGGCAGCAGCGCCAGCAGGTCAAAAGGCTCGCCGCCGTTCACGGCAAGCAACAATTTTCCATCCACAGCGGTCAGCACGGCGGGCGTACCATCGGCGGGCGGCTCCTCCGCGTCCAGCACGTACTCGGCCAGGGCGCGGTAGGCGGTCTCGCAGTAATCCCGCATCGCCTGCATGCCGGTGGTTTTGCCGTACTGGGCCGCCAGCAGGTCGCGCACGTCCGCGCCCATGGTCAGCGCCAGGCCACACTGTTTGCGCACCCGTTGCGCAAGCCAGTTCAACTCGCGGGCGGCCACGGCGGCCAGCGCTTCGGGGGTAAAGGCCTGGGTGCGGCACACGTCCCCGGCCAGCGCGTCCACAAACCGCGCCCCAAAGGTGTCGGCCAGCGCGGCCTCGTCCTTGTTGGAGAAAAACACAAAATATTTACCGCCAGCCGTCAATTCTCCGATGGCACCGGGGGCCAGCGCCGTGCCCACGTCCACTAAAATCCCCCGCTGCAGCACGTAGCGGCTGCTCAGCGAAAGCGTCCCATCGATAGCCAGGGTCGACAACATATTTAAATAATTGGCGGCGCAGCCCTCGTAGTGGTCAAAGGCCAGAACCTCGGCATCGGACTGCAAAGCCGCGTACAAATCCTGCAAAAACAGCTTCTCCTGGGCAGGCCCCGGATAGAGCGATAAGTCCATCCGCTCGATCGCCGCGCTGCGCAGAATTCCCCGCGCCGCCATCTCCTCCACCGCGCAGGTCAGCGCGTAGTGGCGGCCGGTGCCGTTGGGGCCGCACAGCAGCATCAGGTTGCGGGCGCGGCTGGTATCACCGGCGGTGCCCATCACAAAGGGGCGGCGGAACGCCTTGACCAGCGCCGACACAAAGGCATCCTGCCCCAACACCTGCGCTTTAATTTTATCCGCTACACCGCTAAAATCCGTGCTTATCGGCACTGCTTTCGTCTCCGGTACCGGCGCGGCGGTGGTGCCGCCCAGCAGCCCGTCCTGATGCAGCGATTTGGTCAGTTCGCTGCTCATCTTCCGCACACTTTCGGCGGTGGCAGCGCCCGCTTTTTGCACGGCATCCAGTGCCGAGCCCGCCGCGCTCTGCCGCTTTTGGGCAGCGGTCAGCGCGTCCAGACTGGCCTGCATCTGCTGCACGGCATCGCTGGCCTCCTCGGCCTGTTTCGGCGTAGCGGCGTATTTTTTTTCGCCCATCAAGCCGCGCACCCAGGCATCGTACTGGTCCTCCAGGCTCATTGGTCATCCTCCCTGTCGATTTTATTTATAGGGCTGGGCAGTTTGTACGTGTAAAAATCTTTTGCAGTGCATCCGGCACGGCCGCCGCCCGCACAGGCGCAGGCACACGCGCAGCTGGAAGCACAGGCGCAGGCGCAGCTGCTGGCGCACCCGCTGTTGTGCCGCCCCACGCCGCCGCCGCGGGAAGAACCGCCGCCCGTACGATAATTTTTCGGCGGGTCGGTGCGGTGGTAGCCCTTGGGGGGCGGGGCGGTGCGGGCCACGTGGATGGTGTGTACGCCGTTGGTGTACCAGAACCAGTCGTCCGGGTCCAGTCCATCGCCGAAGCCGCCGCCCCAGTCCGGGGTCCTCGAGCCAATAATAATGATCAGTACTGCGACAAAAATCAGCACTCCAATCACCACCAGGATGCCGATCATCGCATCGGTGGTAAAGCCGCCGTCATCGTAGTCGGCCGCGCTCAACTCCGCATCAGGGGCGTAGGTCTCCGCCGCCGCCACCGGCACGGTCACGTGGACGTTCGCAGTCTGGCCGTGACCCATGGGGCCAAATTCCCAAATAAGGTACCCGTTTTCCTCGCTGCTGTTATCGGCCACAAAACCATCACCGCTGCGCCAGCGCACCTGCATGTGCTCCACCACCAGGTCGTCAAACCAGCCGGGGGTGAACTCAAATGTCGCTGTACCGTCATCTCCACGGCTGAACAAGTGGCTTTGATGCACCGAGAACGCGAACCGCACCCGGCTTTCGCCGCCGTTTTGGGCGGCCACTTCCGGCGAGTAATACCGCCGCGCAAACACAACTTTAGCGTAGCTGCCGCCATCGCCCGAGTACTGTAAGTCGGAGATGGTGTCGGTCAGCGGGGTCAAATCTTCGGCGTAGGCGTTGGGCAGGCCGATCTTGACCCAGGAGAGGTAGGCGGTCTGGTCGCCGCCAATGACCTGCCAGGTGATGTCGTAGGTAATATCCGCCGAGCCATCCGCCCGCAGGTCCACGGTGACGAGGTAGTCGGGAATATAATCCATATCCCCCTCGTCTGCAAACGGTGCCAGTCCGTCCAAATCTGCCTGCACACTCTCTGCCCGCGCCCCAAACGGCACCAGCAAAGCCGCTGCAACAAAAATCAATAGCAACAGGCATACAGCGAAACGGCTTTGTAGGGGCGAGCATTGCTCGCCCGCCAACTTCATGCAGCAACGTTTTTCCGGGAAAGTTCTGCGCCTCGCAACCGGGCACGGGCGAGCAATGCTCGCCCCTACATGCTCTACAGAAGGGCGCTTCTTCAACGTCATAAACTTCATCATCAGCACCCCTCCTGCATCGGGGTATCCCCCAGCTGGCACAGCCGCTTCATCCGGGCGCTCTCCACCCGAATCGCACAACATTCGGGGCTGCGCCAGATGCGGTTCCACGGGGTGCGCAAAATATGGCCCAATCCGTGGCCGGTCAGCCAGCTCTGGCAGGGCAGCACCGTGCCGTCCGGGGCCACCGCCATGTTGCTCAAACACGCGCCGCAGCTGGGGATTTGGGTAAATCCAAGCCCGGTCAGGGTGTCCTCGTCCAGCCAGCCGGGGCTGGTAAAGTTCACTTCCATGCCATGGCTAAGCGCAAAATCCATCGCAGGGCGCAGCACCTCGGTCAGTTCTTCGGGGGTCATCCGCACACTTTTGCTGGCCGAACCCGCCGCGTTGCCGGCCGGGATCAGCCCGCTGCAAGTCAGATACCGGATGCCCAGGCTATGGGCAAATTCCACGGTGGCGCGATAATCTTTGTTCACGCTGCAGAGCGGCGTGTTCAAACTCACGTTCAGCCCGGCGGCCAGCGCGTTTTTAATGCCGTTCACGGTATCGGTGTAACCGTCCACGCCCACCAGCTCGTTGTGTACGGCTTCCTCGGCAGAATAGAACGTAATTTGCACTGCGTCCAGGCTGGCAGCGCGCAGGTCCTTGCACAGGGCGCTGGTCAGCATGCGGCCGTTGGTGTTCAGCCGCGTGACAAACCATTGCGCAGCCTGCACCAATTTGACCAAATCGTGGCGCAAAGTCGGCTCGCCGCCGGTAAAGGTCAGCTGCGGAATGCCGATGCTGCGGCATTTTTCAATCACCGCCAGCCACTGGTCGGTGTCCATTTCGGGCACGGCGGAAAGCGGCTGGTTGGCGGCGTAACAGTGCAAGCATTTTTGATTGCAATGCCAGGCGTTGTCCTTCACCATCGTGGAGATCATCAGGTCCATGCGGTGGGGCGCGGCCATGCGGGGGGCGTACTGCGCCAGCGAAATCGGCTGGATGTGCAGCGGCGGCTCCTGCCCGCGGGCCACGGCAATGAGGGTATCCAGCATCATCTGCAAGTCAGATTCGATCTGGAAATATTCGGTCTTACGGTAAATTTTGCGGGTGGCGGCCACCGCCTGGGCATTGATGGCCGACCAATCGCTGTCCTTTAATTCGGTCCCCGAATAGGGCTGCAAGGCTTCTATCAAGTTGGTCAGCAAGATAGCCCAGCTGATGTTCAGCGGCAAAATATCCTGGCCGTTCAGGATGGCAACAAACGGCGTATCGCGGTCGGGCTTGGTGCAAGGGATGAGGTGGATGCGCACAACGCCCGGCCCGTCCGGGTCCAGCGTAACGTGCCGCACGCGGTTGAGGTGCCCGCGCAAAAACGCCCGCTCGCCGTAGGAGAGATGCTTCATAGGGGATTTCCTCCCAAAACAGGCTGTCGCCCGTTGCAAATTTTCGTACACTTTTTCGATTCTATACAAGGTAAGTATACCATAGTTGCGGGAGGAATACAATAAATTGTTCTCTATTTGTTGCGCTATAGCGCCCCGCGGCAGGCGGGTGTCACCACCTTGCGGTGACACCCTTTTTCAGTGGGCTTCATCCACTAGATGTTCCTTTTGGACACCCAAAAGGAACCGAAAAGGTGCCCGCTACTTCCGATAGCGCGGGAGGCCCGGCCTAGGGGCTGCTCGCCCCTAGG
>CAVKDR010000054.1:0-80555 GCA_963655125.1 Bulleidia sp.
CGACTCTGGGTGAAAATGTCCAACCTTTTTGGCTGAACCCTATTTTGAACATACTAATTGTAACATACGCGATTATACACGTATATACAATCGCAATGCGGATGTTGTGCAGATGTAATGCAAGCGCAGCAAAAAACTTTCAAGAAGGCGCATCCTGCGCAATCTTGATTCTTTGGTATGCAGGCATTATAATGCAAAAGAGAGCAAAGAAAAGGAATCGTGGATTTTATGGATAACCAGATATTGCAGATACAGAACAAAATCTGCCACATCTATGGCGATACCGGTGCCGAATACCTGCTGCTGCAAATGGCGGACGAGCATGACCTTGCAGGGATGGAGCGGGAAGTGGAAGCAATGCATCGGCAAACCGCACAACCATTTTTGCTGGCTGCTGTCCAAGTAGAGAATTGGAACGATGACTTATCGCCTTGGCCCGCACCGCCCGTGTGGGGCAAGCAGGGGTTCGGCGGCAGGGCAGGGGATACGCTGGCATGGCTGGAACAGGCTGTGCCGAGCATCCGACGCATGTATTCTATAAAGGAAGATTGCAGGGTTATTTTGGGCGGATATTCACTGGCAGGTTTGTTTGCACTGTGGGCAGCAACGCAGAACGATACCCTGTATGGCGTGGCCGCCGCTTCGCCGTCCGTGTGGTTCCCCGGTTGGCCAGAATACGAAGCGGCGCACCCTATTCAAGCGCAGCAGGTTTACTTGAGCCTTGGCGACCGCGAGGAACATACCAAAAATCAGACCATGGCGGCAGTGGGTGACAACATCCGCGCCCTGCACACCGCCCTGACCAGGCGCGGCAAAGACTGCACACTGGAATGGAATGCAGGCGGTCATTTCAAAGATGCCGACCTACGGACGGCAAGGGCATTTGCTTGGATCATAGAGAATAAAAAATGACAATTTTGATAGATGCCGATGGCTGCCCGGTGGTAGATTTGACCGTACAGACAGCCGCCCAATACAAAGTATCTGTGCTGATCCTATGCGATACCGCCCACCAAATCCAACGCGATGGCGCGCAAACCTTGACCTTTGACAAGGGCACCGACAGCGTAGACTTTGCTCTGGTGAACCGTGTACACCTTGGCGACCTTGTAATCACACAAGATTATGGGCTGGCAAGTATCTGCTTAGCGCGCCGCGCCCGTGTGCTGAATCAGAACGGCTTAGAATACACGCCCGAAAATATTGACGGCCTGTTGTTCCGCCGCCACGAAAACAAAAAGCTCCTCCGCGCCGGAAAGCACCCCAAAGGGGCTTCCAAGCGAACGAAGGAGCAAGATGAGGCCTATAAGAACGCCTTAGAGAAAATCTTGCAGACTGTGTGAGCGCTATAACAAAAAACAGCCTTTCCCTTGTGCTTCCAAGAAAGTGAAGTACAGGGAAAGGCTATTTTTATATGGGAAAATTAGATCTTCTCCGGCAGATGCCACTTCCAGTTGAGGATTTCCGGCATATCCTGGCCGACCTCGTGGATGTAGTTCTTGTGGGCGACCAGTTTGTCGTTCATCTGCTGGATGAGGTAGGCACCGCGGTTGCCCAGTTGGGGCAGGTGCAGCAGTGCGTCCTTGACCAGATGGAAGCGGTCGATCTCATTCTGCACGCGCATATCAAACGGCGTGGTGATGGTGCCTTCCTCCTGGTAACCATGGACGGACAGGTTACGGTTGGTGCGCTCGTAGGTCAGCTCATGCACCAGCGTCGGATAGCCGTGGAACGCGAAGATGATAGGCTTATCCTTGGTAAACAGTGCGTTGTAATCCGCGTCGGACAGGCCGTGGGGGTGCTTGGTGTTGGGTTCCAGCTTCATCAGGTCGACGACGTTGACGACGCGAATCTTCAGCTCCGGCATTGCGTCACGCAGGATGGTGACGGCAGCCAGCGTTTCCAGCGTGGGGGTGTCACCGCAGCAGGCCATGACGATGTCCGGATCTTCCCCGGCATCGCTGGATGCCCAGTCCCAGATACCGACACCCTGCGTGCAGTGCTTGACAGCCTGCTCCATCGTCAGCCACTGGGGGCGCGGATGCTTGGACGTGACCAGCACATTCACATAATCGCGGCTGCGGACGCAATGGTCGAAGCAGCTCAACAGGCAGTTGGTATCCGGCGGCAGGTACAGGCGCACGACGTCCGCCTTCTTGTTGGCGATATGGTCAAGGAAGCCGGGGTCCTGATGGGTGTAGCCGTTGTGGTCCTGCTGCCAGACGTTACTGGACAAAATTAGGTTCAGGCTTGCAATGCTCTGACGCCAAGGCAGCTGGTTGCAGACCTTCAGCCACTTCGCGTGCTGGGCCACCATCGAGTCAACCACGCGGATGAAGCTCTCGTAAGAAGCAAAGAAGCCGTGTCGGCCGGTGAGCAGGTAGCCTTCGAGCCAGCCTTCGCACATGTGCTCGGACAGCATCGAGTCCATGATGCGGCCATCATTGGCCAAGAACTCATCGCCGGGGACAATCGTGGAGTTCCAATCGCGCTGGGTGGCATCGAAGCACTTATACAGGCGGTTGGACATGGTCTCATCGGGTCCAAAGATACGGAAGTTTTTTGCATCGGCGTTCAGTTTGAACACATCGCGGATGTAGCCGCCCAGCTCAATCATATCCTGCTTCTCGACACTGCCGGGGAACGGGATATCCACGGCGTACTGTTTGAAATCAGGCGTGCGCAGGTCGCGCAGCAGCTTGCCGCCGTTGGCGTGGGGGTTGGCTGCAATGCGGCGGTCGCCGGTGGGGGCCAGTTCCTGCAATTCGGGAATCAGGGTGCCGTTTTCGTCAAACAGTTCTTCGGGATGATAGCTGCGCAGCCATTCCTCGATCTGTTTCAGGTGTTCTTCCTGGTTGGGCGTGCCCAGCGTAATATCAATGGGCACCTGATGGGCGCGGAAGGTTCCCTCGATGGGCTTGCCGTCCACGACCTTCGGGCCGGTCCAGCCCTTGGGGGTGCGCAGCACGATCATCGGCCACTTGATGTGGTCGAGCTTTTCCCCTGCGCGGGCGCGGCGCTGGATGTCGTGGATTTCCTCGATAACAGTGTCGAGCGTCTCGGCCATCTTGGCGTGCATCGTCATGGGGTCATCGCCCTCGACGAAGTACGGTTTCCAAGAGCAGCCCTTGAAGAAGTCCTCGATCTCCTCGTGGGTCATGCGGCCGAAAACCGTGGGGTTGGAAATCTTGTAGCCGTTCAGGTGCAGGATGGGCAGCACAGCACCGTCGCCCACGGGGTTCAGGAACTTATTGGACTGCCAAGAAGTAGCCAAGGGGCCGGTCTCGGCCTCGCCGTCGCCCACGGTAACAGCGCAAATCAGGTCGGGGTTATCGAACACAGCACCGAAGGCGTGGGCAATGGAGTAGCCCAGCTCACCACCCTCGTTGATGGAGCCCGGCGTTTCGGGTGCCACGTGGGAGGAGATCCCGCCGGGGAAGCTGAACTGCTTGAACAGCTTGCGCATGCCCTCTTCATCGCGACTGATGTTGGGGTAGACCTCGCTGTAGGTGCCGTCCAGGTAGGCGTTGGCGACAAAGAAGTTGCCGCCATGGCCGGGGCCGGAGATCAGAATCAGGTCCTGATCGTATTTTTTGATAATGCGGTTAAGATGAACATACACAAAGTTCTGGCCGGGCACGGTGCCCCAGTGGCCGACGATTTTGCGCTTGACATCCGCACGCTTGAGCGGGCGGCGCAGCAGCGGGTTGTCCAGCAGGTAGAGCTGACCGGCTGCCAGATAGTTGCTGGCGCGCCAGTAAGCGTCGATCTTCTGCAATTCTTGCTGATTCATACGCGGTTCTCCTTTACTTTCCCTCTATAAAATTTATGCAAACGGATTTTCCGTGGGGTACGGCAGGCTCTTGGGCTGGTTGTAGGCAATATCGGCGATGCCAAAGAATTTCAGCACCTCAAACAGAGTTTTGCCATAGTGGCCGAACGCCACCGCACCGTGGTGCGGGTAGCGCTTCTGAATAAGGACATGGCGGTAGAAACGACCCATCTCAGGGATGGCAAAGATGGCAATACCGCCAAAGCTGCGGGTGGCAACGGGCAAGATCTCGCCCTGCGCAATGTAGGCGCGCAGCTGGCCTTCGCTGTCGCACTGCAAGCGGTAGAATGTGATGTCGGACGGCGCAATGTCACCTTCCAGTGTGCCGCGGGTGAAATCGGGGTTGCTGCCTGCCGGTTCCAGCAAACGGTGCTGGATGAGCTGGTACTTGACAGCGCGGTCACTGCACATCTTGCAGGACGGCGTGTTGCCGCAGTGGAAGCCCATGAACGTATCGGTCAGCTTGTAGTCGAACTTTCCGGCAATGTCCTCGTCATAAATGTACTTGGGCACGCTGTTGTTGATGTCCAGCAGCGTGACGGTATCGCCGGACGCACACATGCCGATGTACTCGCTCAGCGCACCGTAAATATCGACCTCACACGCCACGGGGATGCCGCGGCTGACCAGACGGGAGTTGACATAGCACGGCTCGAACCCGAACTGGGACGGGAACGCGGGCCAGCACTTATCGGCAAAGGCAACATACTTTTTGCTGCCCTTGTGGGCATCTGCCCAGTCCAGCAGGGTCAGCTCAAATTGTGCCATACGGGTCAGCAGGTCGGGGTAGTAGTGCCCCTCGCCCATCTCGGCGGCCATATCGGCGCAGACATCGGGGATGCGGGCATCATCGGCGTGCTGTTTGTAGGAGACGAGCAGGTCAAGTTCGGAGTTTTCCTCGACCTCAACACCCAACTCATACAAACCTTTGATGGGCGCATTGCAAGCAAAGAAGTCCTGCGGGCGGGGGCCGAAAGTGATGATCTTCAAATCGCGCACGCCCAGAATCGTGCGGGCGACCGGTACAAACTCAGCCATCTTGTCAGCGATTTCGTCTGCCGTGCCGACGGGGTATTCGGGGATGTAGCCCTTCAGGTGGCGCATACCAAGGTTGTAGGAGCAGTTCAGCATACCGCAGTAGGCGTCGCCGCGGCCGTTGATCATATCGCCGTCGCCCTCGGCCGCCGCCACGAACATGCAGGGGCCGTCAAAGAGCTTGGCGATGAGCGTCTCCGGCGTTTCGGGGCCGAAGTTGCCCAAAAACACGGTCAGCGCATTGCAGCCTGCGGCGGTGACTTCGGCTACGGCTTTCTGCATGTCGTGCTCATTCTCCACGGTGGTCTTGCACTCGTACAGGTCGGTGCCCTTGGCGGCGCAGGCAGCAGCGATAGCAGCGCGGCGCTTCTCGCTCAAGGCAATGGGAAAACAGTCACGGCTGACGGCGATGATGCCCAGTTTAACTTCGGGAATATTCGATGATTTCATGGTTTTGCCTCCGTTTATGGATTCACTTCAAATATGTACGTTTTCGCCGGTCAGGCCCACATAAGCGCCCTGCTTAGCCTCGGAGCTGTCGGGGTGGGCCAGCAGCCACTTATTGCAGGCCCACAGCAGCGGGTCGTCGCCGCCATCGTTTTTAATTTCCGGCTTCGCGGTGTTCGTGCCCTTGGGCAAAGCCACCAGCACGCGGAAGCCCTTGTCGGCGTCCACGTGGCAGGGCGCATAGTGCAGCGTGGTGGCGTAAACCTCCACCAGCGTCCCGGCAGGCACGCGGAACGCCTGGACCTTGGCGGTGTCGAGTTTACCGTCCTCGATCTCGTCCAGCTTTGCCAGCAGCAGGACAAAATCCTCAGTGCCCAGATTAAACTCGCTGTCACGGTGATATTCCAGGCAGTTTAAGTTGATGTTGTGCCCGTTGCACCAGCCCAGCTGGCAGGGCATACCGCCGAACAAATGCTCCGATACCTCCACGGCGGCGGGCAGCTCCTGCAGTTTTTCATCCTCGGCAGTGTAGGCGGTGGCGTCGGGCAGCGGGGTGTTTACCAGCGCAGCCAAAATCTCCGCTTTCGCGGCATCCAGCCCAGTGACTACGCGGCCATAGGGTTTGAACTCCGGGTCGGTCACAGAAAAAATCTTCATTGCAATGCCTCCATTTCCGCAAAGGATGCTTTCAGCGCGGGATACAGTTTATGCCACACGGTATACCGTGCATTGTATTTTTCCACCAGCGCGGGGTTAGGCTCGGTCGTGCTCTTGGCATGCACCAATGCGTCCGCGCAGGCCTGCACGCTGGGGTAGGCCCCGCAGGCCACTGCTGCCAGCATTGCGCCGCCGTAGCCGGGGCCTTGCTCGGTCTGGGGCAGCGTCAGCGGGATACCTAAGACGTTGGCGAGGATTTCCCGCCACAGCGGGCTTTTGGCCCCACCGCCGCACAAGGTACTGGATGCAATCTCCACGCCCTGTGCGCGGGCAATTTCCACACAATCCCGGATGGCAAACGCCACGCCCTCCAGCACTGCCTGGGTCAGCGCGGCGCGCGGGGTATCCATCCGCAGCCCGATAAACGCACCGCGGGCGGCGGGGTCATTGTGGGGGCTGCGTTCACCCATCAGGTAGGGCAAAAAGTAGACGTCGTTCGCGCCCAGCTTGTCCGGCGTGATGGGTGCCTGCTCGGTGGCGTAGTCGGTGGTGTGCAGCACTTCCTCGTTCCACCACTTGTTGCAGCTGGCAGCGGAGAGGATGCACCCCATCAGGTGGTAGCCGCCGTCCGCGTGGGCGAAGCTGTACAGCGCGTTCTGCTTGTCGACACCAAAGGTGTTGCTCGTGATAAACACCGTGCCCGACGTGCCAAGCGAAATATTGCATTTGCCGCCGCCCACCGCGCCGCAGCCGACGGCAGCCGCCGCGTTATCGCCCGCGCCCGCGCAGACGATGACATCCGCAGGCAGGCCCAGCTTGGTGGCAACTTCGGCGATCAGGGTGCCCACGGGCTGCCAGCTCTCAAACAGCTTGGGCAGCTGGGGCTCGCGCACGCCGCAGATGTCCAGCATTTCGCGGCTCCAGCATTTGTGCTCGACATCCAACAGCAGCATACCAGAAGCATCGGAATAATCGGTGCAGTGTACGCCGGTCAGCTTGTAGTTGATGTAGTCTTTCGGCAGCATGATCTTTTCAATGCGGGCGAAGTTTTCCGGTTCGTTCTCCCGCATCCAAAGCAGCTTCGGCGCGGTGAAGCCTGCAAACGCAATGTTAGCGGTGTATTGGCTCAACTTCTCTTTGCCGATGACCTCATTCAGATAGTCCACCTGCTTCTGGGGGCGGCCATCGTTCCACAAAATGCAGGGGCGGATAACAGCGTCGCTTTTATCCAAAACCACCAGGCCGTGCATCTGTCCGCCTGCGCCAATGCCGCGCACCTGCGCAGCGTCAAAACCGTCCAGTAGCGCGGGGATGCCGTCGCAGACTGCATCCCACCAATCTGCGGGATTCTGTTCGCTCCAACCCGGATGCGGGAAGGCAATCGGGTACTCCCGGCTGACGATGTTGGCGATCGCGCCGCGCTCGTCCATCAGCAGCAGCTTGACCGCCGAGGTGCCCAGATCGATGCCGATATAATACATAGCATCTGCTCCTTTGCTTGATTTTGTTACCTCTATTTTACCTGTACCCCCTTGCACAAACAAGAAAGAGGCTATAAAATAGTAGACAAAAGTTTGGGTTTTTTCGGAAAGGGGATGCAGCCCCGTGCTGTTATATGAGGCCGAGCGTTCCGACCGGCGGGAGTATCTGTACTGCCAACGGGACCACAATTTCAGTTTTCCGGCGCACCTGCACCACAGCTATGAATTTCTTTGCGTGCAGGCGGGTACGCTGATCTGCACGGTGGAGACAGAAACCTATGCGGTCAACGCCGGGCAGGGGCTTCTGGTTCTGCCGGACCAGATCCACAGCTACCGCACCAAAGGCCCCAGCGAAAGTGTGCTGTGGGTATTTTCTAACGACTGGGTGCCGGAATTTTCTGCCCAGCTGGGGCAGCGCATTTTGGAAAAGCCGGTCTTTTCCATGGAAACAGCCCCCTTGATGGAGCTGCTGTGGCAGGGCAACAACCGCTGCAAAAAGCTAGCCGGGCTGTACCTGATCTGCGGCACGGCGCTGGAGCAGTGTGCCCTGCGGCCGCGCCCCCATCAGGATACCGACACCCACCTTTTGGGGCGCATCATTACCTATATACAGGACAACTACACCGGCGAGCTGACATTAAAGCAACTGGCCCATGATTTGGGTTATAACTACACCTATCTGTCAGCCTATCTCAATCAGCGGCTGCACGTGGGCTTTCAGGATTTTGTCAATCAATACCGGGTCAGCCACGCCGCGGCGCTGCTGCAAGGTACGAATCTGCCCATCACCACCATCGCCGGGCAGTGCGGTTTTGGCACGATCCGCAGCTTTAACCGGGTATTTTTGCAGGAAAAAGGTGTCTCGCCCAGTCTTTTCCGCAAGCAGAATTGCTAAGATACCCCTACAACAAAACGAGCGTGTGCAGCAGACCGCCGCACACGCTCGTTTGTTATTTGCTTTTATTGGTTGCCAAAAACCTTCGTATAGTCGGCCTTGAATTTTTCGATGCCCGCATCCGTCAGCGGATGATGCAGCATCTGCTCAATTACCTTATACGGCACGGTGGCAATGTCGGCCCCGGCCAGGGCGCAGTCCATCACATGGATGGGATTGCGCACACTGGCGGCGATGATCTGCGTTTCAATGTCGGGGTAGTTTAAGAACACATCATGGATTGTCTCGATCAGATCGATGCCCGGCTGACCGATGTCATCGAGCCGCCCCAGAAATGGGCTGACGTAGGTTGCTCCGGCGCGGGCGGCCAGCAGAGCCTGATTCGCGCTGAAAATCAGCGTGCAGTTCGTGGGGATGCCCTCGGCGGACAGTACCTTGATGGCCTTGAGCCCCTCGGTGGTCATGGGAATTTTTACGACCATGTGGGCGGGGTCCAGCGCATAGATGGCGCGGCCCTCGGCAATCATGCCCTCGGCGTCGGTGGTGGTCGCCTTGACCTCGCCGGAGATAGGGCCGTCCACGATGGTGGTGATTTCCTTCAGCGTCTCGGCGTAGTCGCGCCCCTCTTTGGCAATCAGGCTCGGGTTGGTGGTGACACCCGCGATAATGCCCATGTCGTTGGCCTTGCGGATCTCGTCCACGTTGGCGGTATCAATGTAAAATTTCATACGGCAAACCTCCTTATTTCTGGCCGTAATAAGCGTTGGGCCCGTGCTTTCTCATAAAATGCTTGTCCAACACATGCTGTGGGGCAGGCTGGGCGTTGGGGTCAACCGTCAGGGTCAAAATCGACATCTTGGCTACTTCTTCCAGCACTACAGCGTGGTAGACGGCCTGCGCGGCATCCCTGCCCCAGGTAAAGGGGCCATGGCTGGCGCAGAGCACACCGGGCACATGCACCGGGTCGATGCCACGCTCGGCAAACGTTTCAACAATGACCTTGCCGGTGTTCTTCTCGTAGTCTTCGTCGATTTCGGCGGGTGTCAGTTCTCGCGTACAGGGGACAGGACCGTAAAAATAATCGGCGTGGGTCGTGCCAAAAGCGGGCAGGTCGCGCCGCGCCTGAGCAAAAGCCACCGCGTGGGTGGAATGGGTGTGTACGATGCCGCCCAGCGCCGGGAATGCCTTGTACAGTTCAAGATGGGTTTTCGTGTCGCTGCTGGAATTTAAATCGCCCTCGACCTTGTTGCCGTCCATGTCCATGACTACCAGCATATCCGGCGTCAGTGCGTCATATTCTACACCGGACGGCTTGATGACAAACAGCCCTTTTTCGCGGTCAATGCCTGAAACATTGCCCCAGGTGTAGGTGACCAGCCCACGGCGGGGCAGCTCCATGTTGGCTTCATAAACCTGCTGCTTCAGTTCTTCCAGCATAAAATTATCCCTTCAGTTTCCATGCCAAATCATTCAGGAACAACTGCTGTTCCAAGCTCTCAACGGTGGTATCCTTCGTGATATGGACAAACTCAATGTCCATCATGTTCGCCCAGTCCTTCATCTGCTCGGCAGTCACATCGTAGGTCAGGGTCGTGTGGTGCGCACCGCCCGCGGTAATCCAGCATTCCAGGCCCGTGGTCAAGTTGGGCTGTGCCTGCCACATGACGCGGGCCACCGGCAGGTTGGGCATCGGCAAAATCGGCTTGACGCAGTGGATGTCCTGGCAGATTAGCCGCAGGCGGCCGCCCATGTCGACCAGACTTACCACGATGGCGTCGCCCTCGTGCCCCTCAAACACCAGACGGGCGGGCGGCTCACGGTCACCGATGCCAAGCGGGTGTACCTCTACGCGGGGCTTTGCCGCAGCGACGGACGGGCAAACTTCCAGCATGTGCGCGCCCAGGCTGTACATCGCGCCGGGCACGAGGTTGTAGGTGTAATCCTCCATAAAGGCGCTGCCACCAGTCTGACCCTCGCTCATCGCCTTGATAATGGCAGTCATGGCGGCCACTTTCCAGTCACCCTCGCCGCCGTAGCCGTAGCCCTGTGCCATCAGGTGCTGGCTGGCAATGCCCGGCAGCTGGCGCATGCCGTACAAATCCTGGAACGTGTTGGAAAACGCCTTGCACCCTTCCGCATCCAGCATCTTCTTTATCGCAATTTCCTCGCGTGCCTGATAGCGCACGGTGTCGATGAAGTCGGCATCCTCGCTGGCAAAATCGTAACTGGCGCGGTATTCGTCCATCAGAGCGTCAATTTCCGCATCGGTCACGGCGTTCATCGTGTCGACAAGCTGCCCCACCGGCCAGGTGTTGACCTGCCAGCCGAGCTTGGTCTGCACCTCGACCTTATCGCCCTCGGTCACGGCGACCTCGCGCATATTGTCGCCAAAGCGCATGACCTTCAGTTCCTTGGACACGGCCACGCCGACAGCGGCACGCATCCAGTCGCCAAGGCGCTTCTGCACATCCTCATCCTGCCAGTACCCGGCAATCACCTTGCGGGGCATCCGCAGGCGGGCGGCGATAAAACCATGCTCGCGGTCACCGTGGGCGGCTTGGTTCAGGTTCATAAAGTCCATGTCGATCTCTTCATTCGGGATCTCGCGGTTGTACTGGGTGGCAAAGTGGCAGTAGGGCTTTTGCAGGCTGGCAAAGCCGTTGATCCACATTTTGCTGGGGCTGAAGGTGTGGCACCATGTGATAATGCCCGCGCAGCGCTTGTCGTAGTTTGCCTCGCGCACCATGTCGGCGATCTCGGCGTTGGTCTTGGCGGTGACTTTATAAACGATCTTGCAGGGCAGATTGCCGCTGGCGTTCAGCTTGTCTGCCATCTCCTGCGCGCGGGCGGCAACGGTCTCCAGCACTTCGGAACCGTACAGGAACTGACTGCCCACAACAAACCAAAATTCATAATTTTTCAGCATAAGAGCATCTCCTTTATTCTACAATGGCGCGCTCTGCTTTCAGCGCGGTTTGGTACTGATTTAAAAATTCTGCGAATCCGGCTTCCTCGGCGGGGTCGGGGGAGAGGGTGGTGCTGCGGGCATCGGCAAAAACGCAGCGGTTCAGGTAAGCTGCCAGCGTTTCGCCCGCCGCGCGGTGCAGACGGTAGGCCGCCAGCAGTGCCATGCCGTAGGGTCCGCCCTCGTCGGCGGTCTCCATACAGGTGACGGGTGCGCCCGTAGCTGCCGCCAGATACCGCTGGGCTACGCCCGGTGTTTTGAAGATGCCGCCGTGACCGAGCAGGGTGTCCATTGCCACATTTTCTTTGCGCAGAGTTTCCAGCCCCATAGACAGTGTAGCAAAGGCGGAGTAAATGTTGGCGCGCATAAAGTTGGCAAGCGTAAAATTGCTGTCCGGGCGGCGCAGCAGCAGGGGAACGCCTGCATCCAAGTGGGTCACACTTTCGCCGGAAATGTAGTTAACAGGCACCACGCCGCCGCAGTCGGGCGCGCCCTTCAGGGATTCGTTGAACAGCTTGGCAAACAGTGCACCCTTGTCAATATCCGCCCCGCACAGTGCAGCGCTCTCCGCCAGTAGGTCGACCCAGGCGTTCAGGGCGCTGGTGCAGTTGTTGCAGTGAACCATAGCAACGGCAGCACCGTCGGGGGGCGTCACCATGTCGATTTCGGGATAGACCTTGGACAGCGGTTTTTCCAGTACGACCATGGCAAAAATGCTTGTACCAGCGCTGACATTGCCGGTGCGCGGGGCTACGCTGTTGGTGGCAACCATGCCGGTTCCAGCATCGCCCTCCGGCGGGCAGAACGGTACGCCGGGCTGTAATGTTCCGGTGGGGTCGAGCAGCTTCGCACCCTCGACTGTCAGCGTGCCTGCATCAGCACCAGCGGGTAAAACGGCGGGCAGCAGTTTCGCAATGTCCACCGCATAGCCGCGCTCGGCCGCCAGTGTGTTAAACTTTTTCAGCATCGCGGTATCGTAACCGCCCGTGGCGCTGTCGATGGGGAACATGCCGCTGGCATCACCCATGCCCAGCACCTTGCGTCCGGTCAGCTGACGATGCACATACCCGGCCAGTGTGGTGAAAAAATCCAGCTGCGGCAGGTGATCTTCGCGGTTCAGCATGGCCTGATACAGATGTGCCACACTCCACCGCTGCGGAATGTTGAAGCCAAACGCCCCCGTCAGTTCTTCCGCAGCCGCGCTGGTCATCGTGTTGCGCCAGGTGCGGAACGGCACCAGCAGCTTGCCCGCGGCATCAAACGCCAGATACCCGTGCATCATGGCCGAAATACCGATGCAACCCACCGTGGTCAGCGGCTGACCGTGCTTTGCCAGCACATCCGCAGCCAATGCCGCGTAGGCCGCCTGCACACCCTGCCAAACCTCGTCCAGCGGGTAGGTCCAGACACCGTTTTCGAGCCGGTTTTCCCAGGTGAAATCCCCCTGGGCCACCGGCTTGCAGGCCGCATCCACCAGCACGGCCTTGATGCGGGTGGAGCCGAACTCAATCCCGAGGGAGCACTGCGTTAAATCAATCATAGGGAACCTCCTTGACAAAATAAAGGGCGGTACGTATCATAAAACTATCTTAATGTTCAGAAAGGGAGCATGTCGGTGGGTGCCGTTTTCAATAAAAAGGAACTTCTGGTCCTTTTGCGGGATTTTCACTGCCTGACGGGGTTGCGCTCGGTGGTGTTTGACTCGTATGGAATCGAAGTGCTTTCCTATCCATCGGAACTCCCGGCCTATTGCCGACTGATCCGCAGTGTGCCCGAAGGCAAGACCGGCTGTTACCTGTGTGACCAGGCAGCCTGCCGCCAGGCAACGCGGCAAAAGCAGACGATCATTTACCCCTGCCATGCGGGTCTGATCGAAGTAATTACCCCCATCCAGATCGACGGCGCAGTAGTGGGCTTTTTGCTTTTGAGCCATATCGTGCAGGGAGCCGATGAGCAGAGCGAGTGGAGCTATGCGCAAGAATGCTGCTCGAACTATGCTATTGATAAAACGGATCTGCAAAAAGCCTATAATGTTTTGCCGCGCACGCCCTATCCCGTGCTGAAATCTGCGGCGGATCTGTTGGCTTTGGCGGCGGCAGCGTTGTACCAAAAAGGTCTGACACGGTTGGCAGAGGGCAGTGTGCAGGAAAAACTGAGCCGCTACCTGGCGGAACATCTGGACGAGACGCTGACGAACGAAACAATCTGCCGTGCGCTTTCACTGAGTCGTACCGGGCTGTATTATCTTTCGCGCCAGCTCTACGGCTGCGGCATCAACGAGCAGATCACGCACCTGCGCATCCAAAAAGCGATGAAGCTGCTTTGCGATACGAACTTATCTAATGCGCAGATCTGCCAGCAGATCGGATTCCCGGATGACAATTACTTTTACCGTGTATTCCGTAAACAAACTGGTCTAACACCACGCCAGTACCGTGATTCTATCTTAGCAGACAATGTAGCCGCCGAGTAGGGATTTTTGTTTTTAATACTGGATAATTGTTCAAATATCTTTGCAAAAACAGCAAGGCTTCCGGTAGGAAATGTACGTTTCCCTAAACTGGTATGGGTTTGCTACTTCTGTATCGATACGTTCAATTGAATACTCGCCTGTGGTGTGTGAAATCTGTATTAAATAATTGAAACTGATTCCTATATCAAAAAATCATATGTACGTTTATCTGCGAATCCTGTCTGCCAGCATGGTGTGCATAGTTGTTACACAGCAATTAAAAATAGCGCCTCAATCCGATTGCTTACGGCAATAGATTGAAGGCGCTGTTTTGTTGTTCTTCGCATTAAAGGCAACAATGTACCTGAAATGGCTCACAACACTTTTAGATCAAAAATCGAGGTGTTTTATCGCGTTGAGTTCCCTGTGTTTTACCCCCGTATTTACCCCCATTTGGGAGTAAAGTACATGGATTTATATGGATTTACATGAAATGGGGAATGTCTTAAAACAACGTATCTATGAAAATATATTGGAGTTTATGGAGAATTATAGATATATAAAAAGTACCGCTGAAGCTACGATACCCAGCTTCATGAGATAAAAACTCCTTTATTAAGTACTTTTTTGCACAATACAGGGGCAAAGCCAAGCCCAGCCCCCGAATAGATGGCATAACTAATTTATAGTATAGCACACCCGCGCCGCTTTTTCAATGCTGCGGTTTTGGATAAACGCAGATTTGCATGGAATCTGACGAAAAACGCGGATTCCCCACCGCCCCATGCGGCACCATTACGGCCAAAAAAGAACCGCCCTCCCGGCACAGCAGGCGCAGGGTAAGGCGGATTTTTACGGTAAAACGTAGTTTATTCTTTCGGTGCCGGGTAGAAGGTACACCCGTGCTTGCCGTGCTCCTTGGTGTAGTACAGGGCGCTGTCGGCATCGGTAAACTGGCTTTTGCCGGGGTCTTTGCGGTCGGTAAAGGCCACGCCGACACTCAGCGAGACCGGCGGCAGGCCATCGTCCGGGTTGGAAAGACAGCGGTTGATCTCGGTGATTTTCTCGGTAATGGTGTAGTCCAGGTCGCTGGTCATCTCCACCATGATGATCGCAAACTCGTCACCGCCAATGCGGCAGACATAGCCGATGTTTCGGAAGGTTACGGTCAACAGCCGGGCAACCTTTTTCAAAACGGCATCGCCCACCGCGTGGCCGTTGGTGTCGTTCACGCTTTTAAACGTATCTACGTCAATAATAATCAAAGTAAAGTCTTTGTGCTCGCTCTGGTACAGCTTCAAAATACGGTCATACGCGCCGCGATTCAGCAGGTCGGTCAGGGGGTCGTGCTCGGCCTGGTGCTTGATCAGGCGCTGCCGTTCCTCGTTCTCCTCAAAAATGCGGTTGTAGGTGGCGGCGAGGGTCTGCAGCTCATTGGCACCGCCCACCGTCAGTTTGGTGTCGCGCTCAATATCGTGGTTGAACTTCAGCAGCGGGCTGACGACCCAGTAACGGTTAATCAGGCAAACCAGCAGCATCATCACCGCAAACACGATCACGCAGGCCACAATGGTAAAGAACACGCGGACAAACACCGCATCGGCGTGGCTCTGCCGGGCATCCAGCGCCTCGGTCAGCATCGAGACCGCGTTGGACACATCGCGGGAGATCGCCTCCTTGGCTTCCTCATAGTCCAGCCCGGTCACGAGCTGCTGCGCCTTGTACAACCGTGCTTCGGGGGAGAGCACCGCATCCTCCGCCGAAAGCTGCACCGCCTGCAGTTCCTCCGGCCAGGTGGCAGGTGCGCGGCCCAGGTTTTCCTCCACCAGACGCATGGAGTAATACTCCGTCTGCATCAGCGAAACAGACTCCATAAGCGCCGTCCGCAGGGCGGTGATCGCTTCATCGCTGACGTTCAAAGCCTGCAGATCCTGCAAGGCTCGCTCGCGGTTCTGGCTGACGTTGGCTTCCTCAAAGTAGGCATCGATGTACTGGGCTTCGCCGGTGGCGGCAGCCAGGCGTACCTGCTTGGTCAGGTTGTCAGAGCCATCCTGCAATTCGTGGATGGCTTCCTCGCAGGAGATATAATCCCGCATCGCTGTGCGCAGTACGCTGTACTGGCTGAACCCGAAAATCGAAATGGTGATACACAATGCAGAAAGCACCAGCGAAACGAAGATGCTTCCATTACTTACCAAGCGAATCTTGACTTTTTTAGCCACGGCGGTCACGCTTTCCTTACAAAATCAGCTGCCTGCAATGCCTGCTGCAAACAATAACACGTATACAGTATAGCAAACTTTGTCGAACTTTGGCAACACGCAAAATTGCATTTTCACAAAAAAATCGCATAGCCGCGCTGGCCCCGCGCAAAAGTATAAAACTGGCGGTTCCCATCAGCCCAGTTTTGGGGTATACTAGGTACAACTACACAATAAGGATGGTACACCCATGAGCAAGGTACTTTTGGTCAATGACTTAGCCGGGTACGGCAAGGTCGCCCTCAGCGCGATGATCCCGGTGCTTTCCCACATGCAGTACGAGGTTTGCAGCCTGCCTACCGCACTGGTGAGCAACACCCTCGACTACGGCAAATTTGAAATTTTGGAAACCACCGATTACATGCAAAACACGCTGGCCGTCTGGGACCAGCTGGGCTTCCGGTTTGATGCCGTCTCCACCGGCTTCATCCTCTCCCGCCCGCAGACCGAACTGGTGCGGGATTTCTGCCGCGCGCAGAAAGCGAAAGGTACGCTTATCTTCACCGACCCCATCATGGGCGATGAGGGCAAACTGTACAACGGCGTGGGCGAGGAGACCGTTGCCCTGATGCGGGAACTGATCGCCACGGCGGACTACATCGTGCCCAACTATACCGAGGCCGCCTATCTGGCCAGTGTCCCTTACAGCCGCGAGGGCTGCACCCGGCAGGAGCTGTACGACCTGGCCTTGGCGCTGCACCGGCAGGGGGCCGGGTCGGTGCTTATCACCAGTGCGCGGATGCTGGTGGACGGCGGCAACCCCATCCAGTGCGTGGCCGGGTACGATGCCGCCACGGATGCCTGCTTCATTCTGCCGTACGAGGAACTGCCCGTGCGTTTCCCCGGCACGGGGGACATCTTCTCGGCGGTGTTCATGGGGCATATTTTACACGGTGAACCGCTGAAAAAAGCTGCCCAGGCCGCCATGCGCACCGTCAGCAATATGCTGGAGAAAAACGCCGCCAACCAGGATAAATACAAGGGCATCCCCATCGAGACCTGCCTGGAGGACATCGTGCTATGAGCCGCCCCAAGGTAAAAATCACCCTCATCGGCCGCAAAGGCCCCGTGGGCTGCCACCGCGGCCACCGGGTAGGCCAAAGCTGGGACTTCGACACCCAGCGCGGCGAACTTTGCCCCATGGCGATGCACGTGGCGTTTTTGTACATCGACATCCTGCGCTATGGCGGCAGCATCCCCGGCCAAAAGCCCGGCGAAGCCGTTTTCAGCTGCCCGGATGCCGACACGCTGAACATTTTTAAAGTGGAAGTTGTGCCCGAGAAACCATAAAAACAGCGCCGCAGCGTACAAACTGTGGCGCTGTTTTTGTGTTGTAGAGGATGTAGGGGCGAACATTGTTCGCCCGCAGAATCTTACGCAACCACCAAACTCCACGGGCGCACACTGTGCGCCCCTACAAGAACGGCATCTTCAACCCCTGTAGGGGCCGATGCTTGCATCGGCCCGCGGGCGAGCACTGCTCGCCCCTACAAAGTTCTTTTGCATAATCTGTTTATTCCGTAATGCCATCCCTAAAAAAGCAAAGCATCTGATTCTCAAAAAAATTGACCCGCTCGTGAATGTGCTTGGGGTACATCTTCCACTGCTTGGGGCCACCCAGCCGGTTGTAGATAGCGGCCTGCCCCTGGGGCGGGGCATAGGTATCCATCAGGCAGCTGCCCAATAGCACCTCGGCGCGGCAAAGGGGCGCAAAGTTGGCAAGGTCAAGGTCGTCATACCCGGCAAAATCGCCGGGCAGGGGATTGAGCACCGCGCAGCGCTTGACCACGGGCAGCAGGCAGGCCGTCAGCAGCGCCAACCCGCCGCCGAAGCCCTCGCCAAAGGAATACACCCGCTCCGCGTCCACCCAGGGCAGCGCCAGTGCGGCCTTAGCCACGGCCAGCGCGTCCATGTACCGGGTGTGGAAGTCCGCCTGCGCAGGTTCGGCCAGCCAATCACCCTTGTAGGGCTCTGCTTCCAGCGCCACGGTGCCAAAGCCCAGCGCCAGGAACCGCGTCATATGGTGCCAGCCGCGCACACCGCGGTTCAAATCGTGGTACATCAGCAGCAGGGGATGCTGCCCCGCCGCAGCCGGGCGGATGACACGCGCCGTGACGGTGCGGCCCGCGTAGGTGACGGTCAACCGCTCATACACGCCGTAGGTGTTGGCAAATGCTACCGGGGCAGTCTGCGCTTCCACCTGCAGATCGGCAACGGCAGCGGCCCAGGTTTGGGCAAAATGCTCCGGGGTTTGCGCCTTGCCGGTGTAACGCTGCAAAAAGGCTTTCTGTTCGGTGATGGTCATAGCACAGCCTCCTCTTTGCAGAAAAAGTCTAACAGCATATCGTCAAATTCCGGGATTTCCTCGTGCCCGTAGCCGGGGAAAAGATACCGTTTTTTCTCGCAGTGCAGATTGTTGTACACGGCGCACTGGGTCTGGGGCGGGCAGATAACATCCTCCAACCCCGTGCCAAACAGCACCGGGCACTGCACCATGGGGGCAAAGTTTTTGCTGTCGATGTAGCCCAGCTGGTCAAACCACCGGTCCTGCTGGTGCTCGTCTGCGTCAAACCAGCGGGCGTAGTAGCGGATGCCCTCGTAGGCAATCTCGTCCGCGCCCAGGTCCCACACCAGCTTAAAATCGCTCAAAAACGGGTAGAGGATGGCGGCGCGGTTGATAAGGTCAGGGTTCAGCGCGCAGCAAGCCAGCCCCAGTCCGCCGCCCTGGGAGCCGCCGTTGACGAACACCCGCTGCGGGTCGATCTCCTGCAATTCGCGCACAATGCGGCACAAAATGCGGATGTCCTGATGCAGCCGCACGTAGTACATGCCTTCCGGTGGGCCGTCCAGCCCGGCGATGATATGCCCGGACACGGTCGTGCCCAAAAAGCCGCCCGCATCCACGCTGTACCCGGCCTGGCCGGGGCAGTCCATGGCAATCAGCGCCATGCCCATCCCGGCAAAGGAAGCCTGCTCGGCAAAAGAGCGGGACGCGCCGGGGTAGCCGTGGAACTGCAGCACCAGCGGCACGGGTTTATCGCTGCGCGGCCGCAGATATTTTGCGTAGATACGTGCGCCATTCATGCCGGTGAACCACAGGTCCAAAAAATCGCAGCCATCCCAGCTGGGCACCTCTTTGGCCTGGGTGACGGTATAGTCCAGCGGCACCGCGTCAGCCTCGGCCATGCGTGCCTGCCAGAACGCCTCAAAGTCCGCAGGCCGCGGCGTAGCGCCCAGGTAGCCGCCCAATGCCTCGATCTCGTTTGCAGTCATGTCTGCACCTTCTTTATGATATGTTAGGTCAATTTTACTCGTTTTTACGCGAAAATGCAAGTAATAATTTATAAAACAAATGTAGGGGCGGATGCTTGCATCCGCCCGCGGGTCGATGCAAGCATCGACCCCTACAAATCAGGTTGTCGGTGCAATTTCAGGCAGTCCCCGTGGATATGATCCTGCTGCCCGGCCTTGCCACCGGCGCGTACACCCCCAAAGTGCTGGTGGGTGTCAACGCCAACAGCCAGCATCTGGATGCCGCCAAGCAGCTGGCCGCGACTTTCTTCTCCGCCGATGTGCAAAGCCAGTATTGCAGCGATGGCACCACCGTGCGCGCCGACTGCCTGCAGGATAAGCTGGCTGCCGTAAAAGCGATGGTTGCCAGCGCCAAGCCCGGCAAAGTTACCGGTGCCTATACCGGCGATCTGGATGCTTTCTACGCCCAGCTCACCACCCCCGTCATCGTACCCACCCTGCTGAAAACCAGCTTTGCCGACCATGCCCAAAAGATCATCAACGGCAGCGAGGACGCAGCCGCCGCCACCGCCGGTGTGCAGAGCGACCTCGCCCTCTACCTGGCCGAGCAGCAATAAGATAAGGACTTACCTATGCAAAAAATACTGACCAAAATCCTACTGGCGGCCTACCTGGTGCTTTTGACCTGGGTCATCCTGTTCAAACTGAGCTTTTCGCTGGCCGACCTGGATCCCATGCGCTCGATCAACCTCATCCCGTTCCACTATGATACTGAAACTGGCTTCCACGCCCGCGAGGTCATCCAGAATATGCTGGTCTTTGTGCCCATTGGCATCTACGTCAAAATGTTAGGCATCTCCGGCAAAAAGGCCGTGGCCGTGGGGTTCTGCATCAGCTTTACTTTTGAGGCGCTGCAGTTCATCCTGGCCTGTGGAGCTACTGATATTACCGACATCATCACCAACACCACCGGGGCACTGCTGGGCGCACTGCTCTACGCGGGGCTTTCCCGTCTGGTCAACCGCGCCATGCTGGATACGGTGCTTAACGCCTTAGCGTCCATTGCCACGGTGCTGCTGACTTTGCTGTTGGTGGTCACGGTGGTGGCGAACCTCTGATGAAAAAGCACAGCTTCGCCCCCTGGCTCTTTCTGGCCCCCAGCCTGATTGGCACCATCCTGTTTGTGCTGGCCCCCTTTGTGGAGACTTTGCGCCGCAGCGTGACTGATACGATGGGCCGCCAGTTTGTGGGGCTTGCCAACTACAAGGCGGTCCTTAGCAACGATGCCTTTTTGCTGGCCGCCCGCAACACCGTGCATTTTGTAAGCGTTTGTGTGCCGCTGCTGCTGGTGTTCAGCCTGGGGCTGGCGCTGGCCCTGCGCAGCAAGGCGCTGAAAGACACCCCCTGGGCGGAGGGCTACCGCACCACGTTTCTCTTGCCCATGGCCCTGCCGGTGGCAAGCCTGGCGCTGCTTTGGAAAGTGCTGTTTGCCCAAAACGGCCTGCTCAACACAGCCCTTGGCACCCATTGCGATTTCATGGGCACCGACGCCGCCTTTTGGGTGCTGATCGGCACCTTCTTATGGAAGAACATCGGCTACGACAGCATCCTCTGGTCCAGCGGGTTAGACGCGATCTCCACCGATCTGTACGAAGCCGCCTCCGTGGACGGTGCAAGCCCGTGGAAGCAGTTCACCGCCATCACACTGCCCAACCTGCTGCCAACACTGGCGGTCACGGCGGTGCTCAGCCTGCTCAACACCTTTAAGGTGTTCCGCGAAGCCTACCTGGTGGCCGGGGCCTACCCGCACAAAAGCATCTATCTTTTGCAGCACCTCTTTAACAACTGGTTCCTGGCGCTGGACCTGCCCCGCCTGAGCGCTGCCGCTGTGCTGATGGCGCTGGTACTGGGTGCGCTTATCGCCGTGATAGGAAAATTTTTATGAAAAAACTGCTTTTGCTGCCCTTTGCGCTGCTGGTCTGGTGGCCGCTGTGGTTTTTGCTGATGGGTGCTTTGACCGGCACACAGGAATTGCAAGCCACCCTTGGCCCGGCCCTGGGCGGCAGCGGGCAAGCGGCCTGGACACTGCTGCCATCCTACCCCACGCTGCAGCCTGCCGTTAAGCTGCTGCTCGATACACCGGAATATTTTACTACCTACTGGAACACCTGCCTGCAGACCCTGCCGCAAATTTTGGGACAATTGCTGGTGGGTGCCCCTGCCGCGTGGGCGCTGTCCCGCTTGCCATTCCGTGGGCGCGGGGTGGTGCGGGGGCTGTACGTAGTGCTGATGCTGCTGCCGTTCCAGGTCACGATGGTGCCCGCTTATCTCACCATCAGCCATCTGGGGCTTATGGACACCCCTTGGGCGGTGATCTTGCCCGGCGTGTTCGCCGCGTTCCCCGTGTTTGTGATGCAGCGCGGGTTTGATGCCGTGCCGCTGTCCTTGCTGGAAGCCGCCGCCATCGATGGTGCCAGCCCGTGGCAGCAGTTTTGGGCCATCGGCCTGCCGGTGGGCCTGCCCGGCGTACTGGCCGCGCTGACCATGAGCTTCCTGGATGCCTGGAACGCGCTGGAACAGCCCATGACCTTTTTAAAAACGCCGTCACTGTGGCCGCTGTCGCTTTACTTAACCGGGGCAGACGGCGACCTGTCGCTGACGATGGCGGCCAGCCTGTTTGCACTGCTGCCCGCCGTACTGATCTTTGCTTTCGGCCAGAAATACCTCGAGCAGGGGATCCAGGCCGGCGCCGTGAAAGGATGAGGACCTATCAACTATCTGGCCGCCATGGAGCCCAGCCAGCGCCGCCGCCTTAGCTGGATTGCCCGCTTTTTTGCCCTGCTGCTGGTGCTTACATTGCTGGCGCGGGGCACAGCCGGGGCCACCATGCCCACCGTCACCGTGCAAACGCCATCCTCCGGCAGTGTAAGCAAAAATGTACGCACCACCGGCACAGTCAGCATGGCGGGCGGTACGCCGTTCACGGTGCCCGGCGGGTTATTGGTGCTTTCGGTGCCGGTGCAGGCCGGGCAGACGGTCCGCGCCGGGGACGTGCTGGCTACCTTTGACAAGGACGAAGTCGACCGCGCCGTCAACGCCAAGCGGGCCGCTTTACAGCAGGCACAGACCCAGGCCGCCCAGCAGGCGGCGGGGGACAGCGCTGACCCGTTCGCCGCCCAACAGGCCCAGGCCCAGCTGGACCGTGCCTACGAGGAGACCCACAAAGTCTACGCCGATGGTGAGGAGAGCGTAGCCCGCGCCCGGCAAAAGCGTGACGAAGCCGCTGCCGCTTTGCAAAAAGCCCGCAATGCTGACCTGCCGGACGAGGAAAAACAGGCCAGCATCGAAGCCGCCCAAGCAAATTTAGATGCCGCCGAAGAAGCCCTGTACAGCGCCCAAAAGGCAGCCGAATCCGCCAACGATGCGGCCCTTTCCGCCGCCCAAAGTGCCGAGGACAACCGCAACGCCGCCCTCCACGCGCTGGAAAAGGACGAGGAAGATACCGCCAAGCAGAACGCCCTGAACCGCGCCGCAGCCGCCGTGACTGCCGCCGATGCCGCCGCCTTGCAGGCCGAGCTGGACAATCTTGTAGCCATCCAACAGGCAGGAGCCGCTTTAACAGCCCCCACCGCCGGAACCCTGGTAGAACTGGATGTGAAACCCGGCCAGACCACCTCCGCCGTGGCGGGCCTGCTGGCTGAAAGCGCCGATTTTACCGTGGACGTGCCCCTGACCGAGGAGGAAGCCAAGCTGGTGGCCGTGGGCACGGTACTGCACGTCAGCCAAAGCAAGGCCAGCGGTGATGCTGCCGTGCAAAGCCTTTCCGCCCCGGACGATAACGGTACCATCACCGCCAAAGCTACCCTGCCGCAAGGCAGCTGGGGCGCGGGTGCCGCCAACGTTACCGCCGCCATCCAGGGCGAAAAACAGCCCTGCGTGGTGCCCGCCAACGCCGTACACCAAAGCAGCAGCGGCTATTTTGTGCTGGCGGTGGAGCAGAAAAGCACGATTCTGGGCACACAAAATATTGTCGTCTCGCTGACCGTCACAGTGCTGGATACCGGCGATACCACCGCCGCCATCAGCGGCGCAGTGGACAATACCACGCAGGTCATTACCGCCAGCAGCAAGGCGGTCCAGGCGGGGGACAGGGTGAAACTGAATGAAACATCGTAATATCTCCTGGCCGTGGCTGGCTGCCGTGGCCGTACTGGTGGGTCTGCAGCTGCTTTTGCAGTTCCGCGCGGTGCGCACCGCCCAGCGGTACCCCGCCCTGGGGGTGGCGTTTGCCGCGCCCCTTACGGCCGAGCAGGTGGAAGCCGCCAACGCCTGGCAGCAAAGCAGTGCGAACGCAACCGGCATCACCGCCAGTTATTGGGGCAGCGCCCAAGCTGCCGTACGCACCGCCCTGGGCCGCACCGCCGACACCACCTGCATCGGCTACACCGGTACAGCTGCCGACTGCCTGCCCGCCGAGTATGTGCAGGGCAGTGCCCCCGGCGCGGTGGGCCAGCAGTGTGCCCTCTCCACCGCGCTTGCCTGGCAGCTGTTTGGCAGCAATGATATCCTCGGCCAGACCGTTACATTGAACCGTGTGGACTACACCATCAGCGGCGTATTCACCGCCAAAACCAGCATCCTGCTCTACCCGGCCCACAGCGGCTTTACCCACGCCGCCCTGCGCGGCATCTCCCAGGATGCCCCCAAGGCCGATGCCGTCCAATGGGCCGCCGCAGCTGGCCTGCCCGCCCTGCAAAAGCTGGATTACGGCCCGCAAAGGGTCTGGCTGGCGCGGGTGCTCTGCCATCTGCCCGCTGTGCTGGTGGGCTTCTGCCTGTTGGCGGCGTTTCTGGGCCTTGTCCACAGCACCCCGCCGGTTCTGCGCCACACCGCCTATTTTGCGGCAGCGCTTGCCTTTGCACTGCTGGTGCCCTACTTTTTGCAGGGCCTGCCCGGCTGGCTCATCCCTGGCCGATGGAGCGACTTTTCCTTTTGGCCGCGCCTGCTCCAACAAATCCAAAGCGAAATATAAAATACAAAGGCCCCCGGTGTTGCAATCCGGGGGCCTTTGCCCGTATTCAGGTGGCCGCGTCCTCCGCTTCCACCGCTTCAATTTCTTTTATCATCATCTCATTGCCCTGCACCAGATAGGTATCCGGGCTTTGGCAGTGGGGGCAGGTGCGGCCATAGCGCACTGTCCCGTACTGCTGGCCGCAGGCCTGGCATTGGGTGATGGCCGGGATGGTCTCCACCGTCAGCACCGCGCCGGGCAACAGGTCAGTTTTGGCGGCGGCCCACTTCCAGCAATCCTGCAGGTAGCTTTCTACCACGCCGCTGACTTCGCCCAATTGCAGGGTAACGCGGCGGATGTGCGTTACATCGTTCTGTTTTGCTACATCCTCCACCGTGCGGATGATATGGAACACGATTCCCAGTTCATGCATAACGGCTCACTTTCCCTTTTTGGCAAAGCGGATCTTAATCTCGCGTTTAGCCATGTAGGGCAGAATCGCCTTGAACTTGTCCTCGCTCTTGACCATCTTGCTGCACTGGGGCAGGTCGCGGTGCAGGTGGATGGCATCAAACTCGCACTTGGTGGTACACACGCCGCAGCCAATGCACTTGTTGGGATCAACCACGCTGGCACCGCAGCCCAGGCAGCGGGCGGTCTCGGCCCGCACCTGCGTTTCGGTCAGCGTCAGGTGGGCATCCCGGAACGAGCGGTGCGCATCAATATGCTCATCCATCGCGGCCTGCTGGCGGGGCGTGTGGTCGTACTCGCCAATCGAAAGGTTGCCCTTGTCCAGCTCAAAGAATTCCCGCCGGTTGCGGCCGATGGTCATGCTGGTGTTGGGCTGCACAAAGCGGTGGATGGACACCGCGCCCTGCTTGCCGGCGGCAATGGCATCAATGGCAAAGCGCGGGCCGGTGTAGACATCGCCGCCCACAAACACGTCCGGCTGGGCGGTTTGGTAAGTCACCGGGTCGGCCACAGCACCCTGGCCGCGGCCCAGTTCTACAGCCTCGCCGTTCAGCAGATCGCCCCATTCGATGCACTGACCAATGCTCAGCACCACATTGTCACAGGGCAGGGTAATGGTATCGTTTTCATCATAGGTGGGCGCAAAGCGGCCCTCGGCGTTATACAGGCTCGTGCATTTTTTCAGCACCACGGCGGTCACATGGCCGTTCTCGGTCACAAATTCCTTGGGGCCGTAGCCGCAGCGGATGGCGGTGCCTTCCTCCTCGGCCTCGGCAATTTCTTCGGCGGAAGCCGGCATGCCGTCCCGGGGTTCCAGGCAGACCATCGTCACCGCGTCCGCCCCGCACCGCAGCGAGACACGCGCCGCGTCAATGGCTACATTGCCGCCGCCGATGACCACGGTCTTGCCATTCATCTTATAATGCTCATCATCGCCCACGGTGCGCAGCAGGGTCACAGCAGTCTGGATGCCCGCAGCATCCTCGCCGGGCACACCCGCCTTGCGGCCGCCCTGGCAGCCGATGGCTACATAGAACGCCTTGTATCCGTCCGCGCGCAGATCTGCCAGTGTAACATCCTTGCCCACGTCCACACCGCAGCGAATCTCGACACCCAGCTCTTTCAAAATCTCAATTTCCGCATCGATGACATCTTTTTCAAGTTTGAACGAGGGGATACCGTACCGCAGCATGCCGCCCGGATGGGGATTGCGCTCAAACACGGTGGGTTTGTAGCCTTGCAGCGACAAAAAATACGCGCAGCTCAAGCCCGCAGGCCCGCCGCCGATGATGGCAATTTTCTGCTGCCACGGTCCCTGCAGCGAGGGCTGCACTACCGGCGGCACATAGCGGCTCTCGGCGTTCAGGTCCTGCTGGGCGATGAACTTCTTCACGGCATCAATAGCTACCGCCTGGTCGATGGTGCCACGGGTGCAGGCATCCTCGCACCGGCGGTTGCAGATGCGCCCGCACACGGCAGGGAATGGGTTCTCCTTTTTAATCAGCGCCAGCGCATCCTGATAACGTCCCTGGGCGGCCATTTTCAAGTAGCCCTGCACCGCAATGTGGGCGGGGCAGGCCGTCTTGCAGGGGGCCGTGCCGGTATCGTAGCAGTTGATGCGGTTTTTATCGCGGTAGTCGATGGCCCACTTCTCCGGCCCCCACTTCACGGCATCGGGCAATTCCTGCCGCGGGTAAACGATCGGCCCACTCTTGGTACACAGCTTCTGGCCCAGCTTCACCGCACCGGCGGGGCAGTATTCCACGCAGCGGCCGCAGGCCACGCAGTTTGCGGGCTCCACTTTCGCCACGTAAGCCGAGCGGCTCATGTTGGGCGTGTTGAACAGCTGGCTGGTGCGCAGTGCATTGCAGACGTTGACGTTGCAGTTGCAGATGGCGAAAATCTTGTTCTCACCATCAATGTTGGTGATCTGGTGTACAAAGCCGTTGTCCTCGGCCTTCTGCAAGATCTGCATCACTTCGTCATAAGTGACATAGTGGCCCTTGTGGGTTTCCACCAGGTAATCGGCCATGTCGCCCACACCAATGCACCAATCGTCCGGGTCATCGCCGCAGCCCTCGCCCATGGCGGCGCGGGACATCCGGCAGGAGCAAGGCCCCGCCGCATACTTGCCCTCGTACTTTTTCAGCCAGTGGGAGATATGCTCAATGTCCAGCGATTGGTTCTCGGTCTCGATGGCTTTCTCCACGGGGATCACGTGCATACCAATGCCCGCACCGCCCGGCGGCACCATGGCGGTGATGTGCTCCAGCGGCAAAAAGGTCATCCGCTCAAAAAACGCTGTCACCTCCGGGTGCTCGGCGATCTGCTGCTTGTTCATGTTAAAGAACTCGGCACTGCCGGGCACAAACATCGGCAGTACGTACTGCTTTTCCCTGCGCGGGTTCTCCCAGTTATATTCCAGCAGGCCCACGCAGGACATCTGGTACAACAGCGGTTCCAGTTCTTCGGCGGTTTTGCCGGTGGCCTTTACGATCTCCGGCAGGGTCATCGGCTTGCGCACCTTCATTTTTAAGGCAACATCAGCCATTTCATCGGTCACGATGCTGGCCAAGCCCCAGTATTCGGGATCCTCCGCTGTCAATGGACGGTTCTTGGCGGGGATGCGGTCGGTAATCATCTGCCCCAGTTTGACGATTTTTTCCCGCAGTACGGCATCTTTCGGTATCTCGAAAGGCAGCTTGCTCTCATCCAGCGGGAACGCAGTCGGTTTGCTCATACCTTGCTCCTTTATATGTAGTCCGTTTTCGTTGTACTCTTATGCCTGCCACTGGCTGACCTGCTCTTTCAGCCAGGCGGTCCATGCGTCCATGCCCTCGCCGGTGCGCGCGCAGATCGGGATGACCTTAGCCTTCGGGTTGCGCATCGCCACATACTCCCGGCATTTGTCCATGTCAAAGTCAAAATACGGCAGTACGTCGATTTTGTTGACAAGTACTACATCACATACCTGAAACATCAGCGGGTACTTCAGCGGCTTGTCGTGGCCCTCGGGCACCGAGAGAATCATCGCGTTCTTCACTGCACCCGTGTCAAACTCAGCTGGGCAGACGAGGTTGCCTACGTTTTCCAGCACGACTAGATCCAGTCCGTCCTCGCCCAAACCGGCCAGGCCCTGCCGGGTCATCTCGGCATCCAGATGGCACATGCCGCCGGTATGCAGTTGGATGGCTTTTGCCCCGGTCTCGGCAATGGCGCGGGCATCTACGTCAGAGTCAATATCAGCTTCCATCACGCCGATGTGCAAATCATCTTTCAGCGCGGCGATCGTGCGGCGCAGGGTGGTCGTCTTGCCGGAGCCGGGCGCACTCATCAAATTCAGCAAAAAGACCTTTTTCTCTTTCAGTTCCTTGCGCAAAGCTTCGGCCTGCGCGTCATTGGAAGCAAAGATGCTCTGCTTTACTTCCAGAATTTTTACAGGTTCCATGGGCTGCTCCTTACTTTTTCTATATGACAACATTTTAACACCATGTTCAAATAACTGCAATCAACCCCAACAAAATTTGACGTTACGACAATTTTTGCGCCCGATATCCGGCAAAATGCCGAACTCTACGCAGCGTAGGTTGCCGCCGACCCCGTTTTGCCGTATACTGGGCACCAGAAAGTGAGGAAACACCATGAGCTATGTACAAAACGAAACCATCCGCGCCCTGCGGGAACGCAAGGCCCTGACCCAAAAACAGCTGGCCGAAAAACTCTGCATCAGCGATAAGACCGTCTCCAAGTGGGAGACTGGCAAGGGCCTGCCGGACATCAGCCTGCTGGAGGACCTGGCCCGCGCCCTGGGCGTATCCCTGACCGAGCTGATGACCGGTGACCTGCAAACCAACGAGAATCGTTCCGCCAACCTGCGCCGCATGGGCTTTTACGTCTGCCCGGTGTGCGGCAACGTCATCACCGCCGTGGGCAAGGGCAGCTTTTCCTGCTGTGGCATCCCCCTGCCGGTGCAGGAGACCCAGCCTGAGGACGAGGCCCACGCCATTACCATTGAACCTGTTGAGGATGAGATCTGCGTGACCATTGCCCACCCGATGACCAAGAGCCACTACATCTCGTTCATCGCCTGGGTCAGCAATGACCGCGCCGAGCTGGTCAAGCTGTACCCGGAGCAGGACATCACCGTCCGCTTTAAAAAGCGCGGCCACGGCACGGTGTACGCCTACTGCAACCGGGACGGGCTGTTCAGCAAACGGCTGTAAACAAGCAAAATCTGGAAAAATTCGCACAAAATATAATTTCTGTTCTTTCTTTGTCCATAATTTTGCGCTATACTAGGATAGTATACTGGGGTGGTATGAGAACCCCGCCGAAAGGATGGAATCATTATGGCGAACGAAAAAATTCTCGTTGTCGATGACGATAAAAATATCTGCGAACTGCTGCGCCTTTACCTGGTCAAGGAGGGCTACTCGGTCACGATGGCCCATGACGGCGAAGCAGCCCTGACCGATTTTGACAAGCTGCATCCCGACCTGGTCCTGCTGGATGTCATGATGCCGGTAATGGACGGCTGGGAAGTCTGCCGCAAGATCCGCGCTAAGGACAACACCCCCATCATTATGCTGACGGCCAAGGGCGAAACCTACGATAAGGTGCTGGGCCTGGAACTGGGTGCTGATGACTACATCGTCAAGCCCTTTGATGCCAAGGAAGTCACCGCCCGCATCAAGGCCGTGCTGCGCCGCACCGCCGCCAAAGAGGATACCAACAAGGGTGTTTACGACTTCGACAACCTACACCTGGATATGAACCGCTACGAGCTGAAAGTCAAAGGTAAGGTCGTTGAGGCCCCGCCCAAGGAGCTGGAACTGCTGGCCTGCCTGGCGGGCCACCCCAACCGCGTTTACACCCGCGACCAGCTGCTGGACGAAGTCTGGGGCTTTGAGTATTACGGCGACTCCCGCACCATCGATGTCCACGTCAAGCGCCTGCGCGAGAAGCTGGAAGGTGCCTCCGAGCAGTGGAACCTGAAAACCGTCTGGGGCGTTGGCTATAAGTTTGAGGTCAAGGAATGAGCCGCCGCAATACCATCAGCCGGGAGTTCTTCTCGACCATCGCTGTGGTGCTGGTGCTGGGCCTGAGCGTTATGTGCGCCATCCAGACGGCACTTTCCGCCGCCTACTTTGTGCAGGAGCGCCGCACCGCCCTGAACGATATTTTAAACGGTGCTTCCCAGCTGTGCGAGCGCCTGGCCGAGGATGGCTCGGTGCTGACCCGCCCCTTGGACAATGACGAAACCAGAGAATACGCCCGCCGAGGGTTTGATCTGTTTACCACATCCTCCGGCGCGGTGCTGTTCATTGCTGACGAAAACGGCGACATCCTGCTGCATACCGGCAGCGAAGATTTTACCGAGCAGCCCATCCCCACCGACATGCTGGCCGAGATGGACACCGGCGACAACATTTTTAAAACCGGCACCCTGGGCGGTGTCTACAGCGGCAAATACTACACCGCAGGCCGCCGCATCGAGGTTGCAGGCTACACCGGTTACCTGTTTGCCGCCAGCCCCATGACGGCGCTGGCAAGTTACATGGGGGATATGCTGGCCATGTTCGGCATCTCGGCCGCCGCCATCCTGCTGTTGTGCAGTGTGCTGTGCTGGGTGCTGGCTAAGCGCATCACCGGCCCCATTGAGGACATCAGCGAAGCCGCCCGCCGCCTGGGCAGCGGCGACTTTACTGCCCGCGCCCCTGTGGACGGCTGCGTGGAACTGGCAGACTTTGCCACCACCTTTAACAATATGGCCGCCCGCCTGCAAACTATCGATAACTCCCGCGGCCAGTTCATGGGCAATATTGCCCACGAGCTTCGCACCCCCATGACCACCATCAAGGGCTTTATCGATGGCATGCTGGACGGCACCATCCCGCCCGAGGAAAACCAGCGTTACCTGGCCATTGTTTCGCAAGAGACCGGCCGCCTGGCCCGCCTGGTGCAGAACATGCTGGACATCACCAAGCTGGAAGCGGGCGAGGTACCCATCCACGCCAAAAACTATGACCTGTGGCAGACCGTGACCGACGTGGTCCTCTCGGACGAGCAGCGCATCGAGGACGGCAAGATCGACATCCAGGGACTCGGCGGTCCGCCGCTGATGATCTATGCAGACCCCGATTTTGTACATCAGGTCGTCTATAATATTGTAGATAACGCCATCAAGTTTACCCCGGCAGGTGGTGTCATCAGCTTTGCTGCCGAGAAGCACGGCAACATGGTCGAAGTCCGCATCGAGAACACCGGCGCGGGCATCGCCCCCGAAGCCCTGCCCTTTGTGTTTGAGCGTTTCTACAAAGAGGACCGTTCCCGCGGCATGAACACCCGCGGCAGCGGCCTGGGCCTGCACATCTGCAAGATTTTGATTAACCTCTCCGGCGGCCAGATCCATGCCGAAAGCGAAGAAGGCAAATGGTGCCGCTTTGTGTTTACCTTACCCTGCGGGCAGTAACATAATCACTGCGCGAGCCTAAAAGGCCCCCTTGTGTAAAGGGGGCTGTCAGCGAAGCTGACTGGGGGATTGTGACCTTGCCCATATATCAGTCAACTTCGCAAGACTACATAAAATAAAAGAGGATGTGACCCTCAATCGGCCACATCCTCTTTTATTTGTACTTGTTTGAAAGTTTCTTTGCCTACTTTCTTTTCAAAGAAAGTAGGAGCCCCCGTAAACTTACAGGTTGGTATACCCCATCAGCGATTCATCCACAACCGCCGCCGTGTCGCGGCCCTCGCGCAGGGCCCAAACCACCAGGCTCTGGCCGCGGCGCATGTCACCGCAGGCGAACACCTTGGGCACGTTGGTGGCGTACTTGGTATCGGCCACGGTGCCACGCTTGGTCAGGTCTACACCAAAGGCTTCGGCCACATAGGGCTGGCAGCCGGTGAAACCAGCGGCAATCAGCACCAGGTCGCACTCCACGGCAAACTCCTCACCGGTGGGCACCATCTGGCGGCGGCTATCCACCACCCGGCTTTCCAGCTTGGCGATCAGCGCACCGCAGACCTGCCCGGCTTCGTTCTTATAGAACTCCTTCACGGTGGTCTGGTAGACACGCGGGTCATTGCCAAACTTGGCAATGGCTTCCTGCTGGCCGTAGTCAGTCTTTAACACACGGGGCCATTCGGGCCAGGCGTTGTTGGCGGTGCGCTCGGCAGGGGGGCAGGGCATCATTTCCAGCTGCATCACGCTTTCGCAGCCCTGGCGGATGGCCGTACCCACACAGTCGTTGCCGGTATCGCCGCCGCCAATGACCAGCACCTTTTTGCCGGCAGCCGAAACTGCCTTGCCGTCCGCAAAGTTGGAATCCAGCAAACTGCGGGTCACGCTGGTCAGGTAATCCACGGCAAAGTAGATACCCTGGGCATCACGGCCGGGGGCGGTGATGTCCCGGGCCTGCTTGGCACCGCAGCACAGCACCACGGCATCATACTGGGCCTGCAATTCCTCGGCGCTGACATTGCCGCCCACATCGGCGTTCATCACAAACTCAATGCCCTCGTCCTGCAAGATCTTCACGCGGCGGTCAATGACCCACTTTTCCAGCTTCATGTTGGGGATGCCGTACATCAGCAGGCCGCCCGGGCGGTCCTCGCGCTCATAAATGGTCACCTTGTGGCCGCGCTTGTTCAGCAGATCGGCCACCGAAAGCCCCGCAGGGCCTGCGCCGATGACCGCCACCGTCTTGCCGGTGCGGGCCGGCGGCGGCACGGCATGGATGGCACCGCTCTCGTAGCCGTATTCCACGATAGCGCGCTCGTTCTCTTTCACAGTCACCGGGTCGCCGGTAGTCATGCCGCAGGTGCAGGCTGCCTCGCACAGGGCGGGGCAGACCCGGCTGGTAAACTCCGGGTAGCGGTTGGTCGCGATCAGCCGGTGTACGGCCAGGTCCCACTTGCCTTGATACACCAGGTCGTTCCACTCCGGGATCAGGTTATTCAGCGGGCAGCCGCTGAACATACCGCCCAGTAGCATACCGCTCTGGCAGAAAGGCACACCGCAATCCATGCAGCGGGCACCCTGGGCCTGCTGCTCGTCCGTGTGCAGCGGCACATGAAATTCGTTAAAGTTCTGGATGCGTTCTTCAGGCGGCAGTTCCATGCTGGTCTGCCGTTTGATCTCCATAAAGCCTGTCGGTTTACCCATGATACTCTGCCTCCCTTACTTCGCGTTCTTCATCGCGTAAAATGCTTCGATCTGTGCCTGCTCGCTGTCCTCGCCCTTTTCTTCCATCTGGGCAATCAGCCGCAGCATCTTGTCGTAATCATGCGGCAAAACTTTCTTGAACTTGGGCAGATACTCGCCGAAGTTCTCGAGAATCTCCTTGCCGCGGGGCGAACCGGTCTTTTCTACATGCTCGCGGATCAGGTCTTTCAGCAAGGCCACGTCATACTTGTGCTCCACGGGTTCCAGGCTGACCATATCCTTGTTCACGCGCTGGTAGAAGTCCCAATCCTCGTCCAGCACGTAGGCGATGCCGCCGCTCATACCAGCCGCAAAGTTCTTGCCGGTCTTGCCAAGGACGACCACCGTGCCGCCGGTCATGTACTCGCAGCCGTGGTCGCCCACGCCCTCGACAACAGCCACAGCGCCGGAGTTGCGCACACAGAAGCGCTCGCCCGCCACGCCGTTGATAAAGGCTTTGCCGCCGGTAGCACCATACAGTGCCACGTTGCCGATGACAATGTTCTCGCTGCGGTCAAAGGTAACTTCCTTGGGCGGGTACACAACAATCTCGCCGCCGGACAAACCCTTGCCCAGGTAGTCGTTGGCATCGCCCACCAGTTCCAGCGTCAGGCCGCTGGGGATAAAGGCACCAAAACTCTGGCCGCCGTAGCCGTGGCAGGTCACATGGAAAGTATCTTCCGGCAGGGTGTTGCCAAACTTGGAGGTGATCTCACTGCCGAAGATCGTGCCAAAGGCGCGGTCGGTGTTGCCCACATCCAGTGTAACGGTCATGGGCTTGGGCTCGGCGGTGTCGAAGTCCTTCTTGAACTTCTTCATCAGCACCTTCATGTCGGGGGTCTTTTCCAGCTGGAAGTTGTAAACGGCCTTCGGGTCAAAGTGTACGCTGCTGTTCTCGATCAGCGGGTTCTGCAGCAGGGCGGTCAGGTCCATTTCGCTGGCGCGGGAACCGGCCGGGGCAGCCTTGACTTTCAGCAGATCGGTGCGGCCCACCAGTTCATCCACGGTGCGCACACCCAGCTTAGCCATATACTCGCGCAGGTCCTCGGCCATAAAGCGCATAAAGTTCATGATGTACTCAGGCTTGCCCTTGAACCGCTTGCGCAGTTCGGGGTTCTGGGTGCAGATGCCCATGGGGCAGGTGTCCAGATTGCAGACGCGCATCATCACGCAGCCCATAGCCACCAGCGGGCCGGTGCCAAAGCCGAATTCCTCGGCACCCAGCAGGGCAGCGATCGCCACGTCGCGGCCGCTCATCAGCTTGCTGTCCGCCTCAATGCGTACGCGGCTGCGCAGGCCGTTCATAATCAGGCACTGGTGTGCTTCGGCGATGCCCAGCTCCCAGGGCAGACCGGCGTTGTGGATGGAGTTGCGGGGGGCTGCGCCCGTGCCGCCGTCAAAGCCGGAGATCAGGATGACCTCGGCACCGGCCTTGGCAACACCGGCGGCAATCGTGCCGACACCGGCCTCGCTGACCAGCTTGACGTTGATGGCCGCCTTGCGGTTGGCACATTTCAGGTCGTAGATCAGCTGGGCTAGGTCCTCGATGGAGTAGATATCGTGGTGCGGCGGGGGAGAGATCAGGCCCACACCGGTGGTGGAGTTGCGGGTCTTGGCAACCCAGGGGTAAACCTTGCCGCCAGGCAGCTGGCCGCCCTCGCCGGGCTTGGCACCCTGGGCCATCTTGATCTGAATCTCGCTGGCGGAGACCAGGTATTTGCTGGTCACGCCAAAGCGGGCGGAAGCCACCTGCTTGATGGCAGAGTTGCGCTCGGTGCCGTAACGGTCCTCAGCTTCGCCGCCCTCGCCGGTGTTGGATTTGCCGCCCAGGCGGTTCATGGCAATAGCCATGCACTCGTGGGCTTCCTCGGACAAAGCGCCGTAGCTCATGGCGGCGGTCTTAAAGCGCTTCACGATGGAGTCCACGCTCTCGACCTCATCCAGCGGCACACCAACTTCGGGGTAGTTGAAGTCCAGCAGGCTGCGCAGGTGCATCGCATCGCCGTTCTCGTTGGCGGCAGCGGCGGTGTACTGCTTAAAGGTATCGTAGTTGCCGGTCCAGCAGGCCTGCTGCAGCAGATGGATGGTCTGCGGGTTGTACAGGTGCTGCTCGGCGGCGGGGCCGCTGCGGAACTTATGGGCACCCAGGCTGGGCAGCTCGCGGTTGATGTCCAAACCCAGGGGATCAAAGGCTTCCTGGTGGCGGGCTTCCAGATCGTTCTGGATGTCATGGATGGTGATGCCGCCCACGCGGGAAACGGTGTTGGTAAAGTATTTGTCCACCACTTCCTGGCTCAGGCCCAGGGCTTCAAAGATCTGGCTGCCTGCGTAGGACTGGATGGTGGAGATGCCCATCTTGGAGGCGATCTTCACGATGCCTGCCAGCACGGCCTTGTTGTAATCCTCCACGGCGGCGTAGTAGTCCTTATCCAGCAGGCCCTCGCTGATGAGGTTACCAATGGTCTCCTGTGCCAGATAGGGGGTGATGGCCGAAGCGCCGTAGCCCAGCAGGGTAGCAAAGTCGTGTACCAGGCGCGGCTCGCCGCTTTCCAAAATCAGTGCCATGGCGGTGCGCTTGCGGGTACGCACCAGATACTTGCTGACAGCGCCCACCGCCAGCAGGCTGGGGATGGCGACATGGTACTCGTCAATGTCGCGGTCAGACAAAATCAGGATGTTGGCACCGTCACGGTAGGCACGGTCGACATCCACAAACAGGCGGTCGATGGCCTTTTCCAGGTCGGTGTTCTTGTAGTAGCAGATGGAGAGGGTCTCAACCTTGAAGCCCGGCACATCCATGGCCTTGATTTTCAGCAGATCGGTCTCGGTCAGGATGGGGTTCTCGATCTTCAGCACCTTGCAGTTCTCGGCATCCTCCTCCAGCAGGTTGCCCTGGGCACCCACATACACGGTGGTGGAGGTGACGACTTTCTCACGCAAGGCATCGATGGGCGGGTTGGTGACCTGGGCGAACATCTGCTTAAAGTACTCAAACAGCAGGGGATGGGTATGGCTCAGCACGGCCAGCGGGGTATCGCTGCCCATGGCACCGGCAGGCTCGCCGCCGTTTTTCGCCATCGGCAGAATGATGGAGGACACATCCTCGTACCGGTAGCCGAAGGCTTTCTGCAGCTGCACCAGTTCTTCCTTGGTGTGGTCAGGTACTTTCTTGTTGGGCACTTTCAGGTCGCTCAAGTTGACCAGGTTGCGGTCCAGCCATTCGCCGTAGGGCTGGCGGCTGGCGTAGTCGGCTTTCAGCTTGTCATCGTCCACCAGTTCGCCCTTGACGGTGTCCACCAGCAGCATCTTGCCGGGGCGCAGGCGGTCCTTGCGCACCACATCCTCGGCAGGGATATCCAGCACACCCACCTCACTGGAAAGGATCAGGCGGCCGTCTTTGGTGATATAGTAGCGGCTGGGGCGCAGACCGTTGCGGTCCAGCACCGCGCCCATCACATCGCCGTCACTGAACAGGATGCTGGCGGGGCCGTCCCACGGCTCCAGCATCGTAGCGTAATACTGGTAAAAATCCCGCTTCTTCGGGTCCATGGATTTATTGTTGCTCCAGGGTTCGGGGATGGTCACCATCACGGCCAGGGGTAGATCCATGCCGTTCATGACCATGAACTCCAGCGTGTTATCCAGCTGGGCAGAGTCGGAACCGCCCTGGTTGACGATGGGCAGTACCTTGGTCATGTCGTCTTTCAGGTAGTTGGAGCCGATGGTTTCCTCGCGGGCAAGCATGGTATCCACGTTGCCGCGGATGGTGTTGATCTCGCCGTTATGCAGGATAAAGCGGTTGGGGTGGGCACGGTTCCAGCTGGGGGCCGTGTTGGTAGAGAAGCGGCTGTGTACCATGCCGATAGCGGACTTGTAATCCGGGTCCTGCAAATCCAGATAGAACAGGCGCAGTTCCTTGACCAGGAACATGCCTTTATATACAATGGTACGGCTGGAAAGGCTGCATACGTAGGTATCCGGGCTGGACTGCTCAAACACGCGGCGCACCACATACAGGCGGCGGTCAAAGGCAATGCCGGCATCCAGGCGGGACGGCTTACCTACAAAGCCCTGCCAGATGCTGGGCATGCAGGCGCGGGCCTTGTGGCCCAGCACTTCGGGATCGGTAGGCACTTCACGCCAGCCCAAAAAGGGCAGGCCTTCTTTTTTGCACACGATCTCAAACAGCTTTTTGGCCTGGTTGCGGCGCAGTTCTTCCTGCGGGAAGAAGAACATGCCCACGCCGTATTCCCGCTCTTTGCCCAGGGCAATGCCCAGTTCAGCGGCGGCTTTCTGGAAAAATGTATCACTGATCTGCGTCAGGATGCCAACACCGTCACCGGTCTTGCCCTCGGCATCCTTACCGGCGCGGTGTTCCAGATGCTCTACAATTTGCAGCGCATCATCAATGGTTTTGTGGCTTTTGCGCCCCTTGATATCTACGACCGCACCAATGCCGCAGTTATCATGCTCAAAGCGCGGGTCATACAACCCGGCCGGGGCCTTACGCTCGGTAAAGTTCTCCATTTCCTTTATACGCTCCTTCCCAGTTGCGTTTTTTGCCTCTGCGCACACAGGATACAGCAAAAAACGGGGTAAAACAAAAAGGCGTTCCCAGCAGGGCACACTAGCCCCGGCGGGAACGCCTTTGTTCTTGCTGCAACTATACCATAGTATAGGTCAGTTTACAACACACAATCTGAAGAATCTTATAAAATCAAGTTTCAAACTTGATTTATTTTTAAATTGGCGGTTTGAACTTAACAATCTTAAGTATCGTCTTTCTTGCAACACTGTAGGGGCGAACATTGTTCGCCCGCAGAATCCAACGTCACTGCCCAACTCCCCGGGCGCACACTGTGCGCCCCTACTAAAGCTTTCCGTAACACCTGTAGGGGTCGATATTTGCATTGACCCGCGGGCGGATGCGAGCATCCGCCCCTACATAATGTAAGCAACCAGCACAGCCTTACGCAATCTTCTCCTCGTTCTGCTTCTTCAACTCCTCCAGGATGCTGGCCAGCAGTTCTTCCTGGGTGGGGCCGGCCGGGGCAGCGGGGGCGGGTTCTTCTTCCTTCTTGCCCAGGGCCATCAGCTTGTTCATGCCTTTCACGATCATAAACAGCACAAAGGCCATGATCAGGAAGTTGATGACAGATGTAATGAAAGCGCCGTACTTGAACACCAGATTGCCATCGCCGAACACATCCCACATCATGGAGTCAAAGTTGACCTTGCCCAAAATGCCCAGGATGGGGCTGATGAGGTTATCGGTCAGAGAAGTGACCAGCGTGGAGAACGCACCGCCGATGATAACACCGATGGCCATGTCCATCATGTTGCCTTTCAGGGCAAAAGCTTTAAATTCTTCCCAAAACTTTTTCATAACAAACCTCCATAGTATTCTACCCGGGCAGCAGGGGCCGGGTTTACTTCAGCAGTTTGGCCACGGCCTGGGCGGCACCGTCCAGGTAATCACCGGCGTACATCTCGATCATACCGGCATCAGCCTCCTTGGCCAGTTCAGGGTCAATGGGCATCTTGGCCAGCACGGGCACCTTGTACTTGGCACCGATCTCATCCACATGGCTGTCGCCGAACACGTTGATATGCTTGCCGCAGTCAGGGCACAGGGCATAGCTCATGTTCTCGACCAGACCCAGGATGGGTACATTCATCATCTGGGCCATCTGCACGGCCTTGCCCACGATCATGCCTACCAACTCCTGCGGGCTGGACACAATAACAATGCCGTCCACCGGCAGCGTCTGGAACACGGTCAGCGGCACATCGCCGGTGCCCGGGGGCATATCCACAAACAGGAAATCCACATCCCACACGACCTCCTGCCAGAACTGTTTGACAGCACCGGCAATGACGGGGCCGCGCCATACCACGGGGGCTTCGGGGTCATCCAGCAGCAGGTTGATGCTCATGATCTCCACGCCGGTACGGCTGCAGACAGGGTTGATGCTCTCACCGTTGCCGGTGGCGGGGCCTTTCACGCCAAACAGGCGGGGGATGGAGGGGCCGGTAATATCCGCGTCCAGCACACCGGCCTTATAGCCCAGGCGGCGCATCGAGACTGCCAGCATAGCGCTGGTCATGCTCTTGCCAACACCGCCCTTGCCGGAAACTACGCCGATGACCTTGCGGATACGGCTTTTCGGGTGCGGCGGCTCATGGGCAGGCGCACGGTGATCGCAGTTTGCCTTGCAGCTGCTGCAATCGTGGGTACATGCTTCACTCATAATAAATTTTTGCTCCTTTAATTTTCAGCAACGCCGCCCATCTGCCAGCCATAAGGCCGCAAAACAGGCAGCATTGCCTATGCTCTCATAACAGTATAACAAATCAGTCGGCAGAACGCAAGGTACTATCTGTTTTGTAAGTAGTCAATTTGCATACCTGCCACCCGCGCCGCATAGTGGTGTAGGGGGCTGCTGCCCCTGGTTAGGAGGGGGCACACCATGGCACAGCACAAGACCTATCTGCAAAATGCGGCGCTGCTCACTGTCTGCGGGCTGGTGCTGCGGGTGCTGGGCATGGGCTTCCGGGTGGTGCTGTCGTCCTACCTGGGCAGCGAGGGCATGGGCCTGTACCAGCTGATTTTGGCGGTGTACATGGTGTTTGTCTCGCTGGCAACGGCAGGCATCAATGTGGCATCGGCCCGGCTGGCAGCGCAAAGCCTGGCCCGGGGGCGGGGCATGGCGGCCACCCTGCGGGGGCTCTGCGGCACGGCGCTGCTGTTTGGCTGCTGTGCCATGCTCTTGCAGGTGCTGCTGGCCGAACCTGCCGCCCGGTATCTCCTCCACGATACCCGCGCCATTTTAGCGCTGCAAATTTTAGCCCCCAGCCTGCCTTTTATGGCGGCGGCCGGGGCGCTGCGCGGCTGCTTTTTGGCCGCGCGCCGGGTACAGCCGAACGTGATCGCGCAGTTAATTGAGCAGCTCGTCCGCATGGCAGCAGCCGTGGCCGCATTACGGGTGCTGGCCCAATGGGGTGCAGGCTACGGCTGTGCCGCCGTGGTGCTGGGAAATACGATCAGCGAGGGCATCTCCTGCGCAATCATGGTTGCCTTTGCCGCCAAAACGCCGGAGTTTGCCCGCCGTGCCGAGGAACCCTTGCAGCCCTACACTCAAAAAGAACTGTACGCCATCGTCCTACCGGTGGAGGGCAGCCGCCTGCTGGCAAGCGGTTTGCAGGCCGTTGAAAGCAGTCTGATTCCCTACACACTGGCGCTCTACACCGGCAGCCGGGCCGATGCCATGGCCCAGTACGGCAGCCTAAAGGGGATGGCCCTGCCGCTGTTATTTTTCCCGTTTTCGGTACTGTCGGCCCTGTCCGGCCTGTTGATGCCGGAAATCACCCGCGCCCACACCAAAGGAGATACTGCCGCCACCCGCCGCCTGGTGTTTACGATGCTCAAAGTCACGGGTGCGTTCTCGCTGGCGGCGGGGGCGGGGTTTGTGCTGTTCGGTGCGCCGCTGGCCGGTTTCATCTACCGCGATGCCGAGGTAGGGGAGTACGTGCGCATTTTAGGTTTTGTCGCGCCGTTCATGTACCTGGAAAGCATGGTGGATGGTGTGCTGAAAGGTCTGGGCGAACAGCTGGCGACCTTTTACTATTCGCTGGCGGATTCCGTTTTGCGCATCGCCGCCATCTGGCTGTTGCTGCCGCGCTGCGGTATGGCGGCGTTTCTTGCCATCATGATTGTCTCCAACCTGTTCACCTTTACGCTGAACCTGACCCGCATGCTGCACTGCATACAAAAACCGCCCCCTAAATAAGGAAGCGGTGTAATATTTGTAGGGGTCGATGCTTGCATCGACCCGCGGGCGGATGCGAGCATCCGCCCCTACATGCGTAGCGCAATACGAAAGATTACAGCGTCTGCCCGCTCACCAGCCCATTCCACAGGCGGTAATAAATGCCTTTCTTCGCCAGCAATTCCTCGTGGCTGCCTTCTTCCTCAATGCCCTCTTTGCCCAATACCAGAATGCGGTCAGCATTCTTGATGGTCGTCAGGCGGTGGGCGATGGTCAGCGTTGTGCGGCCTTTAGCCAGCTTGTCCAGGCTTTGACCAACGAGAATTTCGCTCTCGTTGTCCAGGGCGCTGGTGGCTTCGTCCAGCAGCAAAATCGGCGGGTTCTTCAAAAATACGCGGGCAATGGCAAGGCGCTGTTTCTGCCCGCCGGAAAGTTTCACGCCGCGCTCGCCCACATAGGTATCATAGCCGTTTTTCAGCGCGCGCACAAAGCCGTCAGCCCCAGCCAGGCGGGCGGCTTCTTCAATTTCTGTCCGGGTCGCGCCGGGGCGGCCATAGGCAATGTTCTCGGCCACCGTGCCGCTGAACAGATACACGTCCTGCTGCACCACGCCAATGGCCTGCCGCAGACTGTGCAGCTGGACATCCCGCACGTCCTGGCCGTCCACCAGCACCGCACCGCCGGTCACATCGTAAAAGCGCGGAATCAGGTTGCACAGCGTGGTCTTACCGCCGCCGCTGGGGCCAACCAGCGCCAAACTCTCGCCGGGGCGGATGGTCAGGTTGACGTGGTGCAATACCTGGTTGTGGTCATCGGGATATTCAAAGCTGACATCCTTGAATTCGATGCCGCCCTGCTTCACTTCCAGCGGCTTGGCATCAGGCTTGTCCGCAATCGCAATGGGGGTGTCCATGATTTCGGCAAAGCGCTCAATGCCGGTCATACCGCGCTGGAACTGCTCGGCAAACTCCACAATACGGCGGATGGTGGCAATCAGCGTGGAAACATACAGTACATACGCCACCAGGTCACCGGCGCTGATGGCCCCATACACCAGCGAAAGGCCGCCCGCCAGAATGACCACGAAATACATCAGCCCATCAAACAGCCGGGTCGAGGTATTGAACGCCGCCATGGCGTGGTAGCCCAGCGTTTTGATCTTCTCAAACTCGCGGTTGCCCTGTTCGAACTTTTCCCGCTCCAGATCCTCCGCCGCAAAGGCCTTGACCACGCGCTGGCCCAGCAGGCTGTCCTCGATGGTCGCATTCAGTTCGCCGATCTGGAACCGCTGCTGGCGGAACCGCTCCCGCAGCTTGTGGTTCAGGTTGACCGACACAACTCCCATCAACGGCACACAGGCAAACACCACCAGTGTCAGCGGGATGCTGGCCTGGCATAAAATCACAAAGGATGCCACGATCTTGATGCCCGCGATGAAAAACTCCTCGGGGCAGTGGTGGGCAAACTCGGTCACATCAAACAGGTCGTTGGTGATGCGTCCCATGATCTGGCCGACCTTGGTGTTATTATAATAGGTATGGTCCAGCCGCAGCAGATGGTCAAAGGCATCGCGGCGCATATCGGTCTCGATATGCACACCCATGATATGCCCAATGCCGGACATAAAGTAGCTGGCCGCACCGTCGATCACGCGCAGCACAAAATACAGCGCCGCCATCCGCAGCACGGTATCCACCGTCAGCGCGGCCGCCGAGACCGTGTTGGTCAGGGTGCGCATGATGGTGGGCAGGGCAATATCGCACAGCGTGGTCAGCGCCGCGCAGAACAAATCAAAAAACAGCACACCCTTGTACTTGATCAGATAGGGCAGAAAACGGCGGATCAGTGCGCCGTTGCCGGTTTTGCGGGTCTCGGTGGACATGGTTACCTCTTTTCGTCTGCTTCTTTTTCTTTGGCGGGGAACAGCAAAACCGCCTCGCAGGGCGGCTTGCCGGTATCGTTCAGGAAATTTATTCAAGCGGTTCCGATTCCTCAGTATACGAGGCCCCGGATGTCTCACCCGAAGAATCACCGGAATCTGTCGAAGAATCAGAAGAACTTGAACTAGAACTGGAAGGCTCTAATTTAGGCAGTGTTTCATCGTACCAATCGGTGCATCCAGCATTGGTACACTCATAGTGTATCCAACCGTCCTGTTCATACGTGGGCGATTGCCGCGCCGTCTCTACCCAGTTATGCCCGGTAGCAGGCACACTCTCAGTGTATTCTTCGCCGCAGCTGCAGCGGTAGGTGCGCAGGCCCTCGGTAGTGCAGGTAGCCATTGTCTCGCTGACCAACTGGTAGTTGTGTACATGCTCGATCTGCTCTTTCTTCTGCTCGCCGCAGCGCTTGCAGGTGTACACAATGGCATCGCTGTAGGTGGTGCCTTCGTCCCAGTCATGGCCCAGGGCGTAGGTCGTTTTTTCAATGATCTCGCCGCAGATGGTACACTTATACTGGCATGTGCCATCGGTCAGGCAGGTGGCGGCCACCTTGGTGCCTTCGATCTCTACATAGTTGTGCTCGTGTTCATCGGCGGTAAAGTGGGCCGTCAGCACCACGCCGCCCGCGTTGGCATCGCTGGGCATCGTAAAGCTGAGGGTCGCACTGCTGTAGCTGGCTCCTGTGCTGGAAGTCCAGCCTGCAAACACAAAGCCCTCGTCCGGCACGGCCGTCACAGCCGAAGCAGTTGCGCCCTTTTTGACCAGCTGACTGGTTGAGCCGGAGATCTTGCCGCCATTGGCAGCCACAAATTCCAGCGGTACCTTAGCGCCGCGCACGGCGATGGGGTCCTGGGAAATCAGGTTCACCGGCGGGCCAACCGGGGTAGGGATGTTCCCCAGCGGCTGGGGGCGGCGGTCCTCCGTCACATAAGCGTGGGTACGTACATACGTAAAATATTCTGTCACAGCCGTCTTGGAAAGATGCACACCGTCCGAGAGTGTGTAGTCTGTCTTTGCCCAGCCGGTGGCATCGTCCCGCAGCACTTCGGCGCTGTTCAGGAATTTGTAGCCGTTTTCCTCGCACATTTGGATCAGCGCGGCGTTGTAGGCATCCACCTGGGTCATGGTCAGGTTGGTGTTTTCCCGCTGCTTGTCCAGCGGCGGGATAGCACTGACGATGATGTCGCAGTAAGGCCAGGCCGCTTCAATCGCTTGCAGTCCCTTTAAATAGGTAGAGATGAACGATGTCGCATCGGTGGACGACCCGCCCAGGTTGTTGGTGCCATAGCAGATAATGATGCGCCGGGGTTTCAGCACTGCCACAGCGTCCGGCACCGTGTACATGGTGGAGGAACCGCTGAACTGTTCGCACTTCAGCGTAGTGATGGCTCCGGCCCCCATGCTGACCACGCCAATGTTGTTGGCCAGCGTGGTAAAGGCTGTGCCGGTCTCATCGGCGTACATCAGGTAGCGCGCGGTGTTGGAATCGCCAATAAAAAGCGTTTCATCGATATAACTGCGCCCCGCGTCCTCGGTTTTCGGCAGCACCGTGCCCACCGTCACCGAGGCTGGCAGTTCGTCTACCGGGTTTGGCGTGGCAGCGGTTTCGGTGGTGGCGGCGGATTCCGCCGTTTCCGCTGTAGCAATCGCGGTATCCACAGGTTTCTTGCAGCCCGTCAGAAGCATCGCCAGGGCCAGCACACAGGCCAACGCGGCAGTACACTTCATCATGACAACACCCCTTTATATACTAAAATTCAGTACCTATCATACTATATTTAGCGCAAACAAGCAAGAGATTTTCGAGCAACAGGTTGTAAAATCTGTCCCAAACGCACCCTTACCGGTAGTAGAAAAAGAAATATCCCGTCAGTACCATCAGTGCGTTCACATCCGCACCGCCGCCTGCTATAATAAAGTCACAGGGCCCACAAACAATAAAGGAGCAAACAAGCTATGGAAATCACACTTGCCGCATCCATCCGCACTTTCCGCAAAGAGCGCAGCCTGACCCAGGAACAGCTGGCCGAAGTGCTGGGTGTCACCGTGGGCGCTGTTTATAAATGGGAGGCTGGCCTGTCCACACCGGAACTGCCGCTGATCGTAGAGATGGCGGACTTTTTCGATACCTCTGTCGATGTCCTTTTAGGCTACACATTAAAGGACAACCGCATCGAAGCCACCGCCCGGCGGTTGCTGCACTGCCAGAGAACCAAAGACCTGAGCGGCCTGGAAGAAGCCGAAAAAGCGCTGAAAAAATACCCCAATTCCTTCAACATCGTCTACCGCAGTGCCATGCTGTACCAGGCTCTGGGGCTGTACAAGCGGGACAACACCAAACTGCGCCGCGCGCTGGAACTGCTGGAAAAAGCCCGTCCGCTTCTGCACCAGAATACCAACCCCCGCATCAGTGAGCAGACCCTCTACGTTGCCATGGCCGAGATCAGCCAGGACCTGGAGGAGGACGAACGTGCCCTGGAACTTTTCAAGCAGCACAACACCGATGGCCTCTACAGCGATTGCATCGGCATGATCCTGGCTAAGGATGCCAAACGCGCCCAGGAGGCTCTGCCGTACCTGTCCGAATCCCTGCTCATCCACGAAGCCGCGCTGGTGCGCACAGTGATGGGCTACCTGAATCTATTCCTGAACAGCCGCGACTATGCCCAGGCGCAGGCATTGCTTGCCTGGGCGCTGCCAATCTTCACCGCCATGCCCCACCCGGACCGCATCAGCTTTATGGATAAGATCAATACGGTCTTTTATCTGTTCCAGGCGCACGTCCTGCTCAAAACAGGCCAGCCGGAAGAAGCCCGGAAGTCCGCCGAGGAAGCCCACCGCCTGGCCGTGCGGTTTGATGCCGCCCCCAGCTATGCCGCTGATACGATTCGCTTTGCCATGCCTGGCGAGGACTCCACCGTCAACGATGACCTGGGCGAGACCGCTTTCCAGGCCGCGCAGAACGCCTTAAAGCAGATGGATGACCCACAGACGACTGCCCTCTGGCAGGAGGTGTGCAATGCCTGCTGATGCCATTACCCGCCAGCTGCGCGGGTCGTTTTACCGCAGCAACCGGCTGGCCTTTGCATTGGCCGCTGTCGGCGCGTTGATGGGGGCCGTGCTCAACCTGATCGTCTCCTGGCTGATGCAGCAGCTCATCGATGCAGCCGCCGGTGCGCCGGGGGCACTGCCATTTGGGGTGCTGGTCCGGGCCTGTGGCGGGTTCTTTCTTTTGCTTTTCTGCAGTTCGGCGCTTGTCTACTGCGCTAAGCCACGCTTTCTGGCCACGGCCATGGAGCAGTACAAAAACTGCGCCGTGACCCAGCTGATGCAAAAAAGTGTGCCGGATTTCCAGCGCCAGCCCTCCGCTGCCTACCTTTCGGCCCTGACCAACGATGCATCCACCATCGAAACCGACTACCTGACCCAGCAGTTTGCCCTTATCCAAAAGCTGTTCTGCTTCGCCGGGGCGCTGGCTATGATGCTGACCTACTCGCTGCCCTTAACGCTGGCGGCCATCGTCCTATCGCTGCTGCCCTTTGCCGTTTCCATGGCGGCAGGGAACAGGCTCTCGGATGCCACCTGCCGGGTCTCGGACCGTAACCGGGATTTCACGGCGTTTTTGTCGGACTGCTTAAACGGTTTTCCGGTCATCCGCAGTTTCCGCGCCGAAGATGAAATTAACCAGCGCTTTGCCAACGAGAACCACCGCCTGGAACAGCAGAAATGCGCCCGCCTGAAATTGCAGACGCTGCTGGATTCCGCTGGTTCCTTTACCGGCATTGCGGCACAGCTGGGCATCTTTCTGCTGGGCACCTGGCTGGTGCTTACCGGTCGTGGTGTCACGCCCGGCATCGTGATTGCCTTTGTCAATTTGATGAATTTCATCATCGAACCGATCGCCGCACTGCCCGGCCTGCTGGCTGCCCGCAAAGCTGCGCTGGCGCTGGTGCAAAAACTGGCCGACAGCCTGGCCGGGCAGACCACTCAGCCGGGCGGGCAAAATCTGCCCAGGCTTACCCAGCAAATCGAGTTACAGCACACCAGCTACAGCTACACGCCGGGCAAACCCGTGCTGCAGGATCTCTCGCTTACTTTAGAAGCAGGCAAAGCCTACGCGGTGGTCGGTGCCAGCGGCGGCGGAAAATCCACGCTGCTGCGCCTGCTGCATACCCCGGATGACCGCACGGGTGGTCAGGTGCTTTTTGACGGCATCGACATCCGCCGCCTTACGCCGGAATCGCTGAACGACCTTGTCTCCGTTGTCCAGCAGAATGTGTTCGTCTTTAACGCATCCATCCGGGACAATATCACGATGTTCCGCAATTTCCCGCAACAGACCGTGGAAGATGTCATCCGCCGCGCCCACCTGGAAGAACTCGTGGCCCGGCGCGGCCTGGATGCCCTTTGCGGCGAGGGTGGGTGCGAACTTTCCGGCGGCGAAAAGCAGCGCATTGCCATTGCCCGCAGCCTGCTCAAACAGGCATCCATCCTACTGGCCGATGAAGCCACCGCCGCGCTGGATGCTCAGACTGCCCATGAGATCACACAGGATATCCTGTCCCTTACCGGCATCACCCGCGTGGTGGTGACCCACCGGCTGGAAGCCTCGCTGTTGGAATGTTATGATGAGATACTTGTTTTAAAAGACGGCCGCATTGCCGAGATTGGCACTTTCGCTGACCTTGTGCAGCGCGGCGGTTATTTCAACGCCATGTACAAGCTGGCGCATTGACACCGCCGCCCGCAGCAGGTATCCTATACCTAGAAAGGGGATACTGCCATGCGCAAAGTACTGCACGAGGATCTGATTTACGAAATTCTGGCCGCCGTAGGGGAGATCCCCCGTGGCAAGGTAGCCAGCTACGGCCAGATCGCGCGCCTGATCGGCCGCGACAACAATGCCCGGCTGGTAGGCAATGTCCTCAGCCATGCCGAACTGTACGGCAGCTACCCCTGCCACCGCGTAGTCAACCACGCCGGCCGCCCTGCCCCCAACTGGCCGGAGCAGCGCAGTCTGCTGGAACGGGAGGGCGTTTGCTTTAAAGCAAACGGCTGTGTGGATATGAAACGGTTCCAGTGGGAGTGCTGAAAAAGGTCCCCTTGTGTGCCACACCGTAGGGGCGGATTCTATATCCGCCCGTGGAATCTCGCGTCAACTTCAAACTTAATGCCCGTACAACCTTTCGCAATCGCCCCTTGAAAATTCCATGCCATGGACCTGGAGGGATTCTCCCGCGCACTAAAAAACAGCCACGCTGCCGGGATACGGCAACGTGGCTGCTTTTTATGGACCTGGAGGGATTCGAACCCTTGACCTCTCGGATGCGAACCGAACGCTCTCCCAACTGAGCTACAGGCCCATATATTTGGATGACTTATTTATTTTAAGCCTTTACCCAAAAAATGTCAAGGGATTTTGCGCAAAATCTTGTTTTGCGGCGGTGTCGGCCGCTAAAAGCTGCTTTTGTTTGCCATTCGGGTACAAATACGATGCTTTCGCTGTATTTTTCCCCTGCGCTTGCAATAAAAGCTGCAATACGGTATACTGTGCAAATACAGGAGGGATCACCATGCGCTTATTTGATGTTCTCGGCCCGGTCATGACGGGGCCGTCCAGCAGCCATACAGCCGGTGCGGTACGCATTGGCAGTACGGCCCGCCGCCTGCTGGGGGAGCAGCCCGCCCAGGCGGAGATCCTACTCTACGGCAGCTTTGCCGCCACCGGCCGCGGCCATGGCACCGACCGTGCCCTCGTGGCCGGTCTTTTGGGCATGCAGCCCGATGATGACCGCATCCCCAACAGCTTCGCCTTAGCAAAGGCCAGCGGCCTGCACTATAAAATCGGTTCCATCAATCTGCGCGGTGCCCACCCCAACACGGCGGTGCTGCGGCTTGTCGGCGTTTCGGGCCGCAAGCTGGAAGTCGTTGGCGCGTCCATCGGCGGCGGGCGCATCAACATCTGCCAGATTGATGGCATCACCACCAACTTTGGCGGTGACCACAACACTCTCATCGTCCACAACCAGGACACCCCCGGCCACGTGGCCGCCGTGTCTGAATGTTTAAGCGCCCATGGGGTCAACATTGCCACCATGCAGCTCTACCGTTCCGCCGCGGGCGGCTATGCCGTCATGGTGCTGGAATGTGACGAGCCGATTCCCGAAGCGATTGCCGGGGAGCTGCGCAGCCAGCCCGGCATCGTTAAAGTCACCATTTTAAATCTGTAAGGGGGTGTCTGTATGTCATTTTCATCCATCCGCGAAATGCTGCAGACCTGCCAGGAATCCCGGCAGCCCCTGTATGAAGTGATTTTGGAAAGCGACCTGGCGGAAAGCGGCCTGACCCGCGCCGAAAGCGAGGCCGAGATGCACCGCCTTTGGTCGGTCATGCGCGCCACCAGCGATGGCTACTGCGGCACCGACCGCTCGATGAGCGGTTTTGTCGGCGGCGATGCAGCCAAGGTGGAGCAGGCCGCCGCCCAGGGCACACTGTACGCCAGCGGCTACTTTGCGTCCGTCATGGCCGAAGCCCTGAAAACCGCCGAGTGCAACGCCTGCATGAAGCGCATCGTAGCCGCCCCTACGGCGGGCAGCTGCGGCGTTTTGCCCGCTGTGCTGCTGCCGCTTTGGCGCACCGGCGCAGCCGATGAAGAAGCCGTCTGCCGTGCGTTGTACGTGGCCGCCGGTTTCGGTCAGGTGGTCGCCAGCCGCGCTACGCTGGCCGGGGCCGAGGGCGGCTGCCAGGCCGAAGTGGGCGCTGCCAGCGCCATGGCTGCTGCGGCCCTCGTTGACCTGAAAGGCGGCACCGCCGAGCAATGCGCCGAGGCCTTCGCCATGGCCCTGACCAACCTGGAGGGCCTTGTCTGCGACCCTGTGGCGGGCCTGGTGGAGATTCCCTGCGTCAAGCGCAACGTTATCGGCGCGATGAACGCAGTCTCCGCCGCCGATATGGCCCTGGCCGGGGTCGTTGGCCACATTCCCGCCGATGAAGTCATCGATGCCATGGCCGAGGTGGGCAATGCCATGAGCAAAGACCTGCGCGAGACCGGCATCGGCGGCCTGGCAGGTACCCCCACCGGCTGCAAGATTGCTGAGATCGTCACGATGAGTGCCGACACCGAGGAAGAAGACTAACACCTACAGGCAGCACCGCACAGATTTTGCCGCAACGGCACTGGGTTTTGTGTGGTACTGCCTTTTACTTTTTTCAGCTTTGTGTTATACTGGTACAAACGTAAATTTACAGGAGGATTCCGTATGAACGATCCGCGTTGGGCATCCATTGATGCCTTTGCCGAAGAAAACCGCGATAACATCCTGCGGGACATCACCCGTCTGGTGGCTGTCCCCAGTGTCGAGGGCGAAGCTGCCCCCGGTGCACCGTTCGGCCCCGGCCCCAAAGCCGCACTTGCCAAAGCACTGGAAATTGCCGAGGAACTGGGCCTTGCCACCTATAACGCTGACAGCTACATTGGCTGGGCCGAGACCGGTGCCATTGCCGATGGCCAGAAGTTCCTGGCTACCATCACCCACACCGATGTTGTGCCCGAGGGCAACGGCTGGGATGCCGACCCCTACACCGTCCGTGTGCGGGATGGCTGGCTGCTGGGCCGCGGCGTGGCCGATGACAAAGGCCCCAGCATCCTCTGCCTGTACGCGCTGAAATACCTCAAAGACAGCGGTGTGCAGCTGAAATACCCCGTCCGTGCCTTGCTGGGTGCCAACGAGGAAACCAACATGCACGATGTAGACTACTACGCCGAGCATTACCCCATGCCCGCTTTCTGCTTCACCCCGGATGCCGAGTTCCCGGTCTGCAACGGTGAGAAGGGCGGCTTCAACGGTGAGATCGTCAGCCCCAGGCTGGACGGCATCATCACCGCCTTCGAGGGTGGCGTGGCCCACAACGCTGTGCCCGATCGCGCTTCCTGCACCGTGCAGGTCGCTGCCGGTGCCCTGGTTCAGACCGAGGGCGTGACCTTTGAAGCAGGGGAGGGCGGCTCCACCGTCATCCGCGGCTGGGGCAAGAGCGGCCATGCTGCCATGCCCGAGGGTACCGTCAACGCCATCAGTCTGATCGTGGACTGTCTGCTCAAGAGCGGTGTCTGCACCCCGCAGGAGGAAGCCTACCTGCAGGTGCTGCACACCCTGCATGCCTCCACCGATGGCAGCGCCCTGGGCATTGCTGCAGACGATGGCCTGTTTGACCCGCTGACCATCATCGGCGGCACCATCGAGATGAAGGACGGCGTTATCCGCCAGAGCTTCGACTGCCGCTATCCCACCAACACTGACCCCGAAAAGATGACCGCCATCCTGACCCAGGTCTGCGGCGATGCTGCCCACCTGGAGGACCTGTCCAGCCGCGTACCGTTCTACATCGCCGCCGACAGCCCGGCCATCCAGACGCTGATCACCACCTACAATGATGTGACCGGCGAGGGCAAGACCCCCTTCACCATGGGCGGCGGCACCTACGCGCGCCACTTCCCGTATGCGGTCAGCTTCGGCCCCGAACACACTGACCTGCCCCTGCCGGAGTTTGCCGGCCCGATGCACGGTGCCAACGAGGGTGCGAACTTCGATAAGCTGATCGAAGCGCTGAAGATCTACATCCTCGCTCTGCTGCGACTGCAGGAGATCGAGCTGTAATCGACTCATTATTTAAATAAGTACGCAGACGGTCCCGTTTGGGGGCCGTCTGTTTTGGTATAGGGGAATTGTCACAAATTTGACGTTATAAAATTCACAATTTATGAAAGAATCGTACAAATTGTGCAACATTACCCCAAACTTCTTGCATAAATTGCGTTTTCCTTACAGATTTGCCGAAGTGTCCAGAATTGCCTTGACTTGCTTTTTAAAGGCGGTTACAATGAAATCGTATTACTGCCCATTTTGCGGGGAGAGAACGCCGCTGCACAGCGCGTTTCCGCTTGATGGGCCTAAAATCCAGGGTACAGCAGGGGAGTGATCCTGCCTGCTGTGCCGAACCAGAATGGGGGAAATAGCTTGTTCAAATCCCTGAAACGCTCCGCCAAAGGCGCGAATGTGCCCCATGCGAAAGCGACTGCCGGGCTGGCTACCGTCAAGATGCCTACGCCTGAGCATGTCATTATTCCCATGTCGATGCACATCGGTGCCCCGGCCGAGCCTGTCGTCAAAAAGGGCGACACCGTTATGGTTGGTACGCTCATCGGCAAAGCCGGCGGCTTTGTCAGCGCCAACATTTATTCCAGCGTATCCGGCACGGTACAGGACGTTGCCCCGATGCGCATGGTCAACGGCAGCATGACCACCGCCGTTGCCATCAAGACCGATGGCGAGCAGACGGTCGATCCCGCCTGCGTACCGCCTACTGTTACCGACAAACCCAGCCTGATGGCCGCTGTGCAGAACTGCGGCCTGGTCGGCGTGGGCGGTGCCGGTTTCCCGACCCATGTCAAGCTGGCGGCCAACACCATTGATACGCTGCTCATCAACGCAGCCGAGTGCGAGCCTTACCTGACCACCGACTGCCGCGAAATGCTGGAGTGCAGTGACACCATCATCTCCGGCATCGAGGCCGTGATGAAGTATTGCGAGATTCCGCACTGCATCATCGGCATCGAGCGCAATAAGCCGGAGTGCATCGACCTGCTCTGCTCCCTCGTGCGTGACATGAAGGGCGTGGAGGTCAAGCCGCTGCCCATGCGTTACCCGCAGGGCGCTGAAAAGACCCTGGTCGAGACCTGCACCGGCCGCGAAGTGCCCCAGGTGGGTCCCTCCGGCAAGCCCGGTCTGCCCGCCGATGCTGGCTGCGTCATCATGAACGTGACCAGTGTGTCTACCCTGGGCAAGTACCTCAAGACCGGTATTCCTCTGGTCAGCAAGCGCGTCACCGTGGAGGGCGATGCCATTGCCAAGCCCCAGAACATCGAGGTCCCTATCGGTACGCTGTACCGCGATGTGATCGAAGCCTGCGGCGGCATCAAAGAGGGTGTCGAGCTGGGCAAGATCATCTTCGGCGGCCCCATGATGGGCGGTGCTTCCCCCAGTGCAGACTACCCTGTGCTGAAGCAGAACAATGGTCTGCTGCTGTTCAGCAAGCAGGCATCCGTCCTGCCCGAGCCTACGGCCTGCATCCGCTGCGGCCGCTGCATCGAGGCCTGCCCGATGGGCCTGGAGCCTGTCGAGGTCGTTTCTGCCTTTAACAACAAAGATTTTGACACCCTGAAAGCGCGCTGCGTCGACCTTTGTGTTGCCTGCGGCAGCTGTACCTATGCCTGCCCGGCCAAGCGTCCCGTCAGCCAGACGATGACCCTTGCCAAAGCCTGGTACCTGGGTGAACTGCGGAAAGGAGGCAAATGATCCATGGAAGATCGTCTGCTTGTTACTGCCTCGCCGCATATCCGTGACCATTCCACCACCCGCGGTCTGATGGGCAATGTCGTTATTGCTCTGTTGCCCGCTGTGCTGGCTTCGGCACTGATCTTCGGCGCACGGGCCCTGCTGCTGGTGGTCGTCACCACCTTTGCCTGTGTGGCATTTGAGTACATTTATGAGCGTCTGCTCCACAAATCCAACACGGTAGGGGACCTGTCCGCCGTGGTCACCGGCATCATCCTGGCACTGAACATGCCTGTCGGCATGCCCATCTGGATCGCCATTGTCGGTGCGTTCGTGGCTATCGTTATCACCAAGCAGCTGTTCGGCGGCCTGGGCTATAACTTTGCCAACCCCGCCCTGGTCGGCCGTATCGTGCTGTTCCTGGGCTTTACCTCCCGCATGACCGCCTACGTCTACCCGGATATGGCCGTGGATGTCCTGGCTTCTGCCACGCCGCTGGCCTCCAGCGTAGACCGCCACGCTGTCAGCCTGCTGGATATGTTCCTGGGCCTGCACGGCGGCATGATGGGTGAAGTCTGTGTGCTGGCTATCCTGCTGGGCTTTGCCTACCTGGTTGCCACCAAGACCATCCAGGCCACCATCCCCGTTACCATCGTGGCTACCGTCTTTATCCTGACTACCCTGAACACCGGCGACCCCTACGTTGCCTTGATCGAGTGCATGTCCGGCGGCCTGCTGTTCGGTTCTGTCTTTATGGCGACCGACTACGTGACCAGCCCGTTCACCACCAAGGGCAAGCTGTTCTACGGCGTTTTCATCGGTCTCATTACTTTCCTCATCCGCCACTTCGGCTCGATGAATGAAGGCATGAGCTATGCCATTCTGCTTGGCAACCTGATGACTCCGTGGTTCAACGCCTGGGGCCACCAGACCCCACTGGGCTACAAGAAGCCCAAAAAGGCCAAGAAGGCCGCTGAGGAAGGGGGCAAAGCCTGATGGCAAACGAAAAGAATACCGAAAACCAGAGCGCTTTTAAAGAGCTGGTCCTGCCGGTCATCGTGCTGGTGGCTATCTGCCTGATCTGCAGCGCTTTGCTGGCCGTGCTGAATGACATCACGGCCCCCATCATTGAAGAAAACAACCGCGCCGAGACCCTGGCCGCCTATGTCTCCGTCCTGCCCGAGGGCACGAATACCGATGACATGACCGAGCTGGATGCCCTGACCACCGATGGTGTGCAGGGTGCTGTCACCACCGCCAACGGCGATGTGGCCGTCAAGGCTGCTGCCTCCGGTTACTCCGGCAAGGATGTCACCGTCTACGTGGCCTTTGACACCGAGGGTGCTGTCTCCAACATCAGCATCGATGCTTCCACCCAGACCACCGGCATCGGCTCCAAAGTGGCCGATGACAGCTTTGCTTCCGGCTTCCTGGGCTGGAACGGCGGCGAAGTCTCCAACGGCAGCCCCGTGGATGCACTGTCCGGCGCTACCTATTCCAGCAACGCAGTCTTTAACGCCGTCAATGCGGCCATCGACTGCTACAATAACGAGATCAAGGGGGTGCTGTAAAGATGAACGAAAAACCGAGCAAATGGAAAGTCTTTACGGCGGGCATCATTCGTGAGAACCCCGTCCTGCGCCTGGTGCTGGGCTGCTGCTCCGCACTGGCTGTTACTACCACCGTTTCCGGTGCAGTCGGCATGGGTCTGGCTATGACCTTTGTTCTGATCTGCTCCAACATCGTTATTTCGGCCCTGCGCAAGGTCATTCCGGCCAAAGTGCATCTGCCGTGCTACATCGTCATCATCGCCACCTTCGTTACCGTGGTGCAGATGGTGCTGCAGGCCTTTGTGCCCGCCCTGTACAAATCCCTGGGCGTGTACCTGGCCCTGATCGTTGTCAACTGCATCATCCTCGGCCGTGCCGAGATGTTCGCCTGCAAAAACACCGTTATCGATTCCGCTCTGGACGGCCTGGGCATGGGCATTGGTTATATCCTGACCATGCTGCTGATGTCCTCCATCCGTGAGATCATCGGCAACGGCACCTGGCTGGGCATCACCATCATCCCCGACAGTGTCGACAAGATGACCGTGATGAACTCCGCACCCGGCGGCTTCTTTGTCTTTGGCTGCCTGATGGCTGGCTGTGTCTGGCTGGAGCGCAAGCTCAACAAGCCCATCGAGCGCAAGAGCTGCGGCGATGTGATGCTGGAAAAGATCGATGCCGCCAAAGAAGATCAGAAAGGGGGCGCTGAGGAATGAGTGCACATATCGCAACCTTTGCCACGATCTTCTTCAGCATGATCCTGGTCAACAACTACGTCCTGGTCCAGTTCCTGGGCATCTGCCCGTTCCTGGGCGTTTCCAAAAAGCTGGATTCCTCCGCCGGTATGGGCGCGGCCGTTATCGTTGTTATGGTCATCGCCACGGCCGTTACTTTCCCCATGCAGATTTTGCTGCTGGATAAATTCAACCTCGGCTATCTGCAGACCATCGTTTTCATCCTGGTCATCGCTGTTCTGGTCCAGCTGATCGAGATCGTGCTGAAAAAGTACGTCCCCGCCCTGTACCAGAGCCTGGGTGTCTACCTGCCCCTGATCACCACCAACTGCTGTGTGCTGGGTGTTACCATCCTGGCCGTGCAGGACTACTCTGCTGTTGTGACTGAGTTTGGTTTCGGCATGGCTTATGCCGAGGCCCTCGTCTGCGCAGCCGGTGCCGGTGTGGGCTTCCTGGTGGCTATGCTGCTGTTCTGCGGCGTACGTCAGCGCGTGGAGGCTTCCAACCCGCCGGAAAGCTTCAAGGGCCTGCCGATCACGCTGGTTTCCGCCGCTATCACCTCGCTCAGCTTCATGGGCTTTGGTGGTCTGGTCGAAAACATCATCAACGCGATTCTGTAAGAAAGGGGAATGGAGAGAATGAACCCTATCGTATTAGCTATCGTGGTACTGGTGGTGCTGGGTCTGGCCGGCGGCGTCATTCTGGTGCTTGCTTCCAAATTCATGGCTGTGTATGAGGACCCCCGTATTGCACAGATCACCGAGTGCCTGGCCGGTGCCAACTGCGGCGGCTGCGGCTATGCCGGCTGTGCCGACTACGCCAAGGCCATCGTTATGGACGGTGCCCCTACCTTTAAATGCGCCCCCGGTGGTGACAAGGCAGCCGATGCCATCAACACCATCATGGGCAACGATACCGATGACCGCCCCAGCCTGCGCGCTACGGTCATCTGCGCTGGCGGCGAAAACTGCGGCAAGCGCTATGACTACCAGGGCATCCAGACCTGCGCCGCTGCTGCGGCCTTGGCTGGCGGCCCCAGCGCCTGCGCCTATGGCTGCCTGGGCCTGGGCGACTGCACCCGTGCCTGCAAGTTTGACGCGATCCATGTCGTCAACGGCGTGGCCGTGGTCGACCGCAAAAAGTGTACCGGCTGTACCGCCTGCACCGCTGTCTGCCCGCGCAAAGTTATCCAGATGAAGCCCATCGCCCCCCAGCCTGCCGTTAAGTGCAGCAACAAGGACAAGGGCGCTGCGGTCAACAAGACCTGCAAGGTCGGCTGCATTGCCTGCGGTCTGTGCGTACGCAACTGCCCGAACCAGGCAATCTTCCTGAAAGACAACGTGGCCGTCATCGACTACACCAAGTGCAATGGCTGCGGCACCTGTGTAAGCAAGTGCCCCAAGAAAGCCATCCAGTGGGTCGAAGGTGCCCCGCGCGCCATGGATGCCCCCGTGCCCGAGCACGAAGTCCTCAAGACCCGCGTATAATCGCAGCATCCGTCCCCGCCGCAAGGCGGGGATTTCTTGTTTTATATAGCCGTTTTCCGTGTGCTGGTAGGGGCGGTGTCCTCAACGCCCCGTGAAGCTGGCGTTATAATCAACTTCATATTTCATGAAAAAATATTTTTCAAAAACCGAGACAAATTCCTAAACTTGTGCTATACTATACTCATTGGTAAAAACTTATCAATCTTACAATCCAACCGATGCAACCATTTTTAATCCCCTTACTTCCAAATTTCAGTTTCACAAGTACTAATTTTCATTTACGGGAGGAACCCACTATGGAAATCACAAAAGATATTGTTTACCTCGGTGTCAACGATCACGCCGTGGACCTCTTTGAAGGGCAATATAGTGTCCCCAACGGCATGGCCTACAACTCCTATTTAATTATGGATGACCAGACCGTGGTTATGGACACTGTTGATGCCCATTTCACTGATGAATGGATCACCAAGATCGCCGCCACGCTGGGCGAACGCGCCCCGGATTACCTCGTGGTGCAGCATATGGAGCCTGACCACGCCGGTTCCATCGATGCTTTTGCCCAGGCTTACCCCACCACCAAGATCGTATCCTCCGCCAAGGCGTTTGTTATGATGCAGCAGTTCTTCGGCACTGATTATGCCGACCGCCGCGTCATCGTCAAGGAGGGGGACACCCTGCCCCTGGGCCATCACACCCTGCACTTTGTCACAGCCCCCATGGTCCACTGGCCGGAGGTCATCATGACCTATGATGATGCAGACAAAGTCCTGTTCAGCGCCGATGCCTTTGGCAAGTTCGGTGCCCTGGATGTGGAGGAAGAATGGCTGCCCGAAGCCCGCCGCTACTTCATTGGCATCGTGGGCAAGTACGGTGTGCAGGTGCAGGCCGTGCTGAAAAAAGCGGCCGGTCTGGACATCGAGACCATCTGCTCGCTCCATGGCCCCATCCTGCATAAGGAGCAGCTGGCCGATGTGCTGGCCGCCTACGACACCTGGAGTGGCTACCGCCCCGAAACGGACGGCATTCTGGTTGCCTACACCTCCATCTACGGCCACACTGCCGAAGCTGCCGAGCAGCTGGCCGAGGACCTGCGCGCCAAGGGCCAGCAGGTCGTTGCCATGGATCTGGCCCGCTGCGATATGGCCGAAGCCGTTGCTCAGGCATTCCGCTTCAGCAAACTGGTGCTGGCAACACCCACTTATAACGGCGATGTGTTCCCGTTCACCAAGACCTTTATCGAGCACCTAACCGAGCGTAACTATCAGAATCGCACCATCGCCCTGATGGAGAATGGTTCCTGGGCCCCCACCGCTGCCCGCGTCATGCGCAAGATGTTTGAGGCCAGCAAGAACCTGACCATCCTGGACGAGACTGTCACCGTCAAGGGCTCTCTGGATGATGCTTCCACCGACCAGCTTCATGCCCTGGCCGATGCCCTGAGCAAGTAATTTTCTTACAAAACACCCTCCATGCCCCCAGCCGTCTTTCTTCGGCCGGGGGCATTTTGTATGCAAATACGCATGACACCGACATAATTTTTCGGCTGTAAATTTGTTCCAGCAGGGGGTTGACAAAACGGGTGCAATGCTTTATAATAATCAGCGTTGGCCAACCGAATATGGATGATTAGCTCAGCTGGTTAGAGCGCTGCGTTCACATCGCAGAGGTCGAGGGTTCGAGTCCCCCATCCTCCACCACAAACCTGATGGCAAATTTGCTGTCAGGTTTTTTTGTTGTATATTATTTTTCTTGTACGAAAATATACGCGCAGCCCTCTATTCTGACGCTTTCTAGCAGGCTTCGACACGTAAAAGAGGATATATCTTGCAATAACATAGTCATTTCGTGCATTTTATGCCGTTAGCGTATAAAAGCGTGTATCATATGTGCATTGATTCTCGCGCCGGTATCTCCTATAGTTTTAAGTAAGAGATTTTCCGGGGAATGGCCGCATAACCGCCGTCCCCGCATCAAACAATAGGGGAGAACCGCTACGATGAAATCTGTCCAAGAGGCTCCTTTGGCCCACTATGTGCGTGACTACTCGGCGCTGCCGGGGCTGCAGCAGGCCCACAGCGTAGAATACACCCTGCGCCGCAGCGATGGCATGCTCTGCTTCAGCGTCCGCCGCAGCAGCGAGGCTGCACCTGTCCGCTATTATACCTCTGCCCTGGAGGAAGCCCCCGCCTGCCGCCTGCTGTGCTATTTATCCGAGAACTCCATCGGGCCGGAGCAGATGCGGGACGTTTTATCAGATTTCTGTGGCAGGGCGTTGTAACTATGAGCAAATTACTATGGAATGACCGGGGCACCCCGGGCAGGGAAAAGGGAAGGGATACCATGGGATTTACAGGCTCATTTGCACCTGTTACTACACTGTTTGCGGTGCAGTCCCATCTGGACCGCAGCAGCATACATCTTTTTGCCCAGACGCACCCGGAGGTCCGCACACTGGCGGTGGTTTCCACCGGGCGGGAGGTGCTGCATCTATTGCAGAATGGCCTGAACCCGCAGGTCATTGTGCTGGATATGCAGCTGCGTGACCCCGGTATCCAGACCCTGATCTGCGAGATCCGCGCCATGCAGCTTATGCCCAAACCGCGCCTGCTGCTCTCGGCTCCCACGCCGGAACAGACCTCCGCCGAAGATGCGTTGTTGACATTTCGCGGCCAAGAGGTTATTCTTAGACCATACGAGATGCGCACATTGTTCGAGCGTGTCTACCTGTTGGGTGCCGGTGATGAGGCCGCGCAGCTGTACCGTGTGAGGAACCACTGCCGCCGCATCCTGCGGGATATGCAGGCCAACCCGGTGCTAAGCGGCTGTACCTACCTGGAGCGGATGATCCTTTTCGCCTGGTCGGATGAACGGGATCTGCCCATCGGCATCCTGTACCAGATGGCCGCCAAGGACCAGCCGGTGGATGAACGCGCCATCACGGCCGCTGTCGGGCGGCTTTCCCGCGCGATGCAAAAGCAGGGGACACCGCTGTATCAACAGCTTTGTGTGCGCTTCGGCCTGCCGCAGGACGCTGTGCTGTCCAACGGCAAGCTGCTGAAAGGTATGCTGGAATACATACGGGAACTGGAAACATATTAAGGAAAGGGGCGTAACCGCATGCTGCAGGACGATGAATCGTTGGCTTTGGCGCTGCGCGGCGGTTTGCGCGGCCGTTTCCAGGGCACCTTCAACCAGTTGGAAAACGCGGTCGAAGTCCTGGACGACTATATGCTCCAACATCTGAACCCTGCCGAGTATGCGGACCTGCGCACCATGATGCGGGAGATCAACTGGCAGCTGGCCTATCTGCGCCGCCTGGGCGACCACGCTGCCGATGCTGCCGCAGCCCCCGTACTGCAAATGCTGCGTGTACCCGCCCCCATGGAATTGCTGGGCCAGCTGCGGGAGACAGTCGAGTTGTTTAACGAACTGACCCTGGGCGGCACCCGCGTTCTCCGTGCCCAGGTGGAGACCACCCCCGGTCTTGACTTTCTGCCAACGATGGGCGATCCCGCTCTATTGGATGGGCTGCTGGTCAACCTGTTTACCAATTCCATGCAGGCCGTGCCGGAGCCAGATGCCGTGGAGATCACCCTTTCCTGTGCGCCGGGCCGGCTTTGCTACCGGGATAACGGCCCCGGTCTGCCGGAAGATGCCCGCCGCCTGCTGTTAGAGGGCATTTGGACCCCGGAACTGCTCGCCAAAGGCGGCCTGGGCCTCCCGCTCATCCGCGCCTACTGCGCCGCCATGGGCTGGCAGATCAGCCAGCCGGAGGGGGAGCGCGGCCTGCTGTTCACCCTGCCCGCCTGCCGGGATGAGGACCTGGGCACCTTGCACCTGTCCGCCCCGGATGCAGGCAACACCCGGCGTCGCCGCCGCTTGTACGAGAGTGAACTCCGTCTCTGTTTGTCCGCTCCGCCGGAGCCTGCCGGTCTCTGATAAGTTATCATCAAACAAATCCCGCGTGTTTTCTGCCCACCTCCCTGCGGCCCCAGGCAGAAGATACGCTTTTTTTATTTCATGGCTTTACTTTACGGCCAAATTATTGTAAAATAGTACCTAAATAAAACAATGGTTTACTGTGCCTGTGTGCGGTAAACGCAAGAGGTGTGTATTATGGCAATTCAGTATAAACGTATCCTGCTGAAAGTCAGCGGTGAGGCTCTTTCCGGCCCCAAGGGCACCGGCTTTGATGAGGAGACCATCGCTTCCATCTGCGCTGGCATCAAGGCCGCGCACGATCTGGGTGCCCAGATCGGCATCGTGGTCGGCGGCGGCAACTTCTGGCGCGGCCGTTCCAGCGGCAAAATGGACCGCATGGACGCTGACAAGATCGGCATGCTGGCTACCGTGATGAACGCGCTGGCCGTCAAGGATGCCCTGCGTCAGCAGGGGGTGCCCGCCGTGGTCATGACCAGTTCTTTCATGCCCCAGGTGGCCGAGGTGTTCACCAGCGATAAAGCCATCGCCGCGCTGGAATCCGGCAAGATCGTTGTCTTTGGCGGCGGCACCGGCAACCCCATCTTCTCCACCGATACCGCCAGCGCCCTGCGCGCTTTGGAGATCGGCGCAGACGCTATGTTCAAAGCCACCATGGTGGACGGTGTCTACGACAAGGACCCTCACAAGTACGCCGATGCCGTGCGTTACGACACGCTGACTTTCACCCGTGTTCTGGATGAGCGCCTGGCCGTCATGGACTCCACCGCCGCCACCCTCTGCCGTGATAACGGCCTGCCCATCCTGGTGTTTGACCTGGGCGAGCCCGCCAATATTGCCAAAGCCCTGCAGGGCGAGGTCGTTGGCACCCTGGTCAAAGAGTAAGCCGGAATTTTTACAAAGTAAGCAGAAAATTTCATAATATCCCCCTATACTAATACAGGAATAAGGAGAATTACCTATGAGCAGTACTACCAAACCCTATGAAGAAAAAATGAATGCCAGCGTCAACCACCTGGTCCATGAGCTGGCCGCTATCCGCGCTGGCCGCGCCAACCCCGCCATCCTGGACAAGGTTGCTGTTGACTACTACGGCAGCCCCACGCCCATCAACCAGATCGCCGCTGTGGCCGTGGCCGAAGCCCGCATCCTGACCATCACCCCCTGGGACCGCCAGATGCTCAAGCCCATCTCCAAGGCTATCCAGACCAGCGACATCGGCATCAACCCCATCGATGACGGTCAGGTCATCCGCCTGGTTTTCCCCGCACCCACCGAGGAACGCCGTAAGCAGCTGACCAAGGAAGTGCAGAAGCAGGGCGAGGAAGCCAAGGTTGCCGTCCGTAACGTCCGCCGCGATGCCATGGATAAGTTCAAGGCCATGAAGAAGGCTGGCGAACTGACCGAGGACGACCAGAAGAAGCTGGAGGACGAGACCCAGAAGCTGACTGACAAGTACGTCAAGCAGATCGATGAGACCTGCGCCGCCAAAAACAAAGAAATCATGGAAGTCTGATCCTCACGCATCAGCCCTCCAACCATGCCTGTGCGGGTATGCCTGATGGTATGCCCGCATAGGCTGTTATTAAATCTATCCGTGAAAGGGAACACCGTATGAAGACCCGCGTTATCACCGCTGTTGTCGGCCTGGCTGTTTTGGCCGTTGTGTTGGCATTTTTTGATACCATCGTTTTTGATTTTGTCCTCAGTGCCATCTGCCTGCTGGCTATCCATGAGGTTTTCAGCGCCATGGGCTTTGGTAAAAAGCAATGGTATCTGTATGCCGCTGCCGTGCCGTTCACGCTGCTGGTCATGCTTACCAGCAGCCAGGCTGTGCGTACCCTGATCCTGCCGTTCTGCTTTTTGCTGGTGCTGTTCCTCAATGTGTGCCAGATTGCCCACGTGCAAACGCTGGATTTCGGCAAGCTTTCGGGCTATGTGTATTTCTCCGGTGTCATCGTGTTCTGCTTCTATTCGCTGATCCACCTCAAGCGCTGCCTGCCTTTTGCCCAGTACCGCTATGATGCCATCTACTTTATTTTGCTGATCCTCTGCTTTGCCTGGGGCGGCGACACCGCTGCTTACTTTGCAGGCCGGGCTTTCGGCAAGCACAAACTGGCCCCCATCGTCAGCCCCCACAAAACGGTGGAGGGTGCTATCGGCGGCGTGTTCGGCAGTGTGCTGGCGGGCATCGTGCTTACGCTGGTGTATTCGTTCCTGTCGCCCAAATACAATGTCATCACCCTCCAGGTACAGCCCCGGCATTATGGGATCCTGGTGGTCATGGGTGCTATCGCCTCGGTGCTGGGCATTATGGGCGATCTGTTCGCCTCGTCCGTCAAGCGCCAGGTCGGCATCAAAGATTACGGCACTATCTTCCCGGGGCATGGCGGCATCCTGGACCGCTTTGACAGTGTGATGTTCATCGCACCGTTCGTTTCCATCGCAGTGCGCTATTTCTTCTATGTTCTGTAAAAAAGGACGTGTCAACATGAATAAAACCATTACGCTGCTGGGCTCTACCGGTTCCATCGGCACCCAGAGCCTGGACGTAGCCCGCATGCACGGCTATTCCGTGTTCGGTCTGGCCGCCAATTCCAGCGTAGATAAACTGCTGGAGCAGATCAACGAGTTCCACCCCCAATACGTAGCCGTGGTAAATCCCGATGCCTACGCGAAGCTTTCCGCCGCACTGGCCGGTCAGGCCGATGCCCCCAAGCTGCTGCAGGGTGCCGAGGGTCTGCGCGAGCTGGCCGCCATGGACGGCCCCGATGTGGTGCTGAATGCTGTTGTCGGCATCGCCGGTCTGCCCGCTTCGCTGGCTGCGATTGAGAGCGGCCACGATCTGGCCCTTGCCAACAAAGAGAGCCTTGTCACCGGCGGCCACCTGGTCACCGATGCCGTCAAAAAGCATGGTGTCAAGCTGCTGCCCGTGGACAGCGAGCACAGCGCCATCTTCCAGTGCCTGCAGGATGCCCCCAGCGCCAAAACGCTGGAAAAGATCCTGCTCACCGCCTCCGGCGGCCCGTTCTTCGGCATGAAAACCGAGGAACTGCGCACCAAGACCAAGGCCGATGCCCTCAAACATCCCAACTGGAACATGGGTGCCAAAATCACCATCGATTCGGCCACACTGATGAACAAGGGCCTGGAACTGATCGAAGCCGCCTGGCTGTTCGGCCTGCCGGAAGATAAGATCCAGATCGTTGTCCAGCGCGAGAGCATCATCCACTCCGCCGTGCAGTTTGCCGACCATTCCATCATCGCCCAGCTGGGTGTGCCGGATATGCGTATTCCCATCCAGTATGCGCTGACCTGGCCGGACCGTCTGCCCAGCCCCGTGCCGGAACTGGACTTCACCGCCCTGACCAAGCTCAGCATCGCCCAGGCGGACGAGGAGACGTTCCGCTGCCTGGCCGCCTGCAAAAAGGCCATCCGCAAGGGCGGCCTGGCCCCCTGTGCCGCCAACGGTGCCAACGAGGCCGCCGTGGCCCACTTCCTGCGGGATGAGATTGGCTTTCTGGACATCGGCCGTCTGGTCGAAGGGATTGTCGACAGTGACAGCTTCGGCGGCGATTATACTTTGTCTGACGTTTACGAATGTGACCGCATGGCCCGCGCCTATGTGGAAGCGCATATTTGATTTTGTGAGGTGGCTATGACTGCATTGCTGACCGGGCTGGTATCGCTGCTCGTGTTCGGGGCTGTCATTCTGGTACATGAGCTGGGGCACTTCCTCGCCGCCCGCCACTGCGGCATCCATGTCGAGGAATTTTCCATCGGTTTCGGCCCCAAGATCTTCCAGCGTAAGCGGGGGAGTACCACCTACACCCTGCGCCTGTTCCCGCTGGGCGGCTACAATCTGTTCAGCCCCCTGCCGGAGGATGACGCAGACGAGGATACCGTCCCTGCGCCGCAGCCAACCCAAAAGCAACCGCGCAAGCGCAGCTTGTTTCCCGTGGTCGTGCAGGACCAGCCTTTTGAGGAAGCCACTGCCTGGCAGCGCTTTTATGTAACCCTGTGCGGTGCGCTGATGAACTTTGTGCTGGGCTTTGTGGTACTGCTGGTGCTGGTTATCACCAGCGGTAAGCTGGGCAGCACCACCGTGGCCCAGTTTACCGACAATGCCCAAAGCTATACGGACGGCCTGCGTGAGGGGGACACCATCTTAAAAGTAGACGGCCAGGTCTGCCGCACCATCGGCGACCTTTCCGGCTGTTTTGATGGCACCACCCAGACCCATGATTTTACCGTCCTGCGTGACGGCCAGGTCGTGCAGCTGCCCGGCGTTACCGTAGGCCCGTCTGCCGATGCTGACGGCAACACCGTTGCTATCGATTTCCGCGTGGCGGCGCTTTCCAAAACGCCGTGGCACGTGCTGCAGCGCACCGGTATGCTGTTCCGCTATTACAGCACCGCCATCCTGGGCGGCTTCTGGCAGCTTGCCACCGGCCAGGTGGGTGTCGAGGAACTTTCCGGCCCCATCGGCACCGCCACCACCATCGGCCAGGCCATACAATACGGCTGGCAGGATGTGTTTTCGCTGCTGGCGCTTATCACCATCAATATCGGCATCTTTAACCTGCTGCCCATCCCGGCGCTGGATGGCTGCAAGCTGATTTTCCTGCTGATCGAAGCCGTTTTTGGCCGCGCTGTGCCGCAAAAATTGCAGATGGTGGTCAACACCGCCGGTATGGCACTGCTTTTGTGGCTGATGGTGCTGGTGACCATGCAGGACCTCACCCGATTCTTGTAAGGAGAAAAAAGATGACTCGTCAACTGAAAAGAGAAGTCAAAATCGGCAATATTAAAATTGGCGGCACCAACCCCATCGCCGTGCAGACGATGCTGAATGTCCCCGTCAAGGACATTGCAGGCAACGTGGCCCAGGCCAAGCGCGTAGCCGCCGCAGGCTGCCAGATCGTCCGCGTCACGGTGCCCAGCCCGTCGGATGCCGCCGTAGTAGCCGCGATTAAAGAGGCTGTGGACATCCCCGTTGTGGCCGACATCCATTTTGACTACCGCGCCGCATTGGCAGCCCTCGATGCCGGTGCCGATAAGATCCGCATTAACCCCGGTAACATCGGCGATGATGACCGTGTCAAGGCCGTGGCCGATGCCTGCAACCAAAAGGGTGTGCCCATCCGCATCGGTGTCAACGGCGGCAGCTTGGAAAAACATATTTTAGCCAAGTACGGTGCCCCTGTGCCCGAAGCCATGGTCGAAAGTGCGCTCTATCACGTGCGCCTTTTGGAAAAGCACGACTTCAATAACATTGTTATCTCCATCAAATCCAGCAACGTGCCCCGCATGATGGCCGCGTACCGCCTGCTGGCCAGCCAGACCGATTACCCGCTGCACGTGGGTGTCACCGAGGCTGGCGGCAACCGCATGGGCCTCATCAAGTCCGGCATGGGCATCGGCGGCCTGCTGCTGGAGGGTCTGGGCGACACCCTGCGCGTCAGCCTGACCGATGAACCGGAGAACGAAGTTTACGCCGGTTACGACATCCTGCGCGCCGTGGGTTACGCCGTGGCCGGGCCGGAGATCATCAGCTGCCCCACCTGCGGCCGCACCCAGTACCCGATGATCGAGATCGCCAACGAGGTGGAAAAGCGCCTGCGGGACGAGGGCTTTAAAAAGCCGCTGAAAATTGCCATTATGGGCTGTGTCGTCAACGGTCCCGGCGAAGCATCCGATGCCGACATCGGCATTGCAGGCGGCAAGGACGAAGCCCTGCTGTTCATCCGCGGCGAGAAAGTCCGCATGCTGAAAGGCGACATCGTTGGCCAGCTGCTGGACGAGATCCATAAAATGTAATGCACATTGCCTTTTTGTGGTAACGGTTGTAGGGGCGAACATTGTTCGCCCGTCAACTTAATGTTGCAACGCTTTCTCGGGTAAGTTGCTCTTGCCCCAAAACGTCTGCGGGCGAACACTGTTCGCCCCTACGTTGTGTCCAATGTTCTCTCTAAAAATGTACGAGGTACACGATTGAAACCCTTTGTCACCCAGGTCTGGCCGCAGTTTACGGCCGATAAACAATTCTGCGATACTTTCGGCAGTGTCATTGTCGACTGTGTCGAACTGCATCGCACCACCCGCCAGGTGATTCTCCGCCTGCGCAGCTCTGAACCCTTGGATCAGGCGCTGTGCGGGCGTCTTTGTGCTTCCCTGCAAGAGGTTTTCGCCGGGTACGAACTGCATCTGCAAAACTACTTTGCCTACCCAAACATCACGCCCGAAGCCGTGCGCCTGATGATCGAGGAGCTGAAAGAAAAGGGCATGCCGGTCAACGGCTTTTTGGATAAAAGCCAGCCGGTCACCTTTGGCAGCGATGGCATCACCGTGCGCGTCAATGCAGGCCGCGCCATCCTGGAAAGCGTTGAACTGCCCCGTGTCCTGGCCGAACTGATCCAGGAACGCACCGGCAGCCTGCCCATCGTCCGCCTGGCCGATACCGGCAAGGCCCGCACCGATGAAGAACTGGAACAGTATTTGCAGGAGAAAACGCCCGTGGTCAAGTTCGAGGTCAAGGAGACCCCGCCGGACTTTACCATCGAGGGGCTGGCCCTTACGGACAAGCCCGTCAAGCTGTTCTACGGCAAAAACTTCAAACCCACCGAGACCCGCCACCTCAACGACCTGGGCGATGGCGGCAAGGTCACCATCTGGGGCGATGTCTTTGCCACCGAGGTCAAGGGCAGCCGCCGCAAAATTTACTTCACTTCTATCACCGACTATTCCGGCTCCGTCAACCTCAAAGTGCTGGGGGACGAGGATGCCGACATGTCTAAGTGGGAGAACCTCAAGCCCGGCACCACCCTCATCGTGCGCGGCAACTATATGTACGATAAGTACGAGCATGACTATGTTGTGCTGCCCTACGATGTTTTGCAGGTGGAGCGCCAGCAGCGCCAGGATACCGCCCCCGAGGGCCACAAACGCGTGGAACTGCACCTGCATACCAAGTCCAGTTCGATGGACGCTTTCAATGACCCCGGCAAGATCGTGCGCCTGGCCCACCGCATGGGCCACCGCGCCATCGCCATTACCGACCACGGTGTCTGCCAGGGTTACCCCGAAGCCATGCTGGCCACCGATGCCATCCACGAGACCGACCCCAACTTCAAGCTGATCTACGGCTGCGAGGCTTACTTCGTGGACGACATGATTCCTGCCGTCTATGGCAACGCCCAGATGGACCTGCCCGGCACCTTCGTTGTCTTTGACACCGAGACTACAGGCCTGGATTCCAACACCGAACGCCTGACCGAGATCGGTGCCGTCTATGTCGAGAACGGCAAGATCAACGAGGAAAAGAAGTTCTGCACCTTCGTCAACCCCGGCAAGCCCATCCCACAAAAAGTCGTTGACCTGACCGGCATCAACGATGCCATGGTCGCCGATGCCCCCAGCCCCGAGGAAGCCATCCGCGCCTTTAAGGAGTTCTGCGGCAGCAACATCCTTGTCGCCCACAACGCCCACAGCTTTGATATGCTGTTCATCCGCAAAGCGGGGGAAAAGGCCGGTGTCAGCTGGGAGGAAAACACCTATATCGACACCCTGCCCATGGGCCAGGCGTTGTTCCCGGGCCTGCGCAACTACAAGCTGGACACCATCAACAAGCACCTGGAGATCCCGCCATTCAACCATCACCGCGCTGTCGATGATGCCATGGCACTGGCCCGCATCTTCGAGGTCATGCTGTCCGACCTGGAAGAAAAAGACATCCACACTGTCGAAGCCATCAACACCGGCCTGGGCGGCAACAAAGAGGTCCTAAAGAAAAAGTATTACCATCTTATTATTCTGGTCCAGAACCAGGTGGGCCTGAAAAATCTCTACCGTATCGTCAGCGCGGCCCATACCCAGTATTTCTTCAAAAAGCCGCGTGTGCCCCGCAGTCTGCTTAACAAATACCGCGAGGGTCTGCTGCTTTCGCCCGCCTGCGAAGCCGGTGAGCTCTACCGCGCCATCGTGGCTGGCCAGCCCTACGAGCAGCTGCTGCGTATTGCCGACTATTACGACTACCTCGAAGTCCAGCCCCTGGGCAACAACGAGTTCATGGTCCGCAACGGCCAGGTGGAGTCCATCGACACTATCAAGGACTTCAACCGCACCATCATCAAACTGGGCGAGGACCTGCACAAGCCCGTTGTCGCTACCGGCGACTCCCACTTCCAGGAGCCGGAGGACTGGATCTACCGCGCTGTCCTGCAGGCTGGCAACGGCTTTAAGGATGCCGACAACCAGGCTCCGCTGTACTACCGCACCACCCCCGATATGCTGGACGATTTCAGCTACCTGCCCGAGGATAAGGCCTACGAGATCGTGGTGACCAACCCCAACAAGATTGCCGCCACCATCGACAATAACCTGCGCGCCATCCCCAAGGGCACCTACCCGCCCAGTATCCCCGGTGCCGAGGAAGAACTGCGCAACGACACCTGGAGCCACGCCGCCCGCGACTACGGCACCCCCGTGCCCGATGTGCTGCAAAAGCGCCTAAAAAAGGAGCTGGACTCCATCTGCGGCCACGGCTACGCCGTTTTGTACGTCATCGCCGTGCGTCTGGTGGCCTACTCCAACGCAGGCGGCTACCAGGTCGGCAGCCGTGGATCCGTTGGTTCTTCCGCTGTAGCGCACTTTTCTGGCATTTCCGAGGTCAACTCGATGCCGCCGCACTACCTGTGCCCCAACTGCAAGCACAGCGAGTGGATCAACGATGGCATCCACTTCGATGGCTTCGACCTGCCCGATAAAGACTGCCCGGTCTGTGGCAAGGCAATGATCGTGGAAGGGCACGACATCCCGTTCGAAACGTTCCTGGGCTTCTACGGCGATAAGGAACCCGATATCGACCTGAACTTCTCCGGCATGTATCAGTCCCACGTACACCGTTACACCGAGGAACTGTTCGGCAAGGAAAACGTCTTTAAGGCGGGCACCGTCTCCGGTCTGCAGGACAAAACCGCCTATGGCTACGTCAAAAAGTACCTGGAGGAGCGCGGCAAAACCGTCAACCGTGCCGAGGAAAACCGCCTGGTCATCGGCTGCACCGGCGTTAAGCGCACCACCGGCCAGCACCCCGGCGGCATGGTCGTGGTGCCGGACACCTTTGATATTTACGATTTCTGCGCCATCCAGCACCCGGCCGATGATGTCAAGGGCGGCCTGCTGACCACCCACTTTGAATTTAAATACCTGCACGATACGCTGCTCAAGCTGGACGAGCTGGGCCACGATGTGCCTACCTTCTATAAGTTCTTCGAGGAATACTCCGGCATCCCCATCGACTCGGTGCCGATGAACGACCCCAAAGTCTACAGCCTGCTCACCAGCCCCGAAGCCCTCGGCGTGACCGAGGAGCAGATTGGCTCCAAAACCGGCACCTTCGGCATCCCGGAAATGGGCACCAACTTCGTGCGCCAGATGCTGCTGGATGCCCAGCCCAAGAATTTCTCCGAGTTGATCCAGATTTCCGGCCTGTCCCACGGCACCGATGTCTGGACCGGCAACGCCGATGAGCTTATCCGTTCCGGCACCTGCACGATCGCCGATGTTATCGGCTGCCGTGACAGTATCATGCTCTACCTGCTGCGCAAGGGCCTGGAACCCAAGATGGCCTTTGACATTATGGAGGCCGTGCGTAAGGGCAAGGTGGCCAAGGGCGGTTTCAAGCCCGGCTGGGAGGAGGCCATGAAAGAGCACGATGTGCCCGACTGGTACATCGAGTCCTGCCGCAAGATCAAGTATATGTTCCCCAAGGCCCACGCGGTGGCCTACCTGATGGCGGCCATCCGCCTGATGTGGTTCAAGGTCTACCACCCGGCCATCTTCTACGCGGTCTATTTCACGGTTCGCGGTGCGGATATTGACTACGAGGCCGCCGTTGGCGGCGTGCGCGTTGCCAAGCAGCACTTGAAAGATAACGAAAAGATCCCCAAGGACGAACGTACCGCCAAGGACGATGATGCCCTGGTCAGCCTGCAGCTGGAAAACGAAATGCTGCAGCGCGGCTGCCAGTTCCTGCCCATCGAGCTGGGCAAGAGCTACGCCAGCAAGTACGTGGTCGAGGACGGCAAGGTCCGCCTGCCGTTCACCGCCTTGCGCGGCCTGGGCGATGCCGCCGCCATTGCGCTGGAAGAAGCCACCATCCACGGCCAGCAGTATATCTCGGTCGAGGAATTGCAGCAGGTCAGCGGCGTGGCAAGCTCCGTATTTGATAAGCTGCGCGCCGTAGGGGCTTTGGGCAGCCTACCCGAAACAAGCCAGGTCGACCTGTTCAGCCTGATGTAAAAAACGGCTGTTTCATTTGTAAAAGATTGCGCTTTCCCTTGCTGATGGGCCGCAAAAAGCGTATAATAGTACCGTCCGCAAATTACGGAAAGTCAGGAGATATTCAATGTCCGATTTTTATACCTACCGCAATGAAGTTGCTAGCAAAAAGCGCAAGCGCAGCCTGATGCTGGCCCTCATCATTGTTTTGGCTGCGGCCTGCGCCGGTGTTGGCTGGTTCTGGATGCAGCGCGATACACAAGCCCCCGAGGGCGAAGCCGCTGCCTCTGCCGAGCCGGTTTCGACGGCCGAGAGCACCGAAGAAGAAGCCCCCGCCGAGGAGAGCGCTTCCCCCGCAGAGCCTGTCAGCACAGGGGAGGGGCCGACCCGCATCGTGCAGGCAGTCGATACCGCTGTGTGGGATACCTCCGCAGCCGTTGAGCCGACCATCGATACCGAGTACCTGAACACCGACCACCGCATGGTGGCCGTCCCTATGCTGGGCACCGTAACGCCTGCCTATTTTGATACCGTCACTTTCGCGGGCGACAGCATTGCTTCGGGTCTGGGCATCTACGATACCGGCTACAAAAACGCCCACTATGCTACCTATGTAAGCGCTGGCGTACAGACTTTCGTCAACAACGTCAGCGTGAAAAACGCCGTCACCGGCGCGACCGAGACCCCCATGGAGACCATCGCAGCCAGCCAGCCGGATTACCTGTATATTCTGGTAGGCACCAACAACCTGGTCGTGCAGGGGAGCGAGGAAAGCTTTATCGCTTACTACGAGCGCCTGATCGACATGCTGCGCGAGCAGCTTAACCCCGGCGTGGTTTTCTACATCCAGTCCATCCCCGGTGTGCAGGAGGATGTCGTCCAAAGCAAGCCCGGTCTGGACAACGCCCGCATCGCCACTGCCAACGATCTGCTGGCTAATATGGCTCTGCGCAAGGGCTGCTACTTCGTCAATGTGCGCGAGGTGCTGACCAACCCCGCCGATGGCAGCCAGTACGATGACTACGCCACCAAAGACGGTGTACACTTCAACGCCGCAGGCTACCAGGCCTGGGCCGACTACCTGGCTACCCACACCATTTGGAACCGCCGCAGCCAATACCTCGGCCAGAACCCCTATTATATTTACGGCGCGTAATTTTATTTCTGTAACAAATAAAAACTCCCTGCAAGGCAGCTATAAAACGCCTTGCAGGGAGGTTTATTATTTACGATTGCCAAAAAGGGGAGTATAAGCGTAACTTACCAGAATATAGGGACACCATCGGTCCACGGGAGCATATAGAATGCTCCCCTACGAACTGTAGGCGCGAACACATCATATGGTTGCCGTAGGGGCGGATTCTATATCCGCCCGAAGGGTCAATGAAATGGTATTGAGGTTGTAGGGGCGAACAGTGTTCGCCCGTAGAATCTAGCACAACCGCCAAACTGCCCGGGCGCACACTGTGCGCCCCTACATTTTTCAGTATTGATATACAAAAAATCCCATCACCGTAGCGGTGATGGGAAAATGTAACAACTATAGATTACTTGCTAGTTGCCCAAGTAATGGTTTTACCAAGTTCAGTGGTAGGAATCGTTGCACCATCAACAGTCGCAGGTGCAGTCTCACCCTTCAAATAGTAAGCACCGTCAATGTAAAGGCAACCATAAGTACCATCCCAAAGCTGGACAGCCTGAACCTGACCAACCTTGCCATCCGCTTTGCTGACATAGACATTGAAAGTCCAAGTGTCTTTAGCCTCGGCCAGCTTCTTAATAGCATCATAGGTTACATCAGTAGTGTTCAGAGAACCATCGGCATTCGACAACTTGCCCTGGCCATAAGCCTCGCTCACGATGGTCTGTGCAGCCATGGTGACGGTACGGGTCTCAGCAACAACTTTCTCCTTGTTGGCCTTGTCGATGTAGCCAGTCAGGGCGGGGATCAGCAGGGCAGCCAGGATGGCCAGGATGACCAGAACAACGATCAGCTCAACCAGGGTAAAACCTTTTTCGTTCTTCATCTTACGAATCTTTTCAATCATGTTTAATTTCCTCCATTTTCTTTTTTGGTGTAAACAGATGATTACACCGATTTGGACTGGCTATATAGTAACATATAAAATGTCGTATTGCAAGGATATTTGTCGAAAAAAGTAGAATATTTCTTGCTTTATTGTACTAGATATTGTAGATTCGGATACATTTTGCCTTTTCGAAATGCGGTAACGGATATCAAACACCTCTTTGCGGCCTGCCTGCGGGTGCAATCATCGCCCCCGGCTTGTCGAAAAAAATGTACTTTTGTTTGTAGAGTGCGTAGGGGCGAGCATTGCTCGCCCGTGCGGTTTGGTGGTTACGCCAGATTCTGCGGGCGAACACTGTTCGCCCCTACATTCCGCCCCTACATTTAAATGTAACTTTAAACCTTGCAATAAATCTCATTTTCATCCATTGTTCACTTTGCCGCCATCTGCACATTTTTAAAAAATATGCAATTTTTGTACGATGTTACTAATAAAATCCCATAAACTGTCGAATTTACACAAATTCAAATATTCTCCCTATAAATTTTTGGCAGATTATTACAGAAAAGCCTTGAAATTTATGTACGAAACAGGTAATATAGAGTTAGTAAATATTCGGGGCGGTCCATTCAGGGCTGTTCCAAAAGGGGAGATTACGTTGAAGCAACGCAAACAAGCGCCCAATAGTTCTGATCTGCCCATTTATCTGTTCAAGCAGGGCAATAATCAGGAGGCGTACCGCTACTTTGGCGCGCATTTGGAAGTGCAGGACGGTGCCCCCGGCGCGGTTTTCCGTGTCTGGGCCCCCCATGCAAAGGCCGTTGCTGTTGTAGGTGATTTCAACAGCTGGGTCCCTGGCGAACACGCGATGCACAAAGTAACGGACGGCATCTGGGAACTGTTCATTCCGGGCATCAAGGAATACGATATTTATAAGTACTGCATTACCACCGCATCCGATGAACTACTCTACAAGTCCGACCCCTACGCTTTCCATACCGAGACCCGCCCCTCCAACGGCAGCAAGGTCTACGATATTGAGGGTTACGCCTGGGGTGATGATCACTGGACCAAAGAGGTTTCCAAGCGGGATGTCATCAACAGCCCCATGTCCATCTACGAGATGCAGGCCGGCAGCTGGAAGATGAAAGATGCCGAGAACGGCATCCCGTACAACTACGCCGAACTGGCCGATGAGCTGATCCCCTACATAAAAGATATGGGCTACACCCATGTCGAACTGCTGCCCATCACCGAATACCCGTTTGATGGCAGCTGGGGCTACCAGGTCACGGGCTACTTTGCCCCCACCAGCCGCTACGGCACCCCCAAGGACTTTATGACCTTTGTGGACAAGCTGCACCAGGCTGGCATCGGCGTGATTCTGGACTGGGTCCCTGCCCATTTCCCGAAAGACGGCTACGGCCTGTACATGTTTGACGGTGCCCCCTGCTACGAGGACCCCAACCCCCGCCGCGGTGAACACAAAGAGTGGGGCACGATGGTCTTTAACTACGGCATGAAGGAAGTCGAAAGCTTCCTGGTTTCCAGCGCCATGTTCTGGGTGGACAAGTACCACATCGACGGCCTGCGCGTGGATGCCGTGGCCAGTATGCTTTACCTCGATTACAACCGCAAAGACGGCGAGTGGGAGCAGAATGTCAAGGGTGGCAACGAAAACCTGGAAGCGATTGCTTTCCTGCAAAAGCTGAACACCGCCATCCTGGGCAAATATCCTTATAAGATGATGATTGCCGAGGAATCCACCGCCTGGCCGCTGGTCACCAAGCCCGCCGCTGATGGCGGTTTGGGCTTCAACTTCAAGTGGAACATGGGCTGGATGAACGACATGCTCAGCTACATGAAGACCGACCCGCTTTTCCGCGCCGGCAACCACGGCAAGGTCACGTTCAGCTTCTTCTACGCGTTCAGCGAGAACTTTGTTCTGCCCATCAGCCACGATGAAGTCGTCCACGGCAAGTGCAGTCTGATTAACAAAATGCCCGGCGACTACGAGCAGAAGTTCGCGAACCTGCGTACTTTCTACGGCTACATGGCCGCGCACCCCGGCAAAAAGCTGCTTTTCATGGGCCAGGAGTTCGGCCAGTTCATCGAGTGGGACGAAAAGAAGCCCTTGGATTGGATGCTGCTTGGCTACGACAAACACCGCCAGCTGCAGGATTACGTCAAGGATCTGAACCACCTGTACCGCGACACGCCCGCTTTGTGGCAGGTCGATTACAGCTGGGAGGGCTTCCAGTGGATCGTGCCCGATGACAGCAAGCAGAGCGTGATCGCGTTCCTGCGCCGCGATGCTGCGGGCAAGATGCTGCTGGTCGTCTGCAACTTCAATCCTGTGCTGCGCCAGGGCTACCAGATGGGTGTGCCCAACCCCGGCAGCTACAAAGAAATTTTGAATTCCGATGATAAGAAATACGGCGGCTCCGGTGTCACCAACGGCACCGTCAAGGCAGAAAAGGGCGAAATGCACGGCTTTGAGCAGCATATCTCGCTGACACTGCCGCCGCTGTCCACCGTATACTTCCAGGTGCCTGCCGCCCGTAAGCCCCGCGCCAAAAAAGCCGCCGAGGAAACGGACGCAGCAGCCAAACCCGTGAAGAAAACCGCCGCTAAAACAAAGAAAGCGGCCCCGGCAGCTGAAACCGCTGCCACCACCCCTAAGCGCCGCGGGCGCCCCGCTAAAGCCAAAACGCCGGTCTGACCGTGCGAGATGGATAAACACCACTGTTCAACAATGGCGTAAAGCCAGAATGTTAAGGGGAGAAATCTTATGGCAAAAGAAATGATCGCAATGATCCTGGCAGGCGGTCAGGGCTCGCGTCTGTACGCGCTGACCCAAAAGCTCGCCAAACCCGCAGTACCGTTCGGCGGTAAATATCGTATCATCGATTTTCCGCTGTCCAACTGCGTCAACTCTGACATTGATACTGTTGGTATCCTGACCCAGTATCAGCCCCTCGTTTTGAACGAGTACATCGGCAATGGTCAGCCCTGGGACCTGGACCGTCTGCATGGCGGTGTCCATGTTCTGCCGCCGTATCAGCAGGCTTCTGGCTCTGACTGGTACAAAGGCACGGCCAATGCTATCTATCAGAACATCTCTTTCATCGATCGTTATGATCCCAAGTACGTCATCATCCTGTCCGGTGACCAGATCTGCAAACAGGACTACTCCGACTTCCTGCGCTTCCACAAGGAAAAGGATGCCGAGTTCTCTGTTGCCGTTATGGAAGTGCCTTGGAGCGAGGCTTCCCGCTTCGGTCTGATGGTCACGGACGAGAACGATAAGATCAGCGAGTTCCAGGAGAAGCCGAAGAACCCGAAATCCAACCTGGCTTCCATGGGCATCTACATCTTCAACTGGGATGTGCTGAAGAAATACCTCACCGAGGACGAAGCCGACCCCAACTCCGAGAACGACTTCGGCAAGAACGTCATCCCCAACCTGCTGAAAGACGGCCGCCGTATGTACGCCTATCACTTCAGCGGCTATTGGAAGGATGTCGGTACCATCTCCAGCCTGTGGCAGGCTAACATGGAGGTCCTGGACCCCAGCCATTCCGGCATCAACCTGTTCGATGAGAACTGGAAGATCTACTCCCGCAACTCCGGCAAGCCCTGCCAGCAGATCGGCAGCGATGCTACCATCGTCAACTCCATGATCTCCGAAGGCTGCAAGGTCAACGGCACGGTCAACAACTCCATCCTTTTCCCGGGTGTCGTTGTTGAGAAGGGCGCTACCGTGGAGGCTGCTGTCGTCATGGGCGGCACCGTCATCAAGGCAGGTGCTTCCGTCAAGCACTGCATCGTGGCCGAGCATGTCAAGATCGAGGAGGGTGCCACTGTCGGCGCTATGCCCGAGGGCGGCCTGAACATTGAGGAACCCGGCGATGTCGCCACGGTCGGTTCCGGTGTCGTCATCGGCAAGGGTGCCACCGTTGGCCCCAAGGCAATGGTTTCCAGTGATGTAAAGGATGGTGAGGAACAATGGTAAACAGCAACGTCAACGCACTCGGTGTCATTTTCGCCAATACCTATGATAACCTCGTTCCCGAGCTGGTGGCGGAGCGCTCCATGGCCTCCATCCCCTTCGGCGGACGTTATCGTCTGATCGACTTCACGCTGTCCAGCATGGCCAACGCCGGCATCGACAACGTTTCTGTCATCGTCCGTAAAAACTACCACTCCCTGATGGACCATCTGGGCGCTGGCCGTGAATGGGACCTGACCCGTAAGCGCGGCGGCCTGAACATCGTCCCGCCTTTCGCAGAGCGCAGCGTCAAGCTGTACTCCGGCCGTGTCGATGCTCTGGACAGCATCCTGAACTGGCTGGAAGCCCAGAAAGAGCGCTATGTCATCCTTTCTGACTCCTACATTGCCATGAACTTTGACTTTGGCAGCCTGATCGATGCCCACGTGGCATCCGGCGCTGATGTCACCATGGTCTACAACCGTGCCCCCATCCCTGAGGGTGCCCGCAGCGATAACTACACCATCCGCATCGATGAAACCGGCCGTGTACAGGAGATCCTGTCCAACGACTACCGCATGGGCGAGCAGAACCTCGCCATGAACATCTACGTCATCGAGCGTGAGAGTCTGATCCACTTGATCCATGATGCAGCCGTCCGCGGTCTTGTCTACTTTGAACGCGACATCCTGGCCCGCAACCTGAAGCTGCTCAACGTTCAGGCTTATGAGTTCAAGGGCTATGCCGCCCGTGTCTCTGACATGAAGATCTACTTCGATGAGAACATGCGCCTGCTGCAGGATGGCAGCATGGATGCCCTGTTCGGACCTGCGCCCATCTACACCAAGATTCGTGACGATAACCCCACCCGCTATGTGGCAGGCAGCTCTGTCAAGAACAGCCTGCTGGCCGATGGCTGCGTCATCGAGGGCACGGTCGAGAACTGTGTGCTGTTCCGCGGCTGCCAGGTCAAGAAAGGTGCCGTTGTCAAAAACTGCGTCCTGATGCAGGATACCGTTGTGGAGACTGATTGCGATGTAGAGTATGTGGTTACCGACAAGAACGTCCACATCACTGCAGGCAAGAAGCTGGCCGGCACCGATACCTTCCCGGTATTCGTTGCCAAGAACCACAGCGTATAACAGCTCATAGAGGTTGTACTCCCTCTCCCCGGAGGCAGCTTTTGATGAGAGGACGGGGGAGAGCAAAACTTCCCCGTCCTCATATTTTTGAAAAGAACCCACCCGCATGGAGGTGCTTATGAAAATCTTGTATGCAGCCAGCGAGGCTGCTCCCTTTGCCAAGTCCGGCGGCCTGGCCGATGTGGCCGGTGCTCTGCCCAAGGCTCTGGTCAAGGACGGCATCGATGCCCGCGTTGTTATGCCGCTGTACGGTGACCTGAAATTCAAGGACACTCTGACCTATATCACCAACTTTAGTGTACCTGTCGGCTGGCGCAGCCAGTACTGCGGCCTGTTCAAGGCCGAGCGTGACGGTGTCGTCTACTACTTCATCGATAACGAGTACTATTTCAAGCGCAGCGGCCTGTACGGCTTCTATGATGACGGCGAACGCTTTGCATTCTTCTCCCGCGCCATCCTCGAAATGCTGTTCTACACCGATTTCGAGCCTGACATCATCAACTGCAACGACTGGCAGACGGCCCTGACCCCCGTTTACCTGAATCTGTACTACCGCCACCTGGATAAGTTCAGCCGTATCAAGACGGTCTTTACCATCCATAACATTGCTTACCAGGGCAAGTACGGCCTGGATATCCTCGAGGATACCTGCGGCATTGGTGCCCGCGATGCCCACGTTGTGGAGTATGACGGCTGCGCCAACTTCATGAAAGGTGCCATCGAGACCGCTGACAAGGTCACCACCGTCAGCCCCACCTACGCCCAGGAGATCCTCGACCCGTGGTTCAGCCATGGTCTGGACGGCCTGCTGCGCCAGAAGCAGTACAAGCTGTGCGGCATCCTGAATGGCATCGATGTGGATGTCTTTGACCCTGCCACCGACCCCGACATCGTCAAGAACTACGATGCCGATACTTTCCAGGACGGCAAAGCTGCCTGCAAGGCTGCCCTGCAGGACAAATTTGGTCTGCATAAGGACGGCAGCCCCGTCATGGCTATGGTCACCCGTCTGGTCGGCCATAAGGGTGTTGACCTCGTCCAGGCCATCGCCGAAGGTCTGCTGCAGCAGGGCATCGAACTGGTCATCCTCGGCTCCGGCGAAGGCCAGTACGAGAACTTCTTCAACGAGCTGTGCGCCCGCAACCCGGGCCGTGTGGGTGTCTACATCGGCTTCAATGCCAAGCTGGCCCAGGAGATCTACTCCGGTGCCGACATCTTCCTGATGCCCTCCCGCTCCGAGCCTTGCGGCCTGGCCCAGATGGTTTCCTGCCGCTACGGCACCATCCCCGTTGTCCGCGAGACCGGCGGCCTGCGTGACTCCATCCACGATTCCGGCGATGGCTTCGGCAATGGCTTCACCTTTGCCAACTACAACGCCCATGAGCTGTACGAGGCCTGCTGGCGCGCCAAGGAAGGCTACTGGCAGAAGGACGGCTGGCCCGTGCTGGTCCGCCGCGCCATGGAGTGCGACTTCAGCTGGTCCAACTCCGCCAAGAGTTACGAGGGCCTGTACAACGAAGTAGTAAACCTCTGGTAACAATTTCACAGTTTTTTCAAAGCCGACAGGTTCGCCTGTCGGCTTTTTTGTATCTCGAAAACCACTCGCTAGGCGAGTGGTTCCAAAGAGATTAAATCGGTGAGTAAAAAAGACGTAAAAAGAAAAACCTCTGTTATAATAGAAATGCGGTCTGCCAACTGCATAACAAAAATAACAGAGGAGTCATTCAAATGAGCATGAACGACATACATAGTTTATCGCATACGTCATGGAATTGCAAATACCACATAGTATTTGCCCCGAAATACAGAAGAAAGGTATTCTACAGACAGCACAAAGCAGCAATCGGGAAAATCCTGAGACAGCTGTGTGAGTGGAAAGGGGTAAATATAATCGAAGCAGAAGTGTGCCCGGACCATATCCACATGCAGGTAGAGATACCGCCGAAAATTTCAGTATCGAGTTTCATGGGATACCTGAAAGGGAAAAGCAGCACGATGCTGTATGAGCAATTCGGCGAACTGAAATACAAGTACCGCAATAGAGAATTCTGGTGCAGAGGATACTACGTAGACACAGTAGGAAAGAATACGAGCCGAATTGCGGAGTATATCAAGAACCAGCTAAAAGAAGATGAACTCGGCGAACAGTTAACAATGAGTCAAGTAGGCCCGTTTATGGGCAGCAAGTAACAATCCCCCGCAGCTGGCAGACCGTATTACACGTTTGACGTGTTGCGATGAACAGAGGGCTATGCCCGCATAAGAAAAACCACCAGCTCGGCTGGTGGATGCAGCTTGTCGAAAAAGGTCACCGTAAGGTGGCCTTTTTCTCGTAAGTGCGCCCGGCATGGGCAACAGCTAGGTGGTGAAAGACCACTACGCGCTCGGCA
>CAVKDR010000055.1:0-10689 GCA_963655125.1 Bulleidia sp.
GAAGCAAAAAAGCGTTAAGAACCGTGCAGCACTCCTGCACGGTTTAGCTTTTTTGTTTCTCGACCACAGCTTTGGGGTTCCTAGGGGCGAGCAGCCCCTAGGCCGGGCCTCCCGCGCTATCGGAAGTAGCGGGACCCTTTTCGGTTCCTTTTGGGGTTCCAAAAGGAACATCTAGTGGAAGTATCCCATTAAAACGAGTGGAGCGCCGCAGGGTGGCGCGGAACGGGAGCCACCACTCAAAAAATTACAAATCCCACAACAAATGCTTCTCGGCTACCAATGCAGCATCTAATTTCTTAATGCGCATGCCGGAAAATTCTACCGTTACAAACCGTCCGTCAAACTCGGTTACAATGCCCCGCCCAAATACGGCGTGCTGCACGGCGGCCCCTACGCGGGTAACGGCGGCAACGTCCACCGGCGGCAGGGCAGGTTTCGGCGCGGTGGGCTTATTCCGCCCCAGTACCCGGTTGGTTTCCCGCTTGGCCCGTTCCCGTTCGGCGCGGCTTTCCGGCAGGTTGAAGATCACTTCCTGCACAAAAGTCGAGGGCATCATCTTGCAGTCGAACAAAACCAGCTTGTGCCGCGCACGGGTCATCGCCACGTAAAACAGGCGGCGGTCCTCCTCGTACTGGCGGGTGTCCTCGGGGGTGCGGCAGCAAATTTCCGGTTTGGCGGGCAGTACGCCGTCAAAGGCATCCAGCAGCACCACCCGGTCGTATTCCAGCCCCTTGCTGGAGTGTATCGTGGACAAAACAAACGGCACATCGCTGTTTACATCGGCCTTGGCGGCCATCAGCATCCGCAGTTCTTCCAGCCGGTCCAGCAGCCGCAGGGCGTTGGGCTCCTGCTCGGCCAGCATTTCCAAAATCGCCAGCTTGCCGGTGTCCATGCCTTTTTGGTTCAGGTACGCGCCGTAGCCGCAGCCGTGGCGCACGGCATCCATGGCATCGGCGGCGTTCAACTGTGGGATGCGCTTGAACGCGGTGTAAATATCCCCCAGCGATTCCCGCATCCGGGTTTTCGTCTCGGGGTCGCGGATCAATTCCTCCAAAATCGGCCGCCCGCTGCGGGCACTGGCCCCGCAGGCCGCCAGCGCTTTTTGGCGGGAGAGCGCCAGCCCAAACTTATAGTAGATCCGCAAAAACCGTTCGCCGTTGGTCGGCTCGTAGGCAAAGCGCAAAAAATCCACGGCATCCAGCACAATTTTGTGGGTGAAAAACGTCAGGTCGGCCTTTTTAAAGCGGTAGGGCACACCCCGACGCTCGCATAGGTCCACCAGCGGCAGGGCGCTTTCGTTGTTACGGAACAGCACTGCCGTCTCCCCGCCGCCGCGCCGGGCTTCCTCAAACAGCCAGTTGATCTGCTCCTCCCGGCGGGTGATGTGCCGTATCTCGATGGGGCACTGTGCCCCCTGGGTCGCCCGCAGGGTTTTGGGGCGGCGGTAGCGGCTGCGGGCCACAAAGGCGTTGGCCACCGCCACGATCTCCTCGCTGGAACGATAATTCTCCTCCATCAGCAGCACCTGCGCACCGGGGTAGACCTGCTCAAAGTCCATCAGCGCCTGGGGGTAGGCGGCGCGGAAGCCGTAAATGCTCTGGTCCTCATCACCCACCATAAACAGGTTCAAACTGCGCCCCGCCAGCAAACGGATGATCTCATGCTGGATTTTCGAGGTATCCTGCGATTCATCCACGCAAAAATATCTGTACTGCTGCTGGAAATACGCCAGCACCGGCGGCGCGGCCCGCAAAATCTGCAGGGCAAATACCATCTGGTCGTCATAGTCCATCTGCCCGGCGCGTTTCAGCGCGGCCTGGTAGCGGTGGTACAGTTCCGGCAGGTTGGTCAGGTCGGTTTCAAGCCCCTCGATTTCCTCATCGGTCAGCGCCATATTTTTTATGTAGGTGATGGCGGTCCGCAGTTCTTTCAGCGTACTCTCGGTGGGAAACTCCCGGTTCACCTGCTGCCAGATGTCAGTCAGCATCCGGGTAATGTCGCCCTCGTTGGTCAGCAGTTCGGGCTGGCGGCGGCCGTAGACCCGGCTGTAATACTGCAAAATCACCGCCGAAAGCCCATTGATGGTGCGGAACGTCATCTGCCCGGCCAGCTCCGCCCCAAAGCGGGCGGCGAAGCGGCCGCGCATTTCGTGGGTGGCGGCCACTGTGTAGGTCATCGTTAAAATCTGCGCCGGGGGCACATCACAGCACAGCACCATGTAGCCCAGGCGGGTCACCAGCACGGTGGTTTTGCCGCTGCCCGGCACGGCCAGCAGCAGCACCGGCCCGTGCACAGCCTGCACTGCGGCCAGCTGCTGGGGGTTCAGCCCGGCGGCATATTGTTTTATAAAGGAATCTTTCTGCAAAATGCAGCCTCTTTCATCGGCCCAGACGGCGCAGCAGACCGTCCCAAAGGGCGGTCACGCGCTCCCGCGGGAGAAAATAGTTTACCAGCAGCGCGGCAATCACGCCAACGGCGGTGTCGAAAATGCGGTTCAGGGCATAGCTGACATAGGTATCCACCGGCGTACTGAACAGCACAATGCACAGCACCACACCGCCCGGCTGTACGCCGCCGGGCCAGAACCGCTGGCACAGCAAAATCAGCGCCACAATGGCAAACCCCAGCAGCACACCCAGGTAAACGGTGTGCCCGCCCTGGGGGAAGGCCAGCAGATACAGCCAGAACACCACAATGGAAAGCAGCCCGCCGATGAGGGTGCCGAACAGACGGTTGCCGCCGTTTTTGACGGAATCCTCCATATCATACCCCAGGCCAAAAATCACGCCGATGCAGGCAAAGGCGGGGTTGCGCCCCACCAGGCAGTACACGATGGCGACCAGTGCGGCGGTGATGGCGGTCTTGGCGGTTCGCCAGCCGACATGCAGGTGGAATTCCGGGCGGGGCGGCAGATTCATGAGGTACACTCCTTAAAAATTAGGTTCTATTAACAGCATACCATGCCGCCGCGCCGGGGGCAAGCGTTACTTTTTTATCACAAAGCAGGGCAGGGGAGCGGTGCTGGCCCAGTTGGCAAACTCGCAGACCAGCACGGTGTATTTTGTCAGCGGCAGGGCGCGGAAAAACGCCAGCGCCGCCTGCTTTTCGCTGTCGCCAATGACCTGCCCGCTGTACAGCACGGCCGCCAGCACACCGCGCGGTTTTAAAGCATCCAGCGCAGCCTGCAAAGCGGACAGGCTGCCATCGGCGGTGGAGTGTACCTTGTGGTCCGCGCCGGGCAGCCAGCCAAAGTTGAACAGTACGCAGTCCGCCGTGCCGGGGGCGACCAACTCACCCAACCGCGCGTGGTCGTGTACCAATGCCTGGCCGATGCCGCCTAGCCCGGCGGCAGCCAGCCGCGCGTTGGTGTTTTCCACGGCGGCAGGTTGAATATCCAGTGCCAGCACCCTGCCTGCAGGCCCGGCCAGGCGGCACAAAAACTCAGTGTCGTGGCCGTTGCCGCAGGTGGCATCCACGTATAACCCGCCCGGCTGCAGGTGGGCGGTCAAAAATTCATGGCAAAGCTGCACGGCCGAAAGGTCCGGCACCCGGCGGCGCACCATCTCGCCGCCCTGGGGCACAAACCCGAATTTTTGCAGCAGCGCCCCGGCGGCTTCATCGGCGGCAGGCGCGGCGGTAAAACGGGTCTCGCGCTTCACATCATATCCGCCGTTTTGCTGCAAGATCTCTTTGACCAGGTAGCTGCCATACCCCCGCCACCGCCAGGCCGGGTCGATCTCCACCCACAGCCGCCCGCTTTCGAGCCGCGCCGTGCCGATGACGGTTTTTTCTTTATATAAGGTATAGCTTCCGGCGGTGTGGGTGATTTTCATAGGTGTTCGTTCCTTTATATTTAATAGACGTATTTATAGAGGATGTAGGGGCGGATGCTTGCATCCGCCCGCGGGGCCGTGCGCTGCAGCCCAACTCCCCGGGCCGATGCGAGCATCGGCCCCTACACATTACAGACGTAGGGGCGGATTCCCTATCCGCCCGTACGGTTTTGCAATTGCCGCGTATTACCGTGTGCAAATCCATCACATTCAGCATACAAGCCCCAGGCGCGCCTGTCAAGCGCCGAAATGGCGGCATTTTCACATTCTTTTCACCCGCCGGAGAAACCTATTTCACAATTGGCCTGTATACTATAGGCATAGAAAGCAAAAAGGGAACGAAAACCCCAAGGGCATTACCCCAACGCTTCCCCAAATCTCACGCGAAAGGATGGACCAGTATGAGCAACGAATACGATTACTCCGGTCTTTACAATAACGGCCAGGGCGGCAATACGCCTGACCACAGCCAGGGCCAGAACAACAGCCAGCCCCAGAACGAAGCCAGCCAGGCTTCGGCCAACCAGCCCAGCCAGCCCGAGCAGGGCGGCTACCCCAACGTGGGCAGCAGCGGCATGAACACCGCCAACACCGCCCGCACCGATTACTCGGCCCCCAACAACGGCTACAGCCAGCCGAACAACACCTACGGCCAGAACCCCAGCCAGAACAACGGCTACACCAGCAGCTTCAGCGGCGGCAATGGCGGCAACAACGGCGGCTACAATGGCTACAGCTACGCCAGCGCCCCGCAGCAGCCCCCCAAGCCGGAAAAGAAAAAGAATAAGGTCCTGCTGCGCGTCCTCGCCGGTGTCGGCGTGGTCGCCCTGGGCTTTGGCGGCGGCTTCGGCGGTGCGATTGCCGCCAGCCGTGCAGGCCTGACCGGCAACCAGGTGGTCGTGCAGGAGATCCAGCGTGACACCAGCACCGATGCGGCTGCTACCGGCAGCACCGATGGCACCGACATGACCCTGCAGCAGATCGCTGCCGTGGCCTCCCCCAGCGTGGTAGCCATCACCACCGAGCAGATGAGCAGCAACCAGACCTGGTTCGGCGGCTACTATGTGCAGAGCGGTGCCGGTTCCGGCATCATCATCAGCCAGGATGGCTACATCCTCACCTGCGCCCACGTGGTCAGCGGCGCTACCAGCGTGAAAGTTCAGCTCAACGGCAGCGATGACAGCTACGATGCCACCGTTGTGGGTACCGACTCCACCTCCGATATTGCCGTGCTGAAGATCGATGCCACCGGCTTGACCCCGGCGGTCATCGGCGACAGCGATAAGCTGGCCGTGGGCGAGCGTACCGTGGCCGTGGGCAACCCCCTGGGCACGTTGTCCAACACCGTTACCCAGGGCATTGTCAGCGCCCTGAACCGTCAGGTCACCGTGGAAGATAACGATATGACGTTGATCCAGACCGATGCTTCCATCAGCCCGGGCAACTCCGGCGGCGGTCTGTTCAACGCGAACGGCGAACTGATCGGCGTGGTCAACGCCAAGAGCAGCTACAGCGAGGCCGAGGGCATCGGCTTTGCCATCCCCATCAACACCGCCATGGACATCGCCCAGCAGCTGATCGAAAACGGCGCTGTGGCCCGCCCGGTGCTGGGTGTCAGCATCCTGGACATTCAGGATTCCAGCACCGCCCAGCAGTACGGCGTGTCCGCACTGGGTGTCTATGTAGCCGATGTCACCAAGGGCGGCGGTGCCGAGGCGGCCGGTGTACAGCGCGGCGACCGCATCATCGCCATCGATGACACGGCTGTCAGCAGCACTTCCACCGTCAAGAGTTACCTGGCCGATAAGCAGGTGGGCGACACCGTCACCCTCCAGGTCGAGCGTGACGGCAAAGTCCTGACCCTCAATGTCACGTTGGGCAATAGCGCACAGTAAAAGTGCCGCAACTTAAAGGCCCCCTTGTGCAAAGGGGGCTGTCAGCGAAGCTGACTGGGGGATTGTAACTTCGCCTGAAAATCGACCTACCCCGTAAGGCTGCAATCCCTCCGGCACGGCTTCACCGTGCCACCTCCCTTTGCACAAGGGAGGCTCTCCCACCCCGCGTTTTCCTATAAACATTTCCTCCTTCCTTTTTCTTTCCATATAATCCTTACAAAAATGTCCTGCAATGCAAACCCGGCATTGTGGGACATTTTTGGTGTTTTATACATCCTGTTCATAAAAACTTTGTTTGACAGGCTGTGTACCCATACAGTATAATTTAAAATGTACACAACGTATAAAATAGTTCATATCTGGGAAAGAGCCTGGACGAAACGCGCACAAGGTGCCGAACCGTCCGCGAAACAGGGGAACAGAAGAAAAGGAGGTCATACCCATGAGCGATTACGCCGCTATTGCAAAAGAAGCTGCCATTTTTACCGAGGAATGTGTCACCAACAACCGCATCGACCCATCCCTATTTGGCCAATACAACATCAAGCGCGGCCTGCGCGACCAGGACGGCAAGGGTGTGCTGGCAGGCATTACCAACATCTCCCGCATCGATGCCTTTGAGGAAAAGGACGGCAAAAAAGTGCCCTGCGATGGCAAACTCTGGTATCGCGGCTACAACGTGTATGACCTCATCCGGGGCCTGCGCGGCAAGCGCTATGCCTTTGAGGAAGCCGCCTACCTGCTGCTGATCGGCGACCTGCCCAACGAGACCCAGCTGGACGCGTTCAAGGACAGCCTGGTCAAATGCCGCGACCTGCCCACCAACTTTGTGCGGGACGTTATCATGAAAGCCCCCAGCCGCGACCTGATGAACTCACTGACCCGCAGTGTGCTCACCCTCGCCAGCTACGATGACGACATCGGCAAGTCAGATCTGCAGACCCAGCTGGAACAGTGCATCAAGCTTATCAGCGTGTTCCCCATGCTGGCCGTCTACGGCTACCACGCCTACCATTATTATGAGTGTGGCGGCAGCATGTACATCCACCGTCCCAAGCCGGAACTTTCTACCGCCGAGAACCTGCTGCAGATGCTCCGCCCGGACCAGAAATACACCGAGCTGGAAGCCCACGTCCTGGATATCGCCCTGCTGCTGCATATGGAGCACGGCGGCGGCAACAACTCCACCTTTACCACCCGCGTGGTCAGTTCCTCCGGGTCGGATACCTACTCGGTCATCGCGGCGGCGCTTTCCAGCCTGAAAGGCCCCAAGCACGGTGGTGCCAACATCAAGGTCATGCAGATGATGGACGACATCCGCGCCCATGTCACCGACCCCACTGATGAGGAAGCCATGCACAGCTACCTGTCCCGCATTGTCGACCGCCAGGCTTTCGACCAAAAGGGCCTGATCTACGGCATGGGCCACGCGGTCTACTCCCTCAGCGACCCCCGCGCCGTGGTGTTCAAAAACTTCGTGCATCAGCTGGCCGATGCCAAGGGCCGCGGCCGCGACTTTGAATATTACAACACCATCGAGCGCTTGGCCCCCAAAGTCATCGCCGAAAAACGCCATATTTATAAAGGTGTGTCTACCAATGTGGACTTTTACTCCGGCTTCGTCTATGACATGCTGGGCATCCCCGTGGAACTGTACACCCCCATCTTTGCCATTGCACGTATCGTGGGCTGGTCCGCCCACCGCATGGAGGAGCTGGTCAATGTGGATAAGATCATCCGCCCTGCTTACCAGAGCATCATGACCCCGCGGGACTACGTGCCGCTGGAAAACCGCTGACCCCCTTACTCTAAAAAGGAGGCCGAATGAACGAAAAACTCAAAGAAAAGACCCGCGAGGCCCTGACCAGCGTACTGCCGATTACGGTCATTGTGCTGGTGCTCAGCGTCACGCTGGTGCCCATGGAAGTAGGTACACTGGCCCTGTTTTTGACGGGGGCGGTGCTGCTCATCGTGGGCATGGGCTTCTTCCAGCTGGGGGCGGAAATTTCCATGACCCCGCTGGGCCAGGGCATCGGCGGCAGCATTGTGCGCCAGAATAAAACCTGGCTGGCAGTCCTCATCTGCTTTGTTATGGGTGCCATCATCACCATCTCGGAACCCGACCTGCAGGTGTTGGCAAACCAGGTGGCGGCCATCCCCAACGCTGTGCTGATCTGGACCGTGGCGGCGGGCGTTGGCGTGTTCACCGCCGTGGCGGTGCTGCGCATTTTGTACCGTGTGCCGCTGTCCCGGATGCTACTGTGGCTGTATTTGCTGCTGCTGGTCGTGTCCATTTTTGTCCCCAATGAATTTTTGGCCGTTGCTTTCGATGCCGGCGGCGTGACCACCGGCCCCATGACGGTGCCCTTTATTATGGCGCTGGGTGTTGGCTTTTCCGCCGCCCGCAGCGATAAGGACAGCGCCAACGACAGCTTCGGTCTCATTGCCCTGTGTAGTGTCGGTCCTATTTTGATGGTCATGCTGCTGGGCATTTTCTACCACCCCACCGAGACCATTTACGATGCCGTACAGCTGGCCCCGGTCATCACCACCCAGGATGTGGCGCTGGCCTTTTTGCAGGACCTGCCCCATTACATGGCCGAGGTGCTGCAAAGCACCCTGCCTATCGTGGGCGTGTTTGTGCTGTTCCAGGCTATGACCCGCAGCTTCCAGCCGCGCCAGCTGGTGCGTATGGTGCTGGGTTTTCTGTACACCATTATTGGGCTGATCTTGTTCCTCACCGGTGTCAATGTCGGTTTTGCCCCGGTGGGCAACCTGCTGGGCAGCGGCCTGGGCGATGGCCCCCTGCGCTGGACGCTGCTGCCCATCGGCATGCTCATCGGTTACTACATCGTCAAGGCCGAGCCTGCCGTCCAGGTGCTGAACGAACAGGTCGAGGAGATCACCGGCGGCACCATCTCCCGCCATGCCATGAACCGCGCCCTGCAGGCCGGTGTGGCCGTGGCGGTGGCGCTGGCAATGCTGCGTGTGCTGACCGGGCTTAGCATCTACTGGGTGCTCATCCCCGGCTACGCGGCGGCGCTGGTTATGAGCCGCTTTGTCCCGCCGGTATTCGTGGGCATTGCCTTCGACTCCGGCGGTGTTGCCAGCGGCCCGATGACATCGACTTTCCTGCTGCCGTTGGCCATGGGTGCCTGCAGTGCTGTGGGAGGTAATGTCGTCACCGATGCCTTCGGCATTGTGGCGCTGGTCGCCCTGGCTCCGCTGATCGCCATCCAGATCATGGGCCTGCTGTACGCCCGCCGCACTCAGGCGCAGACTGCCCCCAACACTTTGGACGACACTGTGGTGGAACTGGAGGAATACTGATATGGCTGCAACGCAAAAACGCACCCCCTGCCTGCGATTGCTGCTCTCGGTCACCCAGGCCGAGGCTGAGCACCGCGTGGTGGAAGTGCTGCAAAAAAACGGCATCCCCCTTTGTTTCGAAGCTCGCGCAAAGGGCACAGCCCCGTCCGAACTGCTGAATGCCATCGGCCTGGGCGGCACCACCCGCGTGTTGACGGTGGGATTGCTGCCCCGCGCCAATGTCCCGGCAGTGTTTGATGCCATCAATAAGGCACTTTCTTACCACAGGCGCGGCGCAGGCATTGCTGTGACTCTGCCGCTGACCGGTGTACAAAACAGCATTTTGCAGCTGACCGCCCCGGCAGGCTGCGCCGAATCTGCTGCTGAAAAGGAGAAACATGGTATGAACGACCAGCCCTACGCCCTGCTGTGGGTTTCCGTCAAGGCGGGCCATGGCGATGAAGCTGTGGATGCCGCCCGCAAGGCCGGTGCCCGCGGCGGCACGGTGCTGAAAGGCAGCCGCTACAGCACCGAGGATGCCAGCAGTTTCCTAGGCATCTCTATCCGGGAGGAGCAGGATCTTGTCATGATTGTCCTCCCGGCACAGAGCAAGCCCGCCGTCATGACCGCTGTCACCGCCGTCTGCGGCCTGAACACCCCCGCCCATGGGGTGGTGGTCTCGATGCCGGTGGATGAAGTGATGGGATTAGAGTAAGCGCGAAACCAAAGGCCCCCTTGTGTAAAGGGGGCTGTCACCAAAGGTGACTGGGGGATTGTGATTTTGCGGGAGCAGTTCAACGCACCCGCACACGCTCCAATCCCTCCGTCACGGCTCCCGCCGTGCCACCTCCCTTTACACAAGGGAGGCTTTGCTGCTGCCGATTTGTAGGGGCGGATTCCATATCCGCCCGTGCAACTTTGCCATAATCACAAACAAAAGGATGCAAGGCACCAAACCTTGCATCCTTTTTTCTTGTTGAAATGTTAAAAACTTACCCGGCAATCGCACCAAACGCCGAGAAGCCCAGCAAACTGACCGCACCCATGATGCACCCGGCCAGCAGCACACCGCCCATGCAGGCGCGCACGCTGGATTTGAAATCCATGTCCAGCAAGCTGGCGGCCAGCGTACCGGTCCAGGCGCCAGTGCCCGGCAGGGGAATACCCACGAACAATAGCAGCGCCCAGGGCAGGCCGCGGCCGGCTTTGGCTTTCAGCTTTTCGCCGCCCTTGTGGCCTTTCTCCAGGCAGAAAGTGAAAAACTTGCCGATGACCGGCTTATCTGCGCCCCACTCCAGCACCTTGCGAGCTAAAAAGAAGATGAACGGCACCGGAACCATGTTGCCGATGATGGAGATGGTGTACACCTTCCACAGCGGCAAGCCCAGGCCCACGCCAATGGGAATCGCGCCGCGCAGTTCGATCAGCGGCACCATCGAGACGAAAAATACAGTCAGATATTTAGTCAGCATAATAAACCTCATTGTAATGTTGCTCTCTAAAAACGATAACTTTCTAATTATACAGGACAACGCCTATTTTGGCAAGTATAAAATCGCCGAAGAAGTGACGAAAATTATGCTGTAGGGGCGAGCATTGTGTCAAGCGAAACATAGGTAACACCAGGGAAGAAACATAGGTTACAGTTTTCG
>CAVKDR010000056.1:0-18815 GCA_963655125.1 Bulleidia sp.
AAATGCAAAAGCCCGCCTTGGCGTGACTGCCAAAACGGACTTTTTCTACAAGCTGAGGCAGACCCACCGGGTCTGCCTGGTTTTATTTTTTCTACCCCATTGACATCTGTGCATACTGCGTATATACTGTATATATCGAATGTGTACAGTTCGATCATAAGGAGTACTCACAAATGGAAATTTACCTATCCAACAGCGGGCAGAAGCCGATCTACGCGCAGATCACGCGGCAGATCAAGCAGCAGATCCTGTCCGGTCAACTGCATGAGGGGGACGCACTGCCCAGTATCCGTCTGCTGGCGAAAGAACTGCGTATCAGCGTGATTACCACCAAGCGCGCCTATGAGGACCTCGAGGCCGAGGGCTTCCTCGTGACCCAGCCGGGTCGTGGCAGCTTTGTGGCACCCCAAAACCCTGCCCTGCTGCATGAACAACACCTGAAAAAAGTCGAGGACTGCCTGCAAAGCGCGGTGGACGCTGCGCGATTGGGCGGCATCGGCTATGAGGAGGTCGCCGAGACCTTGCGCCTTTTATGGGAGGGCTGAACTATGCTTACCACAGCCGCCGCTTTGCGCGGTGCTACGAAACATTATAAAACATTTACCCTGGGCCCCGTTGACCTTGCGGTCCCGGCGGGCAGCATCTTGGGGCTGATCGGCGAGAACGGCGCGGGCAAGACTACCGCGCTGAAACTGCTGTGCGGGGCTATCCGGCCGGACGGCGGCGATGTGGAATTGCTGGGCGGCTCCCCTGCCGACCCCGCCGCCCGCGCCCGCATTGGTGTGGTGTTTGAGGATGCCTATTTCCCCGATTGCTTCAACGCCGCCTGCGTGGGAAAAAGCATGGCAGGCATCTTTGGTCAGCGCTGGGATTCCGCAAAATTTGACGCGCTGGTGCGTTGTTTTGACCTGGACAGCCGCAAAAAGATCAAAGAATACAGCCGCGGTATGCGGATGAAATTGAGCCTCGCCACCGCCCTGGCCCACGACCCCGAACTGCTGATTCTGGACGAAGCCACCGCAGGGCTGGACCCCGTGGTGCGCGGCGAACTGCTGGACCTGCTGCTGGATTTCATCCAGGATGAGCAGCACAGCGTGTTGATGAGCAGCCACATCACCAGCGATTTGGAGCAGGTGGCGGATGCCATTGCCTACCTGCACCACGGCCAGCTGCTTTTCTGCGAAAATAAGGACGATCTTATGCAGGAATATGGCCTGCTGCGCTGCGCCGAAGCTGACCTCGCCCGTCTGCCCGAGGGCTGTGCCGTCTACACCCGGCACGGAGCATTTGGCTGCGAAACGCTGGTCAAGGACCGCACCGCTGCTCATGCTGCCCTGCCTGATGCCGTTTGCGACAGCGCCAGCATCGATGATATCATGCGCTTTTACAGCGGGAGAAATGCACAATGAAAGGACTTTTGTATAAAGACATCAGCATTATGACCCGCAGCTTTAAGGGCAACATCTTATTGCTGGTGGCGCTGTACGGTGTGCTGATTTTGGTCACGAAAGAACCCTACCTCGCCTACGCCATGACGGTGGTGTGGGGCATCTACGTGGCCTCGACCATCAACTACGATGAGCAGGCCCATTGGGATGCCTACGCCGCCACCCTGCCGGTAACGCCCGGCCAGGTCATTGGCAGCAAGTATCTGCTGTGCGCGGTCAGCACGGCCATCGGCGCGGTGATTTCGCTGGCGCTGGTTTTGCTGGCGGGGGTTGGCGGGGCCGAGTACTCCCTCGGCATCCTGGCCTGTGCCGAGGTCTCGGTGCTGACGAACGCCCTGCTCATGCCCATCACCTACCGGTTTGGTGCCAGCAAGTCCCGCGCTTACCTGACGGCTATTGTATTCCTCATCGTGTTCAGCATCAGCTTTGCCGTGCAGGGAGTGTACGCTGCCCAGGTGCAGGCAGGATTCGCGGATATGGATACTGTGATCCAATCCGAAACAACCATTGTGGCCGCCGGAGCGGCTGCATCCCTGCTGCTGACCGCCGTGCTTTATGCCATCAGCTACACCATTTGTGTGCGTATCTACGCGAAAAAAGAAAAATAAAAATTGCGCCCTATCAAAAATGGGGCGCAATTTTCGTTTGTTGCTATACCGTAAGGAAGGGCGAACATCGTTCGCCCGTGCAGCCTTACGTTATAGATAGCCCCCGCTGCGCAGCAGAAAGATCCACCCCGTCAGCGTCAGGGCCGAGAGCAGGGTCGTGGTGGCAATGCAGCTGGATGTCAGCACACCCTCGTGGCCCATATTCTTCGCCATAACGTAAGAGCTGGGCGTTGTGGGGCTGCCCAGCATGATGAGCAGCGCGATCAATTCCTCATCCCGGAATCCCAGCGCCACGGCCGCCGGCACAAACACCGCCGCCAGACCCACGGTTTTCAGCAGGGCTGCTACCAGCGTGGGGACCAGCTTTTTGATGGCTTTCGCCCCCTCAAAGCTGGCACCGATGGACAGCAGTGCCAACGGCGTGTTGACGGATGCCAGATTGTTCAGCGTCTTGGTGGCAATGGCGGGCAGGCTGAACGGCAGCAGCGCAAACACCGTGCCGGTGATGATGCCCAGCAGGATCGGGTTGGTGGCAACCCCCTTCAACAGCTGCCTGGGCGTGGGGGTACCTTTTTTCTCGGGCGATTCGATCATTAAAATCAGCACCGCAAAGATATTAAACAGCGGCACACTGCCCAAGATCATCAGCGGAGCCATGCCCGCTGTGCCGTAAATATTCTGGATGAACGCCACGCCCAGCACGGCCGCACTGCTGCGGTAGCTGGCCTGCACGAATTCGCCCACAATGGTTTTGTCCCGCACCAGCACCCGCGCTGCGCCCCAGATGACCAGAATGCCGATGAGTGTCGCTACAAAGCAGAACAGCACAAATTTTGGCCTGAAATCGTGGTAAATATCCACCGAGGACATGTTCAAAAACAGCATGACGGGCAGTGTGATCTTAAAAGTCAGCTTGTCCGCCGCCTTGCAGAACTCCTTGGGCAAAAAGCCCCACCGCTGCAGCAGCCCGCCCGCCACCATCGTCAAAAACACCGGCAGGGTGGCGTTTAAGCTGAAAACCAGATTTTGCACAGCTATCTCCCCTTTTCCTATCTGACAAAATTTTACCACCCGCGCCCGCGTTTGACAAGCGCAAAAAATCTGCGCGCCAGGGGCGAAAACGCAGGATTTATGCCTTGACAAGCCCTTGCAAAATTGCTATAATAAATTGCTGTGCTGAACGGCACAGTTTATCCTTGCCTTTCGCATGAGTCGGAAGGCCAAAAGTCCAAAAGGAGGTGCTACAGAATATGGCAAAGTACGAAACCATGATGGTTACCACCGCGAACCTCGATGAGGAGGCTTCCAACGCTCTGATCAACAAGTTCAAGAACCTGATCGCAGCGAATGGTACGATCGATTCTGTTGATGATTGGGGCAAGAAGCGTCTTGCTTATCCCATCAACGATGAGACCGAGGGTGTGTACACTGTGATCAACTTCACCAGCGAGCCCGATTTCCCGGCTGAGCTGGACCGCGTTTTCAAGATCACTGAGGGCGTTCTTCGCAGCATGACTCTTGCTGTTGAGGAGTAAGGAGAAACCGAAATGCTGAATGTTGTTGCAATTATGGGCCGCCTTGCGCGTGACCCGGAACTGCGCCAGACCACGACCGGCAAAAACGTTGCCTCTTTCACCATTGCGTGTGATCGCGGCCGCCGTGATGCCAACGGTCAGAGCCAGGCTGACTGGATCCCCGTTACTGCGTGGGACCGTACGGCTGAGTTCGTGTGCAAATATTTCCAGAAAGGCTCCATGATCGCCGTTGACGGCCGTCTGCAGAGCCGCTCCTATCAGGATAAAAACGGAAATAACCGCACCGCGATCGAGATCGTGGCTAACAACGTCAACTTCGCTGGCCCCAAATCCTCGAACCCCGCACCGATGGGTGATGGCGGCTACGCCGCACCCATGGCAGCCCCCGCCCGCCCGGCAGTGCAGCAGGCACCGGCGCCCAGCTATTCCGCTGGCAGCAACGATGACTTTGCTCTGATCGAGGACGAAGGCGACCTGCCCTTCTAAGAATCGAAAGTATCAATCTATAAGGAGGTTACCACAATGGCTATGGATCGTTCTTCCCGCCCGATGCATCGCGGCCGTAAAAAGGTCTGCAGCTTCTGCGTCGATCGCGTTGAGCACATTGATTACAAGGATCTGCCCCGCCTGCGCAAGTACGTGAGCGAGCGCGCTAAGATCATTCCCCGCCGTGTGACCGGTACCTGCGCTTTCCATCAGCGTGAGCTGACGGTTGCCATCAAGCGTGCCCGTTATATGGCTCTGATGCCCTACGTGAGCGACTAATTCGCGCGTCTGGTATTCACAAAGCACAAAAGGATCGAGCAGTCCACTTCGGCGGGCTGCTCGATTTTTGTTTATAGCGGAACGAAAGCCTCCCTTGTGCAAAGGGAGGCGGCAGCGCGTTAGCGCTGACGTAGGGATTGTGACCTCGCGGGGATAGGTCAATGTTATGGGCAAGTCCACAATCCCCCACCGCCTATCGGCGGAGCCCCTTTGCACAAGGGGGCCTTTTGGGGGCGCATAGGGGCGGATTCCATATCCGCCTGTGCCAACCAAAAAAGGGAGCCGCACATCCGTGCGGCTCCCCTGCTGTTTATAATAGCCTATTGCTTATTCTTTCGTTTCCGCTTCCGCTTTTTTGGCGGCCTTTTTCGCCTTGCGGGCCTTGCGCTTTTTGTGGATCAGCGCCAGTACCAGCACCAAAGCGGCGGCACCGCCTGCGCAGGCGGCGATCAGCGGTACTTTGCTTTCCGGCAGGCGGAAAGCGGCCAGGCCGGTGGCACCGGCGGGGGCGGTGAACTTCAGGTAGCTGCCGTCCACGGTGGTGTCCACTTTCTGCCAGCCATCTGCGGTCTGCAGGTAAACTTCCACGTTGTCCGGGCCGTCCGGGGCCAGGTAGCGCATCGTGTGGCTGGTGTCGCCGTCAATGTCGAAACTCCAGCTTTCCAGATGGCTGCCCACCGCCACCGGCGCATCGCTGCTCTCGGTCAGGTCCAGGGCCTCGGTGGTGGCAAAGGAGCCTTCCACCAGCAGGATGGCACGGCCATCGCGCTCGGCTCCGCTCTCACGGGTGGTGTTCAGCTGCGTGTATTCGGCATGGATGGTCATATCAAAGGTGATGTTGCTGAAATCGGTGGTGTCCCATTCGCCGTAGCTGCCTTCCTTGGCGGGTACAACGGGGATGTCCTCGTCAGCCAGGCTGCCGCCGTAGGCCACATTGCACTGGGCAACCAGCGTATCCTCGTCCATAAAGCGCAGCGTCAGCAGAGAGAACGCCAGCGGCAGACCGTCCTGCTGCAAGAAGTCCTCGTAGCTCATCGGTTCGGCAATCGTGGCATAACTCACGCCATCGATGCCGGCCGTGCCGCCATCCACAAAGGTGTTTCCGGTCACATCGCCGCCCAGCGGATCGTCCACCGATCCGGCGATAGCACCCATCTGCTCGGTCGCATTCTCGATCACGACCATGGCGCGGCAGTTTTCAATCGTGGTACCGCTGCCTGCGATGCCGCCCACCTGCTTCGAGCCGGACAGGCGGCACTTGGCGCTGCTGTCACGGATGACCGACTTGCTGGAACCGGCCACGCCGCCCACACAGCTGGCATCCTCGGCATCCACAGTGCCAAAGCCGTAACACTCGATGACGGAGCCCATCTCCATGCTGCCGACGATGCCGCCGGCATTTTCTTTTTTGGCATTGACCTCGCCGTAGTTTACGCTGTCGCGTACGACCACGCGGGTCTTAAAGGTAAAGTTCAGCGATTGGCTGCCATCGATGGTGTAGTCATCCTCAGGGTCCAGGTCGTTCTCGCGGGCCATAGCACCCGTGATGCCGCCGGCGTTGATGTCGGCATTGACGTTACCGTTGTTTACGCAGTTGTCAACTTTGGCTTCCACGTCCTCATCGGTGTCCTCGTCCGAAACATCGTTGATGAGGTCATCCGGGTCGGTGGTGACGTTCTGGCTGGCACCGGAAAGCGTCTGGCCGATCTTGTTCATCTGGGCCGTGATAGCACGGATGTCGTTGATCAGCGCCTGGGCGTTGCTGGTGGAGCTGGTGTTCAGACTGCTGATGATGTCGCCGATGTCGGTCAGGCTGCCGCTTAAATCGTTGCGGCTGGCGGTGATGGCATCCTTGTTGGTCAGTTCCACCGAGGGAATCTCCACATCTACCGAGTCAGGCAGTGCATTGCTGACACCGTTGAGGATGTCTTTTTCGCTGGGCAAGGCATCGGTCAAATCGCCCAAAATATCGTTGCCGTTCTCATCCGTAATGACGGTATAGCCGGGGTCGCGCTCAATGGGGCCCCAATCTGCGACACCGTAGTCGTCATCATCGGAATCGCCATCGTCGGTGGGGTCAGGCTGTCCATGTACGGTGCGGTCGGTGTCATCTTCGGTCCAGGCCTGCTCGGCCGGTGCATCAGCAGGCTCCTCCGGCATGGGCTCGGTGGGCGTTTCCACGGGAGTCTCTGCCGGGGTCTCCGGCTGGGACGGTGTCTCGCTGCCGTTATCCTCACCGGGGTTCGGGTCCGGAGTCGTGCCGCCGTTGTCGCCGCTGTTGTCGGAGTCATCCCCATCCTGGCTGAAATCCGGGTCCAGCGGGCTGTCCGGGTCCTCTCCATCGGCGATGCTGTCTGCGGTGTCTTTCAGGTCCTGCTTGAACTTGCTCAGATCGGTTTTGACGGTCTGGGTGCCGATGGCATAGCCATTTTTGGCTTCGTCCAGCAGATTTTCAATGGCATTGCGGGCGCTGGAAACGCCGTTGCGCAGGTTGGTCAGCTGGTTGGAAAGGTCGCTGCTGGCGGCGCTGGCATCATCGCAGGCGCGGTTCACCAGCGTTTGCAAGGTGTCCAGTTCGCTGCCCAATTCCTGCAAAGTGTCCTGGGAGTAGAGCAGTGTGCTGCTGGGTTCCATCTGGCCCACGATGCCGCCGCCCTCCTTGCGGGCGTAGACGGGGCCGTAGTTGACACAGCCCTCGACATAGCCGGTCTGACTGCCCACAATGCCGCCAATGTTGTAGCCAATGTGCTGATAGCCCACGGTGCCGCGGTTGAGGCAGGCGCGGACCACGCCGGAGGAAGTACCGGCGATGCCGCCAATGTCGGTGATGTCGGCAGCATTCTCGGTGCCGATCAGATCGTTCAGCGTCAGTTCGGAGAGGTCGACTTCATTCTGGTTGACCGTGGTATTGACGTTGGCATCGTTGCCGCAGTTGATGACCACACCGTGGTTGTCGCCCACGATGCCGCCGATGAAGTGGGCACCGTAGACGCTGCCGGTGGTGGTGCAGTTGTTGATGGTGCCGCTGCTCAGGTTGGTACCGGCGATGCCGCCCACGATGGACGCACCGGAGGCAACGCCCTCGAACCGGCAGTTGATGAGCGTACCGGCGTTGCTGCCGACAATGCCGCCCACGGTGGTGCGGCTGCCGGTGGGCATCGAGCGGCCGCGCACGGTCAGATCATGCACCACGCCGTCCGCCTGGATGTAGCGGAAGAAGCCCGTCACCGAGCCATCGTCCACCAGGCTCAGACCGCTGATGGTGTGGCCGTTGCCATCAAAGGTGCCGCTGAAGGTTGGGATACCGGCAAAGTCAACGCCGGTCAGGTCCAGGTCGGTGTTCAGGTCCACCGTGCGGCCCTCGCTCCAGGAGTCCAGGCGGCAGTCGGTGACCAGCTGCAAAAGGTCGTCCACGCTGTTGATGGTGACCGGCAGCTTTTCGGTCTCCTCCCCTTCTGCCCAGACGGGCAGGGCCAGCATCAGCAGCAGAGCCAGGGCGGTCAGCCCGGCCAGCAGGCGGCGCGGGAAATTCAGTTCGTTGTTCATTCAGCGTCGCCTCCTTTCGTGGTGTCGGCAGGTTCATTGGGAGATTCATCGGTGGCCGTTACGCTGCCCTCCGGCAGGTACATATCGGGTTCATCCACCGTAACTTCGGTGCCGGTGGAGATGCTGGCGTTGAACTGGCCGTGCAGTACACCCTTGATCTCGGCATCCACCACGCCGTTGATGTAACCGCGGACGCGGCCGTTGACGTGCATCGTGCCGCTGGCAGTGCGGGTGGTTACGCCGATGCCCTTCATCTCAAAGCTGGTGCGCTCGATGATGGAGTCGCCCAGCACCAGGATCTGGGGCAGAACAAACAAAACCAGGATGATGGAGATGATGGTGCCGCGGCCCAGGCACTCGCCGATGGCGGCGATAACGGGGTTGGTGGTCAGCACACTGATCAGCACACCTGCCGAGGCCAGGATGGAACCGGAAGTGAAGATGGTGGGGAAAGATTCGTTCAAAGCCGCTACGATGGCCTCTTTATGGTGCATGACCTTTTTCAGGTCGGTGTAGTGGCTGGAGATAACGATGGCGTAGTCGATGTTTGCGCCCATCTGGATGGAGTTGACGATGAGGTAACCCAGGAAGTACAGCTGCGAATGCTGCAGATACGGGAACGCGAAGTTGATCCAGATACTGCCCTGGATGACGATGATAAGCAGCACCGGCAGACCGGCGGATTTAAAGGTGAACAGCAAGACCAGGATAACAAACAACGCCGACAGCACACTGATGAGCAGGTTGTCCTGGCCGAAAGAACTGGACAGGTCCATAGCGCTGGTGGTGTTGCCAACTACGTAGTAGTCGCTGTCGTAATACTTGCCCACGATGTCGTGGATCTTGTCCACAAAGGCGAAAGTCTCATCGCTTTCCTCGGGCACGTTCAGGTAGGCGACCAGGCGGCTGTAGTTGTCGCTTTGCAGCTGCAGCTGGGCTTTTTCCAGCTGGTCGAACAGGTCGTCCAGCGTGTCCTGCACATCACCGCCCAGGGTGATGTTGCCGTCCTCCATCTCCTGCTTGAGGAACATGAACATGTCATACAGCGGGACTTTGTAGTCGGTCAGGCCGTTGATGATCTCGCCGTACTCATCGTGGTTGACGGCATAGGCACCATACAGCACCTTGGCAACCTCGTAATCCAGGTTGGCCAGCTCGGAAAGCTGGCGCGGGGTCAGAGCATCGGTCAGCATGTAGCCGTCCATGGCCTCGATGTTGGCCAGGCCCTGGGTGGAGTCGACCTCGGGGCAGCTGTCCAGCTCGGCCAGGATCTTGCCCTCGGACTCGTAATCGCCGGACGGCACGATGATAGCCACCATGTTGCTGGTGCCAAACTCGCCCTTGATCTTCTGGTAGGCTGCCTGGCGCTCGCTCTGCTTGGCCGTGACCAGATCAGTGTAAGTATAGCAGTAGGGGCACAGGTTGGCGAACACCGCCGCTGCGATGATGACCACCGCGAAGATGGGCGGCACGATGTAGCGGGTCTTGACATCAAACTTGCCCACGGCGGTGATTTTGGGCACCAGGTTTTTGTGGCGGGTCTTGTCAATCAGTTTGCTGAAAAGCACCAGCAGGCCGGGCATCAGCGTAAAGACCGCCAGCATACTGAACAGAATGGCCTTGATCAGCACGGTAGCCAGGTCGCGGCCGATGCCAAAGTGCATGAACGCCAGGGCAGCCAGGCCGCTGATGGTGGTCAGCGAGGAAGAAGAAATTTCCGGGATGGCCTTGGAAAGTGCCGCAATGCAGGCTTCCCGCACACCCAAAGTTTCGTGCTCGTCACTGAAGCGGTGGCACAAGATGATGGCGTAGTCGATAGCTAGTGCCAGCTGCAAGATGACCGTGACCGAGTTGGAGATGAAGCTGATGGTGCCGCACAGGAAGTTGGTGCCCATGTTCAGCAGGGCGGCAGCACCGAAGGTCATGATGAGGACCGGCACCTCGGCGTAAGAGCGGGAGGTCAGCGTCAGCACCACCACGATAATAACGGCGGCGATGACAATGATAACGCTCATCTCGGACTGCAGATCTGCCGAGGAATCGTAGCCGACTTCGGTGTAAATCGAGGTGTCGTAGCCCTCCAATTCGGCGCGGATCTCGTCCATGGCGGCCTCAGCGCGGGGGTCATCGACCTCCGCATCAAAGCTGACCGAGAACAGTGCGGCGGAATCCTTGTAGTGGTCGGTGGTCTCGTCAAAGGCGATGGTGTCCACACCATCGATATCCTCCAGCTGTTCTTCCAGCTGGACGGCCTTGTCGTAGGTGATGTTGGACACCATCACGCGGGCGGTGCCGTAGGTGGTGAAGTTGTCGTTCATCACGGTCAGGCCCTGGCGTGTCTCGGTCGAGTCCGGCAGGTAGGTGGTGATGTCGTTTTCCACGTTGACCCAGCCCGTAGCAATGGCACAGAAAATCAACGCAAAGATGTATAAAAGAAAAATCAGGTTGCGCTTATCAACAATAAGCGTAGCCAGCTTTTCCATCGCATTACCTTTTGGCTTTTCGTTTTCCAAAGAAATGCAGCCTCCCTTAAAGCGGATATTCCCCTATTTTTTATGTTACCATTATACGGAAAAAATCCGTTTTGTGAAAGAGACAAAACGGATTTTCTGTACAAAAATTTACGCGCCTTTTTGTGTAAAAATACTAATAAATTGTGAACACTTTATTGAGACAAAACGGCGGCTAAAGCATCGGGAACGGCCTGGTAATAGTTGAATGCAAAAAAGTAATCGATGATATCCTCGCTGCCAGTGTAGTGGGCGTTGGTCTTGATGACCGCCCAGCAGTTTTGCGGCAGCGGCACCCAAATCTGGGTGCACGGTTTATCCCAGTTATCCTGGGAGGCACAGCTGCGCAGGGCCTCCGGCGTGACCGCAACGGGCAGCGGCACAGCGGCATCCCAGCCAGAAAGCAGAGCATCGTTGCCGGGGGCGGAATCAAACTCATCCATGTAGCTGCCGTCAGCCAGTGCGGCAAAGTACGCGTTGAGGGAATCGCACACCCACTGCGCCTCGTTGTCGGCCAGTACGCTGCCTTCGGGTGGGACGGCGTAGCTTGTAATGCCATAGGGTGGGGCATCAACGGTACCAAGGTCCTGTACATTGCAGTCTTCGTAGTGGTGGCCGTCATCATCTTCGTTGGGCACCCAGTAGGCATCGTGGCATTGCAGCGCAGCAGGCCCCCAGGTCAGCCCCAGCGGATTGGTAAGTTCGGCAGAAGTGATCCCCCAGAAAGAAAGATCTTCGCTGCGGGATTCGTAATAGCTGGCCAGGGTTACACTTTGTGCGCCATCATAAAGGGGAAACGGGCTCAGCCAATCCACCTTGCCGTCCTCATCAAACCAGAGGTAATATTCATGCTTCCCGCGCAGAAACGGCGTATTACCGGGGGCGGTCACGGTCAGGGAGAGATAGGGTGCGTCGTAGGTACCGCCACTGAGGGAAAATTCGGTCACACGCAGGCCGCTCAGGTCGTTCAGCGGGAAAGTATCGGTCAGGACGCTGTCGGAACAAGCCGCCCGCACGGCATCCACATCGTCGAGGTACAGCCCTTCAGCCAGGCGGCGGGCATTTTCAAGGGCGGCATCATCGTGCAGCGTCATATAGTACCAATACTTGGCAGGGGTCTTTTGGGTATCGTCCAGCGGCAGTGTGGTATATTCCAGCAGGCTGGCCGGGTCTGGAGTGGGCGCGGGAGTGGGTTCCGGTGTAGGCTCCACCTTTGGTGCTGGGGTGACCGCCGGTTCGGCCGCTGTGGAGACAGACAGCACAGCTGAACTCGCTGCTGCGCTCCCCTCCCCTGCTGCGCATCCCGCCAACAACAGGGCACAGGCCAGTGCAGCACTAACAATACGCAATTTCATAAAATACACCACCTTTTATGTAGTCCTTTTTTGCGGGCGGATGCGAGCATCCGCCCCGACATCAAACCCAAAGCCTCCCTTGTGCAAAGGGAGGTGGCACGGCGTAAGCCGTGACGGAGGGATTGTGGCCTTGCCGTACATCGGTCTACCCTCGTAAGGTCACAATCCCCCACCGCCTATCGGCGGAGCCCCCTTTACACAAGGGGGCCTCTACTCTGCCCCTATTATACCACCCCATGTTTCCAATATGTTACAAAAATCGCCTATAAAAACAAAAAACACCGTGCGGTGTTGAACCACACGGTGTTGAAAGCTATTGTTAAGCTAAAATTACTTCAGCTCGACCTTAGCGCCGACCTCAGCCAGCTTCTTCTGGATGTCCTCAGCGTCAGCCTTGGAAGCCTGCTCCTTCAGCTTGGCGTTCGGGGTCTCAACCAGCTTCTTAGCCTCCATCAGGGAAGCGCCGGTCAGCTCCTTAACGGTCTTGATGACCTGCATCTTGTTAGCGCCAACGTCAGCCAGGATGACGTCGAACTCGGTCTTTTCTTCCTCAGCGGGAGCGGCAGCGCCGGCAGCAGCGGGAGCAGCAGCGGCAACAGCAGAAACGCCGAACTCCTCGCAGATGGTATCAACGAGCTCTTTCAGCTCCAGGACAGTCATAGTCTTGACAGACTCGACAATGGCAGTGATCTTCTCAGAAGCCATGGTAGTTACCTCCATAAATTGTAATGTTTTAAGCGGCGCGGTTTGTATCAGAGCGCTGCGCCTGGGCGCTCAAGCAGCTGTGCCTAAAATTAGGCAGCAGTCTCGTCCTGCTTGTCGACGATACCCTGCAGGGCAACGGCCAGGCCGCCAACGATACCGTTGAGGGAGCCAGCCAGCATGGAGAGCAGGCCTTCGCGGTTGGGCATGGTAGACAGGGTTTTGATACCTGCAGCGTCCATGACCTGACCATCGCAGAAGCCGCCCTTGACGACGAAGCGCTTGGACTTATCGGCGTCAGCAAACTTGCACAGGATGCGAGCAGCAGCAGCCGGATCCTCCGGAGACAGAGCGATAGCCGTGTCACCCTTGAAGTACTCGGCCAGAGCCTCGTACTGGGTGCCCTTAACGGCCAGACGCAGCATGGTGTTCTTGACGACCATGTAATGGACACCAGCCTCACGCAGCTCCTTACGCAGCTTGGTGTCGTCAGCAACGCTGATGCCGTTGTAAGCAACGACAACACCGGCCAGAGAACCAGCGATCTTCTCGTTCAGGTCCTTGACAAGAGCCTTCTTGGATTCCAGAATCTTTGCACTGGGCATTTGAATTTCACCTCATTCCACTTACAGATTGGTTTCGGTAAGTGGCTTTCTTGTGATTATACAGAAAAAAGCCATCTTCCCGTCGCCGGGAAAATGGCTTGATAGCTTTGCAATCAAACGCACGTTTCTCGGCAGGTGGGTTTGCCCCCATTATGCCTTGCGGCACCTGCTGTCTTAAAAACAGCTTAATTAGTATAGCACGGGAACGTGCGTTTGTCAATAGCTTTTTTTAGTAATTTACTGAATTAGACACCGTACTTGTTGGTGGCAACGCGGACACCGGGGCCCATGGTGGTGGCGACGGTTGCGCTCTTGAAGTACTGGCCCTTGGCAGCGGCGGGCTTAGCCTTAGCGATGGCATCCAGGACGGTGTCCAGGTTGGTCATCAGCTTCTCAGCGCCGAAAGAGGCCTTGCCGATGGGCACATGGATGATGTTCTGCTTGTCCAGACGGTACTCGATCTTACCGGCCTTGGCATCGGTAACAGCCTTGCCAACATCGGGGGTAACGGTACCGGCCTTCGGGTTCGGCATCAGACCACGGGGGCCCAGGACCTTACCGAGACGGCCAACGCGGCCCATCATGTCGGGGGTGGTAACCAGGACATCGAAGTCCAGGTAGCCGCCGGCGATCTTGGCAATCAGCTCATCATCGCCGACCTCCTGTGCGCCTGCAGCCTCAGCGGCCTTGGCGGCATCGCCCTTGGCGATAGCGATAACGCGAACGTTCTTGCCGGTGCCGTTGGGCAGGACAACAGCGCCGCGGACCTGCTGGTCAGCATGGCGGCTGTCAACGCCCAGGCGGACGTGCAGCTCAACGGTCTCATCGAACTTAGCGGTAGCGGTCTTGCAGCACAGCTCCAGGGCCTCGCTAGGATCATAAGTCTTGCTGCTCTCGATCAGCTTAGCAGCGTCGGTATACTTCTTGCCGTGTTTCATTGCTTATTCCCCTCCTGTTCAACCCTCAACGGTAACGCCCATGCTGCGGGCGGTGCCCTTGATCATGCTGACAGCAGCTTCCAGAGAAGCAGCGTTCAGGTCGGGCATCTTGGTCTTGGCGATCTCCTCGGCCTGTGCCAGCGTGATGGAGCCAACCTTGTTCTTGTTGGGCACACCGGAAGCAGTGTCGATACCAGCAGCCTTCTTGATCAGAACGGGAGCCGGAGGAGTCTTGGTGATGAAGCTGAAGGAGCGGTCAGCGTAAACGGTGATGACAACGGGGATGATCATGCCCATCTGGTTCTTGGTACGCTCGTTGAACTCTTTGGTGAAGGCCATGATGTTAACGCCCTTCTGGCCCAGGGCAGGACCAACAGGGGGAGCCGGAGTTGCCTTGCCGGCGGGGATTTGCAGCTTGATGTAGCCAGTGATTTTCTGTGCCATAATACTTGCACCTCCAAATTTTGTGGTGAGTTGCGGCCTGCGGTGCAGACCTCCCACGGGCGTACGACCTCCGTACGCCCTATAAAAACCGTACCCCAGGCAAAAGCCTGTTCGCGGTCTCTACCGGAAATTGCGATGTTCTGATGCTGATCAGAACAGTTTGACCTGATGCAGCTCCAATTCTGCGGGCAGCTCGCGGCCAAACATGGTGATTTTTACGCGCACCTTGCGCGCAGGAATGTCGATCTCCTCGACAGTACCGACGGAACCTTCCATCGGGCCGGCGGTGATCTCCACCGTATCGCCGACCTTGTAGTCGACCGTAAGCTCGGCCGTGGTCTCAACGCCCATCTTGGCAACCTCAGCCTCGGTCAGGGGCTCAGGCTTGGATTCAGGGCCGACAAAACCGGTGCAGCCGCGGGTATTGCGCACGATGTACCAGGTGTTGTCGTTCATGACCATTTTGACGAAAACGTAACCGGGATACAGCTTGCGCTGCACCTCTTTTTCGCCGGTCTTGTTACCGCGCTTGTCCAGGACTTCTTCCAGGACGGTCTCGGTGGGGACCTTGACATCGCAGATCAGGTCCTGGATGCGGCGGTTTTCCACCATCGTCATCAGGTCCTGGGCTACTTTGTTTTCGTAACCGGAATAGGTATGGACTACATACCAGGATGCTTGTTCAGCCATGGTCTTTGCCTCCGCTTAAAGCGCTCAGGCGCCGATCATCAGATGGATGGCGCCGCCGAAGATGAGATCCAGCAGGATCAGCACGACAGCTGCGATCAGCACGACCACGAGAACCGTGATGGTGTTGGTCTTTACATCGGACTTGCTGGGCCATACGACCTTTTTCAGCTCACCTTTAGTATCTTTGAAATACTTGCCGATGCCTTTGAAAAAGTTCTTGACCTTGCCAAAAAACGAAGTTTTCTTGGTCTTGTCGCTTTGAGCCTGGGCTGCGGTGTTAGCCGCTTTTTTGTCTGCCATCTCTAAGCTCCTATCCTCACTTGGTTTCGCGGTGAAGGGTATGCTTCTTGCAGAAACGGCAATACTTCTTCATCTCAAGACGATCGGGAGAATTCTTCTTGTTCTTCTCCTTGTTGTAGTTGCGCTGCTTGCACTCGGTGCAAGCCAGGGTGATCTTGACAGTCATTGTTCGGCACCTCCATTATCGGTTAATAAGCCTCCCTCGCGCTTGCAGGCTGCCCGCGAAAATGGGCATAAAAAATAAACCCGCAAAAGAGGTGTTACTATAGTACCACAACTGCGGGTTTACGTCAAGAGAATTTACAAAATTTTTTGCGTTGTAAAAAGTTGTACTCTTATGTCACCAACAAAAACCGAGTTGGTTCACACAACAGGGGCATGTAAAACGCCCCGGAAAAAGAAAGTAAGGGTACAAAAATGAAGTACAAAATTCTGGCAATCGAACACGCTGTAGGTGAGTTCACTCCGACTACCGGCAAGAACGCAGGCAAAGAGTGCCACTATGATGTTTATCGTCTGCACACCATCAAGCGGAACAAGGAAAACATCGGCGGTTGGGAATGCAACATTGTCCGTGCTACTCCCGACCAGATGGGCATGATTGTCGCTGACTGCGGCGGCACCGTTGAGAACTGCGTGAACCGCACTCTCGACATGGAAGTTCGCAACAGCTTCGGCAAAATCAACCTCACCGACTACGAGGTTGTAGAGTAATGAAGCCTGCCCCACCACCAGTTGTTCGGCCACCACCAAATAACTGCCGTGGGGCGGTGAATATAGCTGCTGTCTGCTTGTAAGTGAAGATGTTCACTGCAAGGCTGTGTGCCAGATGGCGGCTATCTTCACCGCCCCACAGATTTTGTCAAACTTCGGTTTGACATTCCACGGTGCTACGCCCGTGGAATGTCAAATGTCATGTCAAAACAAGGGTGGTTTTCACAATGGCCGACAACAAAATCCGTTCATATCAGTTCATGTTCATTCTCTACCCAGAGAGCCAGCAGTCCATTATTGACTATGCAAAAGATAACCTGCCATGCGCCTGGGCACTGCATGACAAAGATACCTACTCCGAAGCCGAATTTCTCCGCTACGCAGAAAAGCATGACGGCAATTGCCCGGAATGGAAACCCGGTGATTTAAAGAAACCGCACGTTCATTTCGTGGTGAAGTTCAAAAACGCCCGGTATCTCTCCGGCTTTGCAAAGGAACTTCGCAAGCACGGCGAAATGCCCGAAGCAAATGTCAAAAAGTGCTACAACCTGTACAAGGCGTATGAGTATCTTTCCCATAGGAACGACCCCGACAAATACCAGTATGATGCTGACAAGGTCGTTCATCTGCACGACTTCGACCCGCCTGAACCGAATGACGGCGTAACAGAAGAAGAACAGGTCGAAACGATGTTCAACGCGCCGGTGTTCAACACGGTCAAAGAGCTGGCCCGCTGGGCATACGATAACGGCTGCTGGTCAACTTTCCGTAAGAACTACGGCCTGTGGAAAGATATTCAGAGTGAATCTAAAGCAGGTGAAGCAGATGCCTAGATGGTTGGACACCTGTACACAGCCCGTGCCCATCGGTGAGGATGGTATGTCTCACCCGCAGCGCTGCCCCTGCTCACAGGTCAAGTCGTGCCCTGATTGCACATTGGAATGTCTGCAAGGGAAAAAGTGGTGCATGTTCTGGACAACGAAAACAGGCAAAGAACGCCGTCAAAAATATGACCCTGTTCTTTACCGCGAACTGGAAAAGAAAGAATACCGGGTATTCACCACTATTCCGGCTCCGTTCTCAAGCTGCCACATCTGCATGTACCGGATGAAATTCCCGTACTATTCAACGCTTCTCGGAGAAGTCGAACCCTTTGAACAAATATATGAAGATTTACCCTTTTGAGGTGCAATATGAGACCTGTACAGAAAACTCTTGTCGATTTTAACGACATCGACCGCTATGCTAAGACGGTCGAACTCTTATGGAATAAACAAACCGCCGTTGATTTGCGGGAAACCAAGAAACTTATTGCTTCCACGTATGACAAGCAGGCATCTAACTACTGTGCCTTTGTCACTTGCTTTGATGATAAGACTACGACTGTATCCGTAGTCCCCCGCGATTACTGGTTGTAACGCAAGCCCCCAAAAGCAAGCGTTTACATACAAAAATTTTGAAGAAAGGAGAAGCAACCATGAACGCAGTTATGTTTGCAGCAGAAGGCGGTGCAGAGGTTGCAAAAGCTGGAATGGAAGCAGTTATCGGCGCTATGAGCGATGTGTTCACCCTGTCTGGCACCATCGTTTCCCAGATCACCGGTCAGCCTATCCTGCTGTTCTGCCTGGCGGCATCTCTGGTGCCCGTTGGCATCGGCATCTTCCGCAGCCTCATGAACGTGGCCCGCGGCTGATAGGTTAGCCTAAAGGGGCAGGGCATCACGCCCTGCCCCTTTTTCTGTGCTTTAACCCGAAAGAGGTTTTATATATGAACGATACAGCATCACACCGCTATAGGTTTCTGTCTGGGTTTGATTTCTACGTGGTAGACTATGAGCTTTATTGCTATCCGTGGTTGCCTTGTAGTAAAAAGCTGATTCGTGCAGTTCTTCGGCAGTTTCACAACAAAAAAGCCGCCATCACTGGCGGCGGTTTCAATCTTCCCGATGGTTCACAAGATAGGCAATGCCGCGTTTGATGTACGGCCAGAAGAACCAGATTGCAAAAGCAATCCATGACAGTTTCATGCCCCAAAAGCATGCCCACATAACAACCATGAACCCCGTAATGGTTGTTGAATAGCAGAATCCAATTGCTATTAAAACAAGCATTAAAAGGTTGAATAGTATCAAACTTTTCACCGCTTTATACATCTCGTTCACCTCTGACTTTATTATATAGGAGTTTGATTTTATGCGCAAGAGGATTACGGCTCTATTTCTTGCATTTCTGTGTACATTTATGATTGTGCCGTTTGGCGCATTTGCGGCAGATAGTAGTTGTGAACATGTTTTTGAGGGAAATGGTATTTCTGTAGATACTTCTGCATGGCAGGGATTTCCTGTACCTATCACAATTACCGGTGTCCTTTGTTCTAAAGATTGTGGTTATGCAAAATTCAATTTCTCCGTGTTTGGCTTAGGCGGTCAAGTTATAATGGAGAATGACATGTCGAAACTTCAAACTTACTTGAAAAAGTGGGTCAATGATTGTTTTGGTAATGGAGCAAATGCCAAACAATACGAAACCGGTGGTGGCTCCGCAGATGGTTCCTCCGGCGTAGGCCGTCACCCCTCCGGCTACACAGATACCGCTGGTACGCCCTCGATAAGTTCAGCCGGTGTCTACACCCTCACCCTTAACCCTATTATTGAGG
>CAVKDR010000057.1:0-83675 GCA_963655125.1 Bulleidia sp.
ACCCAAAAGCGTTAAGAAAAATGCAGCACTCCTGCATTTTTTAGCTTTTGGGTCCTTCGACCTCCCCTTTGGGGTTCTTAGGGGCGAGTAGCCCCTAAGCCGGGCCTCCCGCGCTATCGGAAGTAGCGGGACCCTTTTCGGTTCCTTTTGGGGTTCCAAAAGGAACATCTAACGGAAGAATCCCATTAAAAAAGTGGCTCACCGCAAGGTGGTGAGCCACGCTAGAAGCAATATAAAGAATCACAAAACCTTCGACAAAAACGTTTTCAACCGCTCGTTTTCCGGATTGGCAAAAAACTCCTTCGGCGGTTTATCCACTTTCACAACGCCTTCGTCAATAAAAATCACCCGGCTTGCCACTTCGCGGGCAAAACCCATCTCGTGGGTCACGCAAACCATCGTCATGCCGCTGCGGGCCAGCTCTTTCATCAGCTCCAGCACCTCGCCCACCATTTCGGGGTCAAGGGCACTGGTCGGCTCGTCAAACAGCAGCACATCCGGGTTCATCGCCAGCGCGCGCACAATGGCAATGCGCTGCTTCTGGCCGCCGGACAGCATGTTAGGGTAGGTGTCTGCCTTGTCGGCCAGGCCGATGCGTCCCAGCAGTTCCATCGCCTTCGCGTCCGCCTCGGCCTGCTTCATCAGGCCCAGCTTCACGGGGGCCAGCGTGATGTTCTTCTTCACCGTCAGGTGCGGGAACAGGTTGAAATGCTGGAACACCATGCCCATCTTCTGGCGCACATGGTCAATGTCGTGGTCGGTCACGGGCTTGCCGTTGAAGATGACCTCGCCGCCGTCCGGTTCTTCCAGCCGGTTCAAACAGCGCAGGAACGTGGATTTGCCGCAGCCAGAGGGGCCAACCAGCACCACGCAGTCGCCTTTGTCAATGGTCAGGTCTACGCCTTTCAGCACCTGCAGACCGCCGTAATTCTTTTTCAGTCCTTTAACGTCGATCACTTTGTGCCAGCCTCCTCTCAAATTTTGCCAGCAGCGCGCTGAACAGCATGACCAGCACCAGATAGATGGCGGCAACGCCCAGCAGCGGGAACATGGCTTCGTAGGTACGGTTCATGATGCCCTGGGCCGCATACAGCAGCTCCTTGCCGCCGATGACCGTGATCAGCGAGGAATCTTTCAGCAGCATGATGAACTCGTTGCCCAGGGACGGCAGAATGGATCGGATGGCCTGGGGAATGATGATCTCGAACATCGTGGTCATGTAATTCAGGCCCAGGCTGCGGCCGGCTTCCATCTGGCCGGGGTCGACCGCCATCAAACCGCCGCGGATGATCTCGGACACATACGCGCCGGAGTTGATGCCCAGCGCCAGCGCGCCGACCATCGTAAAGTTGCGGCTGCTGGCGAAGATGACCATGCTCATAATGAGCAGCTGCACCATCATAGGCGTACCGCGGATGACCGTGACATACACCTGGCAGACGGCGTTCAGCACACCCAGAATCGGGTTGCGGTGGTGGGGTTTCTGCTGGGCATGGCCCACGCGGATCATCGCCACGATGGCACCCAGCACAACGCCCAGCACCAGCGCGATGGCCGTTACCAGCAGCGTGGTGCCAACGCCCTTAAAATACTGCTGCCAGCGGTCGGCGTACAAAAACGCCTGATAGAACTTGACATAGAAATCCTGCCAAAGGTTCAGAGTATCGCCATTTTTAGCCATCTCTGACAGCAGCTCGAACTGTGCTTCCATCGCACCACAACCTTTCCCGGCCCGGGCCGGAGTTTACTTTTACGGTTCCTAACAAACAAAAGGCGCGCCGGTGCTCCCGGCGTGCCCTTCTTCGGACATACGAACGATTTTCGCCCCTACGTCAGATTTTACTCTGCTTTGATGTATTTGTCAACGATGCTCTGCAGGGTACCGTCAGCCTGCAGTTCTTCCAGCGCGCCGTTGATGGCGTTCAGCAGTTCGGTGTTGCCCTTAGCCACGCCGATGGCGTAATCTTCCTGGGCGTAAGCGGTGTCCAGGATCTTCAGGCCGGCGTTGGCAGCCACGAACTCCTTAGCGGGGGCGTTGTCGATAACAACAGCATCGACCTGACCATTGTTCAGGGCCTGGACAGCGGTCAGACCGTTGTCGTAAGCGATGACGTTCTCGTCACCGAAGTCATCGGTGCAGTAGATGTAACCGGTGGTGCCGCGCTGGGTGCCGATGACCTTGCCGGCCAGATCGTCAACCGTAGCGATGTCGGAATCCTCGGGCACGATGATGGACTGGATGCCCTCGGCGTAAGAATCAGAGAAGTCCATGACCTTCTGGCGCTCGTCGGTAACGGTAACGCCAGCCATGACCATGTCGCTCTTGCCGCTCTGGGCGGCCAGCAGGGCGGCATCAAAGTCCATGTCATCGACCTGCAGTTCCAGGCCCAGCTTTTCAGCAATGGCACCGGCGACCTCAATGTCGATACCCTCGAAGCTGCCGTCATCGGCGGTCATCTCGTACGGGGGGAAAGCGGCGTTGGTGGACATGGTCAGCTTACCGGCGTTGACGGTGGTCACTTCGCCGGTGGTCTCCTCGGTGGTTTCCTCAGAAGCAGCCTCGCTGGTCTCCTCAGAGGAAGCGGCCTCGCTGGAGGCAGCCTCGGAAGAAGCAGCAGAGGAAGCGGAGCCACCGCAGGCGGCCAGGCTGAGCACCATAGCGGTGCCCATCAAAAGAGCAGTCAGTTTTTTCATGTTTATTCCCTCGGATCTTATTCAATAATAATTCCCAAGCCCTCACTTGGTGTGTACCCAGTATAGTTGCATAAATATGTAAAGTCAATGTATAAAATCAAACTTCGGCACATTACCGCCGCCCACGCCCCCCTCTCCCCCGTTTTTTGTGCAATTTAGCGGGACAGAGCGCCGTAAAGCCTCCCTTGTGCAAAGGGAGGTGGCACGGCGCAGCCGTGACGGAGGGATTGTGGCCTTACGAGGGTAGACCGATGTATTGGTAAGTCCACAATCCCCCACCGCTTCGCGGAGCCCCCTTTGCACAAGGGGGCCTTTACTCTATGCCCGTAAATGGCATCTACCCGATGCGGGCGGATATGGAATCCGCCCCTACGGGGGATGGGAAAACAACTGGGAATGTTGTAGTTTGTGCAAGATGGTTAGGAGGGGTCAAGACCTCTCCCTACAGTACCATTTTATAGAGGGTGTAGGGGCGCATGTATGATTGGCCGTAGGGGGCGGCGTCCCCGACGCCCCGTTTTGGCCCCGGAGGGGTCAAGCCGGAGAAATTCCCAAAATCCCCCTCTTGACTTCCCCCGCCACATGTGCTATAAATAAACTATCTTCATCCTGACAAAGCCATGAGGCAGACAAACGGATCGCATCCCCCGCCACATAAGAGAGAACCGCCGCGGCAGCCCCGCGTGGTGCAAGCGGTTTTGTGCGCAGCTGCGTTCTTACCACTGCCGAGCGCGGGGGCGAACCTCCGCCGGGTACGGCCCGTTACAGCCGACACGAGCGGCGCTTACCTTTATATATAAGCGCAATCTGGGTGGAACCGTGGAGCGTTACATGCTTCATCCCTTTTGTAAGCGAGGGATGGAGCATTTTTTATTTGCATTTTTGTGCAATTGCAAAAGGAGCGTACAATCATGAAGATCATCTACAAAGACGGTACGGTCGCTGAGTGCCCGCAGGACCAGGAACTCCACGTTCTGCGCCACACCGCTGCCCATATCATGGCCCAGGCCATCAAGCGCCTGTATCCCCAGGCTGATTTCGCCTTTGGCCCCGCTACCGAGAACGGCTTCTACTACGATGTCGACCTCGGCGATACCAAGCTGACCGATGAGGACCTGGCCGCCATCGAGAAAGAGATGAAGAAGATCTGCAAAGAGAATCTTCCCATCAAGCCGTTTATCCTGCCCCGCGAGGAAGCCGTCAAGCTGATGGAGGAGCGCCAGGAGCACTACAAGATCGAGCATATGGCTGACCTGGCCGAGGAGACCGAGTTCAGCTTCTACCAGCAGGGCGAGTACGTGGATATGTGCATCGGACCCCACCTGACCTACACCAAGGCCCTGAAAGCTTTCAAGATCACCCAGCAGTCCGGCGCTTACTGGAAGAACGACAAAGAGAACAAGATGCTGACCCGCATCAACGGCGTTGCCTTCCACAACCAGGAGGAACTGGATGCCTGGGAGAAGCAGCAGCAGGAAGCCCGCGAGCGCGACCACCGCAAGATCGGCAAGGAAATGCGCCTGTTCATGACCGATGACCTGGTAGGCCGCGGCCTGCCCATGTTCCTGCCCAACGGCTACACCGTCTGGCAGGAGCTGGAAAACTATATCAAAGCCAAGGAGCGTGAGCGCGGCTACCTGCACGTCATGACTCCCTGCATCGGCACCGTGAACCTGTACCGCACCTCCGGCCACTGGGACCACTACCGCGAGAACATGTTCCCCGCCATGGAGATGGAGGGCGAGGATTACGTGCTGCGCCCGATGAACTGCCCCCACCACATGATGATCTACGCCAACCAGCCCCACAGCTACCGTCAGCTGCCCATCCGCATCGGCGAGATCGCTCACGACTTCCGTTATGAGTCCTCCGGCACCCTGAAAGGCATCGAGCGCGGCCGTCACTTCTGCCAGAACGATGCCCACCTGTTCTGCACCCCGGAGCAGATCAAGAGCGAAGTTGCCAACGTCTGCAGCCTGATCTTCGATGTCTACAAGGACTTCAACATCACCGATTACCGCTGCGTTCTGTCCCTGCGCGACCCCGCCGACAAGAAGAAGTACCATGACGATGATGCCATGTGGAACCACGCCGAGAACGCCCTGCGCGAGGTTCTGACCGAGCTGGGCATCCAGTTCACCGAGGAGATCGGCGAGGCCGCTTTCTATGGCCCGAAGCTGGATGTCAACGTCAAGCCCGCCGTTGGTGCCGAGTACACCCTGTCCACCTGCCAGCTGGACTTCTGCCTGCCCGCCAAGTTCCACCTGACCTATATCGACAAGGACGGCAGCGAAAAGACCCCCGTGGTCCTGCACCGCGCCATCCTCGGCTCTCTGGACCGCTTCATGGCCTATATGATCGAGGAAACCAAGGGCCGCTTCCCCACCTGGCTGGCCCCCACCCAGGTCAAGGTGCTGCCCGTCAGCGAAAAGACGCTGGACTACGCCCGCACCGTCAACGACAGCCTGAAAGCTGCCGGCATCCGCGCCGTGCTGGATGAGTCCAACGAGAAGATCGGCTACAAGATCCGCCAGGCCCAGCAGGTCGACCGTGTACCCTATATGCTGGTCCTCGGCGCTAAGGAAGTCGAAGCCAACAACATCAGCGTCCGCGACCGCAAGGGCGAAACCACCACGATGACCCTGGACGAGTTCACCGCCAAGGTCGTCAGCGAGATCAAGGACAAGACTTTTAACGTCTGATTGTAATATTTTGCTTTACGAGAGCGGCCATCTTGCGGCCGCTCTCTTTTTATGGCATTCCCCCGTAGGGGCGGATTCCATATCCGCCCGCATGTATGCGTGGCTGCCATTTCACTTTTCAGCGCTCATTTTCGTTGGTACTGTAGGGAGGGGTCTTGACCCCTCCTTGCGATTTTGCAATTACGCAAAATTGTTCGGGGCGTTGAGGACACCGCCCCCTACGAACAATTTTTATATAAACAATCAAACAATACAATTGTGGTTATTGCAAGGCACTGTGGAGGGGTCAAGACCCCTCCCTACAGCACCATCGGCAAAGGGGTGTAGGGGCGAACAGTGTTCGCCCGTGGAGACCAGCGTAACCGCCAAACCGCACAGGCGCACAATGTGCGCCCCTACAGCCACATATGGTTAGACGTAGGGGGGCGGCAGCCCCGATGCCCCGTTTCGGCCCCGGAGGGGTCAAATGGGTGTCCAAAAAGGAAGGCTGCCGGGAAGCATCCCATTATAAAAGGCCCTGCCGCAAGGTAGGCAGGGCCGCACAAAGCAGAATATTAAATTTTACGCTTTTGCCACAGCATAATCCTCAAAGCTATCCGCCACAGCCGCGCCGGAAGCGTCCACATCCGTGCTGTAGCTGCCAACCGTCACCGTCACATCGCTGGTTCCCTGCACATACACGGTGCCATCGGTGCCAACCACCGTCACCGCACGGCCGCTCTCATCCACGATCACGCCTGCGCAGTACAAATTGGTCACGGTGCTGTCGCCGGTCACGACCCAGGTCGAACCGCTGTCAATATACACATTGGCGTACCCATTGCCGCCATTACCGGCGTTGGATTCATCATCCACCACCGCGCCGGTCAGGGTGCTGCCATCCAGCACGTAGAAATCCAGCTGGCTGATGCTGTCCCAGATCACGTCACCGACCATCTCCTGATTGCGGCCGGTAAAGCTGCAATCCGCGCCGTTGGCACCGCTCTGGCCCCAGCCACGGGCGTTGGAGTTGCCGGTGCATTTCAGGAAAAAGTCATTGCCGGCGGACGGCGTAATGTCCACGCCGGAGAGCAAAAACGTCGATTCTGTGTTGGTTGTGTAGAACATGCCGCCGTTCTTGGCGGTCAGACTGCCGCCCACCATCTCAAAGGTGGAGTTGCCTACCTCGGAGTCGCCGGACATGCTCTGGTACAAAATGACGTTCCAGTTGCAGTCGTTCTGGCTGTTTTCGGGGATGTCGCCGGTCAGGTCGCAGTCAAACAGGCGGGCGGTGTTCAGGCCCTCGATGCAGAGGGCTTCGGCCCCGTTGGCGGTCAGGGTCGCGTTACGCACGGTAATGTCGGCGGTGCTGTACAGCGCAGGCGAGCCGCTGCCGTTGGAAGTATAAGTGCCGCCGTCCACCACCATGGTGCCGCTGCCGCGGTCGGAACGGATGGCCGCCGAGGATTCGCCCTGGGTCTCCACGCTCAGGTCCCAGGCGTACAGGGTGCCGCCGCCCGCCACGTGGATGCCGCCGGAGGTATCCTGGCTGGTGGAAATGGTGGTGTCAGACACGTAGGCCGTGCCATCGCCGTAGGCAAACACGCCCGCGCCGCCCTTGGCATCGGTGGTGATGGTAGAATTAGAAATTTTCAGCGTACCATCGGTCACCAGTGCCGCCGCGCCCACGCCGTAAAAGCTGGAAGCATCGCCGCCGGTGCTGTCGGCGGAATTGCGGGTAATGATGGCATTGTCCAGCGTGACGGTCGCGCCGTTGTACACATGGATGGCGTTTTCGTCACTGCCGGTGGAGGCATAGGTCACGCCGCTCTGGGCATCGTCTGCGGTAAATTCTGTCGCTGCGGTGTAGCTTTCCGGCTGGCTGCTGCCCCCGCCGGGGCCGCCCATGCCCATGCCGCCCGCCAGCTCCACGGTGGCGGCGGTGCCGTCATCGCCCACGGTGACGGTCACGGTATCGCCCACCGAAATGCTCTCGTAGGTCAGGGTCTCCGGCTCGCCGCCGGGGCCGCCCTGGCCGTTTTGGCTGTCACCGCCGGGCTGGCCGTTGGAAGCATCCCCCTCCGGCTTTTCCGGGGCATCCCCAGGCTGGCCGTTCTGACCATCGGGCGCATTCCCGTCCGGCTGGCCGCCGCTGGGCATTTCCGGGGGTGTGCCGCCGTTGTCGCTGTTGTCGCCGCCGGGCTGGGCCGGGGCGCTGCCATCCCCCGCACCGCCAGCGGAAGCATTGCCGTCCGGGGGTGTTTGCCCGTCCCCGCCGGGGCCGCCCATGCCGCCCCGGGTGTAGGTGGTGGAATCCGACAGCGGCACGGTCACTTCGCCGTCCGATTCCGTCTCCACCGTCAGCGATACCGCCGAAATGGCCGTAACGGTGCCTGTATAGCTGCTGCCCGCCTGGGCCACAGTGGCTTCGGCGCTGGTTTCCTCAGCCGTTGTGGTGGTATCGCTCTCGCTCTTAGCGCACCCCGCCAGCGAAACCGTCATAACCGCCGCCATTGCTCCGCAAAGTATCTTTTTCATCAAGGATCACTCCTACTATTTTTGTCTATCGTTCCTGAGAACACCCCCATTCTATCCCCCAAACCTTAAACGAAACTAAAAAGGTTTGTTATGAATTTGTGAAGCTTTGGGTCTGCGTGGTTTATTGTTTTGATATTGGCGGTCATTTGCGTTGATTTGTAGGGAGGGGTCTTGACCCCTCCTTGCAATCGAGCCGCAGCGCAAGGTTGCCGGGCGGATTTTATATTTGCAATAAATGATAAAACATTCTACACCATAAGGCCCCGAGGAGGGGTCAAGACCCCTCCCTACAGTACCAATTTATAAGGGATCGTAGGGGCGAGCATTGCTCGCCCGTGCAGTTTTGCAATTGCGCCAGATTCCACGGGCGATCAATGATCGCCCCTACAGCCCACGTATGGTTGGCCGTAGGGGGCGGCGTCCCTGACGCCCCGTTTTGGCCCCGGAGGGGTCAATCTGGAGGGCGATGAAAAAGCGTGAAGAAAAACGCAGCACTCCTGCGTTTTTTAGCTTTTTCATTGACCGACCACATCTTTGGGGTTCTTAGGGGCGAGCAGCCCCTAAGGCGGGGTTCGCTGCCTCGCAACAGCGAGACTTTTTTCGCTACCTTTTTTGGTCACAAAAAAGGTAGGTCTAGCGGAAAGATGCCATTAAAGAGAAGCACCGCCGCATGGTGGCGGTGCTGACAAGCCGCGCGTTTAAAGGCGCGTTTAAAGACCCGACTGTCAGTTGCTTTTTCCCCCATTTCATGGTACAATGTAATATCTATTAGTATGCAAATCCCCCTCATTCTATAAAAGAATATAAAGGAAAAGGTGCCCTCCATGGCTGAAAACAATCATACCCTCCCCGCCGATGGCTGGACGACCGTCATCCGCCCCAAAACCGGGTGGTTTGACATCGACCTGCACGAACTCTGGCAGTACCGTGACCTGATCGTCATGTTCGTCAAGCGCAACTTCACCGTGCTGTATAAACAAACGATCTTAGGCCCCGCGTGGATCATCCTGAACCCGCTCATCACCACCATCATCTTTAACGTGGTGTTCGGCGGCATGGCCAATATGCCCACCGATGGTGTCCCCGGCTTCCTGTTTTACATGGCCGGCAACACCGTGTGGACCTTCTTCGCAAACTGCGTCAACAACACGGCCAACACCTTTGTCACCAACTCGCAAATCTTCGGCAAGGTGTACTTTCCGCGCCTGACCATGCCCGTCAGCCAGGTGCTGACCAGCCTGATCAACTTCTTCATCCAGGCGGCCATGTACCTGATCTTCTGGATCTACTTCTTCGCCACCGGCAGCGGCGTACACCCCACGCTGTGGCTGCTGGCCGTGCCTTTCGTCATCCTGGAAGTCATGCTGCTGGGCCTGGGTGTCGGCATCATCGTGTCGTCCCTCACCACCAAATACCGCGACCTGGCGATTGCTGTGGGCTTCGGTGTGCAGCTGTGGATGTACGCCTCCCCCGTGGTCTACCCGCTGTCCATGCTGGAATCCAGCCCCCGCCTGAAAGTGCTGGTCCAGCTCAACCCCATGACCTCGCCCATCGAAATTTTCCGCATAGCAACGCTGGGTACCGGCACCGTCACCACCTTTGGCATCGTGTACAGCCTGGTGTTCACCGCCGCAGCCCTGGTGCTGGGCGTGGTGCTGTTCAGCCGCATTGAAAAGACCTTTATGGATACCGTGTAAGGAGGGGCGCAAGATGTCTACAACCGAAAAACGCCCCGTTATCGAAGTCACGGGGTTAAAAAAGCAGTACAAACTCGGCCAGATCGGCGGCGGTACGCTGACCCACGACCTGCAAAGCTGGTGGGCCCGTGTGCGTGGCAAAGAGGACCCCAACACCGTCATCGGCACCGACCAGCGCTTGTTCGGCCAGACCTTTATGGCGCTGAACGGCGTGGACCTGACCGTCTACCAGGGCGAGGCCCTGGGCATCATCGGCCGCAACGGCGCGGGCAAATCCACGCTGCTCAAGCTGCTCTCCCGCATCACCGCCCCCACCGAGGGCGAGATCAAGATCCGCGGCCGCGTGGCTTCCATGCTGGAAGTCGGCACCGGCTTCAACAACGAAATGACCGGCCGCGAGAACATCTATATGAACGGCGCGATCCTGGGCATGACCAAGGCCGAGATCGATGCAAAGCTGCCCCAGATCATCGAATTTTCCGAGTGCGGCGATTTCATCGACACTCCCGTCAAGCGCTATTCCAGCGGCATGTTCGTCAAGCTGGCCTTTGCCGTGGCCGCCCACCTGGACAGCGAGATCATGGTCATGGACGAGGTCCTGGCCGTGGGCGACATGAAATTCCAGCAGAAATGCCTGGGCAAAATGAGCGATGTCGCCAACCAGGACGGCCGCACCGTGCTCTACGTCAGCCACAACATGTCCACCATCCGCCAGCTGTGTACCCGCTGCGTGGTGCTGGACAAAGGCAAGGTCATCTTTGACGGTGACGTGGAACAGGCCATCGCCGTGTACATGGACACCACCGATGTCAACGTGGTCCACTACGACCTGGCCGATGTAGCCCGCATGACCGGCAGCGCCGGCAAGCGCCTGCGGCTGGAAACCCTTGACTTTGTGGGCAAGGAGTCCAGCGTGTTTGCCGACACCGAGAAGATGAAGATCAAGATCACCTGGCGCGTGTCCGAGCCGTTCGCCGGCATCCACATGAAGATGAACCTCCACGCGCGGGATTCCAGCCCCGTAGGCATCACCCACCCGGTGGACCTGGGTGCCGCCGAGCCAGGCAAGCTGTACACCACCCTGTTTGAGTTTGACCCCAGCCTGCTGGGCGAGGGCCAGTATTTCTTCTACCTCGACATCTTCGATGGCGCGCTGGCCCAGGCCGTCTGCCTGGACAAGCCCGTGACCGAGTTTGCCTTCGAGGTCACCAACAGCGACCTGACCATGCCCGAGTGGGCCTCCGGCTGGGGCCGCATCCACTTCCCGCCGGTCAAGCTGCTGGCGGACGGAGAATAATTGTTCATGAAACCGAATCTCTACATCTGCCACACCGCCTATCAGGTGTTGGTCGACCTGCTGCGGGTATCCCGTACCAGCGGCAAACCACATACGATGGTGCTTTCCGCCGCTGTGCCGGACACCGCTGCCCTGGCCGCCCGGCTGGAAGCCACCGGCACTGTTAAAGCCGTCATCGTGGACGAGACCCGCTGGCCGGGCACCGTCACCGGCCCCTTTGCCGCCCTGCGCGCCCGCCGGGCGTTCGAGAAGCTGTGCGGCTGGCGCTTCGATCGCGCCGCCTACAACGAGGTACGCATCCACAACGATTGGAGCGTGCTGGGCCGCTACCTGCAGGACTGCCATGCCGGGTACATCCTGTGCGAGGATACTTTTGCCAGCACCCTTGGCCCCGACCAGCATCTTGTGACCGACCAGCGCGCCGTCCCCGATTTTGCCGAGAAGCAGCGCAGCGGCCGCGGCTACCTTTACTGGGGCGACAGCCCGTGGTGCGCGAAAGTCGAGAGCGAGGATGCCGCGAAATGCACGCTGTTCCCCGCCGACCGCATGGTGACCGACAGCAAGAAACAGCTGCTGGAAAGCCTGACCGACACCGAAAAAGCGATGGTGCGCAGTGTATTTTTGACCCAGCCCCTGCCGGAAAACGCCGCCGGGGCCACCCTGCTTTTGCCCCGCAGCTTTGTGGAGGACGGCCTGATGACCCAATCCGAGCAAAACGCCCTGTTTAAGGCAGTAGCCGCCAAATACACCGCCGGGCCGCTGTTTATCAAAACGCACCCCCGCGACACCACCGACTACCACGCCCTTTTCCCGGAGGCCGTGATTTTAGAGCGCACGATGCCCAGCGAAGTGCTGAACTTCTGTCTCCCCTTCAAATTTGCCCGCGCCGTCACAGTCCAAAGCTTCGTCCTCCGTGCCTTCACCGCCGCCGATGAAAAAATCCTCCTCACCCTAGACGAAGCGAAAGCCCTTATGTAAACCGCAGCCCGTAGGGGCGAGCATTGCTCGCCCGCAAAACCTACGCAGCCGCCAATCCCCACGGGCGAACACCGTTCGCCCCTACATCCCCCTCATAATAAACCAACCGATACCTTTTATACGGAGGTACACCCATGAAAACAATCGCTGTGATCCCTGCCCGTTATGCAAGTACCCGTATGCCCGGCAAGCCGTTGGCGGATGTGCTGGGCAAGCCCATGATCTGGTGGGTCTACCAGGCCGCCAAAGCCTGCCCCAAGCTGGACGATGTCCTCATCGCCACCGATGACGAGCGCATTGCCGAGGCCTGCAAGACCTACGGTATGCGCTACCTGATGACCAGCCCCGACCACGACACCCCCACCGACCGCATCTGGGAGGTCAGCACTGTGGAAGATGCCGACCTCTACCTGCAGCTGATGGGCGATGAGCCGCTGGTCAACCCCGCTGCCTTCGACCTCATCCTGCCGGATACCCTGCCCGAGGACCCCTATTATGTCGCCGTCCTCACCAACATCATGGAGCATCCCGCCGATGTCATCGACTTCTCCAACCAGAAAGTCGTCACCAACGCCGCGCGGGAAATCCTGCTGATCTCCCGCAGCCCCATCCCCTACCCGAAAGGCACCCTGGACTTCGAGTACGAGAAAGTCACCGGCATCCAGCTGTACAGCAAGCAGGCGCTGGCGTTCTACCACGCCACCCCCAAATCCATCCTGGAAAAGGCCGAAGAAAACGATATGATGCGCTTTATTGAGAACGGCCACAAGGTCCACGCCATCGTAAGCCCCTACAAGACCGTCAGCGTGGACACCCCCAAGGACCTGGCCCTCGTCAACACCATTTTAAAGGAGAAACAGCATGGCTGATGTAAAACTGCTGGACTGCACCCTGCGTGACGGCGGTTATATCAACGACTGGCGCTGGGGCCATGGCTCGGCCCGCCGCATCATCCAGTCGCTGACCCGCGCGGGCACCGATATTGTCGAGGTCGGCTTCCTGCGCAATGTGGACGGTTACGACCCCGATGTCACCGTCTGCAACACCATCGAGGAGCTGAACCGTCTGCTGCCGCCGGAATCCCAGCGCGGCCACACCATCTACTCCGGCATGGCAATGCGCTCCAACTACGACATCAACAAGCTCTCCCCCTACGATGGCCACGGCATCGAGGTCATCCGCATCACCGCCCACGACTACGACATCCGTGATGGCATGGACTTTGCCCGCGAGGTCAAGGCCCGGGGCTACAAGCTGTCCATCAACCCCATCAACATCATGGGCTACGCCGACAAAGACCTGCTGTGGATCTTTGACCAGGTCAACGCCATCCACCCGTGGCAGTTCTCCATTGTGGACACTTTCGGCAGCATGCGCCGCCGGGACCTGGAGCGCATCGTCAGCCTGGCCGACCACAACCTGGCCCCGGATATCCGCTTAGGGCTGCACCTGCACGAGAACATGGCGTTAAGCTTCTGCCTGGCGCAGGAATTTTTCGACAAGCCGCTGCTTCGCGACAAAACCGTGGACGGCAGCCTGAACGGCATGGGCCGCACCCCCGGCAACCTGCCCATTGAGCTGGTGGCCGACTACTGCAACGAGAACCTGAACACCCACTACGATCTCGATGAGATCATGGATGCCATCCAGGACCACATTGCCCCCATCAAGGGCGAAAGTGCCTGGGGCTATTCCCCTGCCTACTTCCTGTCCGCCCGGTTCAACCTGCACCGCAACTATGCCGAGCATTACCTTCACAAGGGCGACCTGACCAACCGGGACATCAACCATCTGCTGGCGGCCATCGACCCCGGCAAAAAGACCGCCTTCGATGCCGCCTACGCGGACAAGCTGTACACCGAGTACAAGAATCGCCGCATCGATGACGAAGCCGCCCTCACCGCCCTGCACAGTGCTTTTGCCGGCAAGCGCGTTCTGATCCTGGCCCCCGGTGCCACCCTGGCAACGGACGAGGGCCGCGCCGCCGTGGCAGCCGCCAACGCGGATGTGACGATCTCGGCCAACTTTGTGCCGGAGTTTGTAAAGCCCGACTACGCGTTTTTCACCAACGCCAAACGGTTTGATGAAAGCGCCGCCTACCCCTGCCCGCTGGTTTTGACCAGCAACCTGCGCGCCGCTGCCGATGCTACCGTAGTCAACTACGACCGGCTTTCCGGCACTGATGCCCAGGGCGGCAACAGCGTTTTAATGCTGCTGCGGCTGCTGCGCCTGTGCAATGCGGCCGAAGTGCTGCTGGCCGGTGCCGATGGCTACCGCCCCGGCGCTGCCGCCTACGCGGACGCGGGCCTGCACACCCACACCGGGCGCGGCGCGGCCTACAATGCCCAGCTGGCCGGGGCCATCCGTGCCGCCGGGCTGCCGGTGCGCTTCATCACCCCCAGCGAATACGAAAGGGCGTAACTATGATCCGTTTACTGGTGCTGGACGTGGACGGCACACTGACTGACGGCGGCATCTACTACGATGCCACCGGCAATGAACTGAAAAAGTTTGCCGTCAAGGACGGGGCCGGGCTGGTGCTGGCCCGCACCGCAGGCATCCGCGTGATGATCTGCACCGGGCGCGAGTGCGAAGCCGTCCGCCGCCGCGCCGCCGACCTAAAAATCACCGATATTTACCAGAACGTCCCCCACAAGGCGGACTTTTTGCGGGAGTTTTTTGCCCAGAACGGCTATGCCCGCGAGGAGATCGCCTACTGCGGCGATGACCTGAACGACCTGGCCGCCATGGCGCTGTGCGGCTTTGTGGCCTGCCCGGCGGATGCCGCGCCCGAAGTAAAGGCCCGCGCCGACTACCAGTGCCCCCAGCGCGGCGGCGAAGGTGCCGTCCGCGGCGCAGTCGAGCACATCCTGCGCACCGATGGCCGCTGGCAGGCTGCCGTTAAAACGGCATTTCATGTAGATGTATAATTCGGAGGCCCCCATGCCCCAACCCAACACCAAAACCAAATATCGCCCGCTGCTGGCCGCGCTCCTTACGCTGGTGGTCCTGCTGGCATCTACCCTGCTCATCTGGCTGGCCGTTGTGCGCCCCCAGCTGGGCAAGGGCCGCACCGAGACCCTTTGCGATAACTTCGACCGCTCGGAGCTGCTGGCAGACGGCGACACCGCCGCCCAGGTCTTTACCTACGACAAGGCGCTCTACACCATCGGGCTGGAATTCTACCTGCCCGGTGCCCAGCCCCAGGGCGAACTGGAAGTGGTGCTCACCGATGCCGACACCGGCGAGGAACTGGCCCGCTCCACCGGCGTGATGCAAAACATCATCCCCGACCAGTACACCACCCTGGGGCTGGACCCCATCGTGCCCGCCCAGGAGGGCCGCCGCTATCAGCTGTCCGTCACGGCGCACTATACCTCGGACGCAGTCCTCGCCATCGGCCACAGCAACGGCGTTGCCCTCTGGAAAGAGCAGATGACCTTAAACGGCGAGCCGGTGGACGGCACTTTAGCCATGCAGGTGACTTACCAGCGCATGGGCGGCTACTTAACGCGGTTCTTTTTGCTGGCGGGCGGCACGGCCGCACTGCTGGCGGCCTTTGCCGTGTATGCCTGCCTTGGCCGCAAAGTATCGCTGCACCGTCTCGTTTTTGTGCTGGTGCTGGGCTTTGGGCTGGTCTACTCGGTCATTCTGCCGCCCTACGCCGCGCCGGATGAAAAGTACCACATCAACCAAAGCTTTACCCTAGCCACCAAGTGGGCCAACATGCTTTCCAGCGATGACTGGCAGATGGGCAAAGTCCCCACCACCACCAGCTTCCGCCGGGAGACCGACACCGATGACCTGCTCCAGGACGAAAACACCACCGTGTTCACCTGGCAGGAGTTCACCGACACGCTGCTGACCACCACCGATGCCCCCTTTGACAGCCACCAGGAATACCACGAACTGCAGACCGACCAGAACCCGCTGCTCTACATAGCCAGCGGCGGCGCGGTGTTCCTCGCGTATCTTCTGCATCTGGGCTTCACCCCGGCGCTGGCCCTGGGGCGGCTGGCAAACCTTATCGTGTTTGCCCTGCTGGCGGCCTTCGCCGTCAAGGCCGCGCCCTGCGGCAAGCGCATCTTTACGGCGGCGGCCCTGCTGCCTATGACGCTGCACCTGGCTGCCAGTTTCAGCCGGGATGCCGTACTGCTGGGCCTGTGCTTTGCCTTCACGGCGCTGCTGCTGGATGCCGTGTACGGTAACCCCACCCCAAAACGCATGGCCGCGCTGGCCGTCACCGGCATTTTGCTGGCCCCGGGCAAGATGGTCTATCTGCCCCTGGCCGCGCTGTTTGTGCTGGTTCCTGCCGCCGCGCTGGGCCACCACGCCAAGGCGAAAAAGCTCAGCTACCTGGCCGCCTGCCTGGCACTGGCGCTGGTGCTGAACACCGGCACCCTGACCGGTGCCCTGGGTTCCCCCGCCGCTGACAACACCGCGGCCGTTACCGAAGAAACCGCCGGGGACACCCGCGCCGACACCGCCAAATCTGCCCCCGCCGAGCCGGATGCCGCCTATGAGGAAACCATCTGCGGCGACAACACCTTGGAAAACTACGTGCGGCGGTTATACTATTATGTAGCCGACACCCGCGCCCCCGCCCAGAGCGAGGTAGATTTCTGGGTGCAGGCCCTGGCCGAGGGGGATGTCACCCCCGCCGTACTGGGCCAAAGCTTTATCTTTACCACCGACAAAGCCAACACCTACACCGATGCGCAAAGCTTCTACACCATGGCCTCCTGCGCCCTGCTGGGCACCGATGTCACCACCGGCAACGCCGATGCTTACCTGCCCTATTTTGCCGAGGGCGGTGCCATGCAGGCCTACAAGCAGCTGTTCAACCTGCCCACCTGCGTGGAGCGGTTTGCCGCGCTGGGCCTGGACGTGGGCACCATGGATGACCGCATCCCGCTGGACCGCGAGACCGTGGCGGATGAAGTCCAGGCGGCCCGCGCCACCCGCGCCACCCAAAGCGTGACCGATGCCGCCGATGAAGCCACCTACACCCCCGGCTACATCCTGCATCACCTGCCCGCCACTGCCCTGCTGTTTGTGCGCAGCATCGTGCAAAACGGCGACCATTATCTGCGCACCCTGGTGGGCGGCAGCTTAAGCTACTACACGCTGGACCTGGCCTGGTTCTGGGTGGTGGCGCTGTATCTGCTGCTGGCCTACGCGGCCCTGCCCGCCCAAAACGCCAAGCTGCCCACGGGTAAGCTGCGGGGCTTCGGCGCGGCGGCGGCTGTCCTTAGCTGCCTGCTGGCCGTGGCTGGCTGCCTGCTGTGGACCCCCACCCATTACGAGACCCTGTACGGCCTGCAGGGGCGGTACTTCCTGCCCGTGCTGCCCGCCCTGCTGCTGACCTGCCTGCCCCGCCGCCTGGCCGCCGTGCCGGACGAAGCCGCCGCCGAAGCCAAGCTGACCGGCGCGCTGGCGCTGGTGCAGTGGGGTGTCATCCTCAACATTATGCTGGCGGTCATCGCCCGCTAAGGCCTGCTTATGACTTTCTGCTTTTTCACAACCCAATACCTGCCCACCCCCGGCGGGGTCGAGCGGTACACCTGGAACCTGGCGCGCCGCTGCCTGGCCGCCGGGCACCGGGCGCTGGTGGTCACCAGCAGCCTGCCCGGCCTGCCCGCGCGGGAAACGGACGCTGACGGCATCGAGATCTGGCGCTTGCCCGCCTGGCCGGTGATGAACGGCCGCTTCCCCGTCCTCAAGCCCCACCCGCCCGCGGCGGATCTATGGGCCCAGGGCATCGATTTTGCCGTCATCCAGACCCGCATGTACACCCAAAGCGTCTGGGCCGCCCGGCAGTGCAAGCGCCGGGGCATCCCCGCGCTGGTGCTGGACCACTCCACCGGCTACATGATGCACGGCGGCGCGGCCGGTTTTGCGGGCAAGCTCTACGAGCACCTGGCCTGCGGCATCATCAAAAGCTGCGGGTTCCCGTTCTACGGCGTTTCCGGCGATGTCTGCCACTGGCTGCGCACCTTTGGCATCACCGCCGCTGGCCGCCTGCCCAACGCCGTAGACCCGGCAGAACTGGCTGCCTTAGCCAACGACCACCCGCGCGATTTCCGCGCCGAGTTCGGCCTGGCCCCCGCTACGCCCATCGTGGCCTTTGTGGGGCGCCTCATCCCCGAAAAAGGCGCGGCCAAGCTGGCCGAAGCCGTGCAGCAGCTAAACCAAAGCGGCACTCCCTGCGCCCTTTTCATCGCCGGCACCGGCCCCGAGGAAGCAGCCCTGCGCCAAATGGGTGCTCCCATCTACGCGCTGGGTGCCCTGCCCCACCCGCAGATCGTGCAGCTGCTGACCCAGGCCAACTGCTACTGCCTGCCCACCGAGTATGCCGAGGGCTTCCCCACCACCCTGTTAGAAGCCGCCGCCTGCCGCTGCCCCATCGTCACCACCCACACGGCGGGCACCGGCGAACTGCTGCCCGATGCGGCCTATGCCGCCTACCTGGAAAGCACCGCCCCCGCCGCACTGGCCGACACCCTGCGGGCCGTGCTGGCCGACCCGGATGCCGCCCAGGCCCGGGCCGATGCCGCCTACACCAACCTGTGCGCCCACTTTACATGGCAGGCCGTCTTTGCTACAATGGAGAAAACCGCGGCCCAAGCAGCCAAAAGGAGCTAAGATGTCTAAATTACTCATCGTCATCCCCGCCTATAATGAGGAAGAAAGCATCGTTTCCGTGGTCGAGGAACTGACCACCCACTACCCCCAGTACGATTACGTTGTCGTCAACGATGGCAGCCGCGACAAAACCGCCGCTGTCTGCCGTGCCCACGGCTTCCGGCTCATCGATCTGCCGGTCAACCTGGGGCTGGCGGGCGCGTTCCAGACCGGCCTGCGCTATGCGGCCGAGAACGACTACGACTGCGCCATGCAGCTGGACGCTGACGGCCAGCACAAGCCGGAGTTCATCGCCCCCATGCTGGAAGCGCTGGAGGAAGGCAATGATATCGTCATTGGCAGCCGGTTCCTGACCGTGAAAAAGCCCAAGACGCTGCGCATGCTGGGCAGCTACATCATCAGCTGGTCCATCCGCCTGACCACCGGCCGCGCCATCTGCGACCCCACCAGCGGCATGCGGATGTTCAACCGCCGCCTGATGCAGGAATTTGCCCAAAACCTGAACTACGGCCCCGAGCCGGACACTATCAGCTACCTGATCAAAAACGGTGCCAAAGTCAAGGAAGTGCAGGTGGAAATGGGCGAGCGCACCGCAGGCCAAAGCTACCTGACCTTCTGGCGCAGCATCCAGTATATGGTCAAAATGTCCATCTCGATCTTGCTGATCCAGTGGTTCCGCAAGCGCGACACCGCGACCCCGTATCCCGAAAGGAGCCTGTAAAATGTTCGACCAAACGCTTATCCGCATCTGCCTGATCTTCGGCAGCCTGGTCACAGCGTGGTACATCCTGCGCCGTGTGCGCCAGGCAAAAGTCCAGATCGAGGATACGATCTTCTGGCTGCTGTTCAGCGCCGCTTTGCTGATTTTAGCCATCTTCCCCGGCATCGCCTACTGGGCCGCCAATCTGCTGGGCTTCATGAGCCCCATCAACTTTGTGTATGTGGTCATCATCTTTTTGCTGCTGGCTAAGCAGTTCTTCATGTCCATCCGCTTAAGCCAGCTGGACAGCAAAGTCCGCATCCTCACCGAGCAGGTCGCCCTCAACGAGGAAAAAGTGGAGCGGGAAAAATTAGATTTGTAATACAACCACATCTATGCTATAATGTATTATTAGACAAACGAAGAAAGAAGGTTTCAGCCATGGCTTATACCCCGAAACTGACCTATAAAGGCCGCCCGCTGGTGCGCTGCGGCAACGATATCTACTACGGCTCGATGACCGATCCCTATGTAGTGTACCTGCAGGTGCTCAGCACCACCAAAGAGAACGGTGTCGATGTAGCCGATAAGGTCCACATCGTCCTGCTTTCCACCGATGACTCCAAGCCCCTGCCGGAGCGCATCGCCCGCCAGGCCAACAAAGTAGGCCTGTACAACGCCCTGTCCTTCGGCGACATCATGCTGCAGGGCGCGCTGCAGAAAAAGTAATTTTTCACCCGCACTTTCCGGTGCGGGATTTTTTATAGGTGCCCGTATGCAAACAAAATCCCGTTATGCGCCGTTGGCCGGCATCCTGTTCTGCCTGGCGTTGTCGCTTTTGCTCTACCACTCTCTGGCGGGCGGCACACTGTTGAGCCGCAATTTTTACGACAGCTACAGCCTGCAGGCCGAAAACTGGCTGGCGGGCCGCAACTACATCGCCAACGGCGAGGACTACACCTGGCTGGAACTGGCTATCTATCACGGCCGCTATTACCAGTCTTTCCCGCCGGTCCCGGCCGTTTTTATGCTGCCCTTCGTGGTGCTGTTCGGCAGTGCCGCCGCCGTGCCCAGCAACCTGATTATGCTGTTTGTGGCGCTGCTGTGCGCCGCCGGGGTGTATGCCTGCTGCCTGAACGCAAAGGCCTCCCCGGTCACTGCCGCCTTTTTAACGCTGTTCATCAGCTTTGGCTCCAACACGTTCTGGCTTTCCACCAGCGGCGGTGTCTGGTTCATGGCCCAGATGCTGGGCCTGTGTCTCGCCTTTTGGGGGCTGTTTTTTGCCCAGCGGGGCGGGCGCGTGCTGCCCTCGCTGCTGTTTGCGCTGGCGGTAGGCTGCCGCCCGTTTTACGCGGTGCTGCTGGCGGTCTGGTTCCTCTGGCAGCTGCGGGCGGATCGTTCCCCGCGGGCTGTCGTTTCCGCTGCCGCCCCGGCTCTGGTCGTAGCCGCCGCCATGATGGCCTACAACTACGCCCGGTTTGGCTCGGTGACCGAGTTCGGTCACAACTACCTGCCGGAGCATGTAAACTCCGTCTATGGGCAGTTCCACCCGGTTTACCTGCTGCCCAATCTGCTAAAGCTTTTGCGTCCCATCACGTTGGATGCCGCTTTGCAGCTGCACTTTGAGATTTTCAACGGCTTTTTGTTTATCGCCGCCAATCCGCTGTTCCTGCTGGCCTTTGTGCGCGGCATACAGTTGCTGCGCAATGCAGAGCCGCGCCGCGCAACGCCCCTGCCGTCCAACGGGTATGCCGTCCTGCTGCTCTGTCTGCTGGTCACTGTGCTGACCGCCATGCACAATACCATGGGCGGCTGGCAGTTCGGCACACGGTATCTTATCGACCTGTTTCCCTGGGTACTGACCTGGTTCCTGGCCCGCCCCGGCTGGAAGCCCGGCACAGCCGCCTGGACCTTATGCGGCGCGGCCATGCTTTTCAACCTTTATGGGGCCGTCTACATGCTAAACACCTAACCACAAACAAAACCGCCCCCGGCACAGTGCTAAAAGCTGTGCCGGGGGCGGTTATATTTAGCGTAAAAACTTACTGGTCGTTATCCTCGGGCTGCTCGTCCTCGGTGCCTTCCAGCTCAATGTCAAAAGAGGCATTGCAGTAGGGGCAGACCAACTCCTGGGTCTGGTCCAGCAGGGTCTCCTCGTCCACGGTGGAGACTTTGCCGCAGTTGGGGCAGGTGATCTCGTACAGGTCGTCACCCTCGCCTTCCTCGGCATCCTCGTCCTCGTCATCATCGTCGGCGTACAGGTCGCTCACGATGTCGTCCACATCCTGGTCCAGGGTCTCCAGCTCATCGTAGACCTGGTCCAGGGCGTTGTCATGCTCCACCACCTGGGCAGCCATTTCTTCCAGCAGGTCCATCATGGCGGCAATGACCTTGCCGTTCTTGCTGGCGGGGTCAAACTCCATGCCGGTCATCAGGCCGCGGATGTAGGCAGCCTTTGCATTCAAGTCCATAGCCATAACAGAAATCCTCCGTTTTCCTGAAATCGTGTCAAAAAATGCCGGGCGCGGCGGTGTGCCAGGCCCGGCTTGTGGAACAAAATTAGTTCACGCGCTCCATATACTCGCCGGTGCGGGTATCGATGCGGATCTTGTCGCCCTCGTTGATGAACAGGGGAACGCGGATCTCAGCGCCGGTCTCGACAGTGGCGGGCTTCAGGGTGTTGGTGGCGGTGTTGCCCTTGACACCCGGCTCGGTAGCGGTGACTTCCAGCTCAACAAAGTTGGGGATTTCAACGCTAAAGACCTTGCCCTTGTAGCTCAGCAGCTTGCAGGTATCGTTCTCTTTGCAGAACTTGAAGTTATCGGGCACATCGTTGGCACCAACGGGGATGTCGTCATAGGTCTCAACATCCATGAAGTGGTACAGATCGCCATCCTCGTAGGAGTAGGTGACCTCTTTGCGCTCGATGAAAGCCTGAGGGAACTTAGCGGTGGGGTTGTAGCTGGTCTCAACGACAGAGCCGGTGATGACGTTCTTGGTCTTGGTGCGCACGAAAGCAGCGCCCTTGCCGGGCTTGACGTGCTGGAACTCAACGACCTGAAGGACCTGGCCGTCCTGCTCGAAGGTGACGCCGTTGCGGAATTCGCCTGCAGAAATCATATAGAAATTCCTCCATAAATTACAAAATACATACCTGTTTATATTTTACAGGATAGTACGGACTTTTTCAAGCCCTGAACCGATTTTTTTGCGCGAAATTTGGTATTTTTTCGTTAGCTATTTATAACGAAGCATAGGTTTTCGCCAATGTAGCCGCATCCTCAGCCTGGGTGCCCGCACTTTCGCAGATGATGGTGGGGGTCAGCCCGCGCTCTTTCAGCAGCGCCAGCAGCGGCGCGTGGGGCGGGCCGTACTCGGTATCGGCAAAGGTCAGGTGGCACTTCTCGCCGCCCTTGGTGTAGGCAATGCGGGAAAAATGGGCGTGGAACCGCTTGGCCCGCTCATCCCCCAGCTTCGCCTGCAGGGTGTCCAGCAGGGCGGCGTAGTCGGCGGCGGCAGTGGCCTCGGCAAACTGCACACCCTGGCTGCGGGCGTACAGGTGGCCAAAGTCGATGCAGGGTGTGATGCGCTTGTCCACCCCGCACAGGGCCAGCACCTCGTCCAGGGTGCCCAGCTGGTTGACCTTGCCCATCGTCTCGGGGCAGAGGATGCAGTCACCATAACCTGCTTCATCGCAGGCTTTCACAGCGCGCTCCATCGTGTCCAGCGCCTTTTCCAGGGCCTCCTCGCGGCTCTGCTTGCCGCAGGAGCCGGAGTGGAAGATGACCCGCCTGCCGCCCAGCGCCTTGACCAGCGCGCAGCTTTGCAGCAGGTAGTCGATGCTGTGCAGCCGCTTGTCCTCCTCCAGGCTGGACATGCTGATATAGTAGGGCGCATGCACCGAGAGGGCGATGTCCCGCGCGGCACAGGCTTCGCCCAAAGCGCGGGCCTTATCGTGGGCCAGCCGCACACCACGGCCGCACTGGTACTCAAAGGCAGTCAGGCCAAAGCCGGCGGTGTAGGCGGCGATGGCAGCGGGGTCAAACTTTTTGACCGTGTAGCTGTCCGCCAGGCCCGCCGTGCCAAAACGCGGCTCACTCATGCACGGTGCCCCCTTTTTTATAGTATCGGTCCAGCCAGTAGGGTTCATACTTGCGCTTGATCTTTACAAATTTGTTGCGGTCGCCGGGGGCGCGGGGCAGCAGGAACAGGCAGGGACAGCCGTACAGCCCGGCAGCCATGCGGTCGGCAAAGATCTGGTCGCCCACCATAGCCATCTGGCTTTTTTTCACGCCCAGGCGGTGCCGCGCCACCATCAGGCCGATGGTCAGCGGCTTGCAGGCCAGGGGCACCCAGTCCAGGCCGATGCGCTCGGCAAAAGGGCGTACCCGCTTGGCCGTGTTGTTGGACACGATGGTCATGCGGATGCCCGCCGCCCGCATCTCGTCCAGCCATGCCTGCACAGACGGGTCCAGCACCTGGCTGTTATCCGCCGTCAGCGTATTATCCACATCCAGCACCAGCGCCGTAATGCCATGCGCTTTCAGGTAATCCGGGTGGATGCACTCAATTTTTCTGAACACGATTTCAGGAGTTAAAATCATATGGTTTTCTCCCCTTTTTTAACGTAGCCGCCTACCAAAAGCCTCCCTCTGGGAGGGAGGTGCCCCGCAGGGGCGGAGGGAGAGAGCCTCGCCTTTATCCAAAGTTTGTAATTACGGCTAGTTTCTCTCCCCCACCCGCTTCGCGGGAGCCCCCTCGCAGAGGGGGCCAAATCAGCAGCTCGCAGCCACAAGCGACGAACCCCTTCTTTGCAGCGCTGCGCCAGCAGCGCGCCAAAAAAAGTGCAGACCCGCGCAATGCGCGGGTCTGCACAGTCGTTCATTGGTAAGAAACCTTACTTAAACTTGCGCTTGCGGGCAGCCTCGGACTTCTTCTTACGCTTAACGGACGGCTTCTCATAAGCCTCGCGCTTGCGAACCTCAGCCAACACGCCGCTGCGAGCAGTGCTGCGCTTAAAACGGCGCAGTGCGCTCTCGAGGGACTCGCCCTCTTTGACACGGATCTCCGACATCTTCTTCCCTCCCTTGACCTGAGACAGGAGTTTGCCGGTCAAAAACATTAACCAGTAACAGCAATTATACTATATAGTTCCCGTATCTGTCAACACTATTTTTCGCCGAAAAGGGGTCGTTTTTAAATTTTTAACAAATTTTCCGCTTTTCCACAAGTTGTCAACCGTGCAGGGTCGTCCAAAGCAGCAGTGCGCCGTAAATGACCGGCTGGTGCAGCATGTAAACAGACAGCGTCCGGCCGCCCACCGCACACAGCGGCCGCAGCGCTGCCGGGGCCTGCCCTGCCTTGGGCCGCCACAGCCGCGCCTGAAACAGCCCGCACCAGAACAAAAACACCCAGGGCAGAACGGGGAAATAATCCGCCGAGGCAAACCGCGTCAGGTCCGGCAGGCCCAGCCAGAACAGGTTCGCATCGTAAAGCCCAGCAGGCAGTGCCGCCAGGTGCCACCGCTCAAACCCCAGCCAGCCCCAGGGCAGTTGGTTGGTCAGCGCGAACAGCGCCGCGCTGCCTACCAGCCCCGGCACAGCGGGAATCTTATCCAGCAACGGCTTGACCAGACAGCTTAGCAGCACGGCGGCGGCGTTCAGGTGCAGCACACCAAACCAGATACTCTCCGATGGCATGAACCCCACCGTGACCACGGTCAGCACCACCGCGCACCCGGCCACGATCAGCCCGTTTTTCATCGGGCGGCGGGCCAGCGTAAAGCTGTAGCCGGACAGCAAAATAAAACTCCAGCAAATATACTGCTGCCACACATGGCATCCCGCCGCGCCGATGTTATACCAACTGCTGGCATGACCAAACACATACACCCAGTCGTACATGGCATGGTAGGCCAGCATATTCAGCAGCGCCAGCCCCCGCAGGGCATCCAGCTGCCATAAACGTTGTTTTGTCATTGTTGTTCTTCCTTTGCCGCAGCCTATAAAGGCCCCCTTGTGTAAAGGGTGACTCCCCACGGTGTGGGGAGATGTCGCGAAGCGACAGAGAGGCCCGGGCCCGAAGGGCTCCCGCGAAGCGGGTGGGGGATTGTGGCCTTGCCCATAAATCGGCCCGCCGCCGTAAGGTCACAATCCCTCCGTCACGGCTATGCCGTGCCACCTCCCTTTACACAAGGGAGGCTTTTAAGTCGCGTCTCCCACAAATACCTTTTAATTTATTCTACCACACCCCGCGTCATCTTGCAATTCCACCGCATTTGCGGTAAACTTAAAAGGATTAAGGAGTGGTAAAGTTTATGCAGGACATCCGCTTAATTGGCCTGGACCTGGACGGCACCGTTTTTGACGATGCCAAACACATCAGCCCGCGCAACCTGGCCGCCATCGAGGCCGCTGTGCAAGCTGGCATCATCGTACTGCCCGCCACCGGCCGCACGGCCACCGGTGTGCCCACAGCGTTCACCGGCATCCCCGGCGTACACTACGCGCTGACCTCCAACGGGGCCTCCGTGGTGGATCTGCGCACCGGCGAGCACCTGGTGGACCATCCCTTCTCGCTGGAGGATTCGCTGCGGGTCTACGATGCGCTCAAGCCTTTCGGCGGCGTGTTCAGCCTGTTTGTGGGCGGCAAAAGCTACGCCACCAAGGCCGACAACGACCTGATCGATGTGCTGGTGCCGGAAAACCTGCGGGACTACTTCCGCAAGACCCGCATCGAGGTGCCCGACCTGCGCACCGTGCTGCAGGAGCGGGTCGGTGAGGTGGAAAAATTCAGCGTCTTGTACCCCAAAGTGGAACTGCGGGACGAAGCCTGGCGCGCCGTGCTGGCTGCCTGCCCCGATGTAGAAGCCACCAGCAGCCTGGGCAGCAACATTGAGTTGAACGCCCCCGGTGTCAACAAGGGCACCGGCCTGCTGGCCCTGGCCGAAAAGCTGGGCCTGCGCCGCGACCAGGTCATGGCGATGGGCGATTCCGGCAACGACCTTTCGATGATCGAGGAAGCCGGTTTGGGTGTCGCCATGGGCAACGCCACGCCGGAGGTGCTGGCCGCCGCCGATGTCGTCACAGCGGACAACAACCATGACGGCGTTGCCTTAGCCATTGAAAAGTACGCTTTGCATCGTTAAAACTATACAATTTATATAAATGAGGTGTCCCATGAAAAACGTATTAGTCGGGCAGTCGGGCGGTCCCACTGCCGTCATCAACTCCAGCCTGGCCGGTGTCTACGAGACCGCCAAGGCCTGCGGCGCTGAGCATGTCTACGGCATGCAGTACGGCATTGCCGGTGTGCTGGAGGGCAAGCTTGTCGACCTGGACGAAGTCCTCTCCGACAAGATGGACATTGAGCTGCTGAAGCGTACGCCGTCCAGCTTTTTGGGCAGCTGCCGCCACAAGCTGCCCCAGCCTGACGTGGACGAAGCCCCGTTCGTACAGCTGTTCGACCTGTTCAAGCAGTACGACATCGGTGCGGTGTTCTACATCGGCGGCAACGACTCGATGGATACCATCTCCAAGCTGTCCGCCTACGGCAAGACCATCGGCAGCGAGATCCGCTTCATCGGCGTACCCAAAACCATCGACAACGACCTGCTGCTGACCGACCACACCCCCGGCTACGGCAGTGCCGCCAAATACATTGCTACCATTTTAAAGGAAGTCATCTGCGATTCCAGCGTCTACGACCTGCGCAGCGTGACGGTAGCCGAGATCATGGGCCGCCACACCGGCTGGCTGGCCGCTGCTTCCAGCCTGGCCGCCGGCCCGGACTGCAACGGCCCCGATCTGATCCTGCTGCCGGAACGCCCCTTTGACGAGGATGCGTTCCTCGCCCGCGTGGCCGAGTTGGAAAAAGAGCGCCACAACGTCATCATCGCCGCCAGCGAGGGTGTCAAGAACAAGGACGGCGTGTTCCTGTGCGATCTGGTCTCCACCGCCGGTCAGCTGGACGCGTTCGGCCACAAAGCCATTTTGAGCGGCACCAGCCGTTACCTGGCTGACCTGATCCGCGTCCGCCTGGGCTGCAAGACCCGCGCCATTGAGTTTTCCACCCTGCAGCGCTGCGCCAGCCACCTGGCAAGCCGCACCGATGTGACCGAAGCCTACCAGGTAGGCGGCGCAGCCGTGGAAGCCGCCGTGCGCGGCGAGACTGCCAAGATGTCCGCCATCAAGCGCCTGAGCAACCAGCCCTACCGCATCGAGACCGAGATGGTGGACGTGACCCAGGTTGCCAACTTTGAGAAGAAGGTCCCCGATGAGTGGATCGCCGCTGACGGCATGCACGTCAACGCCAACTTTGAGCGCTACGCCCGCCCGCTGATCCAGGCCGAGCTGACCCCCATCTACATCAACGGTGTGCCGCGGCATATTCATTTGGACTAACATTTTGAGGCCCCCTCCCCGAGGGGGCCTTTCTATTTCCCGTCACATCGCACAATTCTCTCTTTAAAAGTTTATTCACCTTGCCGAAAGTCAACTTTCCTGCGCAATTTTTGCAAGGTTTCAGCACTCATTTTGCTGCGATATAAGGCATAAATATTCCATACAGCGGAATTTTTCTCCATAGCAGCCCATCCTGCCCGCAAACCGCGTTCCACTACGTGGAACGTAAAGTTGTACAAAGATACGTGCAAATTTTCGGCAACTCCTGCAATAGAAAAAAAGTGTACTCCATGGTACACTTAACATGACAATTATCGTGCGCTGTGGAACGCAAGCAGCGCAGCCACCCCATGGAAATTGCAGGAGGAGAAACTATGGCAAAAAACGCAATCGTTGGTCAGTCCGGCGGTCCCACTTCGGTCATCAACGCAAGCCTGGCTGGCGTGTATGAAAGCTGCAAGCGCCGCGGTGCCGGCAAGGTTTACGGCATGCTGCACGGCGTGGCGGGCCTGCTGGAGCGTCGCACCTGTGTGCTGGACGAAAAGCTGAAAACAGCCCTGGACATTGAGCTGCTCAAGCGTACGCCGTCCAGCTATCTGGGCAGCTGCCGCTACAAGCTGCCAGACTGGCACACCCCCGAGGGCGAGGCCGTCTACATCCAGCTGTTTGAGATTCTAAAAGAGCTGGACATCGGCTATTTCTTCTACATCGGCGGCAACGACTCGATGGATACCATCGGCAAGCTGGCCGACTACGGCACCCACATTGGCAGCGAGATCCGCTTTATGGGCGTACCCAAGACCATCGACAACGACCTGATGGTCACCGACCACACCCCCGGCTACGGCAGCGCCGCCAAGTACATTGGCGTGGTCATGAAAGAGATCATCCGCGATGCCACGGTGTACGGCACCAAGTATGTCACCATCGTGGAGATCATGGGCCGCAACGCCGGTTGGCTGACCGCCGCCGCTGCCCTGGCTAAGGCCGAGGACTGCGAGGGCGTGGACATGATCTGCCTGCCGGAAGTGCCCTTCAACGTGGACCATTTCGTAGAAAAGGTCGAGCGTATGCAGAAAGAGAAGCCCTCCATCGTCATCGCCGTCTCCGAGGGCGTTAAGCTGGAAGATGGCCGCTACGTCTGCGAGTTGGCGGACGATGTCCACGCGGTGGACGCTTTCGGCCACAAGGCCCTGACCGGTACGGCCCGTTTCCTGGCCAACACGGTAGCCCGCCGCCTGGATACCAAGACCCGCTGCATCGAGCTTTCGACCCTGCAGCGCTGCGCCGGGCACCTGACCAGCCGCACCGACATCACCGAGGCCTATCAGGTGGGCGGTGCCGCCGCCAAGGCCGCCTTTGAGGGCCACACCGGCGAGATGGTCGCCCTGGACCGCATCTCCAACGCGCCGTACCAGTGCGGCACCAGCCTGCACCCCATCAGCGAGGTCGCCAACCTGGAAAAGAAAGTCCCGCTGGAATGGGTCAATGCTGACCACACCGCCATGACCGATGAGTTCCTGGCCTACGCCCTGCCCCTCGTCCAGGCCGAACTCACCCCCATCTACGTCGAGGGCCTCCCCCACCACATCTACCTGCCCGAAGCCTGATCCCGGGGTTCCTCTTACTTTCTTTGAAAAGAAAGTAAGCAAAGAAACTTTAATCAAAATCCTATAAAAACAACCTGTGCAGAGGAAAAATTCTTCTTGCGCAGGTTGTTTTTTCTTGTAGAGACCGTAGGGGCGAACATTGTTCGCCCGCGGCGTTTTGCGGCCGTACTCAACTCCCCGGGCGCACACTGTGCGCCCCTGCGCCCCGCCCACCTAAAACAAATAACCTGTGTACCGGGTCACATCCCCCACGTACACAGGCTATTTTTATTATATTATATTAAAAGTTCTTTCGGTTCCTTTCTTTCAAGAAAGGAACAAAACCCCCGTAAAATTAGTAAAACCCAAAACTCGGCAAAATATTCAGCAAATCCGCCCGCCAGGCAGCAGTCGGCAGCCCGGACAGCGCCGGGTAATACCACACAAACAGCACCAGTGCCAATGCGCACAGCGCAACGCCCAGGCGCTTGGCCCGCTGCTGGTTTTTCGCCGTGGCCAGCACCAGCGAAAGCGCCGCCAGGCAGAACATTGAACTGGGGAAATAGTGGTACAGAAAGGTACACCGGGTCACCAGCATCCAGGGGATCAGCTGGGTCCCGTACAGGATCAGCACCCCGGCCCCCGCGCGGGTGCCCCGGCCCGAGACCTGCCGCCACAGCAGCCACAGCAGCGCCGCCAGGCCGCCCAGCCAGATCACCGGCCCCGCCATACCCGCAATGCTGGCTTTCAGGCCCGCAGGCAGGTAACCGTTGCGGTAATACCACACCGGGCGCAGGCCCAGCAGCCAGGTATACCAGCGGCTCTCAAAGGGGTGGGTCGCTTCCAGCGTGGAGTGGTAGTTGTACATCGATACCTGGCACCGCCACCAGTCGGCTAGGCCAAAACTGGGATCGCGCCACCAATACGGCAGGTAGGATGCAATGTAAATGCACAGCGGCATCACCACATAAAACGCTACACCGCCCAAAAATGCAGTGCGGAACTCCTGGGCAAAGCCCGGCTTGCCCTGCCGCCAGCGGGCATACAGCACACCCAGGTACAGCACCGCCAACCCGGCCCCGGCGTAAATGCCGGTCCACTTGGCAGCACAGCCCAGGCCAAAAGCCAGCCCGCCCAAAAACATAGGCAGCACCGCGCCGTTTACGCCCACCGTCAGCACCCGCTGGCAGTACCACAGCATAAAGTAGGCTCCCAGCAGGATGAAAAACGTGCCGTAAATATCAATGGTCGCCAACCGGCTTTGGGAAAACCGCATAAAGTCCAGCGCCAGCAACACACCCGCCATGGCGGCCGCCCAGGGGCGGCGGGTCAGGCGGCGCACAAAGCACCAGGCCAGCGGCACCAGCAGCACACCAAACAGCGTACCCGCAAAGCGCCAGCCAAAGGCCGTCATGCCAAACAGCGCAATGCCCAGCATGATAAAGTCCTTGCCCAGCGGCGGATGGGTCGTCTCGTACACCGGCAGGCGGTGCAGCTGCTCATAGCCCGTGCGGCCGTGGTAGATCTCGTCAAAATACATGCTGTTCAGCTGGCTGATGGCCGCAGGCACGGCATCCTGCTCATCAAACAGGGCACCGCCGCCCGTCACCGGCACCAGCGCGCCGTCCGCATCGCGGAACGCCAACTCAAACAACTGCGCGTTTTCCACTGTAATGTGGAAAGTTTCCCCCGCGTAGGCGTATAGGTCCACAGCACTCCAGCTAAAGCAAGTGCCGTAGTCCAGTTCTTTTTCGTAAACGGTCGTACCCGCAGCATCGGTCACGGTCATCCGCCCGCCGTAGGAGATGCCCGGGTACACCCAAAGCGCCGCCGTGTCCCCTTGCAGGGTCACGGATTCGGTCAGGGTCGTGCCGGTGGCATCCAGCGGGTTTTGGGGCGCGGTAAGGCTGCCCAGGTAGGTAAAGCTGACCACCGCCGTCACCAGCGTCAGCGCCAGCATCGCTAGCAGCTCCCTGCGCTGCCACTTGGGCTGGGGTGCCGGTATCGGCGGGGGCGTTTCGTCCTCTGCCTTGTGGGCGGGCAGCGGCAGGGCGTGGCTGTGGACCACAATATCCCACACCGCAAATAAAAGCAGCACAAAGCAGACGGTCTCGGCCAGGCCGACCAAAATCGCCACGCTGGAGCTGGTCGCGCTGGTCAGCCATTCGTCATCGGAGCCGGTCAGGCTGTAGACGGTGCTCAAATTCAGGAACCCGGTCAGCGACATGCCAAAGCCCGCCGCATAGAGCCGGATATCATCCCAATGTGCGGCCGCCAGCAGGGTCAGCAGTACGCCGGGCACCATGTAGCGCTCGTGCATGCAGTGGGCCAGTGTAAAAATGCCCAGCCCGTAGTACGCCGCCAGCAGCAGCGGCGAGAAGCGATTCTCCCGCACACTGCGCGCTGCCAGGTACACCAGCCCCAGCGTGACCAGCAAAATGTTGAAAAATCCCAGCTGCTTCCAGGTAATGCCCAGCAGCACGGTATTTTCCAGCGGGGCCCAATTGCCGCCCAGCGCCGCCAGCCAGTTAAAGCCGTTGATGGTGGCATAGGGGTAACTGGCCGCTGTACCGGCATATTTCTCCAACAGCTTCGGCAGCAAATCCGTCAGGCCAAAGTAAGGCAGGCCCAGCGCCAGCGGCGGAAACAACGCCAGCGCCGCGCCGCCAAAGCAGCGCAAAAACGCGCGGAAGCGGTTTTCTTCCTGCACGATCGCCGCCAAAAAGCACACGGCCAGCACCGGCCCAAACAGCAGCGCCTGGGGCTTGATAGCCAGCGCCACGCCAAACAGCAGGGCAGCGGGCAGGTAGCGCCGCTTCTCCAACAGATAAAAGCACAGCAGCAGCGGCAGGGCAAACGCCCCATCGATCTGCTTCCACACCGCTGTATCAAACAGCAGCAGCGGGTTAAACGCCGCAAAGGCGGCCAGCAGCAGCGGCAGGCGGCTTTCAGGCAGCTTTTCCCGGCCAATATGCCACACCAGCGCCGCAGCGGCGCAATCGCACACGCTAGGCACCAGGGCCAGCAGCACGTAGGTCATCCTGGCCTCGTAGGGGATCGCAAAAATTTTGCGCACCAGCGCCACCAGCCCCAACACAAACAGGTAGCCGGGCGGGTAGTCGGCAAAATAGCCCTCGCTGTAAAATCCGGCGGGGCCATCGGCCAGCAGCTTTTCGCCCCAGGCCACAAAGCAGCTCATATCGTAGGGGTAGCCCTCGGTCACACCGGCCAGGATCATACGCAGCACAAAAGCGCCCCCCAGCACCAGCCAGAGAGCGCTATTGTTCTGTTTTTGGCGTTGAATCGTCATAACAGCAGATTCGTTCAAAGTTACAGCTTGGCGATCTTCGGTCCCTGGGCGGTGTCGGTCACGCTCCAGCCCATCTCGGTCAGCTGGGCGCGGATGGCATCAGCGCGGCCCCAGTCCTTGGCCTTCTTGGCAGCGGCGCGCTCCTCCACCAGGGCGGTCACCTCGGCGGGAACACTGTCGGTCTTTTTGCGGTTGTACAGCAGGCCCAGCACACCGGTCAGCTCGTCAAAGGTCTTAGCAGCGTTTTCCAACGTGGCCTTGTCAGCGCCATCGGACAGGGTGTTGATGTCCTTGACCAGGTCAAAGATGGCAGCCAGGGCATCAGGGGTGTTCAGGTCGTCATCCATGGCGGTCTTGAACTTGGTGCGGGCTTCCTCGCACTTGGCGGCCAGGGCGGTGTCGGTGCCGTGGGCATGCTCGATGGCAAAGTCCAGGTTATCGCGGCAGGTGTACATGCGCTCCAGGCTGTTCTTGCAGCTTTCGATCAGGTCGACCGTGTAGTTCAGCGGCATGCGGTAGCCAGCCGTCAGCATAAAGTAGCGGATCGGCTCGTAGCCATACTTGTCGGCAATTTCACGCACGGTGAAGAAGTTGTTGGCGCTCTTGGACATCTTCTCGTTGTTGATGTTCAGGAAGCCGTTGTGCATCCAGTAGCGGCTGAAGGTGCAGCCGTTGGCGCACTCGCTCTGGGCGATCTCGTTCTCGTGATGGGGGAAGATCAGGTCCTGGCCGCCGGCATGCAGGTCGATGGTCTTGCCCAGGTGCTTGCGGGCCATGGCGCTGCACTCAATGTGCCAGCCGGGGCGGCCGTGGCCCCAGGGGCTTTCCCAGTAAGGCTCGCCGGGCTTGGCAGCCTTCCAAACGGCGAAATCTGCGGGATCTTCCTTCAGGTCATCGTCCATCTGGCTGCGCAGGGCGCGGTTGCCGCTTTCCAGGTCGTCCAGGTTCAGGTGGCTCAGCTTGCCGTATCCGGGGTCAGACTTCACGCGGAAGTACACGTCACCGTTGCGGGCCACGTAGGCATGGCCAGAGTCCACCAGGTCCTTGACGATGTGGATGATCTCGCCGATATGCTCGGTAGCACGGGGGCGCACGGTGGGGGCCTTGACGTTCAGGCCGTCAGAGTCCTTGATGTACTCGGCCTCAAACTTGCGGGCAACCTCCTGCATGTTGGTGCCTTCTTCCTGGCCTTTTTTAATCAGCTTATCGTCAATATCGGTGATGTTGGAAACATAGTACACCTTATTGCCGCAGTATTCCAGATAGCGGCGCAGGGTGTCAAACACGATCATCGGGCGGGCATTGCCGATGTGGATGTAGTTGTAAACCGTGGGGCCGCAGACGTAGATGCGGTATTCACCGGGGGTCTGCGGAACAAATTCCTCTTTCTGGCGGGACATGGTGTTAAAGATCTGCATGATACACTTTCCTCTCTCAAAAGGGTTTCCTTGGTTTCTATTATAGCCGCCGCAGCGCGCGGTTGCAATAGGTTAGCCGTTATTTGCAAACTGTGTTTCCAGCTGATCCCACACGGCACTGAAATTGTAGGGGAACTGCGCGTCCTCCTCGGCCAGCCAGCGGCGGTAAGCGTCCAGTTCGGCCACGGCGGGGGCCTTTACGCGGCGGTAGGCCGTGATGGTGTAGCCGTTGCCCATATCAAATTCCGCCGCCACCTCAAAGCAGTGCAGGGTCTCCACATTCTCCAAAAAGGCGCTGTTGATCTTCTCGGTATGGTTGCTGGGGTCAAAGGGGATACAGGTCAGCACGATCTGGGAAGTAAACAGTTCTTTCGGGAAAGCATCGTTTCCGGGGTTGACCGCGCCGTAGGCCAAAATCGAGCGGATGCTCTCATCTGGCAGAGCCGCCGCGCGGAACACATCGGCGCTGTAGGTCAAGCCGTGGCAGATCATGTAGGCAGAGTTCTCCCCCTCGCAGTTTTCCCGCAGGAAGTCATTTACCTCGGCGATCTGGGCCATATCGGTGCGCTCGTTATCAACGGAAAAGAACAGGCCGCTGTACCATTCGCTGGGGAATTTGATGGGCATCAGCAAGCTGCAACCGCCAAAGTTGATAGCGCACCCCACGCTGACCAGCGCGGCCAGGGCGCAACGCAGCCATTTGCCGGGCAGGTTGGCCGCCAGCAGCGCCAGCATATACAGCCCCAGCAGGTAGAACGGTGCGACCGCCAGCGATTGGTGGTCGTCCATGTTCTGCACCTTGGTCACCAGGAACACCGTCAACACCGAGCCAACAGCCGATAATACAGTTAAGAATCTCATTTGTTTTTTATACAATGCGTACAAAGCGCCAATTACAAACAGTAATCCAATAAAATAACCCAGATAAACGCGCTGGTGGTCCAGCTCGGCCAAAAAGCCGCCGGTCTGGTAAGTAGCATAGCGGTCGCTGTAGTCAGCCTTTACAATGCGCCAGAACATAGGCACCAGCGGCACACCCACGCAAACCAGCGATGCAGCAGCGAATTTCACAAAGCGAATCGCCGCCGCCCCCTGTTTTTGCAGCACCGCCCGCGCCAGCACCCACACGCCGTACAGCACAAAAAAGACCACCACGGTAAACATGTAGCTGCGGCGGGTCAGCATCAGCAGGCCGGTAAAGGCGGCCAAACTCACCAGCCGTGCCGGGGCGGGGGTGGAAAAATCGTACCCGATGCCCAATGCCAGCAGCATCAGCGCAAAGGCCACGCCCAGCAGGTCCGGCATGCCGCGATAGAGCGCAATGTGCAAAAGCGGCAGCAGCGTAGTCATCGCCAGGCCCAGCGCAGTAAACAGCCGGGGCGCTTTGGGCTGACACTGGCGGCGCAGCACCGCCAGCAGCACCCAGGCGCTATAGTAAACCAGCGTGGGGATCAACAGCGCACAAAGCAGCGCAAAGGTGTTGGCCGTGCGCGGGGTGAACATAAAGAACGGCTCGGCCAGCAAATTGATGACCAGCGGCGCGTAATCGTTGAACCAGGTCTTATAAATCGTCGAACCTACGCCGGTAAATACGCCATCGGCAAAGTTGGCCTCCAGGCGGATCTGCAGGTTATAATAGGTAGCATTGTCCCACAGGTACAGGCTTTGCCGCCCCACCATGGCATGCAGGTAAAAGGCAGCGCTGGCCGCGATGCAGATCACCAGCACCACGGCATCGAACTGGGTCAGCCGGGCATCCAGCACCTTGGCCGCGCGGCGGTAAAGGCACCATGTGCCCAGCACCGCCGTGCAGGAGAGCAGCAGCAGCCAGGCATCCACCGGATGCCGCCCGCTGCCCAGCATATCGATGCCCTGCAGCGCAGGCACAAAATGCGCCACGGTGCTGCACACAAATTTAACGGCAAAGATACACAACAGAAGCAGGACGGCCCGCTCTGCACGGGTCATCCTGCCATAAAAATTATGCAGTTTTGTTTGGAGTGTTGATTTTTGCAAAACAAGTGCTCCTTATTGTTGGCACCAGCATGTTTGTAGGGGCGGATGCTCGCATCCGCCCGCGGGACCGCTTGACGGCCAAAACGATGGCCGTCAGCCAGCAAAGCTGGCTCGCTCGTGCGGTTCAATGCCCCGCAGGGGCATTGATCGCTACGCGACCCCGCAATGCAAGCATCCGCCCCTACAATAGATAACGCAGCGCCCGTTTTTACTTCGCCTGCATAAACAGCTGGCGGTTCTGCCACAGGTAGATGCAGCCGGACAGCAGCGTGGCCGCACCGCACAGCCAGCACAGCACCACGGTCACCAGACTGACCATGCCCACATCGGTAGGCCCGGCCAGCGCGGCGGCAAAGTAATAGAAGATGATGGTCAGCATCTGCAGCACGGTCTTGACCTTGCCCCACATGTTGGCGGCAATAACCGTGCCGGTCTCGGCGGCGATCATCCGCACACCGGCCACCGCAAACTCGCGGAACAGGATCACAGCCAGCACAATGGGCGAGCAAACGCCGTCCACCACCATATAAATAAAGGCGGCGGTGGTCAGGCACTTATCGGCCAGCGGGTCCATAAACTTGCCAAAATCGGTGACCAGGTGGTTTTTCCGGGCAATATAGCCGTCCAGAAAGTCGGTGATGCTGGCTACGGTGAAGATGATACCCGCCACCAGCGAGAAAGTGGCGTTAAAATCGGCTGTGCCGTACTTGGCCAGTGCGGCAAATACCATAAACACCGGCACCAAAACAACACGCATCATCGTAAGTTTGTTGGGCAGATTCATACCTTAGTCCTCCAGCTTTTCTTCCACATAGCCGTACAGGTCGTAAGTGTCGGAATCGGTAATGGTCACGTTGTAGAATGCGCCGGTCTCCAGCGGGGTATCGGCGGGGGTCAGCACATTGCCGTCAATTTCCGGGCAGTCGGCCTTGGAGCGCAGCAGGTACATGCCGGTCTCCTCGTCCACACCATCGCAGACACATTCCAGCGTCTGGCCGACCTTTTCGCCCTCGCGCTCGGCGCTGACTTCGGCCTGCAGTTCCATGATATGATCGGCACGGCGCTGTTTGGTCTCCTCGTCCAGCTGGCCGTCCATCTTGGCGGCCACGGTGTTTTCCTCGGCCGAGTAGGCAAAGCAGCCCAGGCGGTCAAACTTCATCGTCTTGACAAAGTCGCACAGTTCGGCGTACTGCTCCTCGGTCTCGCCGGGGAAACCTGCGATCAGCGTGGTGCGCAGCGTAATGCCGGGGATGGCCTTGCGCAGGCGGTTGATGGCATCCTCAATTTCCTTGCGGCCGCCGCGGCGGTTCATTGCTTTCAGCACAGCGTCATCGCAGTGCTGGATGGGCAAATCAAGATACGGCACCACCTTGGTATTGCGGACCAGGGCATCAATAAATTCATCGGTGATACGTTCAGGATAGGCGTACAGCACACGGATCCAGCGGATGCCGTCAATGGCCTGCAGTTCATCCAGCAGTTCACACACAGCGCCCGGCTTGCCCCAGTCCTCGCCGTAAGCGGTGGGGTCCTGGGCGACCAGGATCAATTCTTTCACGCCCTCACCGGCCAGCCAGCGGGCCTCGGCCACACAGTCCTTAATTTCACGGCTGCGCAGCGGGCCGCGAATCAGCGGAATGGCGCAGTAGTGGCAGCGGTTGTTGCAGCCCTCGGCAATTTTTAAGTACGCATAGTGACGCGGGGTGGAGATGACGCGGGCACCGCCCAGCTGCATATCGGTTTTGGGGCCGTAGCTTTCGGTCTGGCCCGCACCGGCGGCACACAGGCGGCGCACGATGGCAGGCAGCGCGGCGTTGGAGCCAATGCCCACAACAGCGTCCACTTCGGGAATTTCCTGCACGATCTGCTGCTTATAGCGCTCGGCCAGGCAGCCGGTGACGATGACGTTGAGGTCCGGGTTCTGCTGCTTGTACTGGCAGGCCATCAAAATATTCTCGATGGCTTCGGCCTTGGCGGATTCAATAAAGCCGCAGGTATTGATGATGATAATGTCTGCTTCGGCCGGGTCAGCCACCGTGGAGTGGCCGTCTTTGATCAGGGCGTGGCAGAAAACGTCGGCATCCACCTGGTTTTTGGGGCAGCCGAGGGAGATAATCGCAATTTTCATAGAATTTCCTTTGTATACAATATGTTTTCGCGCTGTCAATCCTCCGCCAGCGCAGCGCGGATGACCGCATGGCTGAACCCACGGCGGGCCAGCGCAACCGCCACCTGGTTCCGCTTTCCGGCGGCCAGCTTGGCGGCGTACTGCCGCTCCACCAGGGCGCGGGCGTTGGTCAGTTCGGGGTCCTCGCCATCGTCCGTTTCGGCATACAGCGTCTCCACGGCTTCGGCGGCGGTGTCGCGGTCGATGCCCTTTGCCGTTAGATCCAGCAAAATTTCGCGGCGGGATTTCCGCTTGCGCAGCAGTTCGGCAGCGCGGCGGCGGGCAAAATCGGCATCATTCAAAAGGCCCAGTTCCCCGGCGCGCGCCACGGCATAGGCGGCGCTGTGCTCATCGAACTTGCGGCAGAGTTTTTGGTACAGCTCCCCCGCCGCGTGGTCCCGCAGGGAGAGGTAATCCATGGCCTTATCCAGCGCGCGGCGGGTGTCGCTCTGCTTGCGCAGGTCCTCGATCTGCCATTCTTCCAGCAGATCCTCCTCGTGCAGGTCGGCCTTGGCAAAGGTCTCCTCATCCAGGGAAAAGGCAAACTCACCATCAAAAAACAGCGCCATGCGGCCTTTTTTCGTTTCTTTGATCTGTGTCAGCCGGGGCATTATTCATCAACCATGATGTCCAGGTCCACTTCGCTGCCGGTGGTTTTGGCAGCGGGGGCAGCGGGGGCTTCGCCAGCCTCCACCGGCTTGACGATCTCACTGGGGTCCAGCGGCTTTACAGCACCCTTTTTGCCGGCGGCCAGCAGGCGGTCAGCGTTGGCGCGCACGATCTTCTCGATCTCGTTCGACACATCGGGGTGCTCTTTCAGGAAGATCTTCGCGTTATCGCGGCCCTGACCCAGGCGGACATCGCCATAGTTGAACCAGGCACCGCTCTTTTGCACAACGCCCAGCTTGACACCCAAGTCCAGGATCTCGCCGATTTTGGAGATGCCCTCGCCGAACATGATGTCAAACTCGGCCTCGCGGAACGGCGGGGCCACCTTGTTTTTCACGACCTTGGCGCGGGTGCGGTTGCCGATGAACGCACCGTTGGAGTCCTTCAAACCCTCGATGCGGCGCACATCGATACGCACACTGGAGTAGTATTTCAGTGCGCGGCCGCCGGTAGTCACTTCGGGGTTGCCGTAGACCACACCGACTTTCTCACGCAGCTGGTTGATAAAGATGCAGACGGTGTTCGTTTTGCCGATAACGCCGGTCAGCTTACGCAGGGCCTGGCTCATCAGGCGGGCCTGCAGGCCAACGTGGCTGTCGCCCATCTCGCCCTCGATCTCGGCTTTGGGCACCATGGCAGCGACCGAGTCCACGATGATGGCATCGATGGCACCGGAACGCACCAGTGCTTCGCAGATCTCCATGGCCTGCTCGCCGGTGTCCGGCTGGCTGACCAGCAGGCTGTCGATGTCCACGCCCAGCGCGGCGGCGTACACGGGATCCAGCGCATGCTCAACATCGATGAACGCGACCTCGCCGCCCAGTTTCTGGGCCTCGGCCAGAATATGCAGGGCCAGCGTGGTTTTACCAGAGGATTCGGGGCCGTAGACCTCCACGATACGGCCGCGGGGCACACCGCCAATGCCCAGAGCCAAATCCAGGCCCAGGCTGCCGGTGGGGATGGCATCGACCTGCATGGCGATGTTGGCACCCAGCTTCATCACCGCGCCCTTGCCAAACTGCTTTTCGATCTGCGCCAGGGCCGTTTCCAGCGCCTGCTTCTTGTCAGAAGCCGGGCCGGGGGTCTTGGGTGTGGTATCTTTCTTTGCTGCCATGGTTTTGCTCTCCTTTTATCTCAAAAACACAATTGTAGGGTGTTGCTTGAGGGTATTATTTCCCGGATGCACCTATTATACACGATTTTCCCGCGCAGTACAACCGTTTGTTGTGTTTTAGTAGTACCTTAAACAGGATTTTCAAGCGATTTTCGGAAAAAAACTACCCGGTCATTGCCGCCAGCATCCTTACGGCAGGTCCCGGCCTGCCAGCCGGCCGCCTTGCCCAGTTCCAGCACAGCCTCGGCCTGGGCGTAACCGATCTCCAGCACCAGCCAGCCGCCGGGGCGCACCGCCTCGCGGTACTGGCGCACCAGTACGCGGTAAAAATCCAGGCCGTCCGCGCCGCCATCCAGCGCCATGGCCGGTTCCTTGGCAGTTTCGGGCATCAGGTTCTGCATCTCGCGGGCCGTCAGGTAGGGCGGGTTGCAGATAATAAGGTCCGCGCTCTCCGGCTCGATCTGGGTGTAGTAGTTCATCACATCGCCGCGCTCGGCCTGGGTGGTCTTGCCGCCCAGGGCCGCCACGTTGGCGGTCAGGTAGGGCCAGGCATCGTGGCTAAGCTCCACGCAGGTCACCTTGGCACCGGGCACAGCGCGGGCAATGCCCAGGCCCAGGCAGCCGGTACCGGCGCACAGGTCGTAGACCACCGGGGCTTCGCTGTCTTGCAGCAGTTCAATGGCTGTCTCGCAGACGACCTCGCTGTCGGCGCGGGGGCACAGCACACCGCGCCCGACCTTGAGGGTAAAGTCCAAAAAGTCCCACTCGCCCAGCAGGTACTGCAGGGGTTCGCGGCCTGCACGGCGCTCGGCCAGCACCCGCAGGCGGGAAAGTTCCTCATCGTTGGGGCCGTCATCCAGCCGGTGGTCACGGCCGGTAGCAAATTTATACAACTGCGCCGCGTCAAAGCGGGCATCGGGCACCCCGGCCATCATCAGCCGGGCACAAAGTTTTTGATAAGCAGCATTCACCAGCGGGCTTCCTCCTGATTTTCGGGCAGTACCGGGGTCACTGCCGCAATAGCAACTTCGATCATCGAGTCATCCGGCTCACAGGTCGTCAATCTCTGCATCCACAGCCCCGGCTGGGATACGATGCGGGACAACACGCTGTGGGAGCGTCCGGCCCACTTTAAAATCTCATAGCACACGCCCACCAGCAGCGGGAACATGCACAGCTTGTACACCACCCGCAGGCCGGTACTGGTCCAGGGCAGCACCGCATACAAAAAGATGCTGATGATAATAACCAGGATCATAAAGCTGGTGCCGCAACGGGGGTGGAACCGGCTCTGCTTACGGATGTTCTCCACCGTCAGCGGCAGGCCCGCCTCGTAGCAGGCGATGGTCTTATGCTCGGCACCGTGGTACTCAAACACGCGGTGCAGTTCCTTCATGCGGGTACACAGGAACATATATAAAAGGAAGATGGCCATCTTCAGCGCGCCTTCCAGGATCACCCGCCCCCAGCGGCCCAGCGGCACAACGCGGATGAGCTGCCCGGTCAAAAAAGTAGGCAGAAAGGTGAACAAAAACAGCGCCAGCACCACACCGGCAAAGGCGGCGCAGCCCATCAGCACGTTCTGGAACACCGGGCCGGTGTGTTCGTCCAGCCATTTGTCCAGCTTGCTTTCCGGCTCGGCATCCTCAATGCCCTCCATCGCCACATCGGCGGCATGCATCAGGTACTTATAGCCTTTGTACAGGTTCTCGGCCATGTTGCAGACACCGCGCAGCAGCGGCACTTTGTTGTACCAGCGGGTCACGACCCGGTCGTAGGTCAGGTCGATGGTCCCATCCAGCTTGCGCACGGCACAGCAGATCTTCTCGGGGCCGCGCATCATAATGCCTTCCATCAGGGCCTGGCCGCCAACGGAAGTGCGAAATTCATTGGGCATAGTTTCTCCTTGGTTGTTTCTACGGTATAGCATTATATTTTCTCGTGCAGATGCTCCTGCCCGGGGTGGTAGACCGGCAGCGTGATGCTGACCGTGGTCCCCTGCCCCAGGGTGGAGGCAATGTCCACGCGCCCGCCCAGGGCGGTGATGATCTCATCCACCACCGCCAGGCCGATGCCGGAACCCCGCACCGAGTTTTTGGCTTTGAAAAATTTCTGCTTGACCTTTTCCAGGTCATCGGGCGCAATGCCGCGGCCCTGGTCGCGCACCGCCGCCGTGACCGAATCTCCCCGCCGGGTCAGCGTGAGGAAGATCGTGCCGTCCGGCTCGGAGTACTTGATGGCGTTGTCCAGAATGTTGATGAACACCTGGTGCAGCCGCGCCGGGTCCGCCCATACCGGGTAGGGGTCGGGCGGTTCCTCGTAGACGAAGTGCAGCCCCTCCTGCTGGATGCGGGCCTCCACAAACAGGGCAGCATCGGTAGCCTCGGCCACCAGGTCCAGCACCTGGCAGTTCAGTTTGATGCCGTTCTGCAGGCGGGAGAAGTCCAGCAGTTCTTCCACCATCGTGTACAGGCGGTCGGTCTCGGTACCGATGACCGAAAGCCCGCGCTGGTAATTCACATCGCCGGGGTCGTCAATGTTGCGGATGGTCTCGACCCATCCCTTGATGGAGGTCAGCGGGGTGCGCAGTTCGTGGCTGACTGAGGAGATAAACTCGTTTTTCAGCCGCTCGGTCTCGGCCAGGTCCTCGGCCATCTGGTTGATGGTCTTGCACAGGCGGCCGACTTCATCATTATACTGGTTGTCCGGCAGGCGCACCTGCAAATCGCCCTTGGCAATTTTGGTGGCTGTGGCTTCAATCTCGCCCAGTGGACGCACGATGGAACGCACAAAAAACAGCCCGCTCCAAATTGTAAACACCAGCACCAGCGCCCCCACGCCGGTGGCAGCGGTAACCGTGTTCCACCACTGGCGGTCCACCAGCGCCAGGCTGGTGACCAGCCGCATAGCCGCCACATTGCCCGCCGCGTAGGGTACCAGTTCGGTCACGGCCATCACCCGCTCGCCCTGGGGCGTGGTGAAGATGTCGTGCCCCTTGCCGCTGGCGGAAGTCTGCGCCGCCAGGAAGTCGGTACCATCGGTCAGATCGCGGGTCATCGTGCCGCTGCTGGTAGCCAGGATGACCCCCTGGGCATCCAGCAGCATAAACTCGAACTTGTCTTTTTCGTCAAACTGCTCGACTGTGCGGCGCAATGCCTGGCCACGGCTTTCGGCGGTCTCGTTGGCATCGCCCGCCGTGCCGGTGGCCTGCAGGCGGCCCGCAATGGTGGAAAAGCGGCTTTCCGCCGCCCGCTGCACACCGCCGTACAGTTCCCGGTAATCGGTATAGAGGAACATCACTTCAGCAACCAGAATCACCAGCACGGTGATCAGCAGGCTGCCCCGCACCCACCGCTTGGTAATGCCAGCTGCCGCCATTATGGGTTCCTCCTTTCCAATTTCTATGTTATTGCTCGTTTCTAAGGCTCCCTCTGGGAGGGAGCTGTCAGCGAAGCTGACTGAGGGAGAGAGCCTATAAAGAAGCTCTATTCACGGGAAAGCTCTCTCCCCCACCCGCTTCGCGGGAGCCCCCTCCCAGAGGGGGCCATTCGTTCACTTACGCATTCCAGCGGTATCCATACCCCCACACGGTCAAAATGTGCTGGGGGCTGCTGGGCTCGTCCTCGATCTTCATGCGCAGGCGGCGGATGTTCACATCCACGATCTTCACATCGCCAAAATAATTCTTGCCCCACACGCCTTCCAAAATCTTCTCCCGCACCAGCGCCGTGCCGGGGTTGCGGAAGAACAGCTCCATGATCTGGAACTCCACCTGGGTCAGGTCGATGGCCGTGCCATTTTTGTACAGCATACGGCTCTTTTCGTCCAGCACAAAGGGTCCGCTGATAAGCTGCTCCGGCTCCTCGGCCGGTTTGGCGGGCACACTGCCCCGCTTGATGCGGCGGGTCAAAGCTTCCAGCCGGGCCACCAGCTCCGACACCGAGAACGGCTTGGTAATGTAATCGTCCGCGCCGATGGACAGCCCGCGGATCTTGTCGCTCTCCTGCCCCTTGGCGGACACAATAATGATGCCAATCTCGTTGTTCTCGCGGCGGATCGTCTCGCACAGGCTCAGGCCATCCATGCCGGGCAGCATAATGTCCAGCAGGGCGGCATCGCATACTTCGCCGTGGTGCATCAACTCCAGGGCGCGCTCGGCGCTGGGGGCCTCCACGACCTCCCAGCCGGCCATTTTCAGGTTCAGGGCGACCATCTCGCGGATGCTCGCTTCGTCTTCCACGACCAGAACTCGTTTCATAGCCTATCCTTTCTTTACACCGTGCCCAACAGCACGGTATTGCTCTCGATATAGTCCATGCTCAAACCATAGTAGCTTGTCACCATGCGGGCCTGCAGCTGCTGGCTGCCAATGGTGGCAATGCGCTTGTAGTCGGCATTTTCCGGCTCGTCCAGGTCCACCACCCGCATCTCGCAGTACACAACGGTGCCCTCGCGGTTGCAGATCAGCCAGCCGGTGCCGCTTTGGTTGCCCCGGATCATAATGCTGCCGTGCATCGATTCGGGCAAAGCCATAAAGAAGTTTTCTTTGCTGTCGTACACGCCGAACAGGCTGTGGCCGCCGCTGTTGTTGGCGTAGTCTTTCCACAGCAAAAACACCAGCCGCTTGTCCACCGGGGTCTGCAATTCGCCGCCGTCATCGATCTCCGCCGGGATGTCCACCGTGCCGTTGCCGTCAATATCGCGGCTCAATAGTTCGGTATGGTAGCGCAGGGTGCTGCGCTGCGGGTCGTTCAGGCCCGGCGGATGGTAGGGCTGCAGCGAGCCGGACTCGGCATCGTACAAAATAATGTCCGACACCATTGCGTTGCCATCGGCCCAGGCATCCATGACCAGGTAGGCGGCATCATCCCGGCCGGTACCCGCATGCAGGGCCGCACAGCCGCTGTAGCTGCCCGCGCCCAGCGCCAATGTCTGGATGGAGCGGAACTCACCGTCCACGTTGGTCAGCAATTGCAGGGTCACGCCGCCCATCTCGTTTTCCGGCAGGGCCAGCACCAGGTCGGTGGTGTTCTCCTTGCCGGTCAGGTCGGCCTGCAGCAGCTGGGTGTAGCTTTGGCTGATGACGGTGGTGATGTTCTCACCATCATATTGATACACCACGCAATAGCTGTCACCCTGGGCACTGCTGTAACCCACCACCAGCTGTTGGGACACGGCGTTTTTCAGGTTGGCGGTGTTGAAATTCTCCACCTCGCTGGACAGGCCCTCCACCGTGCGGCTGACCCGCCAGCTGTCCTCGCCGCTGGGTTCCAGCACGGCCAGGCAGACGTTGGAGCCGGTGGTGTCGGCGGTGTACAGCACGGCGGCTTCATCCTCGCCGTCACCGTCCCAGTCACCAAAGGCAAAGGGCGACAAAAAATCACCGCTGGCCGGGTATTTCAAGGTAGCGCTGCCGCCCAGGTAGCTGTTCAGCGCCTTTTGCAGCGCGCTGCTCTCCCCCGACAACTGCGGTGCCCGCAGCAAAGTCTCCACATCGCCATAACTGCTGCAGCCGGTGAGGAGTAAGATCGAAAGGGCCAACGCCAATTTTTGTTTTGCTTTTTTCATCAGCGCCGCCTCCCTGCAGTTTCAAACATTGATACAGAGTATAGTATAGCACATTTACGGCAAAGCCGCAATGCCCAGCAGCATCAGCAGGCAGCCGAAAGCGGCCCCCAAAATACCGGGCAGGCGGCGGGCCGGGGCAAAGGCGGCGGGCAGCAGCTGAGCCAGGGCGACCCAGATCATGATGCCTGCCACCAGCACCATCGTGCCGTTCAAAAAGCCCGGCGTGAACAAGTTTTGAAACAGAAACAGTGCCAGCAAAGCCCCCGCCGGTTCCGCCAGGCCGGAGAGCAAGGCCGCCAACACGCCTTTCGCCCGGCTGTTGGTGGCGTAGGCAAAAGGCACAGCCACCGCCAGTCCTTCGGGGATATTATGCAAAGCGATTGCCAGCGCCGTACGCAAACCGAGGGCCGGGTCCGCCGTACCGGCAAACAGGGTCAGCACACCCTCCGGGAAATTATGCAGCAGCAGGGCCGCACCGGTGATAAGCGCGGTACGCATCGCCTTGGTTCGGGCGGTGTTTTGGCCGTAATTTTGCGCCAGTTCGGTTTCCTCCGGCAGCAGGCGGCTCAGTAATCCGGCGGTGAGCATGCCTAAAGCCAACAGCGTTGTGATGGCCGCGCCGGCGGGCAATGGCTGGAGGTAGCTGCTGTAAAATTCTAACGTCTCGGGCAGCAGGTCCGTTAAGGACGCGGTAAGCATTACGCCGCCAGCGAAGCCCGCACTGACGGAGAGCATGGTTTCACTGGGTTTTGCCAGCGCGGCCAGCGCGCCGCCCAAACCGGTTGATAATCCAGCTAACGTTGTAAGTACAATTGGTGATGCCTGCATAGGTGTATCCCCCCTTGGGGGACTGTATGCTTTACAAATGTTTTATATGTTCGCGCTTTCGGGGGCTGCCACCTTGCGGCATCCCCCTCGTTTTAATGGGATTCTTCCGTTAGATGTTCCTTTTGGACACCCAAAAGGAACCGAAAAGGTGCCCGCTACTTCCGATAGCGCGGGAGGCCCGGCCTAGGGGCTACTCGCCCCTAGGAACCCCAAAGTTGAGGTCGAAGAACCCAAAAGCTAAAAAATGCAGGAGTGCTGCATTTTTCTTAACGCTTTTGGGTTCTTCTCCTTATTGACCCCTCCGGGGCCAAAAGGCCCCCGTATTGTAGGGGCCGATGCTCGTCATCGGCCCGCACCGGGTCGTTGCCTATTCACGGTTTATCGTAGAGGCGGATTTTATATCCGCCCGTATGGCGTGGTTGCCGTTTTCATTTTGGCGCTCATTCCCGTTGCTCCGTAGGGAGGGGTCTTGACCCCTCCCTACAAACCACCGTAAATAACCACCAATCTTTTAAGCAAAAACACCCCCTGCCAGACTATCCAGCCCGGCAGAGGGTGTTTTTATTATTTTATGAAAAGTTCTTTCGGTTCCTTTCTTTCAAGAAAGGAACAACCCCCGTAAAATTAGTACCCGCTGCCAGCCTCGCCGGAGGTCAGCAGTTTGACGGCACGGGAGGTGCCCAGGCGGTCAGCGCCGAGGTCGAGGAACTTCTCGATATCCTCCACGGTGGAGATACCGCCGGCGGCTTTGATCTTGCAGCGGCCCTTGACATGCTCGGCAAACAGTTCGATATCATGGAAAGTCGCACCGCCGGTGGAGAAACCGGTGGAAGTCTTGATGAAATCGGCACCGGCCTCGGGCACGATGTCGCACATCTTGATCTTTTCTTCCTCGGTCAGCAGGCAGGTCTCGATGATGACCTTCAGCACCTTATCGCCGACAGCAGCCTTGACGGCAGCGATGTCGTTGCGCACGTCATCGTACTGCTTGTTCTTCAACCAGCCGATGTTGATGACCATATCCACCTCGGACGCGCCGTTCTCCACAGCGGTCTTGGCCTCAAAGGCCTTGCTCTTGGTGTCCATAGCACCCAGAGGGAAGCCGACCACGCAGCAGACCGGTACGCGGCCTGCCATGTACTCAACAGCCTTGGCGACATAGCAGGTGTTGATGCAGACGGACGCGCAATGGTTTGCGATGGCCTCATCGCACAGGGCCTGGATCTGGGGCCAGGTGGCCTCGGGTTTCAGCAGGGTATGGTCAACCTTGCTGAGCATTTCTTCTTTCGTATACTTCAACGGAAATTTTCCCCCTTATCGCAATGTTTGCACAGGCGGGCCTGGTGCAGGCCCAGCGCTGCAAAGACGATGGACGTGATGCTGACGGTAGCACCAATGATGCCGAGGATCAAACCAACCAGACGGAACGCATGACCGCGCACTTTCTGTTTCATAGGGGATGCCTCCTTTTTGGGACGTAGTTTTTTATGTACCAACCGTTTTGCCTGATGGGCCACCAACGGATGATGCAGCGCAAATTTTGCCACCTTAAAAACAAGCATAGTCTGCTCCTTCGGGTGTTGCTTTTACTTCTTTTTAAAAATCAGCACCTTGCTGAAAACGTAGTTGGACAAAATCACGATCACCTGGCTGAACAGCTTGACACCCATTGCCCACAGCTTGGCGTTGGCCACAGCAAAGCCAACATGGGGTCCCAGCAGGCTGACACCGGCCCAGATGATGACCTGGTCCATAACCATAGTGGCGATGCGGCAGGACACAAACTGCCCGAACTCCGCCCAGGCCGCCTTGCCGGTATTCTGGCTGCGGAAAACAAACGTGCGGTTTGTCCAGTAGGCAAAGAGGATGCAGATGATGTTATCCAGGATATTGCCGATGCCGGTTGCAAAGTCCGTGCCCAGCACCGCCTGGAACGCGGCAAACACCACCAGGTTCAGCAGTGTTGCCAGCCCGCCAAAAAACAGGTAGGCCAGGCCCTCGTAATATTTTTTGATCAGTTCTTTGATTTTTTGCATTTTTTCGTCCGTTTAGCGGCCCTTGTAGGGGTCGATGCTCGCATCGACCCGCGGGCGGATGCACAGCATCCGCCCCTACAGATAAGGCACGAGTAGTAAAAAAGGGGCCTGCCTGTTACTACAGGCAGGCCCCTTAACGGTTGCTTACAGATTATTCAGCATCCTCGGCCTCATCGAGGCAAGCCTTCATGGACAGGCTGATGCGCTTGCGGTCGAAGTCGACAGCAGTCAGCTTAACGCGGACTTCATCGCCAACCTTCAGCACGTCAGAAACCTTGTTCACGCGCTCATTGCTGATCTCGCTGATGTGAACCAGGCCATCGATACCGGGCATGATGCGGACGAAAGCACCAAACTTGGTGATGGAAACGACAGGAGCGGTGAACTCGGTGCCAACGGGAACCTCATTTTCCAGCTTGACCCAGGGGTTGTCCTCTTCCTTCTTGTAGCCCAGGGAGACCTTCTGGTTCTCGGGATCGTAGCTCTTGACGTAGACTTCGATCTCGTCGCCAACACTGACAACCTCAGAGGGATGCTTGATGTTGGACCAGCTCAGCTCGCTGATGTGGCACAGGCCGTCAACGCCGCCGACATCCACGAAAGCGCCGTAAGAGGTCAGGCTCTTAACAACGCCCTTGTACTGCTTGCCAACCTCAACGTTAGCCCAGAACTCCTCACGCTTAGCCTTGTTAGCCTCGGCAGTGACCTTGTTGATGGAGCCAACGATCTTGCGGCCGGCGCACTCGGTGATGACCAGCTGAACATGCTGGCCAACCAGCTTGGTGTAATCCTCGTCGCGGCGCATAGTGGCCTGAGAGCGGGGAACAAAGACGCGAACGCCCTTGACGTTGACAACAACGCCGCCCTTGTTGGCTTCCATAACGTCACCTTCCATAACGGTGCCGTTCTCAGCAGCCTCGGAAACGTCCTTCATGCCCTTCTGGGCCTCGAAACGGACGCGGGAAAGGGTATCAACGCCTTCCTGGTCGTTGGTCTTGATAACAACCAGATCCAGATCGTCGTCTACCTTAACAAGGTCTTCCATCTTAGCGTTGGGGTCATGGCTCATCTCGCGCAGGGTGACAACACCGGTGTGCTTGGAACCATCAATACCGACGACACACTCCGTCGGGGAAACGCTGATGACCTTGGCTTTTACGATTTTACCTGCGTACAGGGGCTTTGCTTCGGATGCAGCGAGCATCTCCTCAAAGCTCATGTCGTCACGGATCTCTTCACTCATACTGTTAAGTACCTCCTCAATTATAGACGAAGGCGTTGAAGCCCCAGCCGTTACGCCCACTGTCACAGCACCTTTCAGCCATGCCGGGTCGAGTTCATCAGCAGTCTCGACGTTGATGGCTACAGCATGCCGTGCAGCGACCTGTAAAAGCTTTTGGGTATTGGAAGAATGATGACCACCAATGACGACCATATGATCGCATTTTTGGCTGAGGTCTTCCGCTTCCTGTTGCCTCGCCCACGTTGCATTACATATTGTATCAAAAATTTCTGCTTTTGTACACTGTTTTTTTAAAAAATCCTTGCACTTTTCCCAGCTTTCCACGCGGAAAGTCGTCTGCGCCACCACATAGATGGATTCTTGTTGCAAAAGTTCCGGGAGCATTTTCTCCAGTTCTTCCAGGTTGGCAAAAACTTTTACTTTTCCCTTTGTATGGCCCACAATCCCCTGTACTTCGGGATGGCTGGCATCACCCGCCACCAACAAAAGTGCATGGTTTTCGTCTGCCTTCATGGCAATTTTATGGATTTTTGCTACAAACGGGCAGGTGGCATCGTGATACGCCAGGCGGCGTGTGCTTATTTCATCATAGACCGTCTGGGGCACACCGTGGCTGCGGATGATGACCTCGTACCCATCGGGTACACTGGTCACATCGGGGCAGGTCAAGGCACCTTTGGCCTCCAGATCCTCCACCACCTGGGGGTTGTGGATCAGCGGGCCGAGGGTTGCCACCTTGTGGCCGTCCGCCAGCAGGTCATAGGTCAGCTTGACCGCACGGTCCACGCCAAAGCAGAACCCTGCCGTCTTGGCACGGATAATATTCATCGTTATACCTCGTTTTTTCTTATGCGCCCTGGGTCTCGCCATCTGCTGCTTCGGGCAGGGCGGGCTTTTCGGCGGGCTGTGCTCCCTCTGCCGGGGCATCGGTGGGCTGCGCGGCGGGCTTGGGTTCCTCGGCAGGCTTCGTCTTTTCGGCGGTCTTGGGGGCAGGGTCGGCGGCTTCGGTGGTCTCGGCGGGCTGCACGTCAAAGGCGTTGGCTTTCAGCAGGGCTTCCAGTTCGTCCTTCAGGCGGTTCTTCATGCGGCGCAGTTCCGCGATCTTATGGCTGGGGTCCTTGATCTGCAGGTCAGCGGCGGGGATGGCCTCGCCAAAGACGATGCGCACCTTGCAGAACAGGTGCATCCGGCCGTCCTTGGTGCCGTAGATGATGCGCACCGGCAGCATATCGGCCCCGGCCGCGGCGGCAATGACGAACGCACCGCTCTTGATCATGCCCAGCTTGCCGGTCTTGGTGCGGGTGCCTTCGGGGAAGATCATCACGCCGGTGCCGTTTTTGCACTCGTTCGTGATTTTTTCCAGCGTGACGGTATCGCCCTTGCCGCGCTCGATGGACACCGCGCCCATGCAGCGCAGGAACCACCCGGCCAGCGGATTTTTGAACAGTTCCTCTTTCGCCAGGATGCGCAGTCGCTTCCAGTCAAACACCGTAATGGCGATGAGCACGGGGTCCAGGTTGGCGATGTGGTTGGGCGCAATGACGTAGGCGCGGCCATCACGGACGGCTTTCAAGTTTTCGCGGCCGATGACCTGGATGCGGAACACGATGTGCGCCAGCACCCAGACGATAGGCAGCAGGATCCAATACAACAGCATAGCGCAGCCCCCTTACAGATGTGCCAGAATCGTGCGCTTCAACAGCTCGAAGCTTTCGTCAAAGCCGATGTCGCTGGTGTCGACCAGGATCGCATCGTCCGCCTGCTTCAGCGGAGCAATGGCACGGTGGGTGTCCTGGTAGTCGCGCTGCTGGATGTCCGCCAGCACGGTAGCAAAGTCCGCAGGCTGGCCTTTTTCTTCCAGTTCCTTGCGGCGGCGCTCGGCGCGGGCCTCGGCGCTGGCGGTGAGGAAAATTTTCACGGTAGCGTTGGGCAGCACCACGGTGCCGATGTCACGGCCATCCATCAGGATGTTCTGGTCTGCGGCCAGCCCGCGCTGGGTGTCCAGCAAAAAGGCGCGCACCGGCGGATGGGCCGACACGGCGGAAGCCGCCATGCCGATGTTCTCGGCACGGATGGCATCGCTGACATCCTCGCCGTTGAGGTAGATGTGCTGGGCACCGTCCACCAGGCGGATAGCCAGTTTAATTTGGGGCAGCAGTGCCGTTACAGCGGCTTCGTCCTTGGGGTCGACCCCGGCGCGCACGGCGTACAGGCCGATAGAGCGGTACATGGCACCGGTGTCCACATAGACATAGCCGAGATCTTTCGCCAGCCGTTTTGCCAGGCTGGACTTCCCCGCCCCGGAGGGCCCATCAATTGCTACAGAGATCATTTTTATCACCTTATTTATATTTAGTTTCAACCAAACCGTAGGGGCGGATTCCATATCCGCCCGGAATACATACGCGCCCGCCGGGGCATCGAGGATGCCGCCCCCTACGAACCACCATGCGAGGGTGTAGGGGCGAACATTGTTCGCCCGTTGCAATTTGCGGCTGCGCAAGACTGCACGGGCGCACACTGTGCGCCCCTACGCTTCACCTTTCGATAAGCTGTAGGGGGTGATGCTCGCATCGCCCCGTCAGGCAGCCGCTTTGCGGGCCGATGCGAGCATCGGCCCCTACGGCCAACCTTACAACGCCGTACCTCACATCGCCCTTACCGCTGCCTGCGCGGTGGACCAGGCGATCTGCAGGTTGTACCCGCCGGTGCGGGCATCCACGTCCAGCACTTCGCCCGCAAAATACAGCCCGCCGCACAGTTTGCTGGCCATCGTTTTGGGATCGACCTCTTTCACGTCCACGCCGCCGGCGGTGACCACCGCGTGTTCCTTGTCGCCCAATGCCGTGACCGGCACCTGCCAGTGCTTGCACAGCTGCACCAGCGCCAGCTTTTGCTCCTTGGTAATCTGCGCGGCGCGGGTCGCGGGGTCAACGCCCCACTTTTCCACCGCCACCGGCCGCATCGAATTCGGCAGCAGCTTTGCCAGCGCGCCCTGGGCGCTGTGGGCACCCTGCTCGGCAAAATCGCGGGTCAGGCGGTCATACAGCGTTTTCTCGTCCAGCGCAGGCTTTAAGTCAAACTCACAGATATAACGGTGCTTCGCAATATCTTCAATATAGGTACTGGCCGAGAGCACCAGCGGCCCGGACAAGCCAAAGTGGGTAAACAGCGCTTCTCCCTGCTCGGTGAACAGTTCCTTGCCATCGCACAGCAGGGTCAGCCGCACGTTGCGCAGGGCCAGGCCCATCATGCGGCGGCAGGCCGGGTCGGGGCTGATGAGGCTGCACAGGCTGGGCTGCGGCGTTACGATGGTATGCCCCGCCTGGCGCGCCAGCTTGTAGCCGCTGCCATCGCTGCCGGTGGCCGGGTAGCTGATGCCGCCCGTAGCGATGAGGGTGTTCTCCGCCCGCAGTGTTTCGCCCCGGTCGGTGACAGCGCCCTTGCAAACGCCGTCCTCCAACAGCAGCTTTTTCGCGCTGCCGCGCACAAATTCAGCGTCCCGTGCATAGTCCCGCAAGGCCGCCAGCACATCGGCGGCGCGGTCACTTTGGGGGAACACCCGGCGGCCGCGCTCGGTTTTCAGCGGTACACCCAGTTCCTCAAACAGCTGCATGGCCGAAGCCGGCGGGAACGCGTACAGGCTGGAATACAAGAACCGCCCGTTGTGCCGCACGTAGGGCAAAAACTCCCGCACATCACTGTCGCTGGTTACGTTGCAGCGCCCTTTTCCGGTAATAAGCAGCTTTTGCCCCGGGCCTTTGGGGTTGTGCTCCAGCACCGTCACCGTCAGGCCCTTGGCGCAGGCCGCGCCCGCCGCCATCAGGCCCGCAGCGCCGCCGCCGATGACCAATAGATCCGTCATGCGTTATCCTTTCTCTTTTTCCCAAGGGGCCGTCCGTACAAAAACAGCCCGGTAAACGCGTACACCGCCAGCAGCGGATGCACGGTAGCCAGATACATGGTACTGGTGCCGATGCCGAAGCTGGACACCTCCACAAAGGCGATCATGGCGCAGCGCAGCAGCGCAATGCCAAAGATGCCGAACAACAGCAGCCACGGCACCACCGTTTCCGCTGTGCATTTCTTGCGTACCCACGGCAAAAGTTCCACAAGCTGGAACAGCACCGCGCACAGCACACCGACCGTCAGCACCACGCTGTACACAGCAGTCCAGCCCTGCATCACCGCAAACACAGCCTTTTGGTAGGGGCTGTAGTAGGGAGTGTCCTCCCCCGCCACGGCGGCCTTGTTGAAGCCGCAGTGCAGGTAGCCGGACCATTGGGCTATATCCTCGGTGGTGCCGATGGACCGCAAGGTTTCATAGGGTTCGCAGGCACGGAAGCCCAGCACATGCCAGAAGCCGTTCCAGGTCTCGGACAGGGTCGCGCCCACATACTCGGCCTTGATGGGCTGGCTGGTAGCCACCCGCTTGCCGGTGCGGCTGGGCAGGGTGCCCGCATCGCAGGCGGCGTTGATCTTGTCCGCCACGTTCTGCCAGTAGGCATCGGCAGTCTGGGCGCTGTCGTAGATACCCTCAAACTGCGCGGCGCGGCGGATGGCCCAATAAAAGCTGCCCGCACGGTAGTCGTTCAGGCCCGGGTCGCGGAAGTCGTTCTCCATCTGGTCATCCTCCTCCAGCCAGTAGGCCAGGGGTTCCAGTTCGGGCACGGCTTCATAAATTTTTTCACGGGCATCGGCGGGCACCGAGAGGTAAGGCGCGTGGGTGTCGGTGTCCACCCGCATCATCGCGCCCATAGCGGCGGCAAAGGAGCCGGAGGAAAAATCCGACAGGGCAAACACGCCGTAATGGCTGTAGTTCAGCCCGCAGAAAGTCAGCACCCCCGCCGCCAGCACGGCATAGGGGATGGCCTGTGCTGCGCAGCAGAGCCACCGGTGCTTGGGCATAAGCACCACCAGCACGATAACCGTAGCCACGCCCGCAAAGGGCAGCAGGAACATGCCCGCGTCCTCGCGGTCGAGATAGGCGCAAGCCAGCCCCACGCCCGCCGCCAGCAGCCAGGGCCACAGCGGCTTTTGTTTGGCCTCGTAAAACACAGCCCGCAGCGCCATACCCGCCATGCCCGCAAAAAAGATCAGGCACAGCGCCGGGAAGATATTGTCCCGGTAAACGCGCAGCGTGTAGGCCGCCCAGCTGGAGGGCAAAAACGCCAGCGCCCCAAACAGCCCCAGCGTCAGCACCCGGCCGCGGCCCGGCTCGGCATTACGCCACAGCGGTGCAAAGGCAAAGGCCGCCAGCAGCGAAGCTGCGCACCACAGCGCCGCCCCGCTGACCAGGTACGGCAGGTGCAGCGCATGCAGCAGCGCCAGCCATACCGGGAAAAACATGGCTTTGGAAAGCGTCAGATAATCATAAGCCCCCAGCCACTCCCCCGCTGTAATGGCCTGCGCGGCGCGGAACATCAGTTCATCATCCAGCGGTGCGCCGCCCACCCAGGTATACGCCTGCTGGAAGCCGGTCAGGCCGCAGCGCAGCAAAGCCAGCACGGCCACACCGCACCAGAAAGCGCGCTTGTTCAGTTGCAGGCGGGGGTGTTTCATACAGTTTACCTCGATGGTTCGTTATTGTTTGGGTGCCATAAAGTAGTATTGGTCCCGCCGGTCGTAGATGCCGGTGGACGCAATATCCCAGGTGATATAGTCGGCTTTATCACCGTACTGCGCCTGCCAGCTGGCAAAGCGGTCGGCATCGCCGGTGACATAGAGGGTATCCGAGTCCAGCGTCCCGCTGTCCACAGCGGCGCTGGTTTGGGCCGTCCAGTCGATGGTCACGTTCCACGCGCCGGTGTAGGTGTTCACATCGTAGCCGTTGGTGACCATGCCGGGGTGCCACGCCGCGCAAATCACATTGCGGGCGTGGATGATATCATCCGCCAGCATCAACACGCCGTAGTTGCCGCGGCAGTCCACCAGTTCCTGCGGGTAAGGCTGCGGCTTGGCGGCAGTTTCGGTCATAGCGGTGTGCTTTTCGGCGATCATCGCACTTAGATCAAACAGCTGCAGCGCCGCCACCAGCACCAGCGCCGCCGGGTACAGCCGGGCCTTGCCCACGCGGCGCAGCAGCCGTGCCAGCCCCACGATGCAGGCGGTCATCAGCACGTAATACACAGGATAGAACATCCGCCCGCTGGCACGGAAGATGCCGCAGAGTTTTAGCAGCCCCTCCGGCAGGGGGATGTTCAGCAGTTCCACATCGTCAAAGCAGACGACATTGGTAATGGCAAACAGCGTCATAAACGCCATGCCCAGAATCAACACAAGATTTCGGCGCAGCAGCCCGGCCAGCGCGGCGCGGTCAGCTTTGCTGCGCACGGCCAGCACCACCGCCGCCACGCACAGCACCCCCAGCAGCACCAGCATGCCAAAGCCAAAATAGTTGAAGCCGTCATACTGCCCGTACAACTGGGGCCGGGCGGGCAGAATCCGGGACCAGGTGTACTCCCCCTTGGAGCTGGGGTTGAACAGCGCGTTTAAATTGAACGAGAATACGCCGTAATTTTCCCGGCTGGCAGAGTAGCCGTTGTTCAGCGATCCCAGCACCACGCCCGCCGCATATCCGGCCGCGCAGGTGCCAAAGAACAGCCCGCAGGGGGTCAGCAGCTTGCGGGTGTGCAGGGCGTTTTCCACCGCCAGCAGCAGCGCAAAGATCGCCACCATAGGCAAAAAGTAGGGTGTAATCCCCACGCCCAGCGCCGCCAGCAGCCAGAACACCGGCATAAAGCAGCGCCGCTCCCGCCGACCGCGCAAATACGCATACAGCGCAAATAGCACGATGTAATGGGAAGAAAGCGCCACGTGGCGGAACACCCGCTCGATCATGATAGGCGAAAACGCAAACAGCGCCGTGCCCGCCGCCAGCGGCAGCAGGTCGTACAGGAACAGCCCCAGCACCAGTGCCGCCGCCATGCCCTGCAGCATAAAGGCGGCCAGCTCGTACAGCCCAAACCACTGGAACTGCGCGGGCAGCGCCGGGGCCAGCAGCTTAAACAGCACCGACACCCAGGGCAGCGAATCGGTAAACGAAATGTTCACGCCTGCCCCCGCCGGGTAGGCTAACGCATCAGCCTGGGCCAGCGGGAACTGCCAGCTGCTGTTACGGAACCCCAGCCACCCGGCATAATGCTGGTGGATGTCGGTCTCATCGTAGCCGTACCAGATCCAGGCATCGTTGGCGGGGTTCAGCGGCGCGGTGCCGTACAGGCACAAAAACGCGGCCAGCCCCAGCACCGCCCCCAATAGCAGCAGCACCCATGTTTTCTGTTTTTTCTGCAATGCCTGCATAGATGCTCCCATTTACTTTTGCAGTTTCTCGATGCTTTCCACCAGGTATTTTTGCTGTTTGAACGTCAATTCCAGCAGCAGCGAAAGATACTTGACCACGATCGCCAGCACAGCGAACAGCCCGGCAAAGCCGACGGTGATCACAAACATGGTGGTGGTCCAGCCCGCCACCGGGTGGCCCGTGGCAAAGATGACCAGCGTATACACCAGTTCCGCCAACGCCAGCACCAGCATAAACAGGGTGATGCCCACGCTGGCCTTGAACCCGGCATCGGTGTACAGCGCCAGGCTGTCGATTGCCAGGTTGAAACGATGGGACGCACCGGCCCCCACCTTGCCGTCAAATTCCAGGTCGGTCATTTTTAAGCCGCAGGCGGCATAGGCGGCCTTGCGGTAAGGCAGGTGGGCACTGCTGGCGTGTACGCGGTTGATGGCCCGCCGGGTCACCAGGCGGAACGCATCGGTGCGCAGCTGGTAATTGCTGTGGGAATTGGCGTTGAAAATGCGGTAAAACAGCCCGCTGCGGGTCGCCTTGGGGCAGACCGAAACAATATCGCTGCCCTGCAGTGCCGTGCGGTACGCGTCAAAGATCATCGCCGCCGGGTAGCACAATTCGGTGGAGTCAAACTCGTACACATAGTCGCCGATGGTGGCATCCAGGCCCGCATTCATGGCGTTTTCCAGCCCGTGGTACAAGCTCATGTGCAAAATGGTCAGCGGGGCGGCCTGGTCTTTGCCCCAGGTGCGCAGCTGGGCCACCGTGTCATCGGTGCAGGCATCGTCCACCACCACCAGTTCATACTGGGCAAAGTGGCTGTCCAGCTCCGCCGCCACAGTGCGGCAGAACTCCACCGCGCGGGTCCCATCGTTGTGCAGGTAAACCACGGCGGAGATAAAGTTTTTTTCCTTGTTGTTGATACTACTCACAGTTCCAGCACCTCGTCCAAATCATAGACTGTGTTGATCTTGCCGGACAGTACACTGACCAGCTTCGGCTCGTCACACATCACACGCACCACCGTGGGGCGGGAGTCGTCCACCTCGCTGGCCTTTAAGATCGGCTTCATGCTGAAAAGGCTGCTATGGTAGGCAAAGCCGTATTCCTCTTTTAAATATTTGCGGGCCAGCTGGCTCATGTAGGGCCAGGCGCTGGCAGGCTTGGCCGGGCACTCGTTGCAGTTGTACAGGTTGCCCGGCTTGCACACCCCGCCGCACTCCTGCTGGCAGGGGAAGGTCGCCACACTGTCATAGCTGGTCTCGTGGGGGGTAAAGGTCACGCTGGTCAGGCTGTGCAGGCCGGTCTGGCCAAAGGGCATCAGGCTGAAAAACGGCCCGTCCATCACGGTGATGCCGGTGTTCTTCAGGCTTTCGTCCACCGTACACAAAATGATCTCGCATTTTTCGTACTTAATGCCGAAAGGCGGCAGCCCCAGCATGGCATGTACATCGTTCACGCCCGCGTAGGTGGCGTTGAGCAGATAGGGCGCTTCGGCAGTGATATCCCCCGCCGTCACGCACCAGGCGCTGCCCGCTTTCTCGATGCGGTCCGGCTTGTGGCTATAAGCCACCTCCACGTTGGGCAGCTTTGCCAGCTGCTCCAAAAACCAGCGCTTGAGCACCTGGGCATCGTAGGTGTACTCGGTGGTCAAAAACGCACCATCGCACAGGCCGTGGTTGAAGTACCGCTCCGGCGGCACATCATCGCAGCGGATGCCCGCCGCGCGGCAGAACTGCCGGAACTCGGCCGCATTCGTCCAGGAAAAGTGGGCGCTGGTGGCGTAGACCTGGTCAAACTCGGTATGCAGGCAAAAGCTGTAATCCCGGCAGAACCGCTCAAAATAATGGGCGGATTTGATGGCCGTGGAGTAGCTGCGCGGGTAGTGGTAACCCATGTGTACCCGCGCCTGGTTGATGTAGGTAGCCCGCATAAAGGGCGCCGGGTCGCGCTCCAGCACCAGCACCCGCTGGCCTGCCGCGCCGCACTTTTGCGCCGCATACAGCCCATACAGGCCCGCACCCAGGATGATTTTATCGTAGGTCATAATTTTCCTTCTTCTCTCTTTCCGGAAGAGATACCGTGCACACCCATTGCAGGAACAACCCAACCATAATGTAAAAGTATGGCAGCGCGCTGACCATGGTGCGCATATATTCAAAACAAGTCAAAAAGTATGTCAGCCAGGTTGTGCACATTGAAATTGAGAACAATGCCATATGTATCCAGGGCGCTCTTTTCCGTTTTACCCATACATAAACCATTGCAATTCCTTCTAGCAGTGAAGCCGTCAGCACTTGCCCTACTGTAACATTATTAAACAAAGCAAGCTGCAGCCGATCGATCTTGTGTACAATACCTGGCATCTCTGCATTTATATTCTCATATAACTTATAGCTGGCCGAACCGTACCCCAAAAATGTAGTCGTGGTATCATCTACAATTATATCAATGGTATCTTTGACATAATCCGACAAATGTGCACGAATGCACTTTTTTGTTTGTCTGCTGATTTCTTCGTTTCCAAACTCGGAGATTGCGCTCATCGTAGCGTCCCAGGTTTCTTCGTAGACGTTCTCTCCTCGCTGGAAGTCTTCGATCAGCTTTACCAGTTTTTGGTTTTCAAATTCTTTATAATATCCACGGTCGATACAAACTTTTAAATTTTGTCTTGGCATCGCATCCGATAGTGAAAACACTCCATATGTCGCTTTAAAATTGCCGCAATAAAGCAAAATCAAAATCGTCTGGCAAGCCATCAACAATACTATTTTAAAATTTTGTCTCGATTTGCTTTCTTCAAATATACTTTTCAAAACGAAGAACAGCAAAAGCGCCGCAAAAATATATAGGAACTGAGGGCGCAGAAAAACCATATAAAATACGATTCCCCCCCCCGAATTGCATCCCACCTATCATTCTTAATAATATAGCGGATAATGAAAAAGAGGAAAAGAACCGTACAGCTTAAAGACAGCGACTCCGTTAATATGCAGCCATCCCAGCCGCAGATAGCCGGATTTGCGCCATAAAGCACCAGCAGAATCTGCTGTAAAAGCAAATTTATCCCTAGCAGATTCATTGTATAAGCCAGCGCAAACAGTGACAAAAAGGAGATCAGAATTTGAATTGCTACCACTATATTCAGATAGTTTGTCCCCGCCAAGATTTTGACAATCGCTAAAAAGAAACCATAGCCTGGTGCTTGCCCCTCGTTGGACACAAAATGAGTAAACAGACAGCCGAGATCTACATTCATATAACCTTTGCTGTCACTTGTGAAGTATGGAATTTTCTGGCTGGCATAATGGCCGATTCTGAAAATCAAAATTAGTAAAAAGCTTGCCACATATAGTATGTTTTTATTTTTCCATCTTCTTTTCATTATCTCGTCCTCTTTTCATTATCTCGTCCTCTGCACCTTACGGGTTATACTTCCCTGCCAATGCTTTCAGCAGTACCTGCATCAGGTTGCTGTTGCCTTTAAAGCCGCTGATCTTGGTGGGGGTCTTGCCGGTGGCGGGGTAGGCGCGGGTCACGGGGACCTCGCAGGCCTTCATGCCCAGCTGTGTGGCGCGGATGCTCAAATATGCCAGCAGCTCATATCCCATAAACACATCCCGCAAGGGGCGCACATCGGGGTGGGTCAGGTATTCCCGGCTGTAGGCGCGGTAGGCGTTGGTGGTATCGGTAAACCACTGGTGTGCCCCCAGGCTGATGAGCGGTGCATGCACCAGCCGCACAGCGGCGTAGCGCACCGGCGGGGTGTTGACGGCGTGACCGCCCCGGATGAACCGGCTGCCCTGCACCAGGTCGTAGCCCGCCTGCAGCTTTTCAATAAATTTATGCACATCCTCGATAGAATCCTTGTTGTTGCCATCGATGGTCAGTATGCCCTTGTAGCCGCGGTTCAGGGCAAAGTAGATGCCCATGCGCAGCTGGGCCCCCTGTTTGCCGGGGCCGGTCTTGGTTAGCAGCGTATTGACACCGTACAGCTGCAGGGTGTCCAGCTTCATGCTGCCATCGGTGGAGCCGCCATCGCAGATGACGATATCACACAGGGTGTTCACCCCGGCAGTCTGGGCGCGGCCCAGCTCGGTCAAAATGCGCGCTCCCTCGTTGATAACGGGAATCAGCAGGCAGTAATCGCTGCGCTTGGGCAGCAGCTCTGCGGCGCGGTAATCGGGCACACCCTGCAAAGCCTTGCGTTCATATTCGATCATTGGAACACCTCCGCCACATAGTCCAGCGTCCGCTTTACGGTATCCAGGTCGGTGCGGGCCATCTCCACCGAGACAAAGCCCCGGTAGCCCACCGCGCCCAGCAGCAGCGCCAGTTCCTTATGCTCGGGCCGCTTTTCAATGGGGGCCAGCCCCGGCTCGCTGATATGCACATGGCTGACGTACTTTAAGTCATCCACAAAATTTTGCAGCTTTTCGCCCTGGGCCAGCATGGTGGACAGATCCAGGTTGACGGCCAGACCGGGGTTATCCAGCCGCTTAACGAGGTCAAACGCCTCGGCGGTGCCGTTTAAGTAGTTGGTGTACATCGGGGGGTTGGCCTCGATGGCCAGACGCACCCCGTACCGCGCGGCCAGGTTGCCCGCCTGCATAAAGAACGCTTCGGCGGCAGCATCACTGTCTCCCAGAGCACGCATGCGGTTTTTGGGGCAGCCGAACACCAGCGACGGGCAGTTCAGACTGTGGGCAAACTGGAACGCCTCGGCGGTGTAGTCCAGCAGATGCTCGGCATCCGCCGGGTTAAAAATGTTGCCGGTCTGGCCGTACCAGATGCTTTGCATGCTGGGCACCGAGAAGCCCCACTGGTTTTTGAGATACCCGCCAAACAGCAGGGCGCTGGTCAGGTTTTCGTAGGGCATTTCAGGGAAAATCCGCGTAGGTGCGATTTCCAGCCCGGTAAACCCGGCCTGCTGCATAGCGGTGTAGACCGCCTCGTCATCCTCTTTATGCCAGGCAATGTTGGAGATCGCCAGCTGATAGATTGCCATCCTCAATCCCTCCACTCACGCAGGAAATGCGTAATATCGTCAAGTTCTTCTTCTTTGGTACACAGGTAGTCCCCGCTGCCGCCCAACACGGCGGCGTAACGGCTGCGCAGGTCGTAGTCAAACGGGGGCTTAGGCAGTTCGTTGGTCCAGTCGGTCTTGCCGGTCACCGCAGCGTAGACCTCGGCGACCGAGATGGGCGGTGTGCAGAGATGCAGCATCGTCAGCCCAGCGGCGCGGGCGGCCTCGATATCCTGCCACAGGCGGCCCAGGTTGTAGAACTGGTAGCGGCTGCGGGAATCGGTAAATGCCAGGGCATTGAAATTGTTGCCCGCGAAAAATTCCTTTAAGGCTGTTTTATCAACCGTGCCGTTTAGTTTGTAAAAGCCGTTGTTGGCCAGGGTGTAGCCGGTTTGGACAAGGGGTGATTTTCCCGCCAGTTCGTTATATTTCTCCGGATTCAGCATAGCCGGGGTGATGGTGTGCAGGTCGAACAGGAAGTTTTTCTTCAGGCCGATACCGTACAAAGCGGGCAGGCGCACGATGAGCGCATCGGGGAAATCCTCCCGCACCCATTGCTCCAGCTGCAGGCGGTTGCGGCCATAGGCGGGCAGGTTATCAGTGCCGGGGGCATCGTCCTCGCAGCGGCCGCGGCTGTCGGCATACACGGCAATGCTGGAGATGAGCACCAGTGACTTTGGGGCGATCTTACGCAGGTTTTCCCGTGCGGCGCGCATGACGGCAAGGTCGGCTTCCGGGTCCGCATTCGCCAAAAACATGGCAGCAGGCACCCCCGCATAGACACAAAGGTCCGGTGCCGTGCCGTACTGGGCGGCAATATCGCTGCTATGGCACACGGCAGTAAACTCGTGTTTCGCCCGCAGGTTGCCCCCCACGAACCCCGTAGATCCCACCAGCAGATCCCTGTACATGCGCAATTCCCCTTTTACATATTGATACAGAATATATTATACCGTATCATAGGGGAAAAAGCAACTGACCGATGCCGTTCAGCTGCTCTTTAAGGCCTCTTGGGCCGGGACTTTTTGCGGCTGTGCGGCCCTGCCTACCTTGCGGCAGGGCCTTTTATAATGGGTTGCACCCACAAGGCTTTCCTTTTTTGTGACCAAAAAAGGAAACGAAAAAAGTCTCGCTGTTCCGAGGCAGCCGCTTGGCGGCCAAAACGATGGCCGCCAGCCAGCAAAGCTGGCCCGCTCGTGCGGTTCAAAGCCCCACTGGGGCTTTGATCGCTTCGCGACCCCGCAACCCCGGCCAAGGGGATTGCGGGGTTGCGAGCAAGGGGCCACAGTTGAGCGTAGCGAAACTGGGGAGCGAGCAATGTTCGCCCCAGCGGGGCGAATAACCGCACGAGCGGGTTTGCGTAGCAAACTGGCGGCGCTCGTTGTGCGCCGCCAAGCGCTCGCCCCTAGGAACCCCAAAGAGGAGGTCGGTCAATGAAAAAGCTAAAAAACGCAGGAGTGCTGCGTTTTTCTTCACGCTTTTTCATCGCCCTCCAGATTGACCCCTCCGGGGCCAAATACCCCCATAAATATACCGTAGGGGCGGATTCTATATCCGCCCGCATGTATGTGGTTGATCATTTACGTTTCACCGGTCATTTCCGTTGGTCCGTAGGGAGGGGTCTTGACCCCTCCTTGCATTGCGCGGCAACGCAAAACCCACAACGGGCTGTAGGGGCGAACAGTGTTCGCCCGCGCAGTTTTGTGGTAACGCTAGACTCCACGGGCGATCAATGATCGCCCCTACAACCTCTACACCCTTACATTTTGGCCCCGGAGGGGCCAGACGGAGAAGGACCCAAAAGCGTTAAGAAAAATGCAGCACTCCTGCATTTTTTAGCTTTTGGGTCCTTCGACCTCCTCTTTGGGGTTCTTAGGGGCGAGCAGCCCCTAAGGCGGGGTTCGCTGCCTCGCAACAGCGAGACTTTTTTCGCTACCTTTTTTGGTCACAAAAAGGTAGGCCTAATGGAAGAATCCCATTATAAAAGGCCCTGCCGCAAGGTAGGCAGGGCCGCATAGGCTCATATTAAAATCAAATCAACTCAAGATACCGCTCAATAATCTTGAGCCCCACCACCCCAGATTTCTCCGGGTGGAACTGGCATCCCACCACAGAGCCGTGCGCCGCGGCGGCGCATACCGCCCGGCCGCCATACACGGTGTCAGCCAGCCGGTCGGCTTCGTCAGCAGGTTTGGCTTCGTAGCTGTGGATAAAATAGCACTCCTCGCCGGGCACTACCCCGGCCAGCACGGTGCCCGCAAAATCTGCGCGTCCGCCCGCCGGGTACAGCGGGTTCCAGCTGATATGCGGCACCTTTTGGGGGCGGCCCTGCACATCGGTGGACGGGATCTTCACCACACGGCCGGGGATCAGTCCCAGGCCCTTGTGCAGGCCGAATTCCTCGGACTCGTCAAACAGCATCTGCATGCCAAGGCAGATGCCCAGCAGCGGCGTACCGGCGGCGGCTTTCTGGCGGATCGGCTCGATCAGCCCCAGCTTTTCCAGCCCGGCCATGCCATCCTTGAACGCCCCCACGCCGGGCAGCACCAGCGCATCGGCGGCCAGCACATCCTCGGCCTTGCCGGTCACCAGGGTTTCCGCGCCAAAATGGGCAAAGGCATGCTGTACGCTCAACAGGTTGGACAGGCCGTAGTCGATGATCGTCACCTTTTTCATACGCGGCGCACCTCCACTCCCCCGGCGCGGATGTCCTCTTTCAGTTCCGCCACCGTTTCTTTTTTGTAGTGCAGCACTGCCGCGCAGGCCACGGCATCCGCCCCGGCGTTGGCACCGTCCACGATGTCATCGCCGCAGCCCACACCGCCGCCGCAGATCACCGGGATATTGACAGCCTTGGTCACGGCCTCGATCAATTCCAGGTCCATGCCGCGCTGCAAACCCTCGTTGTCCACGCTCATCAGCAAAATTTCGCCCGCGCCCAGCGCTTCGCCGCGTTTGGCCCACTCCACCACATCGTAGCCGGAGTGTGCGCGGCCGTTATCGTAGTAGGCTTCCCACTTGCCGGGCCAGGTGCGGCTGCGCTTGGCCTGGATGGACAGCACCATGCACTGGCTGCCGAACGCCTCGGCCACCTCGGTAATAAGCTCCGGCCGCTTGATGGCCGCTGTGTTGATAGCCACTTTGTCCGCGCCCATAGCCAGGATGTGCCGCACATCCTCCACACTGCGCAGGCCGCCGCCCACGCAGACCGGAATGTACACATCATCGACCGTTTTGCGCACGATATCACTCAAATTATTGCGGTTGTACAAGCTGGCTACGATGTCGATGTAGAGCAGTTCATCGATGCCCTGCTCGTAATATTCTTTGGCGAACTGGTTGGGGTCGCCCAGTTTGCGCAGCCCCTCCAGCTGGATGCCCTTGACCAGGTTGGTGTCCTTCACATCCAGCCGGGCGATCAGACGTATTTTTTTACCCATATTTTTTCTCCTCGGGCATTTTGTAGGGGTCGATGCTCGCATCGACCCGCGGGCGGATGCAAGCATCCGCCCCTACAGGTGCGGGTTATAATTAGATTTCGTGGTGCGTCCCGCGTGGGTCGCCCCACAGTACCTCGCTGTCGCCCTCATAGGGGGTGTAGCGCAGCTTCCACATATTGTCCTCCCACTTCCACAGATGGGGCGAACGGAACCGGTCGGCCAGGTGCATAAAGTATTCGCGGTCCATCTTGGGCTGCTCAAACAGCTGGCTGGCCCAGGGGAAATGCTGACGGTCCAGCGACAGATACTGGAAGATCTCTTTCTCAAAACGGTCAGGATACTCGCCGTCAAACTTCTTGCACAGCGCCTTGCCCTCGTCCAGGGTGATTTCCTCGTTGCGGATCTCCTGGGCGGCATCGTAGGTGGTGCGGCCGATGCCGTACTTGATGTAGGTGGTGTAATAGAAGAAGTCATCGATCTTGTCATCGATGGAATTGTACTTGGAGTAGGTGCCCTGGGTGCGCTCCGGCGCAGGACGGAAGCCGCCGTGCTCAACACTGTAGTAGTACGCGCCCTGGGGATGCCACTTCTCGTAATAGCCCAAATACCGCACCTGGATGTGGTTTTTCTCCAGGTTGGAGGTCTCGCTGGGCAGGTAGATAGCCAAATCGGCCTTATCCACCTTGTAGTCCTCCTCCAGCTGGCGCAGGCTGACACCGCCCAGGTAGATGTGGTCGTAGTCGTTGACGGCAAAGAAATGCTCATCACGCAGAGCCGAGTTGTTGTCGGCAATGGGGTTGCCGAACTCGGCCTCGTTCTCGCCGTAGAACACCAGCGGGATACCGAACTTGGCGGCCATCTTGGGGGCCAGCTGCTTTTGGCCCAAAATAAACGGCTGGAACGGGTGGAACAGGTTCTCGGTCGCCAGGCGGGTCAGCAGGCGGTGGGTCATGCCGTTGGGGGTACACAGGTAGTTGTCAAACCCGGCATGGATCCAGGCCTGCATGTTTTCCCAGCCCCAGGGGGTATAAATGTGGGGTGCCCAGGTGACGGTCAACGGGTGCATGCCGTACTTGTACTTCAGCAGATGGGCGGCGTAGAAGCTGTCCTTGCCGCCGGAGCCGGGCACCAGGCAGTCATAGCTGCCATCGTTTTTGCGGTACTGGTCGCACAGTTCCCGCAGTTCTTTCTCGCGCAGCGCCCAGTCGATCTGGCCGTTGGCCTTGTTATGGCAGGCGTGGCAGGCATCACAGACACCGTCCTCCTGGATGACCATGGTTTTCTTGATGGATTTAATGGTATGCTCAAACTCGTAGCAGGAGTTGGGCTTCTGGTTGCTCATCACGCACTCATTGCAGAACTGCACGTGCTTGGGCAGGCCGTAGTAGGCCTCCCGCTGTTCTACCGGCAGATCCGGCGCGTACTTGCTGTAATCGATTTCCACATAGCGGGGCATCTTTTCCATATTTCTACACTCCCATCGGCAAGATAAAAGAAAAAAGGCACCGTCCGATAGCAATGCTAACGGACGGCACCTTTGCCGTTCGTGGGTATTATAGCACAGCTGCGCAACGGATGCAAGGGGGCTTTCCCGCCTTTTTTCGCGATCGGGTTGTGTTTTTGCGCCGCAGGATGTACAATAACTATATATCTGATATGTTGCTAAAGGAGATTCCCCACCTTGAATAAAGTATCCCGGGTTTCGATCCCGCCTGCCATACAAGGTCTGCTGCCAGCCTTTTTTGCCTGCTTTCCGGCCTGACCGATCGTTTGTATACCGACATTGATACATTTTATATCAGCATGACCTGCGCCGGGCTATATGGTAAGGGGAGCATCTGTCCGGTGATCCATCCTTTCCTCAGTATTTTTATCGGCGCGCTGTCCAGCCTGTGCAACACAGTGGATTGGTTCGCCCTTTTCTGCCATGTGTTTACTACGCTGGCGTTCTGGTGGCTTGGTACGATCTTTGCTCACTGCATTCCTCGGTTCTCCACACGGCTGACTTGTTATTTTCTGATTGCACTATTCTTTTTACAAACATCGCTTTTTAACGCAAATTTCACTGTGCTTTGCGGTTTGTTTGCCTGCCTTGGCACCATTACGATGCTGCTAGTTCTGCGTGATGCATTGCCGCGCCGCGCCTGCCTGCTCTCTGCTTTGTTTTTCTGTGCGGGCATCCTGCTGCGCCCGGAGGGGGCCGCCCTGTTTATCCCATTTATCCTGTTGGACCTTTTTGTGCTGCTGTTTCAACACCAGCTTATTTTCCATAAGACAGCTCTCACGCTCTGTTCCTGTCTGCTGGTCCCCTTGCTGTTGGCCGGGTCTGTATCGATTTTCCGGCTTGTTTCTCCCTCGCAAGCGGATGCTGCTGCTTTCAATGCATTGCGCAGCACCCTGAACGACTATCCTTCCGCTAACTGGGATACAATACAGGCGCAGATGTCTTCTGCAGAGATCAGCCAAAACGATTACACCATGCTTACGACCGCCATGGTGGCGGATACCGACCTGGTGAATACTGACATCCTGCAGAAAGTTGCTGCTGTCTCCCGTCAGTCTTTCCAGCCTGTCTCGGTCAAGACAACTCTGCAATTTTTGCGGGAGCTACCAAGCATTTTCTTCTCATCGCTATCTCATCTTCTGATAGGCTTTTCTGCCCTGCTGCTTGTCGCTATTTTTCTTTCCCGCTCAGCGCTGCTTTCCAAAATCGAAGCCGTTCTCTCGGTCTGCGGTTTATGCGTGATCTGCATATACTACTGCTATGTGGGCCGCTTGCCGGACCGCGTGGCATTATGCTTGCTGCTGGCGCTATTGTCTATCCTTGTGGTCCTTTTCCTCAGCAGCCCCGCACACAAACAATCTTTCGTTCGCTGGGGCTTGTGGGCCTCTGCCGTTGTTCTTGGTGGGTTGCTGTGCCTCGGTCTGTGGAAGAACCGCTATTCGTACCGAATCAACCAATCCTGCTTGACAGCACGGCAAGACGAGGCGATCTCTGCTCCGCTGCAGGAAACCGATGCCGATGATTCCGTTTATTTGTGGAATTCCATGGACCTGGCGCTCTACATAACTGGTGAATATGTGCAGGACGGCAAGCTGCCCAGCACTGCCTTTATACGCCAAAACCTGACCTGGGGCGAGTGGAACACCAGCGGCCAGGCTTTTTATCAGCATATGCTTGATGAAATGCACCTCAGCAACCCCATGCAAAGCCTGCTCACCCGCCCGCATACCTATCTTGTCGCCGAAGATCCTCTCTGCATCGAAACCTGGCTGCAAGAACACTACGACTCCTCCGCCACCCTGCAGCAGGTCGGCACTGTTGATGTTTTCGCCCTTGGCCCGGTCCCCATCTGGCAGGCTGTTACCGGCTGACAAAATTTCTTATATGCAAAAGCGCCATCCCTCGCGGAATGGCGCTTTTTGCTTGTATTACCCTTCTACTTGCTCTCCATCAATAAACACAGCCTGTACCTCGGTCATCACCTCAAAGGGGCTGCCATCGGTGATGACCACATCCGCATCCTTGCCCACTTCCAGCGAGCCGACACGGTCGGCCACGCCGATATGCTCGGCGGCATTCAGCGTGATGGCGCGCAGTGCGTCAAAGGGGTCCATGCCTGCCTTGACAGCCATACCGGCGCACAGCGGCAGGTACTGCTGCGGGATGACCGAGTTGTCGGTAATGATGGAGACATGGCACCCGGCCTTCGCCAGTACACCGGGGGTCACCCAGGATTTGTTCTGCAGCTCAAACTTGCTGGCAAAGGTCAGGCTGGGGCCAACGGCCATTGGCACATTGGTTTCCTTAGCCAGTTCGTCCACGATCAAGTGGCCCTCGGTGACATGCTCCAGCGTCAGGCGCAGGCCAAATTCGTGGGCAATGCGCAGCGCGGTGAAGATGTCGTTGGCCTGGTGGGCGTGGGCTTTCAGCGGCAGGGTGCCGTCCAGCACCGGCAGCAGGGCTTCCAGCTTCTGGTTGTAGGCGGGCATCTTGGCGGGGTCGCCGTTGGCCGCCTGCTTGCGGGCACCGTAGTCCTTGGCCTGGTTCAGCGCCCCACGCAGGAACGCCGCCGTAGACATGCGGGTAGAGTCGCACTTGTCGCGGTAGCAGCGCTTGGGGTTCTCGCCAAAGGCGCACTTCATCGCCACGGGGTCTTTCACGATCATGTTGTCCACGCGGTCGCCGATGGTTTTCATCGCTAAAAAGGTACCGCCCAACACATTGGCGCTGCCCGGGCCGGTACACACGCAGGTCACGCCGGCCTTGCGGGCATGGCCGAAGCTGGGGTCGCGGGGGTTGATGCCGTCAATGGCGCGCAGCTGCGGTGTCCAGATGTCGTTCATCTCATTATAGTCGCAGCCCTCGTACCCGATGCCGTAGCCGTCCAGGCCGATGTGGGTATGCGCGTCCACAAAACCGGGAAACACCTGCAGGCCCGTGGCATCAAAAATTTCAGCGTCAGCAGGCGCATCCAGGTTTTCGCCAATAGCGGCAATTTTGCCGCCTGCCAGCAGCAGGTCCACCTTGTGGGGTTCGCGGTGTACCGCATCCTGCACAAGTCCGCCGCGGATCAGGATCGTTTTGGTTTGCATAGTTTGCCTCCGTTACACCGTAGGGGCGCATTCTATATGCGCCCGCAGAGTTTCGCCCACTCCACGGGCGGATATGGAATCCGCCCCTACGGTTAGAAATTATTTTTTACGCAGTTTTATACTGTAAAGTCCAGGCAGGTGCGCACGGCAGTATAGGGGCGCACTTTGCCATCGGCCACAGCCACATGGGCCGGGTGGACGGCGTAGCCTTTCAGGGCTGCCTCATCGGTAAAGGTCGTATCCAGCATCAGGTCCGCATTGGCAGAGCTGGGCAGTGCATCGGTATAAACGCGCACTTCCAGCAGCCCCGGAATCTGCCCGGCCAGGCCCTCCAGCCCGGCCTTGATGCCCGCCTTTACGCTGGTCTTTTCGTCCGCAGGCATGTCCTTCAGCTTCCACAAAATAACATGACGTACCATTATTTATTTTCCTCCCAGATGGGGTGCTTCAGCTGCCACTCGCCGTACTCGTTCTTCTCGAACAGGTCGCGGTTGTAGAACTTGTCCAGGATGGCCCAGAACTCGCTCTCGGTGTAGCCGCAGAACTCGCAGAAATCACGCACACACAGCGGGTCCAGCTTGCCATCGCGCTCCTTGATGATGGGGATAGCTTCCTCGCGGGTCATCATGCCGTAGCGGATGTAGCGGGCGGTGTAGTCGGTGGCAGCAGCGTGGCCGAACTTGGGGTACTTCAGCCAGCTGTGTACCAGGTAGGCGCGGGAGTCGATCTGGTCGAAGTTCTCGGCATGGTGGGTACGGTCCCACTCGTGGGTCAGGTCGTGGAAACCGTGGGCCTTGGCGATCTGGTAGTTCTTGTAGCTGTTCCAGGGCACAAAGTAGCTCATATAGAACGGGTCAAGCTTGGCGCGCTCCTCGGCGCTGGGGGCCAGCGTCAGGGAGAGGTCTTTCTCGGTCACGCCATCGCCCAGCAGTTCTTCCATGGGCATGCCCACGGCCACGCCGTTCTCGATCTGGTCCATGGCGGAGTAGGTCTCCTTGTCGGCGTTGCCGCCGTACTCAAAGCTGACGTTTTCGCCGTAGCAGAGCATAGGGGTGTTGAACTTGGCTGCCATGTGCAGCGGGAAGGTGTAGATCAGGCGGTCGACATACCAGGTCGGTTTGCCGTACTTCTCAAAGAATTTGCGCATCAGGACTTTCTGCACCTTGATGTTGGGCTTGCAGGAGATAATGGTGCATCCGAATTCCTCGCTGATGTTCTTCAGGTTATGGATGCCCGCTTGGGTCATGGGGAAGTTATCCTCGACGCTGAACAGGATGGGGTTCATGTGCATGACCTCTTTCAGCATCCAGACCTGGAAGTGGCTGTCCTTGCCGCCGGAAACAGCAACTGCGCAGTCGTAGCCGCCGGGGCCGTTCATGCCGCGGTACTTGTCGCAATAGGCCTCGAACTCCTTAAAGCGGGCATCCCAGTCCACATTTTTGCGGTTCTCGTAATGGCGGCAGGCGCTGCACACGCCCTCGGCATCAAAAGTAATCCCCGGCCGGGTATCCGGCATCGTACATTTTTTGCAGTAACGCATAAGTTTCTCCTTTTTTTATTGGTCAGAGTTTTGGATTTCATTGGTTTTCGCACGTTCCGCATCAGATGCAGCATGCATCGCTTCGGCGGAATCATACGCATATACCACATAACGGCCGTCATTGTACACTTCTGTACATCCGCCGTACTGAACAAGCGGCACCTCGTCTACCGGGCCATCTGTTTCTGTATCGATCAGAATAAACGGTTTTTCCGGGTCACGGGTCAGGTGATAATCCGGCTGCAGCCATCCTTCATTACTATCATCATGAAGATTCGTGTACCAGATGTCCAGCTTTCCGCTGGTGATCTCCGTCATGCAGCCGCCATTCCAGAAAGTCGCATATCCCTCAGAATAGCCGTTATCGACCAGCCAGTACGCCACCTTGTCGATTCCAATACGTCCCAGTACCGGATGTTCGATCTGCTGACGCACCGTGTTTACACCGCAAATGGAAAGTGCCCCTGCCAGCAAAACCGCCAGTACACGCCGTTCTCCCGGCAAACGCAGTTTTTCCGTTTTGATTTCAATAGTCATAACGGCAAAAGCCGCCGGCATACTGGGGAACCAGAAATATTGGCTGTACTCCTGAAAATAGGAGAACGAGATGCCACAGACTGCAATCATGCTGCAAAGAAGCAGCACCATAAAGCGCTCTGCTACTGCCAGGCTGCGGTAACGGAACAGCAGCCGCACAATGCAAAAGGCCAGCCAGATGCCGATCAAAAGCCCCAAACCAGACGCAATGCCGCTGAAATGGAAAACGCCAACGCCATCTGTATACCCAAATTCATGGAAATAATCCACGATGATCCGCTGTAACTCAAACAGTCCATCCCGCGGACGGTTCCAGGTAACACCGCCAAAGGATTTAAAGTGGTAACTTTGGGCCAGGATCTTTGCGTTGATGACATAGCCTGCCATCGCTGCCACTGTGGTATACAGCGCGCCCGCCACCAGCTGCATCTCTATCCCGCAGGTCTGACAAGCATCTTTCCAGGTGTTTTTTCCGCAGCTGTTCAGCGCCATAATAGCCAGGAGCATCGCTGCCAGCAGGAACGGTGCCTGAAATACCATCAAGACCTTCACGCCGTTTAAGCCTGCCCCCAAAGCCACCAGGCACGCCAACACAGCATACAGCACTTTGGGCCTTCGGTTCTGTGCATGGACACTGCAAAAGACCAGTGCCAACGTCAGCATGGGCAAAAGCGTGTGGATCAGATAATATCCACCGTACATCGCATAGACGAGATAGCGCATACCAAACGGCCAGATCAGTGCGCCAGCCATCCAGGGGCCCAGGCTTCCCAGCCCAACCCCCTTTGCCAGCAGCAGCGCCGCCGCAATAAAGACCAACAGGGCAATCGCCATGCCAAAGGTACGTGCCAAATGCCAATCATCCGGGAACAACAGCAGCCCCAGGCGATAAAACCACTGCATATTTACAACGCGGAGTTCGGTTGAATAATACCAGCTGTGGCTTAAGATCGAGCCTTCCTGGTTCAGGATCTTGGTCAGCATCATTTCCGATGCCAAGTCAGAATCCACGATCCACTTTCCCGGTACCAGCTGGAACCACAGATCCAGCACATACCCGGCTGCCAGCCATAGCCACGGCAGCAATCTGCCTATTTTTTAAGGCTGCTGCCTTTCATTTGCTTATCCATCCAATTCTCCCATTGCTATTTTCCTGCCTTTAACTATACCCCATTTCCACGCAAAGCGCAAGCCGTCCCCAGTAAAAGAGGGGCATTTCAGGCTGCTTTTCTGTGCTTGCCCTTTTTTCTTCTCACAGCGCAAAGCAGCAGCCCCGCCGCCGTAACCACGCTCACGCCATCCGCCAGCAGCCAGCGCTTGGGTTCCCGGAAAGTCACCCGGATGGTACCACTGTAATTGGCAGGAACCGTAACACCTACCAGGCCATTGGCAGTCTTAAAGGCAGTGCCAGGCCCCTCGATCACCGTGTAGCCAGGGTAGTACAGCAGCGGCAGTTCGGCGTGCTGGTCCTGGCCGGTCGTTTCAGCGCAGGTCAGCGCGGTTATGCCATCGGCCTGCTCGATAGACGTCACTTCCACTGTCGTGACCGGCACGGTGCTTTCATAGCCGTTCTGCGTCTCGTGCGCACCGTCCGGCAGGTAAAGGCCATCAAAATACCAGCCTATGTTGAACTTTTTGTACTCAGAGTAGATTAGCTGCCCGCCGTCGCCCAGGTAGGCGGCATCAGTCTGCTGGTCGCGGAAGAAAAGCGCCGCTCCGAAGACCGACACGCCCAACAGCAGCACCGCCACGGTGCACGCATAGCCGGTGCGCCGCAGGGCTGACAGCCCGCAGGCGGCCGCCAGCACCAACAGCACCGTTGCCAGTGAGAGGTAGCGCCCCGGGAACTGGATTGCCACCAATACGCGCCCCACGACCGGGATGCGCCCTACAATCTGCCAGGGGAAGGTGTTGGTGCTCATCCAGCAGGCCAGCGCCGCAAAGCCCGCTGCCCACAGGCCGACACGGATATTTTTGCCTTCCGGGCTATCCTCGCGTTCCCGCAGGTTTAGCCAGCACCACAGCAGTACAAACCCGCCTGCCAACAGTTCCGGGCCAAGGTTATTATGGTTTTTCTGCCAGCCAAACAGCTCAGCGATGCGAAGGCCCGCGTTCTTCACGACCTGACCGCCGCTTTCGGGGCTGCCTGTGTACATGTTATTGTAGTCGCCGCTCAGCATCAGGGTCAGGAACGGCACCAGGAACCACAGGTTCAGCAGCACCGTTACCGCCATGGCTTTTAGCCAGGTAAACAGCACCGGCTTGCTGAATGTGCGGCGGAATTGCAGCAGGCAAAACACTGCTGTAGCTAGCACAGCCATTTCCATGGACAGCAAATGCACCTGCAGCAGCATTCCAAAGGCTGCGACCAGCTCCACGCAGGCCCGGCGCAGCCGTCCGCGGGTAAGCGGGCGCTCGCCGTACAGTTCCACCAGTGCCGCCGGGATCAGCGGCAAAAACGCCATGGCCGTGTACTCGCCCACCGCGCTCAGCCAGTAAATTTTGTACAGGTGGTAGGTGGACAGCATATACAAAACACTGCCTGCCAGCGCTGTTTTATTGTGTCTGAAAATCTGGCGCAGGCTGAAAAAGGCGATGCCTGCCGTCAGCAGCTGGATGGCCAGCAGATAGGTATGGTACGCGCCCTGCACACTCATGCCCAGCAAGCGCAGCACGGCCGGGAAGTACAGCAGCAACTCACCATAGAACATGGATGGCGCATAGCCGTAGCCGTCCTTCGCCATGCTGTAAATGCGCACGGGGAACTGGCCTTCCCGCAGACCCTGGGCAATGCCCTCGATGCGGGAGAGATGGAACGACCAATCCGCGCCATTGGCTGCGCCACCGTTCGTCAAGGCCGGGGCGCAGGTCAGCACGGCCACCGCACACAGTACCCACAGGCAGGCACCCAGTTCAGCATCCGTCAGTTGTACCGGGCTGCCAGGCACAGTCAGCAGCAAAAAAGCATCCAGCAGTATAAACAACAGCAGCCAGCCCACCGCGCAGGCACCCGCATACAGCATATCCTGCTCGATACGCACGGTGCCCAGAGTAAAGATACCGCCATCGTTATGCGCCACCAGTCGGACTGTTTCGCTGTCATCGCTGACATTCAGGGTCAGGGTGTCCTGCTGCTTTTTCACGTCGATGCAGGGCTTCTCGCCGGTAACGGTCCCCGCCTCAGACGAAGTGAAATACAGGCAGGAGCGCCGCTCGACGCCGCCCTCCCACACGCTGGGCACATAGTGATAATCCAGCGTGATGGTATAGTGCCCCTTGGGCAGGGTCATGGCGGGAGTCTGCAGGATGTCCTCGCCATCGGTCATTTCGGTCACGCCGATGCGGCCGTCCTCATCGTAGGCGATTTCCGACTCCTGGGCGATATTCTCCCACTGGTCCGCCGTGAACTCATACACCACCGCCGGGCGCAGGGCGGCGGCTAAGGCAAAGCCCACCACCAGCAGCTCGGCCGCCAAAAGCAGTATTACCCCCCCCCGGTTTCTAAAAATGCCCTTGATTTTTTCCATCATCTGTTGCTTCCTCCCTCAGGGTGTACCTTCACCACATCTCCGCGTTTTCTTTTTGCGCAGCATCAGCACTACAAGACCTACTGCTGTCACCACACTCACACCATCCGCCAACAGCCAACGTTTGGGTTCCCGGAAAGCCACTCGGATAATACCTCTGTAATTGGCAGGAACGGTAACACCCACCAGACCGTTGACCGTTTTAAACACTGTACCTGAGCCTTCCAACACGGTATAGCCGGGGTAATACACCAGCGGTAGCTCTGCGTGCTGGTCCTGGCCGGTGGTTTCGGCGCAGGTCAGGATAGTCGCACCATTTTCCCGGGTGATTTCCGCAACCTCTACCGTTGTCACTGCTTCCAGATTTTCAAATCCGTCCCGATTCTCACGAAGCTCCTTCGGCAGATATAATCCATCATACAACCATGCTTCATTACTGAAGTCATTTGCATAAATCAGTTCTCCACGGCCGCCCACGTACTCAGTACGCATTGTCGGCAGGTACCCCCGATAAAATTGCAGGACACCTATCAGGGAAAGGCACGTTAATACACCAGCCAGTATCTGACCGATTTTTTCTTTCCGCAGACAGGTCACCGCACAGCAGCATACGATCATAAACGCTACCGTCGCAATTGTAAGAAAACGCCAGGCAAATTGAGTTTTCAGCAAGATTTTTCCCAATACGGGCAGCTGCTTTAAATCGCCCCAAGGGAAAAACGTTGTACACACAAAACACGCGATTACCCCGATGCCAAGCGCACATAAACCGATCCGCCTTTCATGTCCCAGCTTCCGGTCTGCAGCCGTATAGGCGAACCATACAAACGCAGCCGCACCGACCAAGAACTCGGCACCCAACCCTAGCGCTTCCTGGTTTGCTGCCAGAAAATCCACCAACTGCAATGCACCATCCTGGATGTCAAAAGCATCCGCCAACGAGCTTTCCTGCAGAACTTTATACTCCCCGCTGATCATCTGCGTCAGGAACGGCATCAGGAACCATAAATTCAGCAGTGCTACAGTACCAGCCGCTTTTGCCCAGGTTGTAAATACCCGGCTGCTGAAGGTACGCCGAAACCGTAACAGACAAAATACCGCGCAGACCATTGCTGTCAATTCCAGCGAAAGCATGTGCGCCTGCACCAGCATACCAAACGCGACTACGAGCTGTACCCAAGCCGTATGTGCCTGCTGTTTTGTCGGAAACTTTTTACTGTAAAGCAGGCAGAGCGCCGCCGGAATCAACGGTAGGAACGCCTGTGCCGTGTACTCACCCACTGCTGCACGAATATACACATTATGCATGTGATACGGTGCCCACGTGTACAGCGCTGTACCCAACAAGGCAATTTTATTATCCTTGAATATCTGCCGCAGGCTGTAAAAGGCAATCCCCGATGTCAGCGCCATGATGCCGATCACATAGGCATGATACGCTCCCTGTACACTTACCCCCAGCAGGCGCAGCACTGCCGGGAAATACAACAACAGTTCACCGTAAAACATCGATGAAGCATAGCCGTAACCATCTTTCGCTATACTGTAAACGCGTACAGGAAATTGCCCCTCGCGCAGACCTTGAGCGATTCCCTCGATGCGGGAAAGGTGGAAGATGCTGTCATCTCCCCATAGCCCTCCACCATCTATTAAAAGTGGAGCACAGGCCAGCGCAGTTATGGCTGCCAGGCAAAGCCCGCATCCAAGTATTTTTCTTCTTGCCTCGTCTTTTCGGGCGGCAGCAAACACGAGGCACAAACCATCCAGCACAACAAAGCTGAGCATCCAGCCCAGCACACAGGCCCATGCGTACACCATATTCTGCTCAATGTGTACCGCACCAAGCGTGAAGATGCCCCCGTCATTGTGTGCCACCAGGCGAATGGCATCTGCTGTATGCCGCACATTGAATTCCAGTGTATCGCTATGGGCATCTATGTTCAGTAACTCGCGTTCCCCCGTGACTACATAGGGCAGTTCTGCTTTCAAGTACAAGCAAGCATGATGCTCCCGTCCGCTTTCCAGTTTTCCGGGAATGTAGTTATAATCTACCGTAATCGTATAGTGCCCCTTGGGCAGGGCCATGGCGGGGGTCTGCAGGATGTCCTCGCCGTCGGTCATTTCGGTAACGCCGACGCGGCCGTCCTCGTCATAGCCGATTTCCGACTCCTGGGCGATATTCTCCCACTGGTCCGCCGTGAACTCATACACCGCCGCCGGGCGCAGCGCGGCCGCCAGGGCAAAGCCTACCACCAACAGTTCCACGGCCAGCAGGGCGATCACGCCCGGTTTGCGCAGCAGCGATCGTAATTTTTCTTTCATGTGGCAATCCCCTTACAGGCATACTTTTATATTTTCTACTATACCATTTTTGGTGTTTTTTCTCAACACCAAAAAAGCGGGAGCCCGCTTGCCGCAGGCTCCCGTTTTATGGGGTACTTGATTAAAAGTTCTTCGCCCAGCCTTTTTTCAAAAATGCTGGTTACTCGATGATGCTCTTGCCGGTCATTTCCTCGGGGACAGGCAGGCCGATATAGGGCAGCATGGTGGGGGCGATGTCTGCCAGGCAGCCGCCCTCACGCAGCTTCACATCGCCAGCGCCGATGACGGCGAAGGGCACCACATTGGTGGTGTGAGCCGTAAACGGAGAACCATCGGGGTTCTTCATCTTCTCGGCGTTGCCGTGGTCAGCGGTCAGGAATACCACGCCGCCAGCGTTCAGCACAGCATCGGTAACTTCGCCCACGCACTTGTCAACGGCCTCAACAGCCTTAACAGCGGCATCAAACACGCCGGTGTGGCCGACCATGTCGCAGTTGGCGAAATTCAGGATGATGACATCGTACTTGCCGCTCTCGATGCGGGCCTTGCACTCGTCAGCAACCTCGTAAGCGCTCATCTCAGGCTTCAGGTCGTAGGTGGCAACTTTCGGGCTGGGGATGACCTTGCGGTCCTCGCCCTCGCAGGGCTGCTCCACACCGCCGTTGAAGAAGAACGTCACATGGGCATACTTCTCGGTCTCGGCAATGCGCAGCTGGGTCTTGCCGTGGGCAGCCAGGTACTCACCCAGAGTGTTCTTCAGTTCCACCGGCGGGTAGGCCACTTCGCAGTTGGGCATGGTGGCATCGTACTCGGCCATGCAGACGTAGTTGACCTGCTTGCGGCCGCCGCGGCGCTCAAAGCCGGTGAACGCGTCATCGCAGAAGATGCGGGTCATCTGGCGGGCACGGTCGGGGCGGAAGTTCATGAAGATGACGGTGTCGCCATCCTGCACACGGCCGCCCTCGCAGGTGACAACGGGCACAACGAATTCATCGGTCACATCGGCAGCATAGCTGGCCTCGATAGCCTCGGCAGCGTTGGCGGCGTGGTTGCCCTCGCCGTAAACAAAGGCAGCGTAGGCTTTCTCCTCGCGGTCCCAGTTGTTGTCACGGTCCATAGCGTAGTAACGGCCGGAAACAGAGGCTATCTTGCCGATGCCCAGCTCGTCCAGCTTGGCCTGCAGGTCAGCCAGGAAGCCCTTGCCGCTGTGGGGGTCGGTATCACGGCCGTCCATGATGCAGTGCAGGTAGACATCCTTAGCGCCCAGGTGCTTGGCCATCTCCAGCACACCGTACCAGTGGTCGGCATGGCTGTGGACACCGCCGGTGCCGACCAGGCCCATCAGGTGGATGGCCTTACCGGCATCGATGGCAGCTTTCATGTTCTTGACCAGCACGGGGTTCTTGAGCATCTCGCCGTCCTTGATGGACTTGGTGATGAGGGTCAGCTGCTGGTAGACGATGCGGCCAGCGCCCATGTTGGTGTGGCCGACTTCCGAGTTGCCCATCTGGCCGTCCGGCAGGCCGACAGCCATGCCGCTGGCCTGGATGGTGGTCATGGGGTAGTTGGCAAAGATCTTGTCCAGGTTGGGCTTATTGGCGGCGGCCACGGCATTGCCGTAGGTTTCCTCCGGCGTCCAGCCGAAACCGTCCATGATGCAGAGCATTACAGGTTTTTTAGACATAAATGGTAGACTCCTTTAATCGAGTAGATAGCGGCTCCCCCTGTGAGGGAGCTGTCAGCAAAGCTGACTGAGGGAGAGAAACTTGGACTAACGCCCACTACACATAAGTCTCTCTCCCCCACCCGCTATCGCGGGAGCCCCCTCCCAGAGGGGGCCAATTACTCTACTATTGTATCAGCCCTTGGTGGCGGCGTCAACAATGATGGCAAACTGGTCGGCCTTCAGGGAAGCGCCGCCGATCAGGCCGCCGTCAACATCGGGCTTGCCCAGCAGTTCCTCGGCGTTCTTGGCGTTCATGCTGCCGCCGTACTGGACGGTCAGGGCCTTGGCGGCATCCTCGCCGTACAGCTCGCCAACAACCTTGCGGATGGCGGCGCAGACTTCCTGTGCCTGGTCAGCGGTGGCGGTCTTGCCGGTGCCGATGGCCCAGATGGGCTCGTAGGCGATGACAACATTCTTCAGCTCATCAGCGGTCACATCGTTCAGGGCGATCTTGACCTGCATGCGGACCAGTTCCTCGGTGACACCCTGCTCACGCTGGGCCAGGCTCTCGCCAACGCAGATGATGGGCTTCAGGCCGCCGGCCAGGGCTGCCTTGGCGCGCTTGTTGACGGTCTCATCGGTCTCGGCAAAGTACTGGCGGCGCTCGCTGTGGCCAACAACCACGTACTCAACGCCCAGGTCGGTCAGCATGTCAGCGCTGATCTCGCCGGTGTAAGCACCGGACTTCTCGAAGTGGACGTTCTCAGCGCCAACATGGATGTTGGTGCCCTTGGTCTTGGCAACAGCGGTGACCAGGTCGGTGAACGGTACGCAGATGACGACCTCGCAGCCAGCGTCCTTCACGGCGGGGATCAAGGCATCGATCAGCTCAGCGGCCTCGGTAGCAGTCTTATTCATTTTCCAGTTGCCGGCAATGATTGCCTTGCGGTTCTGCTTATCCATTTTTAGTACTCCTTTATCTCATATATCTCTCAAACAAAAAGGGGCGCAGCGGCTCTGCCGCCGCGCCCTGCGGGTTTACTTTAAAAATTAAGCCTTCTGGATAACGGCGATGCCGGGCAGTTCCTTGCCCTCCAGGTACTCCAGAGAAGCGCCGCCGCCGGTGGAGATGTGGGTCATCTTGTCGCCCAGGCCCATCTGCTGGACAGCTGCAGCGCTGTCGCCGCCGCCGATAACGGTGGTAGCATCGCTCTCAGCCATAGCCTTGGCAACAGCCAGGGTACCGGCAGCCAGGGTCGGGTTCTCAAACACGCCCATGGGTCCGTTCCAGACAACGGTCTTGCTGGCCTTGACGGCATCAGCGAACAGCTTCATGGTCTCGGGGCCGATGTCGCAGCCTTCCTGGTCAGCGGGGATAGCGCTGACGGGAACGATGGTGGTCTCGACAGGGGCATCGATGGGATCGGGGAAGTCCTTGATGCAGGCAGCATCAACGGGCAGCCGCAGCTTAACGCCCTTTTCCTCGGCCTTAGCCATCATTTCCTTGCAGTAATCCAGCTTGGAGTCATCGCACAGGCTCTTGCCGATCTCGTAGCCCTGGGCCTTCAGGAAGGTGTAGGCCATGCCGCCGCCGATGATCAGGGTGTCGACCTTTTCCAGCAGGTTGGAGATAACGTTCAGCTTATCAGCGACCTTAGCGCCGCCCAGGATGGCGGTGAAGGGACGCTCGGGATCGTTGACGGCGTTGCCCAGGTACTTGATCTCCTTTTCCATCAGGTAACCGACAGCGGTATCCTTAACGTAGTCGGTAACACCGGCGGTGGAGCAGTGGGCGCGATGGCAGGAGCCGAAAGCATCGTCCACGTAAGCATCGGCCAGGCTGGCCAGATCCTCGCTGAAAGCGGGCTCGTTCTTGGTTTCTTCCTTGCGGAAACGGGTGTTCTGCAGCAGAACGACATCGCCGTTGCCCATGGTGGCAACAGCAGCCTTGGCGTTCTCGCCGACAACGGTGTCGTCATCAGCAAAAGTGACGGGCTGGCCCAGCTTCTCGCTCAGGCGGACAGCAACGGGGGCCAGGCTGAACTTAGCCTCGGGGCCGTTCTTCGGCTTACCCAGGTGGCTGCACAGGATGACCTTGGCACCATCATTGATCAGCTTTTTGATGGTCGGCAGAGCCGCGTTGATACGGTTGTCATTGGTGATCACGCCGTCCTTCATCGGGACGTTGAAGTCGCAGCGAACCAGCACACGCTTGCCAGCGTAGTTTTCATCGTCAATGGTCTTTTTACCCAAACCCATAGTAAAAGCTCCTCTCGGTATTACACATTGTTATGGGGACGCTTTGCGCCCAATACCCATATTATACGCATAAAAAGGAATTTGCGCAAGTGTTTTTGATATATTTTTAACCAATGGTTCACATCTGCCCAGCTATTGACGGCACGGGCCGGGTGTGGTAGGATAAGGGCAAATGCTGTGTTTTCGTTTTTCGTCAACTTTTTCCCCGCTGCTGCTGCCATTTTGGGCAGGGCGGGTCACTTTTTACGCGGAGGGTCAGTCTATGCTAACGCAATGTCTGCCCGGCATCCTTATCCCCTTTGCCGGTACTACGCTGGGCTCTGCCTGCGTATTTTTCATGAAAAAAACGCTGCACGAAGGTGTGCAGCGCGCTTTAACTGGTTTTGCCGCCGGGGTCATGGTGGCGGCTTCGATCTGGAGCCTGTTAATTCCTGCCATGGAGCAGTCCGAAAGCATGGGGCGGCTGGCGTTTGTTCCCGCCGCTGTTGGCTTCTGGCTGGGCATCGGCTTTTTGCTTTTGCTGGACATGGCCGTGCCACATCTGCACCAGGGCGCTGATACGCCCGAAGGCCCCCACAGCGCCTTTTCCCGCACTACAATGCTGGTGCTGGCCGTCACGCTGCATAATATCCCCGAAGGCATGGCCGTTGGCGTGGTGTACGCTGGCTACGTAACAGGCAGCGGGTCCATCACCGCCATGGGTGCGCTGGCGCTGTCCCTGGGCATCGCCATCCAGAACTTCCCCGAAGGTGCCATCATCTCGATGCCGCTGAAAGCCGAGGGCATGAGCCGCGGCCGGGCGTTCTGGGCGGGTACGCTGTCCGGTGCTGTGGAGCCGGTGGGCGCGCTGTTCACGATCTGGGCCGCCGGGCTGGTGGTGCCTGCCCTGCCCTACCTGCTCAGCTTTGCCGCCGGGGCCATGATCTACGTGGTGGTCGAGGAACTGATTCCCGAAATGTCCCAGGGCGAGCACTCCAACATCGGCACCCTCTGCTTTGCCTTGGGCTTCAGCGTGATGATGGTGCTGGATGTGGCGCTGGGGTAAAAGTTTTCCACCGTTTCAGCCGTTGGGGTTGATAACTTTTTCTACGGTGAAGTCACCGTCCGCAAAACACAGTTTTACAATGCCGCAGTTGCCGATGACCCCTGCCACGCCATCCGCCGGGGCGGGCACCACGGTCAGAAAACGCCGGATCGCCATTCCATGGGAAACGATGAGGATGGTCGACCCGGCATCTTTTTCGGCAATGTCACGTACCGCGCCATAGATGCGCCGGGTAAAAGCGTCCAGCCCCTCGCCGCCGAACGGGATAAAGTAGTCACCGTAAGGGTAGGCGGGGTTGTCTTTATTGGGCGTTGCCTCTTTGGTGCCCAGGTAGATCTCTTTCAGCCCCTTGCAGCGGGTATAGGGCATCCCATCGGAGACGATCTCTGCCGTATCGCAGGCCCGCTCGGCGGTGGAACTGTAAACGGCATCGAACCGCACGTTTTGGCTCTCAAACCAGGCTTTCGCCGCCCGCGCCTGGCGGATGCCGTTTTCCGTCAACGGCGAATCGCACTGCCCCTGGTTGAGGTCCATCGTATTAAATAAGGTTTCGCCGTGGCGCATGAGGTAGATGGTTTTCATTTCTTATTACCTTTCGTGTTGCGCAACTACGCGGCCCTGCCTACCTTGCGGCAGGGCCTTTTATCATGGAATCTTCCATTAGACCTACCTTTTTTGTGACCAAAAAAGGTAGCGAAAAAAGTCTCGCTGTTCCGAGGCAGCGAACCCCGGCCAAGGGGCTACTCGCCCCTTGGAACCCCAAAGAGGAGGTCGAAGAACCCAAAAGCTAAAAAATGCAGGAGTGCTGCATTTTTCTTAACGCTTTTGGG
>CAVKDR010000058.1:0-61857 GCA_963655125.1 Bulleidia sp.
TGCCGAGCGCGTAGTGGTCTTTCACCACCTAGCTGTTGCCCATGCCGGGCGCACTTACGAGAAAAAGGCCACCTTACGGTGACCTTTTTCGACAAGCTGAGGAGCCGCACAGCGGCCCCTCCTGTCTGTCGATTTTTTGTAGGGGCGCACAGTGTGCGCCCGATGCTGTCTGCCGCATAAGCAGCTTTCCCGGAATGGTGTTACCGCGTTAAGTTGGCGGGCGAACACTGTTCGCCCCTACATGGAACGCCGGGACCAGGACTTAGTAATTCTTGCTCTTGAGCTCAAAATAACTCTGGGGATGGGCGCACACCGGGCACTTGAGCGGGGCATGCTGGCCGATATAGGTGTAACCGCAGTTGCGGCACTGCCAGACCTGCTCGGTCTCGCGGGCATAGACCTTGCCAGCCTCGATGTTGGCGGCCAGCTGCTTGTAGCGCTCCTCGTGGTCCTTCTCGATGGCGGCTACCATCGTGAACAGCGCGGCGATCTGGTTAAAGCCCTCCTCCTTGGCTTCGGCGGCCATGCGCGGGTACATCGAGGTATGCTCCTCGTTCTCGCCCGCAGCGGCCATCTTCAGGCAGGTCAGGGTATCAGGGATCTCGCCGTTTTCCATCAACAGCTTGAACCAGATCTTGGCATGCTCTTTCTCGTTATTGGCGGTTTCGGTAAAGATCGCGGCCAGCTGCTCATAGCCCTCTTTCTTTGCCTTGGATGCGAAGAAGGTGTACTTGTTGCGGGCCTGGCTTTCACCAGCGAAAGCTTCCCACAGGTTTTTCTCGGTCTTGCTGCCCCTCAGTTCCATAATGATTGCCTCCGTTTGTATTGTAAGTTAGTTTTTAAGAATGCGTCTTGATTTGTCTCTATTATACTGCATTCCCAGCATTTGTCAAGCCAAATTTCAGGAATAATTATTGTTTATTTTGCTCAAAGCTTGACAGTGGCGCGGCTTTCGTGTATCTTATATTTAAGATAGTATCTTAATTTGAAAGGAGTGCTTTCCATGACCCGTCAACGTGCCCTGATCTTGGATATCATGCGCGAGAAAAGCCCCCAGCACCTGACGGCGGACGAGCTGTTTAACGAAGCCCGGCTGCGGATGCCCCACATTGCCCGGGGCACGGTGTATCGCAACCTAAAAATGATGGAACTGGACGGCGAGATCGGCCACCTGGAAATGCCCGGCGGCCCCGACCGGTACGATTATAACCCCAGCCCCCACGGCCATCTGCTGTGCGATGGCTGCGGCCGCCTGGCGGACCTGCCGGTGGTGGGCCTGATGCGGGAGGTGGAGGCCGCCATTGGCACCGAGGTGCGCGGCTACACGCTGACCATCCACTACCTGTGCCCCAAGTGCCGCACCCCTAAACCGGCGGACGAACAATAAGAAAGAAGGCTTTGCCATGACCAAACAGCGCGACCCTGTGCTGGACAGTATGCGCGGCATCGGCATTGTGCTGATGGTGCTGGGGCATGCGGGGTTCCCCGGCTCCGGCTTTATCTATTTATTCCACATGGCGCTCTTTTTTATGCTCAGCGGGTGGTTTTTCTCCCCCCACACGGGCGAGAGCGTCCACCGGCTGGCCCGTTTTGCCAAGCGCAAGGTAGTCACGCTGTGGCTGCCCTTTGTGGCGGCCAACACCGTGTACACCCTGCTGACCAACCTGTTTTTAAAGCTGAATATCCTGACCGGGGACGAGCGCATTCTCGACCTGCCCGGCAACATTGTCACCACGCCGGTGACGGTCAAGGACATCATCGGCCGCACGGCCCACTGGTGCGTGTTTGACGGCGGCACCCAGCTGGGCGGCGCAATGTGGTTCATCCAGGCGCTGTTCCAGATCTCTCTATTGTATACGGTCGTGGAGTTTTTGTTGAAAAAGCTGCTGCGCGGCGGCGATACGCTTATCCCCCAGGGGCTGCTTTCCGGTGTGCTGCTCTGGCTGGGCTGGCAGGCCCAGCGCATTGGCTGGAATGTCTGGGGCCTGGGCATTGCGGCCAGCTGCTACTGCCTGTTTTACTTGGGTGCTGTGCTGCACCGGGTGCAGCAGCCCCACGGCCCGGTGCGCGGCGCACTGTGCTGTGCCGGGGCCTTTGTGGTGCTGCTGGTGCTGGGGCAGTTTGGCAGTGTGGGTCTGGCGGGCAACAGCTATCCCGGCCCCCTTTACCTGCTGGCGGCCAGCTTGGCGGGCTGGATGCTGGTGTATGAGGGTGCCCATCTGCTGGCGCATCTGCCTGCGGTGAGCGGCGCGTTCAGTGCGCTGGGCCGCGCTACGATGCCCATTGTGATTTTGCATTTTCTGGCATTCAAGCCGGTCACCTGGCTGGGCCTGCTGGTCACCGGGGGCGAAGGCTACCTGCTGGCGGCCTTCCCCATCTATTTCACCGGCGGCTTCTGGTGGATCGCCTACACGGCGGCAGGTCTAGCCTTGCCGCTGCTGGCCTACGCGGTATGGACCCGCCTGAAAAAGGTGGTGCGCCGTGGCTAAGCAGTATTATCAGGGCGAGACTTTTGACAATGTAGCGCCGGATTTTCTCCACGATGCCGAGTTCAATGATTGCACGTTTCTCAACTGCCGCTGGAGCAGCGCGCGCATTACGGCCTGCAGCTTTTTGGGCTGCACCTTTGACCGCTGCACCTGGAGTGATGTGGTGTTCAGCTTTTGCCAGATGAGCGATGCCTGGCTGCTGCACAGTGCGTTCCGGTCTATTGCCTGGGGCGGCCTGCAGGGACGCAGTGCCCTGGTGCAGCCCTTTGGCAAGGCCGAGCAGTGCGAGTTCCGCTACAATGAGTTTTCCGGCATGGCGCTGAAGGAGTTTGATTTCAGCAAATGCACCTTTGGAGACTGCGTGTTTGACGATTGCAAGCTGGCAGGTGCGGATTTTCACGGTGTGGCTTTGGGCAGCACGGCGTTCAGCCGGTGCGATCTGCAAAAGGCCGATTTCCGCGAAGCAGCCGGCTACCGCATCGACCCCAGCGACAACCAGATGAAAGGCGCGCGGTTCAGCTTTCCCGATGTGATCGCGCTGCTGAATGGGTTTAGCGTGGTCATCGAATAGGCGCGGGGGTTGTTCCTTTTCTTATAAGAAAAGGAACCGAAAAGAATTTTTAATTGTGGGACGAGTACTCGTCCCACATACATACAAATAAAAGAGGAGCCTGTTGGTAAGGCTCCTCTTTTGTTATGCAAATAGGTTTAGCGTTCCTCGCGGAAATAGGGCAGGCCCAGGTGTGCGGGGGGCTGGTCCTCTTTCTTTTTGCGCATGGATACCGCGATCAGCACCAGCACGGTGACAACGTAGGGCAGCATCTGCACCAGGTCGGTCATGTAGCTGGCCAGCGTGATGCCCAGTAGCGTGGGCAGGAACTGGTACAGCCAATACAGCATGCCGAACAGGTATGCGCCCCAGATGGCGTTCAGCGGCTTCCAGGTGGTAAAGATGACCAGCGCCACGGCCAGCCAGCCCAGGGCTTCGATCTGGCCGGTAGTGGCCCAGATGCCCTGGTTATAGTCCAGCACGTAGTACAGGCCGCCAATGCCGCAGATGCCTGCACCAATGCAGGTGGACAGGTACTTGTACAGCGTAACGTTGATACCGGCAGCATCCGCCGTGGCGGGGTTTTCGCCCACGGCGCGCAGGTTCAGGCCCGCGCGGGTGCGGGTAAGGAACCAGTGCATAGCCACCGCCAGCAAAATAGCGGCGTACACCAGAAAGCCGTAGGAGAACACGACCTGCCCTACCGTGCCCAGACCCGACAGGCCGGGGATCTTGGCAGCAAATGCCTTGTTGGCAACGGGGGCGGCGGAATAGCTGGCACCGTCCAGGATAAAGACACCGAAGAAGTTTGCCACGCCCTTGCCAAAAGTGGTCAGGGCCAGGCCGGTGACGTTCTGGTTGGCGCGCAGGGAGATGGTCAGGAACGCGTAGATCAGGCCGCCCAGCATCGAAGCCGCAATGGCGCAGAGCGTAGCGATCAGGATGCTGACCAGGCCGTTGGGGTTGGCGGCGGTGTTCTCATAGGCCCAGGCGCTGGCAAAACCGGCAAAGCCGCCCAGGTACATGATGCCGGGCACACCCAGGTTCAGGTTGCCGGATTTCTCGGTCACGGTCTCGCCCAATGCGCCGTACATGATGATAGTGCCAAAGGGGATGGCGCGCATGATCCATGCAATTAAACTGCTGTGCATATCACTTGCCCTCCTTATGTGCGCCGCGCGGGATGAGGCGGTAGTTGATGAAGAATTCACTGCCCAGGATGAAGAACAGGATGATGCCGGTGATGATGTCGGCGGCGTACTCGTTCAGCGAGTAGGCCGAGGCGATCTCGGATGCACCGCGCTCCAGGAAAACGAGCAGGAAAGAGATCAACGCCATATAGAATGTGTTGAACTTCGCCAGCCAAGCCACAATGATGGCGGTAAAGCCGCGGCCGCCTGCCGAGGTGGTGGCAATAGTCTGGTCCTTACCGGCCACGATAAGGAAACCGCACAGGCCGCAGACCGCGCCGGAGATGAGCATGGTGCGCACGGTAACGCGGCGGACGTTGATACCGGCATAGCGGGCGGTGTTCTCGCTTTCGCCCACAACGCTGATCTCATAGCCCTGCTTGGAGAACCTGAGGTAGGCGTACATGGCAAAGGTGAGCACGATAACAACGATGATATTGATGGTGTAGCGCTGGCCCATGATGATGGGGAACCAGCCAGCCTTGGTGGCCTTGTTCAGGGTGCCCAGGCTGGAAGCCTGACCGCGCATGATGTTGGTCATGCAGGCAACAATGCTCGTAGCAACGTAGTTCATCATCAGGGTGAACAGCGTCTCGTTGGTGCCCCAGCGGGACTTGAACCAGGCGGGCACAAAGCCCCACAGCGCACCGGCGGCCATACTGCCGATAGCCATCGCCGCAAACAGTGCCGGGGCGGGCAGGTTGTTGCCCTGGTAGACCATGACCAGCGCGGCGATCAGGCCGCCGATCAGGATCTGGCCCTCGCCGCCGCAGTTCCAAAAGCGCATCTTAAAAGCAGGGGCCAACGCGATGCCAACGCACAGCAGGATGGACAAATCACGCAGCATCCAGCTGAAGCGGGTCATGTTGGCAAAGGTGCCGCCCCACATAACGCCGTAGACGGCCAGCGGGTTCAAGCCGGTGACAAAGTAGATAAACAGCGCATCTACGACCAATGCCAGCAGAATGGCAATGGCACGTACCGCGATCTTCTGGGGCATCGTAGTGCCCTCGCGCTTGGCAATACGCAGCAGCGGTTCGCGCACTGCGGTACTGGACTGACTCATGCCTTAGCCTCCTTTACCAGATTGGTCATGCGGTTGCCGACTTCCTCCTTGGTGGTCTTGCGGCCATTCAGGATGCCGTTGACCTTGCCGCCGCACAGCACAACGATGCGGTCGCACAGTTCCAGCAGCACGTCCAGGTCCTCGCCTACATAGATGACGGCAACGCCCTTTTTCTTCTGCTCGTTGAGCAGATGGTAGATCGTGTAGGAGGTGTTGATATCCAGGCCGCGCACGGCGTAGGCGGTCATCAGCACAATGGGGTCGGCGGCCAATTCACGGCCAACCAGCACCTTTTGCACATTGCCGCCGGACAGGCGGGAAACGGGGGTGTTCAGGTCGGGGGTGACAACGTTGAGTTCTTTTTTGATGGTCTCAGCCAGGTCGTGGGGGGCCTTGCGGTCCACGATGGGCGAAAGGCCTTTGCCGTAGCTTTTCAGCATCATATTGTCGGTCATGCCCATGGAGCCAACCAGGCCCATGCCCAGGCGGTCCTCCGGCACGAAAGACAGGTGGATGCCAGCCTCCCGGATGGCCTTGGGACTTTTGCCGATCAGCTGCACCGGGGCGGCGGCATCGGGGGCGTAATACTCCACGCTGGCACCGCGCTGGGTGGGCTGCAAGCCGGCAATGGCCTCCAGCAGTTCTTTCTGGCCGTTGCCGGAGATACCGGCGATGCCCAGGATTTCGCCGCCGTAGACATCAAAGCAGGCATCGTCCAGCACGGTAATGCCATCGGCGCTGCGGACGGTCAGATGCTGGATATCCAGCCGCTTGACCGGGTTGACGGGTTCGGGACGCTCGATGTTCAGCTCCACTTTCTCGCCCACCATCATGGCGGTCAGGGTGGATTCATCGGCATCCTTGGTGGCAATATCGCCCACATACTCGCCCTTGCGCAGGATCGCCACGCGGTCGCTGATTGCCAGCACCTCGTGCAGTTTGTGGGTGATGATGATGACGGCCTTGCCGTCCGCTTTCATGTTGCGGATGACCGTGAAAAGGCGCTCGGTCTCCTGGGGGGTCAGCACGGCGGTGGGCTCGTCCAGAATCAGGATATCCGCACCACGGTACAGCACCTTGACGATCTCCAGCGTCTGCTTCTGGCTGACGCTCATCTCGTAGACTTTCTGGTTGAGGTCCAGGGCAAACTGGTATTTTTCGCAGATGGCACGGGCTTTGTCGTGGACCTTTTTCAGGTCAAACTTGCCGCTGCCCATGGAAAGGGCGATATTCTCCGTTGCGGTGAACACATCCACCAGTTTGAAGTGCTGGTGAATCATGCCGATGCCCAGGTCCAGGGCATCGCGGGGGGAGCGGATGGTGACAGCCTTGTCCCCCACATAGATCTCGCCCTCATCGGGGTAGTAGATGCCGGCGATCATGTTCATCAGGGTCGTTTTGCCGCTGCCGTTTTCCCCCAGCAGGGCCAGGATCTCGCCGCGGCGTACGCCCAGCGAGACATCCTTGTTAGCCACCACAGGGCCAAAGGTCTTGGTGACGTGCTGCAAACGCACGGCGTATTCGGTCTGCGCCATTCTGCAGGCTCCTCTCACAGGTTATTTTTTCAGGGATAGTATAAAGGAAGAAACATTTTATAAAACCACCAAAAGGGAAGGCTGCGGATTAGCCGCAGTCTTCCCTCTTGGGTACCTGTCAGCGATTAAGCAACAGGGTCAGCATCTTCGATGATGCCGTCAATGCGCAGGGAGAAGGTGGGGGCTGCGCGCAGCTCGCCCTCATGGAAGTAACCGTCGGAGATAGCCTCCTTGGTCTCACCCTCGTAGACAGCAACGGGAGCGCCGGTGCTGTAATCATAGTAGGTCAGGTCAACAGGAGCGGAGGTGACAGTCTCGCCGCCAACGGTGAACTTGCTGGTGTCAAAGACATGCAGGCTGCCGTCTTTCAGAGCGGCTTCAACTTCGGCGACCTTCTCAGCGGTGCCGTCAGCGCACTCGGGGCCAAGGTCGGTGATGGCAACAGCGCCATCCTCGTAGCCCTTGCACCAGTTCTGGGGAATCTCGCCAGCCTGGGCACCCTCGAACAGTTCCTTGTAGTAGACCTTCCAGACGTTGGTAGCGGAGGTCAGGGCAGCGGTAGGAGCGGTAGCCAGCATGTCGATGTTGTAACCGACAGAGTAGCAGATCTTGCCGGAATCCTTCAGCTTCTGGGTAGCGGCGGGAGCACCGGTGGAGTCAGCGTGCTGGCCGATGATGACAGCGCCGTTGGCGATCAGAGCTTCAGCAGCAGCGCCTTCCTTGTCGATGTCGAACCAGGAGTTGGTGTACATGACTTCCATCTCAACATCGGGGTAAACGCTCTGGACACCCAGGAAGAAAGCGGTGTAGCCGGAGACGACCTCGGCGTAGTTGTAAGCGCCAACGTAGCCGATCTTGACCTTGCCGTCAGCGGTGAAGCTGTCGGGCTGGGTCTCGGGGGTCAGGGTGCCGGACTCGACCAGATCCTGGATCTTCATGCCGGCAACAACACCGGAGACGTAACGGCTCTGGTAGACGGAAGTGAAAGCGTTGTAGAAGTTATCGAGGCCGGAGTTAGCGGCAAAGTCGCCGGTCATGGCCACGAAGTTGACATCGGGATACTTCTCGGCTTCCTCGACCATGTAGGTCTGATGGCCGTAGGAGTTGGAGATGATCAGGTTGCAGCCCTGGCCGACCAGGTCCTCGGCAGCATCGGTGGTCTTGCCGCCCTCGGGGATCTTGTACTTCCAGACAATCTGGTCATCGCTCATGCCCAGTTCAGCAGCGGCTTCCTTGATGCCGTTGATGTGCGCGGCGCTGTAGCCCTCGGTCTCATCGCCCAGGATGATGGCACCGACTTTAACGTCAGGTGCCTGGTTGTCGCTGCTGCCCTCTGCAGTAGCGGTGGTACCGGCGGCACTGCTGGCAGCAGTGTCAGCGGTGGAACCACAGGCGGCCAGGCTGAACACCATAGAGGCGGCCAGCAGAATGCCCATCAGTTTCTTCATGTGTGTTGTTCCTCCCTGTTATGTGTGCATAAAAACGGCAAAAATGCGTCGATTCTTCCTGACTTTTGCCGGGGAGTGACGCATTTTGTTACCTTGCAAGACCCATTGTAACCACTTTACAAACGCTTTGCAATGATTTTTAAATTTTTGTAAAAACTTCGGCGAAAGGGGTAAATGTTTTGCTCCCACACACATCCCAATAGGCAGGACGCACAAACAAAAACAGCAAAAGTCATACTTTGCTTGTGCAAAAAGTATGACTTTTGCTGTTTTGGATTTTGTTTTGCTGCACCCCTGTTTTGGGGTTAGATAAGCTGCTTAGCGTTTGTGGATGTACTTGCGGTCCAGCCCGTAGTTGACGGCGGCATTGAGCACTGCCCACATCAAAAAGACTTCCACCGGCAGCATCAGCGTATTTTTGACGGCCCCGGAGGTCAAATAGTACAGATAGCCCTTGCCGTAGAGCATAGCCTTCCACACGCTGCCCAGCAGTACGTTGCTGCCGTAGTTGATAACAAGCCGCACCGCAATGATGCGCAGCAGCGTCGGTTTGCGCTTGTACAGCAGCAGGCCGTAGATCAGTCCGGACAGCACCGCTGTGATGAGATAGCCGGGAAAATACGGCTCACCGTAACTGGAAAGCAGAAATCCTACCGAGTCGATGATGGCACCGGCCATCATGCCCACGCAGGGGCCGTAGCACATGCAGCCCAGGCCGACCACCAGAAAGCTGAAGTAGATCTTCAGGCTTGGCCCCAGCAGATAGATGGGGAAGCCCTCCAACACAATAGCCATGGCGCAGACCAAGCCTGCAAAGGCCAACACGCGGACATTTTTAAATTCCGCGCGGGCGGCCTGCCAGTAGGCGGGGGAAAAGACGGACAGTTTTGTTTCCTGCATACAAAAAACCTCCTTGCGTATGCGGATGCCGCACAAGCAAGGAGGCAGGAAAAGTGTGCCAGGCACACCCGCCGTTGCACACCGTTTATGCAGCAGTGGGATGCGGAACCCGCACCGCAGGCCGCTTTGGCCTTTCGTCCTGCCACAACTCCCCGTTGGTCAGGCACTTTACGCGCGTGTTCCTACTCTGCGAATAGGTTTATACGTGTTTATTATACACGGAATGGATGGATTTTGCAAGTGAAATGTTTTGGAATAGCCCTCTAAAAGCCTCCCTTGTGCAAAGGGAGGTGGCACGGCGGTAGCCGTGACGGAGGGATTGGAGCGTGTGCGGGGGGGGGTAGGTCAATGTACGGGCAAGGTCACAATCCCCCAGTCACCTTCGGTGACAGCCCCCTTTACACAAGGGGGCCTTTACTCTACTACCCATTATACGCCGCTTGCCCCGTAGTTGGACAGCACACGGGCGCTGGGGTCATCGACGTTGCAGCCGGGCCAGGCCTTGTTGGGCATCCAGTAATCCACGATCATCTCGGCCTGGCCGGGATAGTACTTTTCAAAAATTTCGCGGTACAGCAAGCTTTCCTTGGTAAAGGGGCGGCCGTAGGTGTACTTGCCGCACTTCTCGGCAAACTCGCGGTCGGTGTACACGGTCTCGGCGTATTCTTTCAGGTCGTCCACCATCGAGTGGCCCACGGCATCGCTGAAGGCGGCCTTTTCACGCCAGAGGATGCTTTCGGGCAGCCAGTCGCCCTCGAAGGCCTTGCGCAGCAGGTACTTGCCCTTGCCGTAGGTGTTCAGCTTCTTTTCGGGGTCGATCGCCATAACGTACTTGACGAAATCCAGGTCGCCAAAAGGTACGCGGGCTTCCAGGCTGTTGACGCTGATGGAACGGTCGGCGCGCAGCACATCGTACATATACAGCTCGCGGATGCGCTTCTGGCTCTCGGCCTGGAACGCGGCAGCGCTGGGGGCGAAGTCGGTGTACTTGTAGCCGAACAACTCATCGGAAATTTCGCCGGTGAGCAGTACGCGGATGTCGGTATGCTCATGGATGTACTTGCAGACCAGGTACATGCCCACCGAAGCACGGATGGTGGTGATGTCCCAGGTGCCCAGCATGGCAATGACTTCTTCCAGCGCATCCAGCACGATCTTCTGGTTGATGATGACCTCAGTGTGGTCGGCGTGGAGGTAATCCGCCACCTGCTTGGCGTATTTCAGGTCGATGGCATCCTCGCTCATGCCGATGGCAAAGGTGCGGATGGGCTTGCCCAGCTTTTTGGCCGCAATGGCGCAGACCAGGCTGGAGTCCAGGCCGCCGGAAAGCAGGAAGCCCACGGGAGTGTCGGCATCCAGCCGCTTATCCACACCGGCCACCAGCTTTTCGCGGATGTTCGTCAAGATCTCCGGCAGTTCGTCCTGGCTGTAGGCCGGGGTATCGGCAATATCGCAGTAGCGCACGAACTGACCGTTGCAGTAGTAGCTGCCAATGGGGAACGGATAGATCTTTTTGCACAGACCGATGAGGTTTTTCGCTTCGGACGCAAAGGCAATATGGCCGCTCTCGCTGTAGCCGTAGAACAGCGGGCGGATGCCGATGGGGTCGCGGGCGGCAATCAGCAGCTTTTTACGGCTGTCGTACAAGATCATCGCAAACTCGGCATCCAGATGCTTGAACATGTCCAGGCCGTACTTGTAGTACAGCGGCAGGATGATCTCGCAGTCGGAGTCCGACTCAAAGGTGTAGCCCTCGGCTTCCAGTTCAGCCTTGACGGGGCGGAAGCCGTACAGCTCGCCGTTGCAGGCCACGCAGTCCGCGCCCCGGAAGAAAGGCTGCATGCCCTCCGGCGTAAGGCCCATGATAGCCAGACGGCCGAAGCCCAGCAGACCGAACTCAGTCTCGGCGACACGCTGGTCGTCCGGGCCGCGGCTGGTGGTACGCAGCAGATACTCGGTAAACGTTTCTTTGGGCAGATCATGCCCGGCATAACCCATGATACAGCACATTTTGGTGACACTCCTTTAACTTTCCAACACCTGTTATCCCCCGAACGGCAATAAAAAAAGACAGCCCATTCGCCCTGCATTAGGACGAATCGCTGTCTGGATCCGCGGTGCCACCTAAATTACCGCAGCCGAAATAATGGCATACGGTCACTTTTTCCGTACACGTTCACCTTTGAAACGCTGCCGCTGTAACGCACGGCCTGCGGCATCCCCTACTCCCCTGCGGTTTCAGTTTGCAGCTGTCGGGTGTTCTTTCGCGCCCCGTCCCCGTCCCGGCTTGCACCAAATGCCAGGCTCTCTGTGCGGATGTTGGGCGGTACTTTTCCCGGTCATCGCTTTTATCAGCTAAAGCATAGCACCATTTTCGGGCCGTGTCAAGGGGTTTTGGGTAGTTGTCACTAATAGGTGAAGTTTTATTCTTAATGCAACGGGTACACCCACCCGTGAAATAAAATAATTTGGACAAAGAGAGGTAAACAACAATGAAAGCAAAAGTTTTGGGTTGGGCACACAAGCAGGGCGAGTACAACGGTTTCAAGTACGACAACTTTATCCTGCATGTTGCAACCAAGAATCTGAACGTCAGCGGCACCGCCGTGGAGCAGATTAAAGTTAAGGCTCCTATCTTCTCCAACTTCCTGCTGGAAAACGATGTCACCGAGAACGAACTGGTCGGCCGCAACATCGATTTGCAGTATGGCCGTCACGATGCGCTGGAGTCCATCGAACTGCTCAACGACTAACAGCCGTTGAGCCGCCCGCAGGGCGGCTCTAAGTCGCCAAGGCTAGTATTACCCTTGGCGACTTTTGTAGCAACCTCTACAAACCGCGCCGTTATGCGGCTTTATGGGCTGCTACACACTTTTGTAGCAAGTGTAGCAAACTACGGAAGTGTAGCAAAAACAGAATAAGGGGTTGCCCAAAATGGCAAATGTGCAGTCTCGCCGGTGGCTCGTCACCATCAACAACCCCGGCGATAAAGGCTTATCCCACGATGCAATAAAGGACATTGTGGCTCACGGTACAGCTCCCGTTTACTGGTGTATGTGCGATGAGGTAGGCGATGAGTGCGAGACATTGCACACACACCTTTATTTTGTCTGGAAGTCACCTGTTCGTTTCGATAAAATCCGCAAGATGTTCGATTGTGCCCATTGTGACAAGCCGAACGGAACAAGCCCGGAGTGTCGGGCGTATGTGCTAAAGGACGGCGAAAAGTTCAACAAGGACGAAAGCGGTCACTACCACTACACCGATTCCACGGGCAAGGAACACAACGGCACAAACTACTCGGACACATTCGAGGAATTTGGCACACTGCCGCACGAACACCAAGGCAGTCGCGGAGACTTGCGCGGGCTGTACAACATGATTAAACAGGGTGCAGACACCTATGAAATCTTGGAAACATGCCCCGAATTTGTCCGCGATATAGATAATATCGAGCGTACCCGCCAGATAATCCTAGAAAAGAAATTTCGGAACACCTTCCGCGATCTAGAGGTAACATACATATACGGTACAACCGGTGTCGGCAAGACCCGGCAAGTCATGGAACAGTACGGATATGATAAATGCTACCGAGTTACGGACTACTCCCACCCGTTTGATGGGTACAAGGGTCAGGACGTTATCATTTTCGAGGAGTTCCGCAACAGCTTGAAAATAGCTGACATGCTGGTATATCTGGACGGCTACCCGGTCGAACTGCCTTGCAGATACGCGAACAAACAGGCGTGTTTTACGAAAGTCTACATCATAAGCAACTGGGCGCTGGAATTGCAGTATCCGCAAATTCAAGCGGAAACGCCGCTCACCTATCAAGCATGGTTGCGCAGAATCCACACGGTCAGAATCTTCTCTGACGATGGAAAGTATGCAGACAGCACCGTACAGGAATACTTCAAATTCAAACCAACGTCCGTACAATGGCCGTCTTGAAATCTACACTTCAAAAAGGAGCTACACATGCAAACTCATAAAATTAAAGCGTTTATCCCCTATGCGGCATTGGAGCCGCTTGGCATCAGCCTTTTAAAAGCTGGTCAGACCGACCTCGCGGGTCTTTGCATTTCGTATGATGCAGAAATCTGCGCCATCTACGACCGTCAAGCCCCCAACTATGGCGTGTCCGTGGAAGTCGACCCTGTAGGCCGGAAAATCTCGACCGAGGTTGTTGCCGTCAACAAAATGTAAGCGCTGACCTCATGCAGCGCTTTACATAAAAATTTTGTGGAAAGGAGGTAGGCTGCTATGACGCAGTTTCTCGCGCTTACCGCTGAAGCTGGCGACACCGCTGCAAGTGCTATGACTGAATCTATTACCGCTGGCGTTACCGCCGCTGTTGGCCTGGTCGGTACTGCTTTCGATGCTATCACCGATAACAAGGTCCTGTGCATTATGCTGGGCGCTGCTCTCGTCCGTGTTGGCATGGGCATCTTCCGCAGCATGAAAAGTTCCGTTCGCTGAACCACGCAGCCCAAAGGGGCGGGCCACAAGCCCGCCCCTTTCTCTTTTGTATCTACACTTTCAAACTTTTAAATAATACCTTTCGCGGGCGGCCTAGCCCGCGCCCCGGTCGGCTAGACCGGGCAAACATCCGGGAGTTGACCACTAAAAAAGCCGCCATTACTGGCGGCGGAAATCAATATTTATGGTGTGCATGCTTGTAGCTGAAAGTGTTGCGGTACTTGGCCCAGTTGAACACCCTGCCAAAGATAGCGCGAACGGTGCAAATAAATCCGATTACCGCAAAGAGCATTAGTAACCCAAAAATCAAGTATGCAAGCATGCCCTGTAAGGTGGTTTCGTAGAACAGGCCGATACAGCCGCGATACATAAGCCGTTCGAGGTAGTCCCAACCGGTTTCGCTGATGATGAATTTCATTTTAAACATCCTTTCCGTTAGCCATCAATGACGGCGGGTTTTCATCACATATATTGTTGTTACTATTATAGCTGTAAATATCGCTAATACCCTGTATTGATTTTCAGGTGTTGTAAATAGCATTGCAATAAAATTGTACACAAATATAGTTATGTAAAATCCGAAATAGCTTATCAATGCAACACCTATAATTGTTGCAATGCGTTTGAAATCCATTTTTTTCACCTCACCATGATTATAACAGGGAGTGTTCACATGGTCAAGAAAATAATAGCCGTTGCAACTGCAATTTTGATGTTGTGTTGTATGATTCCAATTGTTGTTTTTGCAGATGATGTTTTAGATGTGTGCCCGAAGTGTGGCGAGCGCACCTATGAAACTTGGAACGATTGTTCTACTTCAATTCCTGATATTGGCCTTCCTGTTTCTGTAAAAAGACGTCACTGTACATCTTGTCAGTACACTTATTATGACTGGAATTGTATGGGTTTTACGGGATATAAGGATTTTGATAGTGGCTCTGGCAGTTTACTGGCTGATTATTTGAAAGAATGGAAAGATAAAACCCTCGGTCAAAACGCCACCGCCAAAAAATACGAAACCGGTGGCGGCTCCGCAGATGGTTCTTCCGGCGTAGGCCGTCACCCCTCCGGCTACACAGATACCGCTGGTACACCCTCGATAAGTTCAGCCGGTGTCTACACCCTCACCCTTAACCCTATTATTGAGGTTACAGACAATGAACACTGTACCGTAACCGTAACCGGTAACAAAGTTCGCATTGAGGATTTTGACGAAGATTATATCAAATCTACCACAGTGTATCCCATCCGCGTATACTATACAGCCACTTCTCCTGCGGATGGTAAATTTTCCGTCCCTTATAAGCCCAGCCAAAGAGTCTATGATTATTACTATGGCGGTGGCTCTGGCTCTAATGGCAACTCTATCAGTGGTACATCAAACGGTTCGTTGTATGCCATCCTTTTGAAAAACGGTGTTGATTTTTCGGGCGGCTATACCAAACTTGATTTTTACGGACGCGCAAGTGTTTTTCAAGGTACTCAAGTGTGGTTTGCCCCAGTTTTCTCCTCCTCGGCTTCGCCTAACGGCAAATTTTTCTATATTGGGAAAAGCAATGTCTCTTATGCCTACTACCATATGACTTTCTATCCGCTGGTGGTACAGTTCACGCCTGACCAAGTTAGTAAGAAAACCAACATCACTATCAATCAGAATGTCTGGAACGGCAACATCTACCAAGACAACAGCACCAACCTGACGTACATCTACCCCCAGTATACGACCATCAACGAAAACAACGAAACGGTCACCAACATCAGTGAAAACCCCATCATCTACAACAACGAAACCAACGAATACTACACCTACGATAGCACTACCAACAACTATTACTATATCACTTACGTGACAAATCCCACCCCTACGCCCTCGCCCAGCCCCACGCCTGACCCAGACACCCCCGATGCGACACCCACGCCTACCCCGACACCGGGCGGCGACACCGGCGACACCACCGGCATCCTCGCGGTGCTGGTCGAAATCCGTGATAACATGATTCAAGGCTTCCTTGACCTCAAGGCCATGCTGGTGCAGGGCTGGGCTGACCTTTCCGCGAACTTTACCCTAGCCATCGACAACTTGAATGTGAACATTCAAAACATCATCAACAAAAAGTTCCCCGACCAAAGTACACCAGAAACCGCACAACCCAGCCCGTCACCCTCGCCGTCTCCTGACCCGTCACCGTCACCCAGCCCTACGCCTGACCCAGACAGCCCCGATGCAACACCGACTCCCGCCCCCACGGACAAGCCAGACAGCGGCGATACAACTAACAACTTCTGGACTATCATCTTCCCCGATGCCGGAAATGAATCAGACGGCAACCACAAGGGTATTCTCTGGGCGCTTGTCTCTCTTATCCTTGCGCTTATTACATTCTTCGTCAATATGGCGGCAGGCTATAAATACCTGTTCCCGTTCTTGCCTGACGGTGTAGTAATGACAATTCACGTCTGCCTGTTCGTCCTGTTCCTATTCGTTATCATCAAGTTTATTATGAGGTCTAAATGATGTGGAAAAAACTTTGTATTACGCTTTGCGCCGTCTGCTTCGCCGCTCTCGCCGCCGTGCCCTGCGCCTTTGCAGACGATTCTTCCGCCGATTCTTCCGCCAGCTCGGACGTTTCTTCGGATTCCTCTTTTCTTGGCGATGCTGGCGAGTTGCACGATTCTGTTTCCGGGAATTTTTCTGACGGTGTGGATTCTGTGGCTGGCATTCTCAAAAACAGCCCCGGTGAAATTCAGTACACCACAAAAGACGATTTTCCGAAATTCATTAAAGAATCTATCTCGTTTATTCCGCTCTCGTTCTGGTGGGCGTTTCAGTTCGCAATCATTCTTGGCTTTGTAAATGCCCTGTACCGGCGCATGTCCTAAAGAGGTGCTACACATGGAAGATTTTACTGCATTTATGCGTGTCGTGCTGGATTGCTTCGACCAGCCCTTTACTCTGTTCGGTTTCAACCTGTCGTGGTGGCAGGTGTTCTTGTGGTCAATTCTTGGCAGTATCGCCGCTGCCTTTATTGGGGGTATGCTTCGATGAATAAACTGCCGTATTTCCTCGTTACTCTCTGCTTCTGCATGTTCTGCTCGTTCTCGGCCTACGCAGACGATGACCAGCCCCAGGCAGACGCACCGCCCGAAACATCCACCGTTGAAGATACACTTTCAAATTCCGGTGTTCATGTATCTGACCCCACACTATACGCAAAGATGGATGCCCTGCAAGAATCCATCGACAAACTGACGGAAGCCCTCACGCCAAGCACCGAGGACGGAGAAGCCCCCGCCGATGACACCGCCACGCCTGACTATACCAATCAGCTTTCGACCATCTCCGGGCAGTTGCTGGAACTGCAAGACGCTGTAACGGCTACCCCCGAAACAGCCGAAACGCCCAGTATTTGGGACAAGCCTTTTAACGATTACACCCCGCTAGAGGGCTATTCGCTCTTGATTTTCGTTCTTATCCTTACCGCCTGCGGCCTGACGATTTTTCGGAGGTTTTAACCATGCAAAACTATTTCGCTGATTTGCTCGAATTTTTCGGCATTTCTGGCACACCCCAGACATTTGCCGAACTTGTCCCGTGGCTGTTCGCCGTGCTGGTAGCTATCGGCATTGTGCTGGCCTGTTTCCGCCTGATTTCTGATTGTATCAATGCGGGGCGGTGGTTTCGTTGACACTGGTTATTATCGGCGTTTTCGCTCTGTTCCTGTGGCTCTTTCCCGCCCTGCGCTGTGCTGTCACACATCCGTTTCATTGCCTGTACTATGCCGCTAAGGACGGCTACAAGTACATAAAGTACAAGCAAGGCAATTTGCGCAAAACCGGCAACCTCGATATATTCTGCGGCTACTTTGGCAACGGCAAAACCCTGTCCCTCGTAAAGCAAGTAGTGTGCCGGGAATATAAGCGCTATGATGGTCTGCAAGTCTGGTGCAGCCGCCGAAACAAATTCGTGACCCAGCGCATTTTGATTCTCTCAAATGTAGACCTTTGCGTCCCGTATGAGCCGTTGACCGGCCTTGCGCAAGTCTGCGCCATCAGCAAAGCGAATGAAGTCTATGACGATGCCCACGACACCTTGACCATCACGATTGTCTGCATGGACGAGCTTTCTGTGCAAATGAACTCCCGTTCTTTTAAGGACAACATTAACGCATATTTCCTCAACACCCTCATGTGCTGCCGGCATTACCATATCAGTTTTTACGGTTCGGCGCAGCGTTTCCAGCACGTTGACAAAATGCTGCGTGACGTGACTATGCACGTTATCCAGTGCAAAAAGATTTGGCGCTTCCAGCTCAACTACTACTATGATGGTTTCATGCTGGAAAATGCACAAGACCCGTCCCTTGTAAAGCCGCTTCGGCGTGATTGCTGGTTTGTCACCGATGCCGATTATAACGCATACGACACCCTGCAAGTCGTGGACAATCTGCAAAAATCCTTTGACGAAAATGACATGCTTTCCGAGGCTGAAATCCTCGCCAATCAGGCCGCACCCGCTCCCATGGGTATGGATGCAGTAACTCCCAGCCGAAAAGGCAGACGGCTGCAAAAAGACCGAACGGGTAAGCGATAAGCGCGACAAGCGCAGCGGGCGCGGGGGCTGTGCCCCCGCCCGCGCGCGCAGACCGCGAGAAACGCCCCATTTTAGCGTTTTCCCGCTAGACGGCAAACATTACCCGCAACGAAAACAAACGCAAAATAGCCCCCTGTTTTTTCTACTAGAAAAAAGGTGAAACAATGACGCTTGCATACCTGACAACTCCCGATTTCATTACCCGCGCTATCGTCTGCTTAGTGTTTCTTGTCGCATACACCTACTGTGTGACCCGTCCTTGATTGTACACTTTCAAAAACACAACAAACAAATATCCCGCCCAGCTTCAAACTGGACGGGAATTTTTATTTTAAGTATCCTCTGCGGTTCTCGTACTGCCTGCAATAAGCACATTCCGGGTGTGTGCCGCACTTTGGCTGCCCGCCTGTGTCCGGCTCGTCCGGGCAGTTGTAATAGCTGTAATAGCCGTGCTCGGCGTGAATTGCACCCTCGCACATTCCTTTGCTCTTGTAGTAACAGGCATGTGTCAGGCAGTGGGGCTTTTTGTCCAGCCGGTTCATACGGCAAACCATTCTAGGCATGGTGTCATTCCTCCACAACAACACAAAGTTTGTTTGCGTCCACGGCCTCAAAGCTGATTACTTCACACAATTCAAGCGTTTCAATCTCACCGTCATCGTTTATGCCCATGTCGGAGTAACTTCCAATGAGTTCGTCGTCCTCATTGAATACCAGCATATTGTTGTGTAAAGAAACGTCCAAAAGTTCACGAAAAGTCATTTTTGCACCTACACTTTCAAAATCGGGTTGTTTTCATCGGGTACGTCCTGGGGTGGGGTATCTTACAGAAAAAGGGGGTTGCTACACCCCCTTGTATCCGTTGCGGTCAAGCCAGCGTTCAGCCTGTGCCAGCTGGGTAAACGTCCGGGTCTTGTGCGGTTTCCTGTCCCGGTCGGGTATCATCTGGCCGGAAAGTGCCTTGACAATATACGCCGTCTTGCCGTTCTTCCGCACCTCGTTAAAATAGACCTGTTGCCCCTGTTCGTTCTGCATCTTCATAATTTGCACCTACACTTTCAAAAAATCGCCCGTATAGCCTGATAGCGCAGCTTTTCAACTTATTCAGAAACAACCATCGTTTCCATACAATCTCCGCAAATGAGGTTTAAAACCTTGGTAGCCCTGCAAGAGTTGCCGCAAATGGGGCAAACGTACTTGCGTGTGCTGCTCGGCTTCTTCGGCGGCTTCTCTGCGCCGTTCTCTGCCCCTCTGCCTGTGCCGCTCCCTGTGCCTGTAACCATCCAGCCTAGGCCCTCGACCATGTTTAAGGCCGTCCATCCCTGGCCCTCGATAAAGTCCAGCAATTCCAAACTCGGCGTTGTAATCGTCCAGCCGTAGCGCTCACTGTGTGCCACTTCCAGCCCGTGGGCTTCTGCGCACTCCTTGAACTTCTTGTTGTGGTAGGTGTTGCCCCTGCTGCAATCCTGTACGCCGTGCATAAGGTTGTACAGGTGGCACATCTCATGCAGCAGCGTGGCCGCTGTTTCTTCAATAGGCCGGTCAAGTGTCGCTGTGCTTATGTTGATTTCGTGCCGCTGTGTGCCGCCTGCGCTCCACGTCTTGCCGCATGTAATATGCCCATACGCTCCCGGCGTTTTCTTTAACGTGATGATGACTTCTTCCAGCTCCCCGCCGAAAAATCGGGTGTTCAATGCGCGGAACATTTTCTCTAATTGGCCTGCAACTCTGGACGTTTTGACGGTGTTTTTCATGGTTAGCGCTCCTTTTTGATGGTGTACTTTCAACGTCTTTTTGAAAGACATCTTTGTATACTTCGTCTATTTCGGTTTGCTTTTTTCCTGTGGTAAAATCTAGGTAGGCCGCCCATTTTCCTCTTGTCGCTCCTTTCCGGGGGCTGTTTGCCCTTGCCGCCCCTTTCCCCTGAAAATAATTAAGATTCAGGCGAAAGCGCTGCGGCGCTTTCGCCTATGTTTCCCTACCGCCCAAAAAATGGAGATAGTCAAGGGGTGGAGCGCAGCGGAAAGAAAAAAGTTCACGGGTTTGCCAGTCCGCAGACTGGCAAAGTTGTGAAGTTTTTTCGGCCCCTTTACTTTCTTCATTTTTTGCGGTATGCAACCTTGCCGCTGCCGCCCTGCCGCCTTGCGTGGCTAGAAGCCCCTGCGAGATGGCCGCCCCAATAAAAGTGAGGTGTTTTGCCGTGTATGCTATTCGCCCTAAAGGTCGTCACTTATCCCAGAACGATAGAAACAAAATCGAGTTTCTCTATGACCGTAAACTGTCCCAACGTGAAATAGCTGCCGCTGTCGGTGTCCATCCGTCTACTATTTGCAGGGAACTTCGCCGAGCGAAAATAACCCTGCTGAACAGCGACCTGACAACACGCACCGCCTATAGCGCCACAATTGCCCAGCAAAAGGCAGACTATGCCCAGACTTCTAAAGGCCGTCCGCTGAAAATAGGCCATAACTACGCCTATTTGGAGACATTACAGCAGCATATCCTAAACCATTACAGCCCCTATGCAGCCATACAAAAAGAGCGCAGAAACACCACCTTTAGTGTCTCTGCGCCTACGCTCTATCGCTATATCCAGATGGGGCTATTTACAAAAATCACCTATAAGCACTTGCCCCGTGCCAAAAAGAAAAAGCGCAAGGGCAAAGTCCACCGCCAGAACAAGACCGGCTTCAACCATCGCAGTATAGAAATACGCTGCAAGGCCATCATGCACCGCTCTGACTTCGGGCACTGGGAACTTGATTCCGTCATCGGTAAAGAAAAAGGCCACGGCGAAAGCGTCCTTGTGCTGACCGAGCGGAAAACAAGAATCGAAATAATCTTGCGTCCAAAAGACAAAACTGCCGCCGAAACTGCACGTTGTCTGCGCTACTTAAAGCACATCTTCGGCAGGGATTACAGCAAAATCTTCAAAACCATCACCTGTGATAACGGTTCGGAGTTTGCCGACCAACAGGCTTTTGAACGTGTAGGTTCAATGTTTTTCTACTGCCACCCAAGCTGCCCGTCTGAACGTGGTTCAAACGAAAACGCAAACATCCTGATTCGCCGTAAACTCCCAAAAGGGCAAAGTATGAAAACCGTCACCCAGGAACAGGCAACCCAGATACAGCACTGGTTAAACGACTACCCCCGGCACATCTTCGGCGGCAAGACCGCCTTTGAGAAGTTCGCGCAAGAACTGCCCGCCATGAATCTGCGAAACCAGCAGCGTATAATCGACTTCTTTAACCCCAACGGATAGAATATAGCCCCAATATTCAAAAACAGGCTGGAACACTCGCCAGCCTGTTAAAGTGCGTCTATACGCAAAAAAGCCCCTGCCGATACTCTAAACGAGCATCAGCAGGGGCTTGAATTTGTTACAAAACTGTAACAAATTGCAATATTTACTTTACAAAACGTAGTTGTCACTAATAGACCGATCAGATTTTATTTTTCCTAAAATCCGCCTTTTTATAGGGTTTTATCTTGTTTTGGGTGTCCCGGCATGGTACAATAAGCGGCAGAGCATTATAAATGAACAACGGAGGGAACCTTTTTCCATGTTAGAGCTTCGTCATGTCGGCTTTGAAACCGACGACAATAAAGAGATCCTGCGGGATGTCAGCCTGACCGTGCAGGACCGCTTTGTAGCCATCACCGGCCCCAACGGCGGCGGCAAATCCACGCTGGCTAAAGTCATTGCCGGTATCTACCAGCCCACCAGCGGTCAGATCCTGCTGGACGGCGTGGATATTACCCACATGTCCATCACCGACCGCGCCAATCTGGGCCTTAGCTATGCGTTCCAGCAGCCGGTGCGCTTCAAGGGCCTGCGGGTCAAGGACCTGCTGAGCCTGGCCGCCGGCAAAAACACCAGCGTCAACGAGGCCTGCAGCTATCTGAGCGAGGTCGGCCTGTGCGCCCGCGATTACGTAGACCGCGAGCTGAACGACAGCCTATCCGGCGGCGAGCTGAAGCGCATCGAGATCGCTATGGTGCTGGCCCGCGGCACCAAACTGTCCATCTTCGATGAGCCGGAGGCGGGCATCGACCTGTGGAGTTTCCAGAACCTGATCCGCGTGTTTGAAAAAATGTACGAGCAGACCCGTGGCAGCATCCTGATCATCAGCCACCAGGAGCGCATTTTGAACATTGCCGACAAAATTGTCGTTATCAAAAACGGTCAGGTGGAAAAAGAGGGTGCCCGCGCGGACATCCTGCCTGCTCTGCTGGGCAGCGCCGATGCCGGCAGCCCGGCCTGCAGTGTGCTGGCCGACAAAGTGGAAGGGGTGCGCAAATGATCGACGCGATTGAACAAAATCTGCTGCGGGAGGTTGCCGACCTGGACAGCCTGCCCGTAGGCGCTTACAACATCCGTGCCAACGGCCAGCTGGCGGGCCGCAGCACCACCGCCAACATTGACATCGTGACCAAGGACGACAAGCCCGGCATTGATATCTACATCCGCCCGTTCACCAAAAACGAGAGCGTACACATCCCCGTCATTTTGAGCCAGACCGGCCTGACCGACCTGGTGTACAATGATTTCCACATTGGCGAGGGCGCGGACGTGACCATCATCGCGGGCTGCGGCATCCACAACTGCGGCGGCGGCAACGCCCAGCATGACGGCATCCACACCTTCTACCTGGCAAAAAATGCCAAGCTGCGCTACGTGGAAAAGCACTACGGCGAGGGTGACGGCCGCGGCAAGCAGGTGATGAACCCCACCACCATCGTACACCTGGCCGAGGGTGCCCAGATGGAGATGGAGACCACCCAGATCGCCGGTATTGACGATACCATGCGCAAAACCAGCGGCGATCTGGCCGAGGGTGCGAGCCTGGTCATCCACGAAAAAATCATGACCACCGGCGACCAGCATGCTGTGACCGACTTTGACGTGGACCTGAACGGCGAGGGCTGCTCGGCCAACGTGGTGAGCCGCAGCGTAGCCAAGGACGTGAGCAAGCAGGAGTTCATCAGCCACATCAACGGCAACTGCGCCTGCGCGGGCCACTCCGAGTGCGATGCCATTATCATGGACCACGCTTCGGTCATCGCCAGCCCGGCCCTGACTGCCAACAGCGTAGATTCCAGCCTGATCCACGAAGCCGCCATCGGCAAAATTGCCGGGGAACAGCTCATCAAACTAATGACCCTTGGCCTGACCGAAAAAGAGGCCGAGGACCAGATCGTAAACGGATTTTTGAAGTAATTTTTGCGATAAGCCAACAGCCGCCCGGCGCAGAGCCGGGCGGCTGTTTTTGTTGACGGTATGCGGAAATTTATGTATACTGTGAAATAGATAAATCAACGTTTGCGAAAAGGGGAACCAGTGATGATGCTTGGGCAGAAAATCATTGTGATCGGGTGTGCCGGAAGCGGGAAAAGCACACTTTCAAAGGAGCTTCGGGACATTACGGGCCTGCCTTTGTTTCATCTGGATACTATTTGGTGGAAGCCTGACAAAACGCATATTTCAAGAGCGGAATTTGATCAAAAGCTGGATGAGATCCTGCTGACGGACAGATGGATCATTGACGGAGATTACAGCAGAACGTATGAGGTGCGGTTTCAAGCATGTGATACGATCATTTTTCTTGATTATCCCTTTACTGTGTGTATGAACGGAATCAAAGAGCGAGTTGGAAAAAATCGCACAGATATCCCGTGGACAGAGCAGACGCTTGATCCCGAATTGGTGAAGCAGGTCGAGCGTTATGAAACAGACAATCGCCCGGTTATTCAGTCTCTCCTTGAAAAGTACTCTGATGCAAACCGTTTCGTTTTCAGATCCCGTCTTGAAGCAGCTGAATGGATGCGCAGACTTGTTTAAATTCGCGTTTGTTCCTTGTAAGGTTGCAAGGAGGGGTCAAGACCCCTCCCTACAGTGCCAACGGTATAGGGGTGTAGGGGCGCACAATGTGCGCCCGCGGAGTTTGGTGGCAGCGCCAGACTCCACGGGCGATCAATGATCGCCCCTACAGCGACATGAAAAGCCTCCCTTGTGCAAAGGGAGGTGGCACGGCGGTAGCCGTGACGGAGGGATTGTGACCTTACGAGGGTAGACCGATGCATGGGCAAAGTCACAATCCCCCAGTCACCTTCGGTGACAGCCCCCTTTGCACAAGGGGGCCTTTTCCTCAACGCCCATAGAATTTATTTTGGCCCCGGAGGGGTCAATATGGAGAAGGACCCAAAAGCGTTAAGAAAAATGTAGCACTCCTGCATTTTTTAGCTTTTGGGCCCTTCGACCACCTCTTTGGGGTTCTTAGGGGCGAGCAGCCCCTAAGCCGGGCCTCCCGCGCTATCGGAAGTAGCGGGCACTTTTTCGGTTCCTTTTTGGTGTCAAAAAGGAACACCTACCGGAAGAATCCCATTATAAAAGGCCCTGCCGCAAGGTAGGCAGGGCCGATAAGCCAGAAACAAAAAACTTATTTCAGCACAGCACCCAGGTTAGCACTGGTAACCAACCGGGCGTACCGCGCCAGCCAGCCGGTCTTGATGTTCGGCTCGGGCTGGACGTAGGCAGCCTTGCGGGCGGCGAGTTCTTCATCGCTGACAGCCAAGTGGATGGACGCATTCGGGATGTCGATCTCGATGGTGTCGCCCTCTTTAATCAGGCCGATGGGGCCGCCGGAGGCAGCCTCGGGGCTGACATGGCCGATGGCCGCACCACGGGACGCACCGGAGAAGCGGCCGTCCGTGATCAGGGCCACAGTGGTATCCAGCTTCATGCCCGCCAGCGCGCTGGTGGGGTTGAGCATCTCCCGCATGCCGGGGCCACCCTTGGGGCCTTCGTAGCGGATGACCACCACGTCACCGGGGTGGATCTCGCCCGCATAGATGGCGGCAATGGCGGTGTCCTCGCTGTCAAAGACGCGGGCCGGGCCGCTGTGTACCTGCATTTCGGGCGCAACGGCGCTGCGCTTGACCACGCAGCCGTCCGGGGCAATGTTGCCCCACAGGATCTGCAGGCCGCCAGTCTTGGAGTAGGGGTTGTCGATGGAGCGGATAGCCTTGTCGTTCATAATATGGGCACCCGCGATGTTCTCACCCAGGGTCTTGCCGGTAACGGTGGGCACATCCAGGTCCAGCAGGTCGGCCTTCGCCAGTTCGGCCTGCACCGCCGGGATGCCGCCTGCTTCGTACAGGTCGGGCATATGGGTGGGGCCCGCCGGGGCCAGGTGGCACAGGTTGGGCGTTTTGGCGCTGATCTCGTTGAACAGATTCAGGTCGATGGGGCAGCCTGCCTCCTGGGCGATAGCCAGCAGGTGCAGCACCGTGTTAGTGGAGCAGCCCAGAGCCATATCGCAGGTCAGGGCGTTGCGGATGGACCGCTCGTTGATGATCTGGCGGGCAGTGACACCGCGCTTGACCAGGTCCATGATTGCCATACCGGCATGCTTAGCCAGCTGCAGGCGCTTGGAGTAGACCGCCGGGATGGTGCCGTTGCCGGGCAGGGCAATGCCGATGGCCTCGCACAGGCAGTTCATGCTGTTGGCGGTGTACATGCCAGAGCAGGAGCCGCAGCCGGGGCAGCAGTTGCAGGTGCAGTCCTCCAGCTGTTCATCGTTGATAAGGCCCGCCTTGTACGCGCCGACAGCCTCGAACATTTTGGAAAGGCTGACTTCCTCGCCGCCGTAACGGCCTGCCAGCATGGGGCCGCCGGAGCAGACGATGGCGGGCACATCCATGCGCACCGCCGCCATGACCATGCCGGGCACGATCTTATCGCAGTTGGGTACCAGCACCAGGCCGTCCAGCTGGTGGGCCATGTACATGGTCTCGACACTGTCGCAGATCAGTTCACGGCTGGCCAGGGAATATTTCATGCCCACGTGACCCATAGCGATGCCGTCACAAACACCGATGGCGGGGATCAGGATCGGGGTGCCGCCAGCCATGCGTACGCCGTCCTTGACGGCCTGGGCCAGCTTGTCCAGGTTCATATGGCCGGGCACGATCTCGCTGTAGGCGGAAACCACGCCGATCAGCGGGCGGTCCAGTTCCTCGGGCGTGTAGCCCAGGGCATAGAACAGGCTGCGGTTTGGTGCCCGTTCGGGGCCTTTTTTGACGTTATCGCTGTTCATTTTCTTCTCTCCGTTTTTATAAAATAAGGTGTTGCTATTTGGAAAGTGCGGATACCAAAAAGCCTCCCTCTGGGAGGGAGGTGCCCCGAAGGGGCGGAGGGAGAGAGCCTTGTTGTAATCCAAAGTTTCTAATTTAGATACGTTTCTCTCCCCCACCCGCTTTGCGGGAGCCCCCTCCCAGAGGGGGCCAAAAGTCGGTTCTGCTTACTTCTTCAGCCAGCTCATCATCTTACGCAGCTCGGCACCGACCTTCTCGATGGGGTGCTCGGCAGCGATGCGGCGCTGTGCCAGGAAGTGGGTCTTGCGGCCGCCCTTGGGGCTCATCTCAGTCAGGAACTCGGAAGCGAAGGTGCCGTCCTGGATCTCTTTCAGAACCTGCTTCATCTCCTTGCGGGTGTCCTCGGTGATCAGGCGCTTGCCGGTGCGGTAGTCGCCGTACTCGGCAGTGTTGGAGATGGAGTAACGCATCTTGGAGAAGCCGCCCTCGTTGATCAGGTCAACGATCAGCTTCATCTCGTGGCAGGTCTCGAAGTAGGCCATCTCGGGGGCGTAACCAGCCTCGACCAGGGTGTCGAAGCCCGCCTGGATCAGCTCGCAAACGCCGCCGCAGAGAACTGCCTGCTCGCCGAACAGGTCGGTCTCGGTCTCCTCGCGGAAGGTGGTCTCCAGGATGCCAGCACGGCCAGCGCCGATGCCGGAAGCATAAGCCAGGGCGATTTCCTTAGCCTTGCCGGTGTAGTCCTGCTCCACGCAGATCAGAGAGGGGCAGCCCTCGCCCTCGGTGTACAGGCGGCGGACGATGTGGCCGGGGCCCTTGGGGGCGATCATGATCACGTCAACGTTCTTCGGCGGGGTGATGGTCTTGAAGTGGATGTTGAAGCCGTGGGCGAAAGCCAGGGCCTTGCCCTCGGTCATGTAGGGGGCGACCTGGGTGTTGTAGATGTCAGCGCACAGTTCGTCAGGGACCAGCATCATGACAACGTCACCGGCCTTGGCAGCGTCCTCGACTTCCATGACCTTGAAGTTCTCGTGGGTGGCAGCGAACTCAGAGGCTTTCTCCCAGTGGGCAGAGCCTTTGCGCAGACCGACAACGACATTTACGCCGCTCTCGGCCAGGTTTTCGGAGTGGGCGTGGCCCTGGGAACCAAAGCCGATAACAGCAACAGTCTTGCCGTCGAGAACGCCGAGGTTGCAGTCGGAATCATAGTACTTGTTGATAGCCATGGTGGGTGTCTCCTTTTAATGTTGAATTTTTTATATTTTAAATTTTTAACGGAAAACAAATTGTATGGATGCTGTTTTGTAGGGGCGGATGCTTTGCATCCGCCCGCGGGTCGATGCAAGCATCGACCCCTACAGAGGGCTGCTTGATTTTTTGCTGTCACTGCGGGCAATGTGTGCCGGGCAGGGGCAATTGCGCATCCCGGACTTCCTGGGTGGGCTTTTGCATGTGCTGGTGCTTGCCGCCGCGCTCCAGGGCTGTTACGCCGGTACGGCAGAGTTCCAAAATCTCGTAACCCTTGAACATGGTCAGGAAAGCGTCAATTTTATCGGGCTTGCCGGTCAGTTCAAAGACCATGCTGTCGGGCGACAGGTCAATGATCTTGGCCTTGTAGATGCTGGAAATTTCCCGCAGTTCGGCGCGGTTGTGGTTGTCGCAAGCCACCTTTAAAAGCAGCAGTTCGCGCTGCAGGCTCTTTTCGGGGTCCAGCTCAAAGACCTGGCGGGTGACTTCCAGCCGCTCGGTCTGCAAGATCAGCTGGCTTAGTGCCTGCTCGCTGCCGCGCAGCGTGACCGTAATGCGGCTGATGGCGGGGTCGTTTGTGGCCGAAACCGTCAGGCTGTCGATGTTGAAGCCGCGGCGGCAGAACAGGCTGGCCACGCGGGCCAGAACACCGTTGCTGTTATCCACCAGCAGGCTGATGACCCGGCGCTGGTTGTTGGGGTTTTGTGTCTGTTCCATGCAGCTCACCTCATTCCATGATGATATCGTCGATCGTGCCGCCGCCGGGGATCATGGGCAGCACTTTTTCGTCCTTGCCGATGCGGCAGTCGATCCAGCTGGGGCCGTGCTGCTTCATGGCATCGGCGAAAGCGGCCTTGAACTCCGCCGGGGTGGCGGCACGGTAGCCCTTGGCACCGAAGGCCTCGGCCAGCTTGACAAAATCGGTCTTGCGGTGGGGGTCGGTGTCGGAGTAGCGCTTCTCGTAGAAAGTCGTCTGCCACTGGCGGACCATGCCCAGCACCTGGTTGTTGAAGATGACCGTGATGATCGGCAGATCGTAGCTTACAGCAGTGCAGCCCTCGTTGAGGTTCATGTGGAAAGAACCATCGCCGGTGAGCATGACCACCCGGGCATCGCGGCCTAGGGCCATCTGCGCACCGATGGCCGCGCCGTAGCCGAAGCCCATCGTGCCCAGGCCGCCGCTGGTGAGGAAGCCGCGGCTCTTGGTGTGGTGCAGATATTGGGCGGCCCACATCTGATGCTGACCCACGTCCGTAACGTAGACGGCTTCGGGACCTGCCTGTTCGCAGATCTCGTTGATGATCTGGTGAGGTTTCAGCTCGGTATCGCTGTCGGTAGGCTTATAATCAGTGGCCTGCCAGGCGTGGATCTGGTCCATCCACTCGGCGTGTTTCGTCTCTTGGACGTGGGGCAGAATGGCCTGCAGCACGTAGCTGGCATCGCCGGTCAGGCTCAGGTCGATATCCACATTCTTGCCCAGCTCGCTGGGGTCGATGTCGATCTGGATGATCTTGGCCCGCTTGGCAAAAGCATCCGGGTTCAGGGCCACACGATCACTGAAACGGGTGCCCACGGCGATGACCAGGTCGGCTTCATCGATGGCCTTGTTGGCGGTGTAGCAGCCGTGCATGCCTAGCAGGCCGAGGTTATGCTCCTCGCCGTAACTCAGCACACCGGCGGCCATCAGGGTGTAGGTAGCGGGGATGTCGGCCTTGGTCAGCAGGTCGCGCAGGGGCTGGCAGCCCGCCGCGCTGCGCACACCGCCGCCGAAGTAGACGATGGGGCGCTTGGCCTCGTTGATGAGTTCAGCAGCCTTTTCCACATCTTCCTCATTATAAGAGGTAACGGTGCGGATCAGCTCCGGCTCTTTGGGGGTGAACTCGCAGACCGCAGCGGTGACATCCTTGGGGATGTCCACCAGCACTGGGCCTTTGCGGCCGGACTGGGCAATGCGGAACGCTGCGCGCATCGTGTCGGCCAGATCCTCGACCCGGCGCACGGTGTAGTTATGCTTGGTGATGGGCATCGTAATGCCCTCGATGTAGGCTTCCTGGAAAGAGTCCTTGCCCAGCAGGGTGGTAGCCACGTTGCCGGTAAAGGCGACCATGGGTACGCTGTCCATGTAGGCAGTGGCGATGCCGGTGACCAGGTTGGTGGCACCGGGGCCGCTGGTAGCCAGCACCACACCGGTGCGGCCCGTAGCGCGGGCGTAACCATCGGCCGCGTGGGACGCGCCCTGCTCGTGGGCGGTCAGCACATGACGAATTCGGTCAGAATTTTTATACAGCTCATCGTAAAGATTCAGGACCGCGCCGCCGGGGTAGCCAAACAGGGTATCCACGCCCTGCTCGACCAGGACCTCAACGAAGATCTGGGAACCGGTCAATTTCATCGTGTTTGCTCCTTCCTGCACTTCCGCCCCCAAGGGGTTTTAGAATAAAAAAACAGCCTTTGCCTCTTTCATTCAAAGAGACAAAGGCTGTGAATCAGCTCTCTGCGGTACCACTCTTTTTGGAGCGTTTGCTCCCACCTCATGGGCTTCCAACAAAGCCCGGCACTGTAACGGGTGCGCCCGTATCCCCCTAGTAGATTTCGTTCGGGTGATCTGCTCCGGGATCAGTTCGCAGTTCGTTTACCCTTCTGCCTTGCACCGACCGGCAGTTCTCTGCAGGGAACGTGACTGTTACTAACTTCCCATCCAAGCATTTGGATTTGTGTTAAACTATACCGCACTTTTTCAGGGTTGTCAAGTTTTTTTGTGAAAATCTTGCAACTTTTTGCGGCGGCGTTTATACTGAGTGTGTAAGTCTCTTTGGGAAAGGATGATAAAACGTTTATGCAACGTAAAGATTGGGCCGCCCGTGTAGACGGGCTGGTCGTGTTCCGCGGCCTGCTGCAAAGCGAACCGCTGGCCTCTCTGCACACAGCCCTGGCGGTCGATGCCGCCGAGTTGACCGGCGCAGTGGCCGCCTTTGAAAGCGCCCTGTTTATGCAGGGCACCAACTGGACCGAAGTCCTGCTGGATGCCGTGCTGGAGGACGAAAACCTCTGCCTGCGCACCGCCGCCGGCGGGGATGCCGGGCCGGTGCTGGAAAAGGCACTGGAAAACGAACTGGAATTTTTGCAGCAGCTGGGCACCGCCGGGCTGGATGACCTGTGCCCCGAAGCCCCGGCCTTTCTGCCCCGGTGGGAAACCAGCCCCGATACCGACTATGCAGCCGCCTACCAGGCGCGCCGCGCGGCCGTGGGTCAGAAAGGCTACGGCATGTTTGCCCGCCACCATGTGTTTACCATTGAGGACGGGCACCTTGTGCCGGTGCGCTACCCCGACCCGCAGCGCCTGAGCGAACTGCCCGGCTACGAGCGGGAGCGGGAAAAGGTCATTGCCAACACCCGCGCCCTGTTGGAGGGCAAGCCCACCAACAACGTGCTGCTGTACGGCGATGCCGGCACGGGCAAATCCAGCACAGTCAAGGCGATTGCCAACGAATTTGCGCCTGACGGCCTGCGGCTGATCGAGGTAAAGAAGAACCAGCTGTACCAGATCCCCGCCCTGATGGACGAGCTGGCGAAAAATCCGCTGAAGTTCATTCTGTTCATCGATGACCTGAGTTTCTCGGCCAACGATGACAACTTTGCCGCACTGAAAGCCATTTTGGAGGGCAGCGTGGGCGGGCGCAGCCACAATGTGGCCGTGTACGCCACCAGCAACCGCCGCCACCTGGTCAAGGAGAGCATGAGCGACCGCAGCGGGGACGACCTGCATGCCGCCGATACCCGCCAGGAGTTGATGAGCCTGGCGGCGCGGTTTGGCCTGACGGTGACCTTCCAACAGCCGGATAAAGACCGCTACGATGCTATTTTGCTGGAACTTGCCAAGCAGTACGGCGTACAGATGCCCAGCGACCAGCTGTTCATCAAAGGCCAGGCCTTTGCCCTGCGCGCCGGCGGCCGCAGCCCCCGCGTAGCCAAGCAGTTTGTGGAACTGCTGGCAGCGGGTGTGAAAGTGTAAAATCAACGGGGAATATCGTGTAGGGGCGAGCAGTGCTCGCCCGTGGGGTTTGGCGGCAGCGCCAGATTGCACGGGCGAACGATGTTCGCCCCTACATCCTTATACCGGTGTAGTTGTAGGGGCGGATGCTCGCATCCGCCCGCGGGTCGATGCGAGCATCGACCCCTACACGTCTACTCGCGTATCAAGCTCTCTCCGTCACCAATTTAAACCCGGCTTCGGTGAGTTTTTGCTTGATCTGCTCGATCTGGGCGGCATCGCGGGTCTCAAGCCCCAGCTTGAGGAAGCAGCTGGTGATGGCCATGTTGGCATCGCTGCGGTCATGGTGGACGCTGACAACGTTGGCACCGCAGGCCGAGACAATATCGCTGACCAGGCTCAGCTGGCCGGGCTTGTCCTCCAGGGCGATCATCAGGTTGGTCTTGCGGCCGCTCATGACCATGCCGCGGGTGATGACGCGGGACAGGATGTTCACATCGATGTTGCCGCCGGAGATCAGGCAGACGGTCTTTTTGCCCGCCAGCGGCAGCTTGTTGAACAGCGCGGCTGCTACCGGCGTGGCACCGGCACCCTCGGCCACCAGCTTCTGGTTCTCCATCAGCGCCAGGATGGCAGCGGCGATCTCGTCCTCGCTGACCGTGACCACGTCATCCACGTACTGGCTGACCATCTCATAGGTGGTCTCGCCGGGGGTCTTGACCGCAATGCCGTCCGCAAAGGTGTCCACGTGGTCCAGCGTTTCGTACTTGTGGTCGTGGAAAGCATGCTCCATGCTGGGGGCACCGGCGGCCTGTACGCCGTAGACCTTGACTTCGGGGCGCAGGCTCTTGATGGCAAACGCCACGCCGGAGATCAGGCCGCCGCCGCCAATGGGCACGATGACCGCGTCCACATCCGGCAGCTGGTCGAGGATCTCCAGGCCGATGGTGCCCTGGCCCGCGATGACCAACTCATCATCGTAGGGGTGGATAAAGGTCATGCCGGTCTCCTGCTGGAGTTCCACCGCGCGGTCGTGGGCATCATCGTAGGTGCCCTTGACCAGTTCGACCTCAGCGCCCAGGCGCTTGGTGCTTTCTACTTTCATAATAGGGGCACCATCGGGCATGCAGACCACGCTTTTAATGCCCATGCTGGTGGCGGCCAGCGCCACGCCCTGGGCATGGTTGCCAGCCGAGCAGGCGATCACGCCCTTGGCGCGTTCTTCCTCGGTCAGCTGGCTGATTTTGTAGTACGCGCCGCGGACCTTGAAGCTGCCGGTCACCTGCAGGTTCTCGGTTTTCAGGTACAGGTCCGTGCCGGGGCAAAGCCGGGGCGCGGCGATCAGGTCCGTCTTGCGGGCGACTTTTTTCAGTACGAATTTGGCGTGGTAGATCTTATCCAGTGTCAGCATTGGGCTGCTCCCCCTTGAAATTGCAATAGTTCAGCCCGACCCTGCGGACAGGATCGGGCATCGGCTGCGTCATTGCAGCTAGGTTGTACTGTTGATTATAGTTGAGTTTTTGTAATTTGTAAAGTGAAAAGATTTCATGTATAGGCTGATAGCCGCCTTGCACAAGAATTTTGGCATATATTTGTATAATATTGCTAATTTTTTAACCTTGACAGATGCGGTATAATAAAGGTAACGAGAGCAAAATACATCCGCTTTGGCGGTAAGGAGGATTCGCTTTTTATGGACATTCGCTATTCCTGCAATCAGCGCGATTTCAAACGCTATACGACCGAGGAAGTCCGCGATGAAATGCTGATCACCGGCCTGTACAAGGCTGACGAGGTCGTGGCCGTTTACAGCCACGTGGACCGCATGGTCACCCTGGGCTGCATGCCCGTGCACGAGGAAGTCTCCATCGATAAGGGCATTGACATCTGGGCCAACTTCGGCACCCATTATTTCCTGGAGCGCCGCGAGATCGGCATCTTCAATATCGGTGACGGTGCCGGCACCATCACGGCTGACGGTGTGGAATACCACCTGAACGTCAAGGATTGCCTGTACATCGCCCAGGGCACTCAGAAGGTCATTTTCAAGAGCGATGATGCCGAGCATCCCGCCAAGTTCTACATGGTCTCCGCCCCGGCCCACTGCCGTTACGAGACCCGCCTGATCACCCTGGAGCAGGCCGCCAAGCGTCCCCTGGGCAGCCTGGAAACCTGCAACAAGCGCACCATCAACCAGTTCATCCATCCCAGCGTCCTCAAGACCTGCCAGCTGTCCATGGGCATGACCTGCCTGGAGCCCGGCAGCAACTGGAACACCATGCCCAGCCACACCCACGAGCGCCGCATGGAGATCTACACCTACTTCGATCTGCCGGATGACCAGGTGGTTTTCCATATGTGCGGTGAGCCGCAGCAGACCCGCCATATCGTGATGCACAACTACGATGCTGTCATCAGCCCGTCCTGGAGCATCCACAGCGGTGTCGGCACCTCGAACTACACTTTCATCTGGGCTATGGGCGGCGAGAACATGGAGTTCGATGACATGGACAACATCGCCACCACCGACCTGCGCTAATCGCACCTATTTTGCGGTGTTGATTGCCGCAAAAATTGCGCGGTCCCTGCGCAACTGCTTTTGTTCCCCACGCCTGGGTACAGGCGTTTGGATATTGTACACCGAATTTTAGGAGGTTTTAAACATGTCTGTTTGCACCCCGAAATCCTTTGATCTGACCGGCAAGGTTGCCCTGGTCACCGGCGCTTCCTACGGCATCGGTTTTGCCATTGCTACCGCTATGGCAAACAACGGCGCTACCATCGTTTTCAACGACATCAAGCAGGAACTGGTCGACAAGGGCCTGGCCGCTTACAAAGAGGCTGGCATTGATGCCCACGGCTATGTCTGCGATGTCACCAACGAGGATGCCGTCAACGACCTGGTCAAGAAGATCACTGCCGAAGTTGGCCACATCAACATCCTGGTCAACAACGCCGGTATCATCAAGCGTATCCCGATGTGCGAGATGAGCGCTGCTCAGTTCCGTCAGGTCATCGATGTTGACCTGAATGCTCCGTTCATCGTGGCCAAGGCCGTTATCCCCGACATGATCGAGCAGGGCGGCGGCAAGATCATCAACATCTGCTCCATGATGAGCGAGCTGGGCCGCGAGACTGTCTCCGCCTACGCTGCTGCTAAGGGCGGCCTGAAGATGCTGACCAAGAACATCGCTTCCGAGTACGGCCAGTACAACATCCAGTGCAACGGCATTGGACCTGGCTACATCGCCACCCCGCAGACCGCACCCCTGCGTGAGATCCAGCCGGACGGCAGCCGTCATCCGTTTGACCAGTTCATCATCGCCAAGACCCCCGCTGGCCGCTGGGGCAATGCCGAGGATCTGGGCGGCCCCGCCGTCTTCCTGGCATCTGAGGCTTCTGACTTTGTCAACGGCCTGATCCTCTACGTCGATGGCGGCATCCTGGCCTACATCGGCAAACAGCCGGGCTGATACTTTCTTCGGAGAAGAAAGTATCCAAAGAAGCTTTAAACAATTTTCCCGCAAAAGGGATATGACTTAAAGTTAAAAGGCACCCGACCGTAAGGTCGGGTGCCTTTTTGTTGGTTTATTAAGGTGTTTAGGAGGGGTCAAGACCCCTCCCTACAGTACCATCGGCAAAGGGGTGTAGGGGCGAACAGTGTTCGCCCGCGGAGTCTAGCGTAACCACAAAACCGCACGGGCGCACAATGTGCGCCCCTACAGCCTCAACAAACCAGACGTAGGGGGCGGCGTCCCCGACACCCCGTTTTGGCCCCGGAGGGGCCAGACGGAGAAGGACCCAAAAGCGTTAAGAAAAATGCAGCACTCCTGCATTTTTTAGCTTTTGGGTTCTTCGACCTCCTCTTTGGGGTTCCAAGGGGCGAGTAGCCCCTTGGCCGGGGTTCGCTGCCTCGGAACAGCGAGACTTTTTTCGTTTCCTTTTTTGGTCACAAAAAAGGAAAGTCTTGCGGAAGAATCCCATGATAAAAGGCCCTGCCGCAAGGTAGGCAGGGCCGCATAAAGCAGTATATTATTCGATCGTAATCGACCAAGCAAAAGTCTTGCTCTCGCCGGGGTTCAGTTCCTCGTGCTTGCCGTCCTCGTTGACGGAGTTAGCCCAGCCGTTCCAGGGTTCCATGCAGACGAAGCTTTCGGCGTTCTGCTGCCAGAGGACACCCTTGCCGAAAGTGGCCTCATCAAAGGCGACCGTGACCTTGTGGCCGTTGCCGGAATCCGTCAGGGTCATGGGGCTCTTTACGCCGGTCAGCAGGCGGATGGAATCCGCTGCATCGTCCTTTTTGGTCAGGGTGATCTGGGCGGGGGCGGCAGGCTGCTCGCCCTTGGCATTCTCGCTGCAGGTAGCGGCGGTAATGTCGAAGCTGACATTTTCCAGCTTGGTTACGCCAAAATATGGGTGGAAGCCCACGCTGAACGGCATCGGCTTGTCGCCCTTATTCTCCACGGTCAGGGCCAGGCCCGCCTTGTTGCCCGCCAGCGTGTAGCGCATGGTCAGGGCAAACTCAAACGGATAGACGAACTTGGTCAGGCCGTTGGGGGTCAGGCTCAGTTCGATGGCATCCTCGGTGGCGGACTTGACCTGCCAGGGCAGCAGGTCGGCCAGGCCGTGGACCTCGATGGGATACTCGCTGCCGCCGAAGTGATGCACACCGCCGTCTGGCTTGCCGCAGTTGGGGAACAGGATGGGCACACCGCAGCGGGGACGGTCGGTGGATTCAAAGTTCTTATCCCGCAGCCAGAGGTATTCCTCCCCTGCTTTGGTGAAAGATGTTGCCATACCGCCCTTTTCCGGGGTGACGGTCAGGGCATAGTCGCCGTCCGTCAGGGTCAGGGTCTTGTAGCTGATGCCATACTTTTCGTAGACACCCTCATTCAATTTAGCCATATTACAACCTTCTGTACAATTTTGGGCCATTGCGCAATTTTCCGCGTCGCATCGGCGCTCATCTTCACGCTATAGGCCCTATCATTTAAAGTTTCTTCGGTTCCTTCTTTTCAAAGAAGGAACAAAACCCTCGTACTTACAGCACAACGCCGTCCTTGAAGATGGAGATTTCGCGGAAGCCTTTCTTCTCGGCGCAGGTCTGCTTGCCGGAAGCAACATCCAGCACCAGCTGGTACAGGTCAGCACCGGCCTCATCCAGGGTACGCTCACCGTCCGCGACCACACCAGCGTTGAAGTCGATCCAGGTCTTTTTCTTGGCGGCCAGCTGGCTGTTGGTGGCGATCTTCAGAGTCGGGGCGGGGGCACCAAACGGCGTACCGCGGCCCGTGGAGAACAGCACCATGTGGGCACCGGCGGCGGTCAGCGCAGTGGCGGAGACCAGGTCGTTGCCGGGACCGTACAGCATGTTCAGGCCCTTGGTGGTGACAGGCTCGCCGTAATCGATGACATCCATGATGGGGGCAGAGCCGCCTTTCTGAACGCAGCCGCAGGACTTGTCCTCCAGCGTAGTGATGCCGCCCTGCTTGTTGCCCGGGCTGGGGTTGTCGTAGACGACCTCGTTGTGGCTGATGAAGTACTCCTTGAAGCCGTTGATCATCTTGACGGCTTTCTCAAAGACCTGCTGGTTCTGGCAGCGATCCATCAGGAAGCCCTCGGCACCGAACATTTCGGGCACCTCGGTCAGCACAGTGGAACCGCCGCGGGCGCACAGCATATCGCTGAAACGGCCAATGGTGGGGTTGGCGGTGATGCCGGACAGGCCATCGGAGCCGCCGCACTTCATGCCGACCACCAGTTCGCTGGCGGGGATCGGCTCGCGCTGGAACTGGGCAGCGTAGGCGGCCAGCTCTTTAAGGATCTCGCGGCCTGCCACCAGTTCATCCTCGACATCCTGGCAGGTCAGGAACTTGACGCGGTCGGCATCGTAGTCGCCCAGTTCTTCCAGGAACTGCTCGTGGGTCAGGTTCTCGCAGCCCAGGGAGAGCACCAGCACCGCACCGGCGTTGGGGTGGCGGACCAGCGAGGCCAGCAGCTTGCGGGTCTGGGCATGGTCATGGCCGGTCTGGGAGCAGCCGAACGGATGGGTGAAAGTATACAGGCCATCGATGGAACCGGTGACCAGATCCTGGTTGTCCCGCACAAGGGCCTTGGCACAGTCGTTGACGCAGCCAACGGTGGGGATGATCCAGATCTCGTTGCGGATGGCGGCGCAGCCGTCCTTGCGGCGGTAGCCCATGAAAGTCTCCGGGGCAGCCGGGGTCAGGGGGTGTACATCGGGATGGTAGCTGTACTCGATCTCGCCGGACAGGTTGGTCTTGACGTTATGGGTGTGCATCCAGGTGCCGGGCACGGCATCGGCGGTAGCATGGCCGATGGGGAAGCCGTACTTGATGACGTTCTCGCCTGCCTTAATGGGGGCGATGGCCATTTTGTGGCCCTGGGGGATATCCTCGACAGCGGTAACGGTGGTGTTATCTACGGGGACAGCGGTGCCCTTGGCGATGGGATGCAGGGCAACGACCACGTTATCTTTGGGGTTGATCTTAATAGCGATAGGCATAATAAGAGTTCTCCTTTGCCTCATAATAAAAACCGGGGCCGGAGGGCATCCTCCGGCCCCAGTGGGGTTTGCTTTGTGCGGTTCTACGCAGGAATTACAGGCAGCTCTTGTAAGCAGCCAGGGCACCCTGCTCGCGGATCATGGTCAGGTTCTTGACGGTAGCATCCTCGAAGCCGGCGATCTTGGTCAGATCCTGGCCCCACATCTGCTCGTTGGTCATAACGGCATGGACCAGGGTCGGGATGTCATCGTTCTTGTGCTCGTTGTAGAACTCCAGAACCCAGCGGTCATCGGAAACGGTGTACTCGTTGCCCTTGGCGCGCTTGCAGACCAGGCCCTTGTCGTTCAGTTCCTGGATATCGTTGCTGTAGAAAGCAATGTAAGCGGCGAAGCTCATGGTCAGGCAGGTGGGCAGCTTGCCATTCTTCTCGATGTACTCGAGGAAAGAGGGCATGTTGCGGGCGCACCACTTGGAGGTAGAGTTCAGGGAGATGCTCATCAGCTCGTGGTTGACGAACGGGTTGTTGAAGCGGTCCTCCACAGCAGCGGCGAACTTCTTGCAGTCGTCCTGATCCAGGGGCAGGATGGGCACGACCTCATCCAGCAGCATCTTGTTCATGTAGCCCAGGATGGTGTCGTCATGCATGCAGTCGCGCACGATGTCGTAGCCGCCCAGGTAAGCGCCCAGGACGAAACCGGTGTGGGCACCGTTCAGGATGCGGACCTTGCGCTTCTTGTACGGGCTCATATCGGGGGTAACAAAGACGTGGTCTTCCAGGCCAGCCTTGCGGAAAGGCAGCACATCGTTCAGCTTGGTGTCACCCTCGATGACCCAAACGCCAAAGACTTCACCAACGTCCAGCAGGGGATCAGCGTAGCCGTGCTTTTCCTCCAGTTCAGCAACTTCCTTCGGGTCGCGGATGCGGCCGGGAACGATACGGTCGACCAGAGAGCCGCAGAACGTGCAGTCCTCGTTGACGTACTTCTTGAAGCCGTCCTCCAGGCCCCACTGCTCGATGTACTGGTTGACGCACTTCAGCAGTTCCTTGCCGTTGTTGTCGATCAGCTCGCAGGCCAGCATGATGATGCCTTTCTTGCCTGCCTTGTAGCGGTGATACAGCACCTGGGTCAGCTTGCCGGGGAAGCTGGATGCGGGAACATCCTCCAGCTTGCAGGCGGGATCGTAAACGATGCCGGCCTCGGTGGTGTTGGAGACGATGATCTCCAGGTCGTCGCTGGCGGCAACGGCCATCATCTTCTCGTAATCTTCTTTCTCATACGGGTTCAGGCAGCGGGACACGCTGGAAATAACGCGCTTGTCATCGACCTTTTTGCCGTTTTCGCTGCCGCGCAGATACAGGGTGTAGAGACCCTCCTGCTCGTTGATCATCTTAGCCAGGCCGGGGGCAATGGGCTGGACCAGTACGCACTTGCCGTTCCAGTCAGCTTTCTCGTTGGCCAGGTCGAACCAGTAGTCAACGAAAGCACGCAGGAAGTTGCCCTCACCGAACTGCAGGACCTTTTCGGGGGCATCCTTCAGGACATAACCGTCATAACCGGACTTTTCCAGAACTTCGTAATTCAGAGTCTCCATATCGCTTTCTCCTTATCACTTCTTAGTTTCGATATGTGCCAAGCGCATATCTTGCTGATTATCATTGTAGATATTTTTTCGTGACTCGTCAAGCAAAATTCCGGGCAAAGCGCACATATTTTGCAAGTTATTTTTTTATCTAACTTCTCTTGGCATCCTGCACAGGAAAAGCTTGCATTTTTTGGCTACTTTTCGCTTGTATCGCGCAATTTTTACAACTTGTTGAACCGCTGTAAATTATGTATAATAATAGCAGAGTATGTGCTTTTAACCTACGCCAGGTGTGCAAGGATTGTTTGTTATTTAACTGACAAAGAAGCGCATCCCGCCCATCATCTTACTATTTCATAAGGAGCGTCTGTACATGAAAGCTTTTATGGACAAGGACTTTTTGCTGGAGACCCCTACCGCCCAGCATCTGTATCACGATTACTCGGCCAAGCTGCCCATCGTGGACTATCACTGCCACATTCCCCCGCAGGAGATCTACGAAAACCGCCGCTTTGAGAACATCGCCCAGGTGTGGCTGGGCGGCCATCAGGTCCTGGCCGATGGCTCTGACTACTACTTTGGCGACCACTACAAGTGGCGCGTGATGCGTTCCAACGGTGTGCCCGAGGAGTACATCACCGGCGACAAGCCCGACCGCGAGCGTTTCCAGAAGTTTGCCGAGGCCCTGCCCATGGCCATTGGCAACCCGATGTACACCTGGTGCCACCTGGAGCTGAAGAAGTACTTCGGCTACGAGGGTGTGCTGAACGGCGACACCGCTGAGGAAGTCTGGAACCTGTGCAACGAAAAGCTGCAGAACAACCCGAAGCTGACCGTCCGCGGCCTGATCGAGCAGAGCAACGTTGCCATGGTCGGCACCACCGATGACCCCATTGATTCTCTGGAGTGGCACAAGAAGATCAAGGCTGATCCTTCCATCAAGGTTGTCGTGGCTCCCTCCTACCGCCCCGACAAGGCCCTGAACATCCGCAAGGAAGGCTTTGCGGATTACATCCACAAGCTGGAGAATGTGGTTGGCCGCAAGTTTGCCTGCGCCGACTGCGTTGTCAGCGCCCTGGACGAGCGCCTGCAGTTCTTCGTGGAGATGGGCTGCCGCGCTTCTGACCACGGCCTGGATTACATCCCCTATGTCGACACCAACGCCGAGAAGGCTACCGCCGCTTTCAAGAAGGCCATGGCCGGTGAGGAACTGACCAAGGAGGAGGGCGACGAGTACACCACCTACGTGCTGCTGGCCCTGGGCCGCCTGTACAAGAAGTACAACGTGGCTATGCAGCTGCATTACAGCTGCCTGCGCAACGTCAACGAGAAGATGTACCGCAAGCTGGGCCCCGATACCGGCTACGATATGATCGCCGTGACCGATTGCAGCGCTACCATCAGCAGCCTGCTGAGCAAGCTGACCGAGACCGATGAGTGCCCGAAGGTCATCCTGTACAGCCTGAACCCCGCCGACTTCGACATGCTGGGCACCCTGATGGGACCCTTCCAGGATGACGAGATCCCCGGCAAGATCCAGCTGGGCTCCGCCTGGTGGTTCTGCGATACTGATGACGGCATGTACCAGCAGATGAAGACCCTGGCTCGCCTGGGCCTGCTGGGCAACTTCATTGGTATGCTGACCGACAGCCGCAGCTTCCTGAGCTATACCCGCCACGAGCTGTTCCGCCGCCTGATGTGCAACCTGATCGGCAACTGGGTCGAGAACGGCCAGTATCCCAACGATGAAAAGGCCCTGAAGCAGATCGTTGAGGGCATCAGCTACTACAACGCCAAGCGTTACTTCAACCTGTAAGAGAGTACGATTGTTCTTTCTTTGCAAAGAAAGAACCAAAGAAACTCTAAACAAGTAAATACAAAATGCCCCTGCCCGGGGATGGTTTACACCAACCTGGGCAGGGGTGTTTTTATTTCTTTTTTCCCAACAATTCCTTACGGATATACGCAAAGCAGGCATCCTCGCCCTGGTCGCGTAAAATCAGCAGGCAGGTTTCCAGCTGTTTGCGGGTCTCGGGGTGCAGGATGTAGTGGTCTTTGCTGTGGTCATAATATTCCCACGCGGCGGCATCGGTATAGTCTTTGCCTTTGTAGTTTTTGCTGGCGGCAATACGGTCGCACACCATCTCGGCCACATACTTTTCCGGCATGCGCATACCGGCCATGGCGTGGTCGCCATCCGGCGCGTAGTCGATCCAATATTCCAGGTGGTGCTTGTTGCGGCCCTTATGGTGCAGCCAGGCGGCGCTGTAGCCCTCTTTCTGGCGCTGGGCGTTGTTGGGGCTGCAGGTTCCCTGCCAGTATTTGGCACCGGCCCAGAATTCCACCGGGGCCAGCTTGCTTAAATCGTGGGTAAGGCCCTGCCAGTACAGCCCGCAGCGGAAGCAGTTTTTCATCACCAGCATTTTGTGGTGGTGGATCGTTTTGTAATGTTTAATGGGATGCCACAAGGTCGGGTTTCCTCCTGAACAGCAAAGATGCAATTTCTTTTGTCATGACCACCAGTGCCAGGCAGCTGACCGGCACCAGCGCAAAGTGCCACAGCATCGGCACCAGGTGGGTATGTATGGCGGCGTGGGCTTTGGAAAGCACCATCCACGATACCGGCGCGGCCAGGCTGAGCACCCAGGCTGTGGCCAGCGGGGCCAGTTTTGCCAATTGTCCACGGCGGGCCAGCAGCACGGCGCAGATAAGCCCCTCCGCCAGCACCACCGCCAACAGCGGCAGCAGCGTGACGGTGACAGGACCGAACTGCAAAAGCGGCTCGTTGACTTCCACAAAATACAGGTGGAGCACCTCCGGGATGGTGACGGCGCGCACGGCGTTATCACTGACGCTGACGCGGCTGGTGACAGCCTGGGTCATGCTGGCAAACGCCTCGGCGGCGGTGCCGAAATACTGCACTTCCTGCCAGAACCACAGCCCCAGCGCCACAGCCATGCCGCCCAGTGCTGCCGCACCGGTGCCCACCGTGCGGCCCAGCCAGCGGCGGGCAGCGGGCAGGTCGCGGTCCACGCAAAGGGACTGCATAAGTGCGCAGCAAAGCGGGATCTCGCACAAAATCAAAAAGGTGGAGATGAACTCAAACCCGCACATGCAGCGGACGAGCACGGCCAGCGCTACCAGCCCAAAGCACCAGGCGGGTGTGCGGCCCCGGCGCGCAGTGACGCGGCAGAGCAGCAGCGAGGCCAGCACCGGCAGCAGCCAGGTCCACAGGCACCAGTATAGATCTTTCATACCGCGCTGGGGCCAGGGGGCAAAGACGGCAGCCAGCACCCAGACCAGCGCAGCCGCCGGGCCTGCCTGCTGCCAGACGGCCAGCGCCAGCAGCAGTTCGGCCGAATAAAACAGGATGCAGTTGACGGTGTACAGCCAGGTCTCCCGCGCCTCGCCGCTGGGCTGCACCACACGGAACGCGCGGTTGAGCAGCCCGAACGCCCAGCCCTGCAGGCCGGACTGGTGGGTGTAGGCCTGGAAATCCCCGGCGTTGACCGGCGTGTCTTCCCGGAACCAGGTGCGGTTCTGACCATCGCTCCACTCCTGGGTGTACACGCCCATGAAGCCGCCGGGGGCGGATTGGTGGTTTTCCATCTGGAGCATCCGGCCAAACACCAGCGGCTGGGAACCGGTATCCCAAAAGCCGGTGGCATAGGTGCTGGCGTTCTGCCGCCAATGGGTCAGCAGCGCCGCCAGCAGCACCACCGCCAGCAGGGTCAGCACCCGCCGCAGCCACGCAGGCAGGCGGGTGAATGGTTGATGAATCGGCATAAATTGAAAGTTCCTTATCTATCCCACTTATCGCACAAGCTGGCGATCTGGCTGGCGAACTTAGCCAGGTCCTTGTTGGCACCGCCCTGGTTGTGGCGGATGACCTCCATCAGGCGCTGGCCCATGTTGGTCAGGCGGTCGTAAGCGGCGCTGGTGCGCACATTGGCTTCGGTGCGGGTCTTGACGATCTTTTGTGTGTTGCCGGTCTCGGCACAGGCGGCGCGGCCATCACTGACGATCCAGACAGCGCCGTTGTAGGGCGCGTCCGCTTCGTAACCCTCGGCCCGCAGCTTCTCGGCCCAGTGGGCAGCCACGGCATCCTCGCCATGGTTGACAAAGACGAACTTCGGCTTTTCGTCAAAGGCATGCAGCCAGTCGGCCAGGCCGTCCTTGTCGGCGTGGCCGGAAAGTCCGCTCAACTGCCGGATGCTGGCCTTGACCTGCACCGGCTCGCCAAACAGCTTGACTTCCTGCGCGCCGTTGACCAGCGCATTGCCCAGTGTGCCGGGGCTTTGGTAGCCCACGAACAGCACGGTACACTCCGGCCGCCAGAGGTTATACTTTAAATGGTGGCGGATGCGGCCCGCATCGCACATGCCCGCTGCCGAGATGATGACCTTGGGCACGGGGTCGGTGTTGATTGCCATGGATTCTTCCTTGGTCTCGCTGATATGCAGGCCGGGGAACTGCAGCGGATTTTGGCCGGACTGCACCAAGGCGAGGGCTTCCTCGTCATAGCACTCGCTGAAATTTTTGCGGAAGATGGTGGTCGACTTGCTAGCCAGCGGGCTGTCCACGTAAACCGGGAAGTTGCCGTGGCCGGTCACGCGGCCCTCGGCCTTGATCTGCCGCAGGAAATACAGCAGTTCCTGGGTGCGGCCCACCGCAAAACTGGGGATGACCACGTTGCCGCCCTTATCAAAGGTGGTTTGCAGCACATCGGTCAGCTCGCCCAGGTAGTCCGGCTTGGGGCCGTGGCTTCGGTCGCCGTAGGTGGACTCCATGATCAGGTAGTCGGCGTGGCCGGGGTTGGCCGGGTCCTTGATAAGCGGCTGGTGGGTGTTGCCGATATCGCCGGAGAACACGATGATCTCCGGCTGCTTGCCCGGCTCGGTGACGCGCAGCGAGATGGACGCGCTGCCCAGCAGGTGGCCCACATCGGTAAAGCGCATCTCGATTTTTCCCGTTGGACCGTCAAACAGGTTTTGCCACACCTCATAGGGGCAGGGCACGAACTGCTGCATGACTTTTTCGGCATCCTCCACCGTATAGTCGGGTTCGATCATCTCGGCACCGCTGCGCATAGCCTTGCGGTTTTTCCACTCGGCTTCCTGCTCCTGAATATGAGCCGAATCCTCCAGCATAATGGCGCAGAGGTCGCGGGTCGCGTCCGTGGTGTAGATGGGGCCGCGATAGCCGTTTTTGTACAGATAGGGGATGCGGCCCGAGTGGTCGATGTGGGCATGGGTCAGCAGCAGGGCCTCGTAGGTGCCGGGGGCATAGGGCAGGTCGGCGTTTTCGTACACGTCGCGGCCCTGCTCCATGCCGCAGTCGATCAGGATCCGATGGTCTGCGGCTTCCAGCTGGGTACAGCTGCCCGTAACTTCACGGTCAGCGCCTAAAAATGTGAGTTTCATAGAATACGCCTCCCCATGTGGTTTTGTTCTTATTTGTTATTCCGGCCCACCCCGTAACGCGGGGCTTCGGGCAGGATGAAATCGGTGGTAAAGTTAGCGGTCAGGTCGTTCACGTTCATGCGCACATCCCAGTACACATCACCGTAATCGCGCAGCACCGTGTAATTTTCTGTGCCAATTGCAGCCAGCGTCTGGGTATCGGTAACGATGAGCACCGTATCCCCTGCCGGTTCATACTCGCTCAAAGATTCCTGATAGGTGCGGGTGATGCCGTCCGTGCTTACCAATATGCGGGCGGTATCGGCGCTGACCGATACCAGCTGCACCCGGGCCGCCTTGGGCAGCAGGTCCAGCAGCGTACCACGGCTGATGTCGCCGTACTCCGGCTCGCCCACATTGCCCGCCAGGGCCGTGAACTCACTGCCGGTCCAGCCCTCGGGCCAGTGGTCGCGGTCGTTCTCGGCAATTTCCTGGTACAGCGCCGCCAGATAGTTGGCGAAGCTGATCGTCTTATCCGCATCCGGGTTGGCCGCGTAGGTGAACAGCGGCGTGTAGTAGATGCTCTGGTCATCGGCATCCAGCCCGGCCAGCTTGGCGGCGGCGTAGGCGTAGGCTTCGGCCCCCTGCTGCTGGGCTTCATCGGTGGTCTCGGCGGGGGCGCTGGTGTCCTTGCCGCCCACGGCCTCGGTGTCCTTGTCGGGGTCGGCCGCATCACCGCCGGTCTGGGTGTCGTCGGCCGTGGTGGTCAGGCTTTCCCAGGTGGAGCGGCTGGCCTGCAGCGTGTCGGCGGCGACGTTATCAGCCCCGCGCACGGCCACGCCGCCGCCCTGGGTGAACACCAGGTCGAAGCGGGCCACGCCGTCCAGCCCCAGGGCCGCACCGGCGCGGTAGACTGCATCCTGTCCGCTGGTGCTGCTATTGCCGTCCACAACGGCGGTCACACCCAGGTCTTTCAGGGTGCTTTCCAGCGCGGCGGTGTCCACGCCGGGGGTTGTGATGCAGACGATGGCATCCACACCCTGGGCCTGCAGCGCAGCCACCTGCTCGCTGGCGGTCTGGGTCAGGTCGTTGGCGAAAGGCGTTTCCTCGTTGACCAGGCCAATCTTGTTGTTCACGGTGTCGGCATCGGCCAGCGAGAAGAACCCGATGCGGTAGCCCGCGCGGGTGATGACGGTGTTCATGCCGTTGGTGATGCGGTTGCGGTTCCAGCTGGTGGAGCGGTAGAAGATCGCTGCACCGTCAGAATCCCGCAGGTTGGCGGCCAGCGAGGGGCCGCTGCCCATGTTGGCATCGCTGCGTAGGCGGGAGATGCCGTAGGCCAGATCCTCGGCCCCAAAGGCCTGCAGGTCGTACCCGGCAGCGGAGAAGCTGCTGAGCATATCCATGCCGCCGGTCATGCTGGCTACGGTGGTGCCGTGCAGGCTGCCGCCCGCGTCCACCAAAATGGAATCCGGCGTACTGGCTTTCAGCGCGGCCACATCGGCCAGGCTGACGGTATCGTTGGCGCGCTGACCCGCCAGGGAGCCGGTAGCAAAAATGGGCACGGTGATATCGCCCACCCGCACCAGGCAGGTGATGCTCTCGGTGCCATCGGCCAGGGTAGCGGTGATGGTACACTCGCCGCTGTCGGCCTTGGCGCGCACCAGGCCGTGCTTATCCACGGTGGCCACGCTCTTATCGCTGGTGGTCCAGAACACTTTCTGGCCGCCGCTTTCCTCGTCCGGCTGGTTGGTGGTCAGGGTCGCGTAGGCATCCTTACCGTCCAGATGCAGCTCGGTCTGGCGGGTATCGTTGAGTAGGGTCGGCTCGGCGGTCTTGCCGTTGCAGCTGGAGATCTCGCCAAAATCAAACGGCCGCATGACAAAATCGATGTCCACGGTCTCGCTCTCGACACCGTAGTCCGCGCCGGGTTCGGAATAGCTGCACTGCCACATATCGTATTGGCCGGTGTAGCCCAGTTCATCGGCGAAGCGGGCAATCCAGAGGTTATCGCGCCAGGGGGCGAACGCCGCATCGCTGAAGCGGGCGCGCACCCAGTTCAGCGAGGCATAGATGCCCTGCTCGCCGGTGTAACCCAGTTCGGTCAGGCGGTCAAAAAACGCTTTGGTGATGGCGGCCATCTCGTCCGGGAAGATGCCGCTGATGCTCTTATCCTCCAGGTCGTAGTAGACGGGGTAGGACAGCTGGTAGGGCGTGGCGGTGTAGTCCTCCAGCCCCTCCTGCGGCGGGGCGACCAGGCCCAGCAGGCGGGCCACGTGTTCGGCCTCACTGCGTGCCTCGTCCTCGGTGGTGGCGTAGGAGTAGATGTACGCGCCGAAGGGGATGCCTAAGCGGGTACACTCATCGGCGTTGCGCCGCCACTGGGGGTCATCCTGGTTCCAGCCCTGCTCCTGGCCGTCCCACTCGCCGCCAAAACCGCAGCGGATGATGGCGAAGTCGATGCCGTTGTTTTTGGCCTTTTCCCAGTCGACTGCGCCCTGATATTTCGATACATCGATGCCTTTCAGCACAGCAGCGGGCATAGCTTCGCCGCTCTCGTTAAAGTAGTAGCCCAGTTCATTCTTCTGCCAGGCAGCCGCCGGGGTACCGAAGTCCGCCTTGGCAGGCCCGGTCGGCCCTGCCGAGCAGCGGGTAAGTACCACCGCCAGCACGATGACCAGCACCAGGCAGGCGGCGCAGATGCCCAAAATAGCCCTGCTGCGGCGCTTTTTGCTGGTTTTTCTGGGCGGTTGTTTGGGGGTGCGGGGCGGCGCACCTGCCCCGCCCTGCCGCTGGGCCTGCCCGGCCCCGGAAGCAGCCTTTTGCGTACGCGCCGGGCTGCGGTATACTTTGCGTTCGTCTGCCACGATGATGCCCTCTCTTTTTCTATATATAAAAATATGTATGGTTGTTTATGTATGACTGCCGCCAAAGGCCCCCTTGTGCAAAGGGTGACTCCCCACAGCGTGGGGAGATGTCGCGAAGCGACAGAGGGGCCCGGGCCCGAAGGGCTCCGCGAAGCGGTGGGGGATTGTGGCCTTGCCCGAAAATCGACTTGCCCTCGTAAGGTCACAATCCCTCCGTCACGGCTTCGCCGTGCCACCTCCCTTTACACAAGGGAGGCTTTTAAGAGGATGCTAGTTAAGAATAGTGTATCATTTTGTCAAAGAAAATACAATCCGGGAGAGGCGGCAGATTTTGTAAAAAATTTAGCACCCCGGCAAAACTGCCGGGGTGCCAAAAACAGCCGACCCGAAAGCCGGCTGCTGCGTATGTGTTTACAGATTAGAAACCGTGTTTTTCCATCAGCTTGCGGCCCATCAGCACACCCATGACGGAGGCCATCATCAGGCCGCGGGTCCAGCCGGAGGAATCGCCCAGGCAGTGCAGGCCCTCGATGTTCGTCTCCAGGTCGGTATCCATCTTGACCTTGTTGGAGTAGAACTTCAACTCAGGGCTGTACAGCAGGGTCTCGGGGCTGGCGAAGCCGGGCACGACCTCGTCCATCATCTTGATGAACTCGATGATGTTGACCATGGCGCGGTAAGGCATGGCGGCGGTGATGTCACCGGCCACAGCGTCTTTCAGGGTGGGGCGCACATTGGTGCGGGCCAGTTCCTTGGCCCAGGTGCGCTTGCCGTCCAGGATATCACCGTAACGCTGCACCAGGATGTGACCTGCGCCCAGCATGTTGGTCAGCTCGCCGACTTTCTGTGCGTAGGCGATGGGCTGGTTGAACGGCTCGGTGAAGTTATGGCTGACCAGGATAGCCAGGTTGGTGTTGTTGCTCTTTTTCTCCTTGAAGCTGTGGCCGTTGACGACAGCGAGGTCGTTGTCGTAGTTTTCCTGGGCCACGAAGCCGCCGGGGTTCTGGCAGAAAGTACGCACCTTATTGTGCCAGGGGGCCGGGTAGCCGATCAGCTTGCCCTCGTACAGGACCTGGTTGATCTTCTCCATGACCTCGTTGCGGCACTCCACGCGGACACCGATGTCAACGGTGCCGGGCTTGTGGGCGATGTTGTGCTCGGCGCAAAGACGCTCCAGCCAATCCGCACCACGGCGGCCGGTGGCGATGACCACCTGCTTGGCATAAACTTCCCGCACTTCGTTCTTCTCGCGGATGCGCACACCCTTGCAGACGGAATCTTCCAGAATGATGTTCTCGCACTCGGTGTTGAACAGCATCTCCACACCGGCATCAGCCAGGTAGTTTTGGATGTTCAGGTAAAGCTGCTGGGCTTTCTCGGTGCCCAGGTGGCGGATGGGACAGTCGACCAGCTGCAGGCCCGCCTGGATGGCGCGCTTGCGGATATCCTTGATGTCGGGGCCTTCATAGACACCCTCGACCTTGGGGTCGGCACCAAATTCCAGGTAGATCTTATCGGTGTAGTCGATCAGCTCCTGGGCGAAATCCTCGCCGATCAGGTCAGGCAGTTCGCCGCCGACCTGATAGGACAGGGACAGCTTGCCGTCCGAGAATGCGCCCGCGCCGGAAAAGCCGGTGGTGATGGCGCAGGTCGGCTTGCAGTTTACGCAGACACCGGTTTTATCCTTGGGGCAGTGGCGCTTTTCCACAGGCTTACCCTTTTCGATAAGCAGGATCTTGTGGGGGTTGCAGCTTTTGCGCAGCAGTTCCAGCGCGGTGAAAATACCGGCAGGGCCGGCGCCTACGATGATCAGATCATACATGGATGGGGGTTCTCTCCTTTAATTCTATGTGGGGACTATATGGGACAGGGTGCGTTCACCCGGTCAGGTTTTGTTGGGGTCCTCATCGGACACATCGGTGCTTTCGGCATCGTACACCACCGGTTCGCCGTCCTGGGTCACGTCCACAATGTCGGTGCCTGCGGCCTCGGCTTCATCCAGGGCATCGCCCAGGGCGGTCAGGGTTGCATTGACGGCAGCGTTCGCCATGCGGTCCAGGGTGCGCAGTTCCATGGCCGCATACAGGATGCAGCCAAGATTCAACGCACCTTCGACGATCAGCAGAACGCCGCAGAGCATCACCATGCTGACGGCCGCACCAAACGGGTGCCAGATCAGCAGTGCGCCCAGTGCGATGGACACGATGCTGAACAGCAGCAGCATCCACCATTTTTCGCCTTTGCGCTTTGCCAGGTCGATGGCCGTGCCGATGCGGCTGCAGCCATCCACCACGATAAAGATGCCGAACACCACCGGCAGGAAGCTGGCCACTACCTGGGGTTTAGCCAGGGTGAACAGGCCCAGCCCCGCCGTGATAACACCGCCCACCAGCATAAAGGGCGCGGTGAAGCCGGTGCCCCGGATGCGGGCGTACTGGATCAGGCAGACGATGCCGGTGATAAGCACCACCGCACCAAAGGCGTAGCAGATCCACAGCAAACTGGTTTCCGGCATGATGAGCAGCATCAGCCCCAGCACGATATAGGCGATGCTCATCAGCATCATTCCACTTTTGACATAGCGCAGCATAACGGCAGGCTCCTTACTTGTTCATGGCCTTGGCGGCATCCACGATCAGGTCGGCACAGGCATCCAGGCCCAGCGCGGCGTTCAGGCACAGGTCGTAGTTTTTGGCTTCGCCCCAGCGGTTCTCGGTATAATAGTTGTAGTAGCTGGCACGGGCGCGGTCATGCTTGGCAAGCTGGCTTTCCCACATGCGGTCAGGCATTTCCTTTGCATCGGGGCGTACCTTGGCGCGGGCCACGCGGTCCGCCACCGGCGCATAGACGAAAGTGCGCAGCACATTGGGGCGCTCCCGCAAAACATAGTCGCCGCAGCGGCCCAGGATCACGCAGGAACCCTGGGAGGCCAGTTCTTTGATGACATTACTCTGCAGGATGTACACCTGATCGGCCAGGGGCATAGTGTTGCCCATCATGTACAGGCTATAGATCAGGCTGCCGCTGCGCTGGTTCTCGCTGGCGGCAATGGCCTCCTCGGTCAGGCCGCTCTTTTTGGCGGCGAGGGTGATCAGCTCCTTATTATACAGGGGAATACCCAACTTATCGGCCACGGCCTGGGCAATCTCACTGCCACCAGAAGCATACTCACGCGCCATTGTAATAACCATAGGTTCCTTCATAACTGATACACCTCACATTCAATTTGCTGCACGGTGGGCAGCCACCGGTACAGACTATTCCATCTATAGTATACCCTGCTTTGTGCAAAAGCGCAAGAAAAAAATCATACTATTCCCACAAAAACTGTGCAATGACCAGCGCCCATAACCAGCAAAAAGCTCCCCGGGTGGGGAGCTTTTTTAGATGGGTTGCACGATGCCCTGTAGGGGCGAGCATTGCTCGCCCGCGGGCCGATGCGAGCATCGGCCCCTACAAAAAGTTTGCACTGCCCGTAGGGGCGGATTCCATATCCGCCCGCAGGTAAACAATTACACCGTTGCTTTTTCTTTCTGCGGGGCAACGGCGATGTAAATCAGGTTGGCTGCCAACACCAGCAGCAGGCCGCCGCCCATGATGTACAGCATCTGGGCCACCGAATGATGGAACTGCGCCACCAGCATCCAAATCATCAGATAGCCCACTACCATGCTGACGGCAAAGAACCCGGAGCGGCCCAGCGGCATCAGGTAGTTGATGAGGATCGTCAGGCAGGCCACCGGCACTACGTAGAACGAGATGGGCAGCAGCAGATCGATGGCGGCAAGATACTGCTCACCAAACAGCAGGCCGATCATCGGGCGGCCAACCACATTCATGCCCAGGGCACACGCCACGGCCACACCGCCGCCCCAAAGCATAGCGCGCTTGAGCAGCTGGCGGGTGTCGTGGCCGGTCGTCTGGCGCTCGGCCACCATGGGCAGCAGCACCGGCACAATGGCGTTGGCTAAGTACAGCGAGATTTTTCCGATGACACTGCCGGAGGAATAGATGCCCACCTCCGCCGGGTCAGCGGCAAAGGTCTTGATGAGCAGCACATCGCCGTTGGCCATCAGCAGCAAAAACAGCTGGAACCAGAATGTACTGACAAAGTAGCGGCGTATTTCTCCACGGTCCAACGCCAGTTTCTGCGTTACTGGGGCAAAAAACAGGTCCCGCGATTTGAAAAGGCAGTACAGCATCGCCAGGCAGGCCGAGAGGATCAGCGCCGCCAGCGCACCGGGGATGCCCCACCCCAGCCAGACAAACAACACGCCCAGCAGCAGGCGAAACGCGAAGCTGAGCACCGAGTTCATGCTGTAGGGGATGAAGCGTTTAACGCCCTGCAAGGTACTGCTGAAAACCGGCCCCAGGCAGTTGGAGGCAACCAGCACCATGACCACCGTCACGTAGCGCGGATCATCGATCTGCAAAACATGGGCGATGGGGCGGGAAAGCAGCGCCCCCACCGCGAACACGATGGCTGCCAGTGCCGCCGCGACCCGCAGCATCCCGTGCATGAAAGCGGCGATCGTAGAAGTTTCACCGCGGGCATGGTACTTTGCGGTATAAGTCGCCGTCAGCGCTGCAATGATGCCGGAGGGCACACCCACCACGACCGAAAGCGACAGCAGCGTGTTCACCGTGCCATAGTCCGCCGGGGTAAGCATGTTGCCCATGACGATCTGGTACAGGTAGGACAGCACGTTGGCGATCATGGTAATAGCAAACACCACCAGGCTGTTGCGCTCAAATTCTCCAAGGCGAAGTTTCTTCATCAGGTCCTCTATTATTACAAAGCAAAAGGCTGCTGCCCGGTATTGTGCGGTGCAGCAGCCTCCTTAGGGTTTATCGTGAAAAAATCACTTATTCTTCTTGCTGGCGGCCTTCATGCGGAGGTCGTGGTCCAGGATGCGCTTGCGGATGCGCAGGTTTTCGGGGGTGACTTCCAGCAGCTCATCGGGGGCCAGGAATTCCAGGCAGCCCTCCAGGCTGAACTTGCTGACGGGCACCAGGCGCAGGGCATCATCGCTGCCGGAGGCGCGGGTGTTGGTCAGGTGTTTGGTCTTGCAGACGTTGACGGTGATGTCCTCGCCGGTCGGGGTGTAGCCAACGACCTCGCCAGCGTAGACCTTCTCGCCTGCATTGACGATCAGGGTGCCGCGCTGCTGGGCATTGAACAGACCGTAAGTGACGGCATCGCCGGTCTCGAAGCTGATCAGAGAGCCGGTGGAGCGGGTCTGGATATCGCCGCACCATTCCTCGTAACCATCGAAGATGGTGTTCATGATGCCTTCACCGTGGGTGTCGGTCAGGAACTGGCTGCGATAACCGAACAGGCCGCGGCTGGGCATACGGAACTCGATGCGGGAACGGCTGTTCATCATCTGCATGTTCATCAGGATGGCCTTGCGGGCACCCAGGGCAGTCATGACATTGCCCTGGTAGACCTCGGGCACGTCGATGACAACGCGCTCCATAGGCTCCATGACCTTGCCGTCCTCCTCGTGGGTCAGAACGTGCGGGGGGCTGACCTGCAGTTCATAGCCTTCACGGCGCATGGTCTCGATGAGGATGGACAGGTGCATTTCGCCACGGCCCATGACGCGGAAAGAATCGTTGGTGGCGGAATCCTCGACCTTCAGGGCGACATCCTTCAGCAGTTCGCGCATCAGGCGGTCACGGATCTGGCGGGAGGTAACATACTTGCCCTCTTTGCCTGCAAACGGAGAATCGTTGACAGAGAAGGTCATTTCCACCGTAGGATCGTTGATCTTGACGAAGGGCAGGGGCTGCACCTTGCTGGGATCGCAGATGGTGTTGCCGATGGAGATATCGGGCAGACCAGCAAAAGCAACAATGTCGCCAGCCTTGGCGCTCTCGATAGGCTCACGGCCGTTGGCCTTGAAGTCAAACAGCTTGGTGATGCGGCCGCTCATGTGCACATCGGGGTTGTGCCAGTCGCACACCTGGATGGCAGAGCCGACCTTGATGACACCGTTCTGCACACGGCCAACGCCCATACGGCCCACGAAGTCGTTGTAGTCGACACTGGAAACCAGCATCTGCAGCGGCTCATCGGGCTCGCCCTCCGGCGGCTGCACGTACTTGAGGATGGTATCGAACAGGGGCTTGAGGTCGGTGCCGGAGGAAGGATCGGTCCAGTCATAGCTGGCGGTGCCGTTACGGCCGGAGCAGAACACCATGGGGCTGTCCAGCTGCTCATCGGTAGCGCCCAGATCCATCAGCAGTTCCAGGATCTCATCGATGACCTCGGCAATGCGGGCATCGGGACGGTCGATCTTGTTGACGGCGATGACCAGAGACAGGTTCTGCTGCAGAGCCTTCTGCAGAACAAAACGGGTCTGGGGCATGCAGCCCTCGGCAGCATCGACCAGCAGCAGAACGCCGTTGACCATCTTCAGCACACGCTCGACCTCTCCGCCGAAGTCGGCGTGGCCCGGGGTATCGACGATGTTGATCTTAACGCCCTCGTACTCGCAGGAGCAGTTCTTGGCCAGGATGGTGATGCCGCGCTCGCGCTCGATATCGCCGGAGTCCATGACGCGCTCGGCGACCTGCTGGTTAGCACGGAATGCACCGGACTGCTTCAGCATCTGGTCGACCAGGGTGGTTTTGCCGTGGTCAACGTGGGCGATGATCGCGACATTGCGTAAATTTTCCTGAATCATATACGTTCCCTCTCTGATTGGTTTGCGATTGAATGCCTATCTATAGGGGACCAAGCCCCAATATTCACATACTTATCTATAATACGCTATCATGTAGTATTTGTCAAGAATCGTAAAATATAAAATAGTATGCTATAATATAAAATGTTGGATAGTAATTAGAAGGGATTTTGTACAATCCGTGGGGAGGAAGCAGTTCTCCTAAACTAACTCAAGTGACACAAGAGAGGGAAAGAACACATGGCAACACAACCGATGCGCCGCATCAACATCATCGGGCACCAGAACCCCGATACTGACTCGATCTGCTCGGCCCTGGCCTATGCCTGGCTGAAAAACCACGGCAGCCTGCAGGGCCCGTACGAAGCCCGCCGCGCCGGGCATATCAACCGCGAGACCCGCTTTGTTTTGCAGCATTTTGGCGTAGAGCCGCCGCGCCTGTGCACCGATGTCAGCCCCCAGATCAAGGACATCGACATCCGCAAGCAGGCCGGCATTGACGGCGAGATGAGCGTACGCGCCGCCTGGAACCTGATGCGCGATGTGGAGATCGACACGTTGTGCATCGTGGACGGCGAGGGCGAGCTGCAGGGGCTTATCACCATCAAGGACATCGCCGATGCCAACATGGACCTGTTTGACACCGCCGTGCTGGCCGCCGCCAACACCCGCTGCTCCAACCTTTTGGAAACGCTGGAAGCCGAACTGGTGGTGGGCAACGCCGATGCCCGCATCGACAGCGGCAACATCTGCATCGGCACCAGCCCTGAAATCATGGAAGAACTGGTCAAGCCCGGCGATCTGGTGCTGGTCTCCAACCGGTACGAAGCCCAGATGTGCGCCATTGACTGCGGTGCCCGGGCCATCATCGTATGCTGCGGCTCGGCGGTGCCCCGCACCATCGTGGCCCGCGCCCAGGAAAAGGGCTGCGCCGTGCTGGCAACCCCCTATGATACCTACGCCGCCGCGCGGCTCATTTCCACCGCCGCGCCGGTGCGCCATTTTATGCGCACCAAAGAGCTGCTGAAATTCAGCGTCAATACGCCCATTGAGGATGCCCGCAAGGTCATGGCCAGTGTGCGCCACCGCTACTTCCCGATTCTGGACGAGAACGGCAAGTACTGCGGCGTGGTCAGCCGCCGTAACCTGTTGAACCTGCACCGCAAGCAGCTGATTTTGGTGGACCACAACGAGCGTCAGCAGGCTGTGGACGGCCTGGAGGAAGCCGATATTCTGGAGATCATCGACCATCACCGCATCGGCAACCTGGAGACCACCGGCCCGGTCTATTTCCGCAATGTGCCGGTGGGCTGCACGGCCACTATTTTGTACCAGATGTACGGCGAGCAGGGCATGACCCCCTCGAAAGAGATCGCCGGATTGCTGCTGTCGGCCATTTTGTCCGACACGCTGATGTTCCGCTCCCCCACCTCGACCCCGCAGGACGAAGCCGCCGCCAAAGAGTTGGCCGCACTGGCGGGCGAGGACATCCCCACCTACGCCGAGCAGATGTTTGAAGCCGGTGCCGACCTGACCGGCCGCGATGCCGAGGATGTGTTCCGCTCCGACTTCAAGGTGTTCAGCCGCGGAGATGCCAAGTTTGGCGTGGGGCAGTCGATTTACATGACCGACAAATCCCGTGCCGCCGCTGAGGAGCTGGTAGGGCCGTTCCTGCCCGAAGCCAGCCGCCGCGAGGGTATGCCGATGATCTTCTACATGTTTACTGACATGAAAACCCAGAGCACCGATCTGATGTTCTGCGGCAGCATTGCCGAGCAGATCGTGCGCGAGGCGTTCCATGTAGAGCCGAAGGACGGCAAGGCCTGGCTGCCGGGGGTCGTCAGCCGCAAAAAGCAGCTGATCCCCCCGCTGCTGGCCGCGCTGCAGGCACATCAGGAGTAAATAGACAAAATGCCCACCACATTGTTTTGTGGTGGGCATTTTATTTTATGTAGGGGCGAGCCCCAAGGGCTCCCTTGTGCAAAGGGGGCTGTCAGCCGATAGGCTGGCTGGAGGATTGTGAACTTACGGATACATCGATCTACCTCCGCAAGGTCACAATCCCTCCGCCCCTGCGGGGCACCTCCCTTTACACAAGGGAGGCTTTGTGCGGCGGCTTACAGCTTTTCCAGCGCGGCTTTCACGCGGGCGATGGTTTCTTCCTTGCCCATCATGGCGGCGAGGTCGGTGCCGCCGCCGGGGGTGCGGGCCTTGCCGGACAGGGCAATGCCCAGCGGGAACAGCAGCCAGCCGTTCTTTTTCTCCATCTGCTCGGCCAGGGTCTTGCAGGCCTCAAAGATGGCATCGCGGTTCCAGTCAGCCTGGGCTTCCAACACCGGCAGCAGGGCGGTCAAGGCCTCCTTGGCGGATTCCGGCGTGGTCTTTTGCTTTTTGTTGCGGTACATCTCGGCATCGATGGGCAGCACGGCATCGAAGAAGTCCAGCTGCGGCGGGATATCCTCCAGCACCTCACAGCGGGGCTGCAGGTTGGCGCAGAGCAGGTCGCGGTCGATCTCGCAATGCACGGCACGGTCGATGAACGGATCCGCCAGACGGCGGAACTCCTCGGCCGGCAGGGCGCGGATGTAAGCGGCATTGATGGCCCGCAGCTTGAGCGGGTCAAAGATGGCAGGGGACTTGGAAATGCGGGCGGGGTCCCAAATTTTAATCATTTCCTCAAGAGAGAAAATTTCCTGCTCACCCTCGGGGGCCCAGCCCAGCAGCAACAGATAGTTCAGCACGGCGGCGGGCAGGTAGCCTTTAGCCACCAAATCCTGATAGCTGGCATCGCCGTTGCGCTTGGACAGCTTGTTCTGGGCATCTTTCATGACCGGCGGGCAGTGTACATAGATGGGCTTTTCCCAGCCGAATGCCTCGTACAGCAGGTTGTACTTGGGGGTGGAGGACAGATATTCGCTGCCACGGATGACGTGGGTGATGCCCATCAGGTGGTCGTCCACAACGTTGGCAAAGTTGTAGGTGGGCATACCATCGGTCTTAATCAAAATCTGGTCGTCCAGTTCCTTGACATCGACCTCGATATGGCCGTAGACCACATCGTCAAAGCCAGCTACGCCGGACTCGGGGATCTTCTGGCGGATGACATAAGGCTCACCGGCGGCCAGCTTGGCATCGATTTCCTCCTGGGTCAGGTGGCGGCAGTGGCCGTCATAGTGGGTCATCTCACCGGCTGCGCGCTGGGCCTCGTGCATCTCGTTCAGGCGGTCCTCGGTGCAGAAGCAGTAGTAGGCCTTGCCCTCTTTGACCAGCTGCTCGGCATACTGTTTGAACATGCCCATGCGCTGGCTCTGGACATAGGGGCCAACGGGGCCGCCGATATCGGGGCCTTCGTCCCAGGTCAGGCCGGTGGCGCGCAGGGTGCCGTAGATGATATCGGTAGCGCCCTCGACCAGGCGGCCCTGGTCGGTATCCTCGATACGCAGAATGAACGTACCATCGTTATGACGTGCCTGCAGATAGGTGTACAGTGCGGTGCGCAGGTTGCCGACGTGCATATAGCCCGTGGGCGACGGCGCAAACCGGGTACGAACGTTAGACATGGTGAAAACCCCTTTTATCGTAATCTATTATTGTTGCTTTTTCTGTAGGGGGCGATGCTTGCATCGACCCGCAAAACGTGCGGCTGCATGCGGGCCGATGACGAGCATCGGCCCCTACATCCATGTTTGCATTAATTTTTAGCGACTTCATTATAAAACGCCGGGTGCCGGGTGTCAACCTTACACCAGATACGGTTCAAACCGGTGCAGGTCATCGATCTTGACGGTGGCGCGGTAGTAAACGCCGTCCTCGCGGTATTCTTCCTCGGCCACGCTACCACGGCTGCGCAGGATGTCGGCCAGGGCCAGCTTATCGTAGGGCAGCAATACCTCAATGCCCCGCACCCGGTGGGCCAGCACGTCATCGATCTTCGCCAGCAGGGCGGGCAGGCCCACACCGGTCTTGGCACTGGTCAAGAGTATATCCGGGTCAAAGGACATAAGGTTCGCGGTATCGCACTTATTGTACACCACCAGCTGGGGGATGCCCTCACAGTCGAGACTGCCCAGCACTTCATCGGTGACAGCCAGCTGTTCGGCGGCCTGGTCGTCCCCGGCATCGGCCACTTTTACGATGACATCCGCATAGGCGGCTTCTTCCAGCGTACTTTTGAACGCTTCCACCAGATGGTGGGGCAGGCGGCTGACGAAGCCGACCGTATCTACCAAGATAATTTGCAGGCCGCTGGGCAGGGTCAGCTTGCGGGCGGTGGGGTCCAGCGTGGCAAACAGCATGTCCGCTTCAAAGATCTGCTCGCCGCACAGGGCGTTCAGCAGGCTGGACTTGCCCACGTTGGTGTAGCCTACCAGTGCCACCACGGGCACGTTATTTTTCTGGCGGGCGCGGCGGGTCTCGCCCCGGCGCTTTTCCATCTCTTTCAGGCGGCCTTCCAGATGCTCGATGCGGTGGTGCAGGTGGCGGCGGTCCAGTTCCAGCTTGGTTTCACCGGCACCACGGCGGGCACCGCCGCCGCCCCCACCGCCGCCGCCCTGGCGACTGAGGGATTCGCCCAGGCCCTGCAGGCGGGGCAACTGGTAGCGCAGGGTAGCCAGCTCGGTTTGGAGCTTGCCCTCGTTGGTGGTGGCACGGGCGCGGAAGATTTCCAGAATCAGCATCGTGCGGTCCAGTACTTCCACCTGCAAAGCGGCGGACAGGTTGCGGATCTGGCTGCCGGTGAGTTCACCGTCAAAAATGGCCGCAGCGGCGTTCAAATTCTGGCAGACCAGCCGTGCTTCGGCGACCTTGCCCTCCCCCAGCAGGGTAGCAGCTTCGGGGGTGGAGCGCTTCTGCGTGACCTCGGCTACGGCTTCCATGCCGTTGGCATCGGCCAGCGCGCGCAGTTCGTCCAGGCTGCGGGCCATATCGTACTTGCCCTGGTCCAGCGCCAGCAGCACAACGGGCAGTTTCTCGCCGTCCTGCTGTTTCTGGGCCGTGGTGCCAAAGTCTAAATCGATGGTATTCTCGCTCATAGTTCCTCTTTTACCAGGTGGTAGGCGCGGCATGGCACCGCCGTGCCGTCAAATTTGTGGTCGATCACATCGTGGTCGTAGACAAAACCCGCCTTTTGCAGCACAGCGCCGCTGGCTACATTCTCGTTGGCGTGGTCGGCCGCCAGCCAGGGGGCATCCACGGTGTTGAACCAGTAGTCCCGCACGGCGCAAAGAGCCTCGGTCATATAGCCGTTGTTCCACCACTTGCGGCCCAGGGCATAGCCCACTTCCCAGGCGGAGCCAAGACGCTCGGTGTTCAGGTGCCAGCCGGTTTTCAGTTCCGGCGCGGGGAACAGGCTGATGGTGCCCATCAACACACCGCTGCGTTTATTTTCCACGCCCCACTGGTAAAATTTCGGGTCATCGTAGTGTTTTTCCCACTCGTTCAGCGTTTCGGCGGTCTCGGCCCAGCTGCGGTGGGCGTTCCAGCGCAGATATTTGGTCACTTCGGGGTCGCTGGCCCAGTTGTTGAACATCATCTCGCTGTCATCCACGGTCAGCCGCCGCAGCAGCAGCCGCCCGGTCTCCAATTCCTGTGTGCCGCAATGTTTCATGGTTTTCCTCACTTCTTTAACAGGCCGCGCAGAATACCCAGCCCCATATTCCACAGTTTCAGCAGTTGGGCGCGGTAGAGGGTGCAGTAGATGAACAGCACCGCGCCGGTGAACACGAATTTCAGGACAAAATGCTGCCACAGCAGCGTACCGGCCGCCGTGACGGCGAACGCCAGCAGAAAGCCGGAAATGGTTTTGGCAAAGCTGGGGATGGTGCGGTAGTACATCTGCCCGGTGACGCTGCGGTACAAAAATGCCAGGCCGTTGCTGGCAGCCAGCGCAAAGGCCGCACCGGTCATGCCGAAGCGGGGCACGAACGCCGCGCACAGCCCCAAATTGGACAGCGCGCCGATGCCGATGCCGATGGTATCGTGCCAGGGTTTGCGGGCGATGGAGTTGCCGTAAACCGTGCCCTCACACAGGATATTGAACACCACCGCCAGCATCAGCAGCGGGAAGATGGTCAGGCACTCTTTTTTGTTGGGAAAGATGAGGAACACGATGTCCTCAAACATCACCAGAACGCAGAAAAAGCCGAAGATCAGCAGGTTCAGCACGTCATGCACACGGCCGATGCGCTCCTGCTCCTCGCGGTAGTGGGCGTACACATAGGGGCCCCAGTAGGTGGAGAAGCCCGCCTGGATGGCCGTGACCAGCTGCGCCAGGCTGTAGCCGAAGGCGAACACGCCCTGGGCGCTTTCGCCACACTCGTTGCCCACAAAGGACAGGCAGATGCCGCTGGACAGGCTGAACAGAATCTGCGCCGGGGCCAGGGCGATGCCGTAAGGCACGGCCACCTTGGCGATGCCGCTGAATTTTTCGGCAGGCAGCGGGCTGAAGAACGCGCTGCGGTACTTATACCCAAAGGCGATGACCACCACGCCGAAGCTGATGATGGCCGCCATAGCCAGCAGGTAGACGTTGGAGGTAAAGAAGCCGGGCAGCAGGTAGATCAGGTTGAAGCAGCCCTGCATCCACAGGGTTTCGGCGGTGTAGGCTTTCAGGTCGTTTTCCAGCCGCAGCAGCACGTTCAGATAACGCACCAGCATATACAGCGCGGCGTTCACGAACAGCAGCGGCACCAGGCCTTTGCCGTCCGCGCCAAAGCCGAACGCCACTGCCATAGGCCGGGCGGCGAACAGGCTGCACACGGCCCCCAGCACCAGCATGAACACCACCGACATACGGGTGCAGGCGGCAAACAGCTGGCGGGGCTCGGCCTCGGCGGGCGGCTCATGGTAAAAGCGCAGCAGGGTTTGATCCAGGCCGAGGATGCCCAGGTTCATCACAGTGGCGGTGTAGGTCATAAAGGTGACCGGCGCACCCAGTACCTCGGCAGGCAGCAGGCCCTTGACGATGAGCGCCAAGCCGGTGATGGCAAACCCCAGGTAGGTCGCCACCGAGTATTTCATTACGTTGCCGGCAAAGGATTCCCCGGCGGATTTTTTATCTGGCATACTTCGAGGTCCTTTCCTTCCTTCTTTGAAAAGAAGGAAGCGAAGAAACTTTAAACAAATAAAATTTGACGCAATTCTCTGTAGGGGCGGATGCTTGCATCCGCCCGCGGGTCGATGCGAGCATCGACCCCTACAA
>CAVKDR010000059.1:0-8662 GCA_963655125.1 Bulleidia sp.
GATAGTTGGCTGGAGACGGCCTGTGAAAATAGGTAGATGCCGACTTCTCTTTTAAACAGCAAGCCTCCGGGCCGGGTTAAGGCCCAGCCTGGAGCTTGTTTATATGCACCATTAGCTCAGTTGGTAGAGCAACTGACTCTTAATCAGTGGGTCCTGGGTTCGAGTCCCCGATGGTGCACCACAAACAGCCTTACGGTGAACGTAGGGCTGTTTTTTTGTTGCAGTTTTGCGAAAAGCTACAATCTGGTGCACCATCGGGGACGAGAACGGCTTGCTGCGGAGGCGACCGCCGCCTGCGGCGGAAACAGGGAGCCGGAGCAGGCACCGCGGTCGCAGAGGACAAGCCCCGCCCAAGGGGCGCAGGCTGATGCGGTAACCGCAAGTTGTAGGCCGCTTGTGTCCCGCCGGACAAAAACAGTCCAGTGGACTGTTTTTAGGGCGCGGGAGAGTCCCCGGGGAAATACCCGGAAAGCAAAAATTTGTGGGGGCCTTACGGTGAACGTAGGGCTGTTTTTTTATTGCTTTTTTGACTTTTTAAAGTAGCAGGTGACGATTTTACCTGTATGTAAGCCGCAAAAAGCTAGGAGGGGTCAAGACCCCTCCCTACGATACTACGGGAAACGCGTGGCGAAAGATTTTAGGCGGGGGAAAGCACTTCTCAATTTATGGCTTTGTACCGCAATCGCAAATAGGAGTTCTCTAAAACTGCACATTTCTCCAGTTTCAGCGCCTTTAGCTGGGACAGTTCGTTTTGAGATAGCAACGAGTGCCCGTCAATTAGTGTGGAAGTTTCTTTGCCGCCTATTAAAATAGGCGCTACAACAATATCAATATAGTCAAACAAGTTCTCCCGCAGGAACAGACTGTTCAAGGTTCCGCCGCTTTGTATCGTGATCCGCTCGCACCCGAACTCGGCTTTAAGCTTTGCGAGGGTATCGGATAGGGACAATTGTTTTTGGTAAATGATGTGCAAATTGCTTTCCTGAACATGAAAGGCTGGGTGAGCGGGATTGGTTGTAACCAGTACGAATTCCTTGGACAAGGCACAAAAATAGCGCACACCGTGTTCATTTAAATGCTTGTTGTCGATCAACACGAAAGAGACGGGCGTTTTATGGGGCAGGGGCTTTGTATTGACACCCATTTTTTCCTGTACGCGTCCGGTGTTTAGGGACCATAAATCGGTTGTTTGTTCAATCTCGTAATATTGGTGCAGGCCTTCGCATACCCCGGCAATTTTGGGAAAATCTTTGTCTACATCGAGTTCATCGGTTGCGCCGGTACTGATTTTTCCGTCGACAGACATTAGCATAAATAGTGTTGTGATGGGTCTTTCCATTGGTCACCTCGAAATTTGGGAAAGTGGGAGGGGTCAAGACCCCTCCCTACAGGACTAAGAAAAATGGGCGGTTAAAGGTTTTAAGTGGGTGGTAGTTTTGAAAGCGGGCAGATATGGAATCCGCCCCTACGGAAATATGGCGAATGGGCCGTGTAACAGAAAGTTTATGCTTTTCCTAAAATCTGCTTAATCTCCGCCAAATCCGCGGCAAAATAAATGCCCTCTTGGCGGGCGGGGGTGGAGAGACCCATTTCGATCATATGGTCCAGCAGGGCTTTCAGGCTGTTGTAATAGCCGTTCAGGTTGTAGAGGATGCAGGGGGCATCCAGGTGCTTGAGGGAGACTTTCGATATGATTTCGGTGATCTCCTCCAGGGTGCCGGTGCCGCCCGGAAATGCGATAAACGCATCACCCAACTCAATCATTTTGGCCTTGCGTTCGGTCATGTCTTTGGTGACGATCAGCTGGGTCAGACCGTCCAGTTCGTAGCCTTCATCAATGAAAAACTGCGGTTCTACGCCGATTGCAGGGCCGCCGGCAGCCATCACACTGCGGGCCAGCACACCCATCAGGCCGCTGTCAGAGCCGCCGTAGACCAGTGTATGGCCGCTTTCGCCGATCCATTGTCCCAACTCGGTTACAGCTTGCTGCAGGGCGGGGTCTGTGCCGTAATTGGCACCCAGATATACGGTAACATTCATAACAGGTAACTCCCTTTTACTTTACTATACAGCCAGCATAACGCGAACCGCGCTATTTTGCAAGAGCGAATTATCCAAAGGGTGCCGATGCCCACCGCGTAACTCTGTGCAAAATGTGCAAAAACTGTCGAAAATTGTCTTGCAATCTAACAATAAATTCTCTATAATAAAAATACCGACAGTTTTAACAAAATGTTGCAGCGTAACTGCAAATATTTTGTGCGGGGAGTTGAGCGCGTGTGAAAAAAATACGGATCGAGCGGGTCAGCGTGGCGAGCATTGCGGTAACGATCCTGCTGGGCATCCTGCTCGTGTTTGTTTCAACGGAGTGTACATGGCAGTTTGCGGCGCTGCAGACTGCCACGGATGAATATATTGAGTGCGAAAATCAAGCAAGCGAACTGCAGGCAGCATCGGATTATCTGGCGGAGCAGGTGCGGCTGTTTGTTGTGACTGGCCAGCGGGAGTATATGGACCTTTACTTTAAGGAAAAGGACGTGACCCAGCGCCAGGAAAAGGCATTTGCCTATTTGGAAGAAAAATTTGATGGTACAACATCGCTGGAATCGCTGAAAATCGCGCTGAACAGCACCAAAAATCTGAGCTACACCGACCGCTACGCCATGCGGCTGGCGGCCGAGGCCTACATTGCGGACGAGGAAAGCTGGCCGGAGTCGATCCGGGCGGTGGCGCTGCATGAGAGCGACCAGCGGATGACCGACAGCGAAAAGATCCGCAAGGCGCAGCAGCTGGTTTGCAATGACCAGTACCAAACGCTGCGGGAGAACATCAATGACAATGTGGCAGCCTGCACCCAAAGCCTGATCGACCAGACGAAAAACCGCCAGAACAATGCGGCGACTGTGTTCAGCGACATTTATTTGAAGTTTGAGATCAGCGTTGTTGTGCTGATTTTGATGGTGCTGATGATGTGCGCCATGATGCGGCATCTGATCGTAAAGCCGCTGCTGCTGTATGGCAAAAGCATCCGGGACGGGGTGATTTTCCCGGTGGTGGGGGCGGCGGAACTGCAAAATCTGGCGGTGACCTACAACAAGGTCTACCTGGAAAACCAGGAAACGCAGAAGCTGATCCGCCACGAGGCCGAGCATGACGCGCTCACCGATGCGCTGAACCGCGGGTCGTTCGAGAAGATCTTGTCCATCTACGAGAAGGGGCAGTCCAACTTTGCGATGATTATCTGCGATGTGGACAGCTTCAAAACGGTCAACGACACCTACGGCCATGCGGTGGGCGATGAGATTTTGAAAAAAGTGGCCACGCTGCTGCAAAAAACGTTCCGCAGCATCGACTATGTCTGCCGCATCGGCGGCGATGAGTTTGCGGTCATCATGGTGGATATGACCACCGACCTGACCTACACGATTAAAGAGAAAATCGACATGGCTAACGAACTGCTGAGCAATCCGGCGGATGGACTGCCGCCGATCTCGCTGAGCGTGGGCGTGGCGCTCTCGGACCGGCAGGACCCCGGTGAGAGTATTTTTAAGGATGCGGACCACGCGCTGTACCACGTGAAGCAGCACGGCAAGCATGGCTGCGGCTTTTATGGCGCAGAGCAGGAGCCTTGCGCGGAGCCGGAGGCTGCGGTGCTTGTAAGTGAGACTGAATAAGCGAAAAACATAGAAAGGGAAAGGCTGCGGCCTTTCCCTTTTTGTGCCCTCTGCTTGCGCGGCGGGGCAAATTGTGGTAGTATGGCAGGGTGATTAGGAGGATGATGGTATGTCGATCAGTATCCTGCTGGCGGAAAAAATCGCGCAGCTGTTTCTGATTTTGTTGATGGGGTATATTGTGGTCCGGGTCGGGCTGCTGAAACCCGAAGACAGCCGGGTGCTGTCGGTCATTATGGTGTATCTGGTCATGCCGTGCATGATTTTGAACGCGTTCCAGATCGACAACACGCCGGAGGTGCGCACCGGCATTGCGTATTCGTTTGTGGTGGCGGGCATCATGCACCTGCTGTTTCTGGCTCTGACGGCGCTGTTGAAAAAGCCGCTGAAGATGGATGTAATTGAACGGTGTGCTGTGATTTATTCCAACGCATCGGCGCTGGTCATCCCGCTGCTGCAGGCAACGCTGGGCAGCGAGTATGTGGTGTACTCCTGCGGGTTCATCATTGTGCAGCTGGTGCTGCTGTGGACCCACTGCTGCACGGTGCTGCGGGGCGACAAAGGCATTGACCTGAAAAAGATCGTGACCAACCTGAACCTGATCGCCATTGTGGTGGCGGCGCTGCTGTTTGCGCTGCACATCACGCTGCCAGTGGGGCTGGTGACGACCATCTCCAGTGTGGGCAACATGATCGGCCCGCTGGGCATGCTGCTGGCGGGTATGGCGATCGCATCCAGTCCACTGAAAAAGCTGGTGTTTACACCGCGATATTACCTGACGGTGTTTCTGCGGCTGATTTTGTACCCGATGGTGACGCTGGGGCTGTTATGGCTGCTGAAAGCGCAGACCTGGATCCCCGATGGCAAGGCGATTTTGATGACGGTATTTTTGTCCGGCATCACGCCGGTATGCTCGGCGCTGAACTCGATGGTGCAGTTGTATGACCGGGATATGGAGGAATCGGGGGCGTTGTATGTGCTGACAACGCTGTTGTCGATCGTGACGATGCCGATGGTGATTGCGGTGTTTGAAAAAATTATGTGATTTTCTTTGTGCGGTTATCCGGCCCTGCCTACCTTGCGGAAGGGCCTTTTATCATTGGTGGTCGCCGTTAGGCCTACCTTTTTTGTGACCAAAAAAGGTGGCGAAAAAAGTCCCGCTGTTGCGAGGCAGCGGACCCCGGCTTAGGGGATTGCGGGGGTGCGAGCAAGGGGCCACAGTTGAGCGAAGCGAAACTGGGGAGCGAGCAATGTTCGCCCCAGCGGGGCGAATAACCGCACGAGCGGGTTTGCGCAGCAAACTGGCGGCGCTCGTTGTGCGCCGCCAAGCGCTCGCCCCTTGGAACCCCAAAGAGGAGGTCGAAGGACCCCTCCGTGGCCGAAATGCAAGGGTGTAGAGACTGTAGGGGCGCACATTGTGCGCCCGTGGAGTCTGGCGTAACCACAAAACTGCACGGGCGAACACTGTTCGCCCCTACACCCTCTATAAAAAGGTACTGTAGGGAGGGGTCTTGACCCCTCCAAAGCGCCTTACCATAAATAAATTATTACCCACATATGTTGTGGTTACGTCAGATCCTACGGGCGGATATAGAATCCGCCCCTACGGTGCATTTATGGGGGCCAGACGGAGACAAGCAAAAAAGCTAAAACGTGCAGCATCCTATAATAAAAGGCCCTGCCGCAAGGTAGGCAGGGCCGGAGTGGGACATTTTAAAAACAAATCAAGCTGTTTCCACCGGTTTATACTGTAAAACCTTTTCGGAAAAAGCACCGTTGAAGAACTGGATGAAAGGTCCAAGGCCGAAGGCGCAGACCAGGGTGCCGATGCCGACCAGACCGCCCAGCAGGAAAGTGATGACCGCGCAGAGGGCATCGGTAAAGACGCGGCAGCCGAAGTAGGGCTTGTGCAGATGGTCCCGCAGGGCCAGGGCCAGCGAATCGTAGGGCGCAACGCCCAGGTCGGCCGTCTGATACAGCGAGCAGCCAAACGCCGTGACCGGCACAGCGATCACGACCCACAGCAGCTGGATGGGCAGCTGTTCGGCCGGGCCAAACCAGCCAGCGATGATGTCGTAGAAAAAGGTGATGATAAACCCGCAGCCCAGGCCGTTGACCAGGGTGCCCAGGCCAATGTATTTGCGGCCCCAGATGAATTCCACCACCAGGAATACCAGGTTGGTGCAGATGTTTTGCACCCCCAGCGAGATACCCAGCAGTTCGGACAGGCGGATGTTCAGGGCCGTGATGGAGTCATTGCCCAGGTGGGACTGCTTAAAGATGGCAATGCCCAGCGAAATGATGACGATGCCGATCACCATACCCAGGACACGGCGCGCAGTGGGACGTTCCGTTTTCATGGTTTTCTCCAGCTTTCTTTATAATGTAGAGGTAGAGATTATACCCAGTGTAACACGATGCACAGCGCAGGTCAACCGTTGCGGCGGTTGCAGGCGCGCATGCCGTTGACACCCGCGCCCAGGAACATCACGTTGATGCTGACATTCAGCCACAGGATGACCAGAATGATCGAGGTCAGGGAGCCGTAGATGTAGGACAGCTTCCAGGACGTGCGGATATAATAGGTAAAGATCGAGGAGAAAACGAACCAGACGATGGCCGTAAACAGTGCCCCAGGCAGCTGGTCCCGCATGCGGCGGCCGCCGCCCGGCACAAAGGTGTAGATCAGCACAAAGGTCAGGATGGACAGCCCAAAGGCCGCCAGCGCACTGAAGCTGACCAGGCTGCGCAGTTTAATAAACAGATGGCTTTGGGATAGCCAGGGCAGCAGGCTCAGCGCCCAGTGCAGCAGGGGGCTGAGGTTTTGGCAGAACAGCACGATCAGCAGCAGCCACAAAAACGCGAAGGTATACACCACCGCCCACAGCCGGTCCAGCATCGTGCGGCGGGAACCGGGCGTTAATTTTTGCAGACCCTTTTGGATGGCCGCCATGCCGCTGGATGCCGAAACCAGGGTGGTGATAACAGCCAGCGATGCCACAAAAGTGTTGGAGTTTTCGTTCATGCTGGTGATAAGCCCGGCGATGGTCTCGCGGATGACCGGCAGGTCCGGCAGAAAGCGGAAAAACAGCTCGACCACGCCCTCAACGGTAAAGCCCGGCAGGGTGTTGACCACCACCAGCAGCCACATCAGCAGCGGGAAAAAGGCCGTCAGCAGAAACAGCGTAGCATGCCCGGCGTAGACCGTCATATCCTGAGCCATGTACTGCTGCAGCAGGGTGATGACGGGCTGCAGTTTTTTCTTCATGCTTCTACCCCCGGGCACAGGCCGCGCATGGCGTTGTGGATCAGCCGGTAGGTGCGCTGGGCCATCACCTCGGGCGGGGCGGGTTCCTCGGCCTGAAGCCAGTTTTTGATAAGCCCCACGCAGCCGGACAGGCAGAACGAATACCCGCTGTCCAGGTCAGCCCGGCGGTCCGGGTAGGCAGCAGCCAGCACCTGCAGGCTGTAGCGGGAGAGGATGCTTTCGATTTGCAGCAAAAACGCCATGTCGCCGTGGGGACCCAGCAGCGCGGCGCAGATCTCGCGGTTTTCGGCCATCAAGGCAAACAGATCCCCCACCAGCGGGAAGATCTGCGCCTGGTGCGGGTCGATGGGGTGCGCCTGCACCGAGGCTTCGATGCGTTCCAGCAGTTCGGCCTCCACCGAGGCGAGCATCTGGTCGATGTCGGTATAATGCAGATAAAAGGTAGAGCGGTTCATGTTGGCGTGGGCGACCAGCTCTTTTACGGTGATGTCGCCGGCGTTTTTCTCCTGCATCAGTTCGGCCAGGCCCTGGCGCAGCAGGGCACGGGTACGCAGGATGCGGCGGTCGGTTTTGGGTGCCGTCATAGAGGAAGATTCCTTTCCTATCATAGTACAGGTATTATACGCTAAAACAGACAGAAAAGCAACACGGTGTTGTATACTGGACGCTTTGTGCGGAAAATGCAGCCTGCTGGATTGATAAGCAGATAACGCTTGCCTTGGCCCCAAAAACGGCGTATAGTGGGTATGTGATTTACGTATGGAGGATGAGGAAATGGAAACGAAAGATAAAATTGTAGTGCGGGGCGAGCTGGCCCTGGTGCTGGCGGTGCTTATCAACAGCTTTGCGGTGGCCGTGACGGTGTATGCGGGGCTGGGCATCTCGCCGGTATCCAGCTTCCCCTATGCGGTGTCGCTGGTGTTCCCGTTTTTGACGCTGGGCACCTGGACGTATCTGTTCCAGGGTGTGTTGGTCATTACCCTGATGGTGCTGCGCAAGCGGTTTGTGCCATCGTACCTGTTCAGCTTTGTGGCAGGCTTTTTCTTTGGCAAGCTGCTGGATGTGTTCGGTGCGTGGCTGCCCTGCCTGCCCTACAGCTGGGGCTGGCGGATCTTCTATTTTGTAGCCAGCTGCCCGGTCATTGCGCTGGGCATTGCGCTGTCCAACCGGTGCAAGCTGCCGATCATTCCCACCGATTTGTTTGCCCGCGACCTGGCGGAGATCATTAAGAAGCCTTACCCCAAGGTGAAAACGACCATGGACTTGACTTGCGTTAGTGTGGCGGCGGTGCTTACGGTTGTGGGCACCGGGACGTTGAAAGGTGTTGGCGTTGGTACGATCGTAGCCGCGCTGACCTATGGACGGACGGCCGGTTTGATTGGTAATTTGATTGATAAGAAGTTTTATTTTGTGTCGGTGCTGGAGAAGTAAGTTTTTGATTTTTTAATGGGTGGCTTTCGTTCCGCGCCACCCTGCGGCGCTCCACTTGTTTTAATGGGATACTTCCGTCTGGCCCCTCCGGGGCCAAAAGCCCCGCACTGTAGGGGCGCACATTGTGCGCCCGTAAAACTTGCGTTACCACAAAACTGCACGGGCGAACACTGTTCGCCCCTACGATGCAATCCCCGATAGAATTTCGGCCCCGGAGGGGTCAATATGGAGAAGAACTCAAAAGCGTTAAGAAAAATGCAGCACTCCTGCATTTTTTAGCTTTTGGGTTCTT
>CAVKDR010000060.1:0-57803 GCA_963655125.1 Bulleidia sp.
ACGCACGGTGGTGTGAGAGGTCGGCTCTCTACTTAGGAGAGCCTCCTACTCGATTTTTATAAACCATCTTCTGTAGGGGCGGATGCTTGCATCCGTCCGCGGGTCGATGCAAGCATCGACCCCTACAACGCATTGGCAAATTTGCACTGTGTTTAAAATAACTTCTTCCCCTGTGCAAACTTGGCAGTCAACGCACCCTTGCCCAGGTAAGCATACCGCTCCAGTTGTTCCGCCGGGGTAAAGCTGCGCAGGTTATGCAAAGCGCTGTCGTCCAGCACCAAGGCATCAAAGGCGTAGCCCGGCTCAAACAAACCGACCTGCTCACCAAAATCCTGCCAGAAATCACCGCCGCCCACGGTAGCCAGGTACAGCGCTTCGGTCATCGTCAGCGGGGCTTCGCTCTGGTCCACATAGCGCCAGCGCAGCTTGCTTACCTGCACGGCGGCGGCCATCACGGCAAACAGGTCCAGCGTGTGGCCGCCTGCTACGTCACTGCCCAGGCCCACGCGCCAGCCGCCCCGCAGGTACTTGGCCGCCGGGGCAATGCCCGCAATGACATTCTCGTTGCTGGTGGGGCAGTGGGCGATCATCACACGGTTGGCTTTCATGGCGGCACATTCTTCCTCGCCGCTGTAGATGCAGTGGGCCATTACGGTAGGCACATCACCGCCAAACAGGCCGTAGCGGCTGTAGCTTTCGCCGTAATATTTCGTGCCGGGGCACAGCTCGGCTACCCATTCGATCTCGCTGGGATTCTCCGAAAGGTGGCTCTGGGCAGGGACCTTGTACTCGGCAGCCAGTTCGCCCAGACCCTTCATGTACTCATCGCTGGCGCTGGGGGTAAAGCGCGGGGTGATCATCGGGCGCACCGGGCCGTCATGCAGCATCTGCTCCTCGGCGCAGGTGTCCAGCCAGCGGCGGGTCTCGGCCAGCCCGGCGGCAGGGGAAGGCTCCCGGTAAAAGTCCGGGCTGTTGCGGTCCATGCCCAACTTGCCCACAAAGGCTGAAAGCCCGGCGGCTTTCAGCTGGTGCATCAGTTCCAGCGTAGCATCGGTGTGCAGGGTGCCAAAAATGCAGGCGCGGGTGGTGGCGCTGTGCTTGAGGTCCCGCACAAAGTAGCCGTAGCCCGCACGGGCATAGTCGGCATCGGCGTAGTGGGATTCCTCGGGGTAGGTGTACTGCTGCAGCCAATCCAGCAGTTCCAGGTCCATGGCGGTGCCGCAGTAGCTGTACTGCGGCGCATGCAGATGCAGGTCGACAAGACCCGGCGTGATGATCTGCCCGCTGTGGTCGTAGACCGGCACACCCGCAGGTGCAGCCTCACTAAATGCCCCGCAGCGGCCATCCTCACACAGCATATAACCGTCCCGCACCCGCAGGGTATCCGGTGCGGGGGTATCCACAAAAATGCCCTTTACGGCAAAACGTTCCATATGGTTCCTCCTGAAAGCAGACTCCTACAATATTGAAAGCAGCTGCGCATTGTAGGGGCCGATGCTTGCATCGGCCCGCGGGCGAGCAATGCTCGCCCCTACAGCACACTGCAACTACATTATAACTGCTCGGCACACCCTACTGCAAGTTTTTTGTTTACTTTTACCCATTGAAGCGGTATAATACAAATATCTATCTGCTGTTTGAAAGGAATAAGGACTTGGAACGTAAACAACTTGCTCCCGGCGTGTTCATCACTTCGATGAGCGCCGCTAAATTCAACCGCTGCCGCATCACGATCCATCTGCGCTTCCCCGCGAAGCGTGAGACCGCCACCGATGCCGCCGTGCTGGCCCTGGTGCTGGAACGCGGCTATGCGGCCTGCCCCGATATGACCGCCCTGTCCCGCCGCTTGGCCCAGCTGTACGGCGCAGATCTGGGTGTGGATCTTTCCAGCGCCGGGCCGGACCGTGTGTTGTCCGCCGATATCTGCGGCATCAAGGATGCCTACGCCCTGGCTGGCGAGAACCTGACCGATGCCTATGCCGACATCGTGTTTGGCACCATCTTTGACCCCTACCTGGTGGACGGTGCCTTCGACCCCGAGGCTGTGCGCATCGAGACCGAGACCCAGGCCCGCCGCCTGGAAGCGGAGTTCAACTCCAAGCGGCTCTACTGTGTGCGCCAGGCCCGTCGCAAATTCTTTGGCGATTCCCCGGCGGGCATCGAACTGGGCGGCTACCCGGCCGAGCTGGTCAATGTGACCCCCGCCAGCCTGAAAGCGGAGTATGACCGCATCCTCTCCACCGCGTCCATCGATGTGATGGTGCAGGGCGTGGACGAAGCCCGTGTGGCCGATTTGCTGCTGCGCAAGCTGGAAAGCATCCGCCGCGACCCGCAGCCTTTTGCGCTGCCCATGGCTATGCCCCGCACACCGCTGCGCTACTTTAAAGAGGAAGTCCCCGGCCTGACCCAGGCTAAGCTGTGCATGCTGTTTACCACCGGCGGCGAGTCTGACCCGCCCAGTGTCAGCATCCTGCGCGTGGCGATGAGTGTGCTGGGCGGTTCCGCCACCAGCCGCCTGTTCCGCAACGTGCGCGAGAAGCAGTCCCTTTGCTACTACTGCGGTTCCGCTGCCCAGCGTTCCACCGGTGTGATGATGATCGATTCCGGTGTGGAGCCGGGCAAGGAGCAGCAGGCCGAAGCTGCCATCCTGGCCGAGCTGGAGGGCCTGAAGAACGGCCCCATCACCCAGGAGGAAGTGGACGACTGCCGCCGCGGCCTGCTTTCCAGCATGGACGCGCTGAGCGACAGTCTGGCCGCGCTGGAGGGCTGGTACTACGGCCAGATCACCCGCGGCGAGCCGCTTTACCCGCCGGAGTACGGCAAGGTGCTGACCAGCGCCGTCACCCTGGACGAGGTGCGCCAGGCGCTGCAAAGCTACAGCTATTCGGTCTGCTATGATGTGACTGCAAAGCCCGGTACGGCGGGCAAGGGAGGTGCCGAAGATGTCTGATTTTGCAAATCTGTCTGCGGTACAGGCCCGCGCCGCTGCCGCCGTTGGCTGCCAAAGCACCACACTGCCCAGCGGCCTGACCGTGCTGTGCCGCACCATGCCGGGCTACAGCAGTGTGCATGCCATTTATGCCACGTCCTTTGGCTCCATCCACCGCAGCTTTACGCTGGATGGCAAAGAAGTTGTCCTGCCCGCCGGTACGGCCCACTTCCTGGAGCACAAAATGTGCGAGACCCCCAAGGGCGATTCGTTCAGCTTCTACGCCAAAACGGGTGCTTCGGCCAATGCCTTTACCAGCTACGACCGCACCTGCTACCTGTTCTCCGCTACCCAGAAAATCGATGAAAACCTGGATATTCTGCTGGGCATGGTGGGCAAGCCCTGGTTCACCAAGGCGACCATCGCCAAAGAGCAGGGCATCATCGGGCAGGAAATCAAGATGTACGATGACAGCCCCGACTGGCGGCTGCTCAACGCCCTGTTCCGCTGCCTGTACGCCGACCACCCCCTGCGGGATGACATCGCCGGTACGGTGGAAAGCATCGCGGGCCTGACCCCGCAGATGCTCTACAACTGCACCAAGGCGTTCTATGCGCCGTCCAATATGGTGCTGTCTGTGGCGGGCAAGATCACGCTGGAACAGGCGGTTGAAGCCTGCAAGCGCAACGGTCTCTACCGCGCCCGCGCCGCCCACGAGGTGGAGTGGGACATCCCGGCGGATAACGGCCCGCTGGCCCACAAAGAGGCGCACTTCACCATGCCGGTCACCAAGCCATGCTTCGGCGTGGCGTATAAGGAAGAACCCCTTGTGCCCGGTGACCTCAAGCGGGAACTGCTGCTGGATATGCTGGCCGACCTGGTGGTTGGCGGGCTGACCAAGCTTTACCGCAAACTGTACGATGCCGCCATGGTCAACCCGGAGTTCTCCGGCGACTTTATTGCGGTGCGCGGTGCCTGCGCCGTGGCCTTTACCGGCGAGAGCGACACCCCGCGGGAGGTCGTGGACCTGCTGCAGGAAGAAATCGAGCGCCTGCGCACCGAAGGCATCGACCCCGAGGTCTTTACGCTGGTGAAGAACCAGGTGTACGGCGGTCTGCTGGGTGATGTGGAAGCCGTGGATGATGCCGCTGAGGAAGCTGCTGCTGCCTACCTGAAAGGCCGCACCCTGGCGGACGAGATCGCCGCGCTGGCCGCCCTGACCGTGGACGATGCCAACGAACTGCTGCGCACCGCCCTGCGGGAGGAAAACCGCGCCTACGTGCAGATCGACCCGGCTGAATAAAACGGTATATCAAATTACTCCTACAAGGAGAACTACAAAATGACCTATCATGTTCAATTTCCTGGCCTGGGGCTGGCGCTTACCGTCAACCGCGTGGCCGTGTCCATCGGCGGGTTCAACATTTACTGGTACGGTGTCATCATCGCCGCCGGTATGATGCTGGCCCTGCTGTACGCTTTCCGCAATGCCGTGGATTTCGGCATCGACTCTGACCGTCTGGTGGACGTTGTCGCCATCGGCACTGTGATGTCCATCGTCTGCGCCCGCATCTACTATGTGGCGATGGCACCTTTTGAGTATAACAGCATCTGGGAGATGATCGACATCCGCCTGGGCGGCATTGCCATCTATGGCGCGGTCATCGGTGCGTTCGTGTTCGGCGGGCTGGCCGCCAAGTGGCGCAAGATCCCGCTGCTGCCGCTGTTTGATCTGGTGTCCCTGGGCTTCCTCATCGGCCAGGGCATCGGCCGCTGGGGCAATTTCGTCAACCAGGAAGCTTTCGGCACCAACACCACACTGCCCTGGGGCATGGTCAGCGAGGGGACGGAAGCATACTTAAAGTCGGTGCAGGTCACCCTGCCCGCCGGTATGACCGTTGACCCCACCGCCCCGGTACATCCCACCTTTTTATATGAAAGCATCTGGTGCCTGGCGGGCTTTGCTGTTTTGGCATGCCTTGTCAAGCGCCGCAAGTTCAACGGGCAGATCTTCCTGTCCTACATCATCTGGTACGGCCTGGGCCGCAGCTGGATCGAGGGCCTGCGCACCGACTCGCTGCTCATCGGCGATACCGGTCTGCGCGCCAGCCAGCTGATGGCGATTGGTTCGGTCATCGTGGCCGCTGTGCTGATGGTCATCGGTCTGCGCAATGCCAAGGGCAAGCAGCTGCAGGTGACGCTGGCAGTCAGCGACATCAAAAAGCAGGCCGAGGCAGGGGACCGCTTTACCCCGGACACCCTGCCCGCCAACGCCCCCCACGCCGAGTTTGTGAAAGCCACGGACGAGATGAACCGCCGCCTGAAAGACCTGGATCTGGACGCGCCGGAGATCGAAGAACTGGAAGACCCGGAACCGGAAGAAACCGAATCCCCGCAGCCTACAGACAATGCCGCTGCCAAAGCCCCGGCGGAACAGGCAGCCGAGCCGACCAAAGAAGAAACGGCAAAGCCCGAAGCAGATACCGCCGAGACCCCGGTAGAACCGGCAGCTGCGGAAGAAGAATGACCCGCCCCGCAGTACGGCGATAGGTACTGCATGGTGTAAGACCCAACACCGTTTTGCCCGCAAGGACAAAAAATACATTTGAAAGAGGGAACTATCATGGGAGCAAGTATTATTGACGGTAAGGCGCTGGCCGCCGCCACCAAGGCGGAAGCCGCCGAGAAGGTCGCCACACTGAAAGCCCAGGGCGTGAACCCCTGCCTGGCTGTTATTCTGGTGGGCGAGAACCCCGCCAGCCAGGTGTATGTGCGCGGCAAGATCAACGACTGTGCCCAGTGCGGCATCGAGAGCCGCAGCATCAATCTGCCCGCCGACACCACCCAGGCAGCCCTGCTGGCCGAGGTGAAGAAGCTGGCTGATGACCCTGCTGTACACGGCATCCTGGTCCAGCTGCCCCTGCCGGAGCAGATCGACGAGAAGGCGGTTATTGATGCCATCCCGCCGGAAAAGGACGTGGACGGCTTCTCGCCCATCAACGTGGGCCGCATGCAGATCGGCGAACCCTGCTATCTGCCCTGCACCCCGGCGGGCTGCATCCGCATGATCGAGTCTACCGGCACCGAGATCGCCGGCAAAAATGCCGTGGTGATTGGCCGTTCCAACATCGTGGGCAAGCCCGCTGCACTGCTGCTGCTGGCTAAGAATGCCACCGTCACCATCTGCCACTCCAAGACGAAGAACCTGAAAGAGGTCTGCGCCGCCGCCGATATTCTGGTGGCTGCCGTGGGCCGCGAGGGCTTTGTCACCGGCGATATGGTCAAGCCCGGTGCCGTGGTCATCGATGTGGGCATCAACCGTGGTGCCGATGGCAAGCTGCACGGCGATGTCAATTTTGCCGAAGCCAGCGAGAAAGCCGGTTACATTACCCCGGTGCCCGGCGGCGTTGGCCCCATGACCCGCGCTATGCTGATGCTGAACACCGTGGAGGCCGCCGCCCGCCAGAGCGGCAAGACCGTATAATTGCAGAATTTGCTGTAAAATCGCCCAAAAAGCCTTGACAAGCTGCCGGGGCTATGGTATTATACTAGAGCCGCTTGGTATGGGCTCTACAAGTGTGTGCTTTTATAAGCACAGCGCCCTACAGTCCAGCGAGACTTATTGAAAGAGGTTATCCACATGTACGCAGTTATCAAAACCGGTGGCAAGCAGTACAGCGTTAAGGTCGGCGACGTTGTTTACGTCGAGAAGCTGAACGCTGAGGCTGATACCGAAGTCACCTTCGATCAGGTTCTCGCCGTTGGCGAGGAGGGCTCTGTCAAGGTTGGCGCTCCCGTTGTTGAGGGTGCTACCGTTGTTGCCAAGGTCGTCAAGAACGGCAAGGGCAAGAAGCTCAACATCCTGACCTATCGCCCCAAGAAGGGCAGCATGGTTCGCAAGGGCCATCGTCAGCCCTACACCAAGGTGGAAATCACCGCGATCAACGGCTAAGGAGGTAAATCACAATGGCACATAAAAAAGGCGTAGGTTCTACCAAGAACGGTCGTGATTCCGAGTCCAAGCGCCTCGGCGTCAAGCGCGGCGACGGTCAGTTCGTTCTGGCCGGCAACATCCTGGTCCGTCAGCGCGGCACCCACATCCATCCGGGTGAGGGCGTTGGCATCGGCAGCGATGACACCCTGTTCGCTCTGGTCGATGGCCGCGTTCATTTCGAGCGCGTTGGCCGTGACCGCAAGCGCTGCACGGTCAAGCAGTAAAAGAACCGTTCGGGCGGGCCATTACGGCTCGCTCGTTTTTTGTAACTGGCTATTTTTTAACGAGGTAACACATGGCAACCAGTAATTTTATTGATACCGCGACCATCTGGCTGCATGCCGGCAAGGGTGGTGACGGCGCAGTGACTTTCCACCGCGAAAAGTTCGTGGCGGCTGGCGGCCCGGACGGCGGCGATGGCGGTCGCGGCGGTGATATCATCTTTGTCGCCGACGACAACCTCTCCACCCTGATGGACTTCCGCTACAAGCGCAAGTACACCGCAGCCGATGGCGAAAACGGCCGTGCCAAGCGCCAGAGCGGCGCTGATGCGGACGACCTGGTCATTCGCGTACCCCGCGGCACGGTGCTGAAAGAGGCCGAGACCGGCTTGGTCGTAGCGGACCTTTCCGGCTCTGAACCGGTGGTGGTCGCCCGCGGTGGCCGCGGCGGCTGGGGCAACAGCCATTTTGCCACCCCCACCCGCCAGATCCCCAAGTTTGCCAAGCCCGGCCTGCCCGGCGAGGATATGCACCTGCAGCTGGAACTGAAAGTCATTGCGGACGTAGGCCTGATCGGCTTCCCCAACGTGGGCAAGTCCACCCTCATTAGCATCATTTCGGCCGCCCGCCCCAAGATCGCCAACTATCACTTCACCACCCTGACCCCCGTGCTGGGCGTGGTGCGCGTTGGCCCGGAGCAGAGCTTTGTCTGCGCCGATATTCCCGGCCTGATCGAGGGCGCTGCCGAGGGCGTTGGCCTGGGCCACGACTTCCTGCGCCATGTGGAGCGCTGCCGCCTGCTGCTGCACGTGGTGGATGTCTCCGGCTGCGAGGGCCGCGACCCCAAGGCGGACTTTGAGCAGATCAACCACGAGCTGGCCGGTTTCAGCGCCGAGCTGGCCGACCGCCCGCAGATCGTGCTGGGCAACAAGTGCGACATCGCCACCCCGGAGCAGGTGGAGGAGTTCAAGAACTATATCGAGGCCAAAGGCCTGACCTTCCTGCCCATCTCCGCCGCCACCCGCCAGGGTGTGGACAACCTGCCCGCGCTGGTCTACAGCCGCCTGAAGGACCTGCCCCCGGTCAAGGTCTACGAGGCCGAGTACAAACGCCCGGACAAGAGCGCTATGCCGACCCGTCCGTTCACCGTCACCCGCACCGGCGACCACGAGTTTACCGTGGATGCCCCCTGGCTGGAGCGTATCCTGGCTGGCACCAATGTCGAGGACTACGAGAGTTTGCAGTATTTCCAGACGCAGCTGGGTGATTCCGGCATTCTGGACGAACTGGTGGCCCAGGGCGTTGAGGAAGAAGACACCATCAAGATCGGTGAGTACGAGTTCGATTACCTGTACTAATTAAAATAAGGCATCCCCATCGCTGGCGCAGGCCTGCCAATGGGGATGAGTTTTGAAGCTTATGCTGTTTACACAAAATTCGGAAGTGGACATCCACGAAATGTCCCCGCTGGCGCTGGCTTTTGTGGGGGATGCGGTGCTGGAACTGCTGGTCCGCGCCCGCCTGGTGGGAACGACCCGCCTGCAGCCCAACCGGCTGCACACGGTGGCGACCCATTACGTCAGCGCCCACGCGCAAAACCTGGAACTGGCTGTTATTGAGCCGATGCTGACCGATGCCGAAGCCGCCGTGCTGCGCCGGGGCAAAAATGCCAGCAAGGCCACGGTAGCCAAGCATGCTACTGTGCAGGAGTACCGCGCTTCCACCGGCTTTGAGTGCCTGCTGGGCTGGCTCTACCTGCAAGGCCGCAACGACCGCATCCAGGAATTGTTCGATGCCCTGTGGGAGGGGTACCAGCCGGAATAACCCGGAGCGAGCAATATAGGTAAGGCTCTCTCCCTCCGGCGCTTCGCGCCACCTCCCTCGCAGAGGGAGGCTTAAAAGGCCCCCTCTGCGAGGGGGCTGTCACCGTAGGTGACTGGGGGAGAGACCCTGCCTTAACTGCAACCATATTCACAGTATGTACCCGCGCCATCCCGGCGCGGCCCGCCTCACTTGCAGTTCTTGCTGTCGGTGGTGTTGGTGGTGCGGTTGGTGGTTTTCTGCTGGGTACGGTTGGTCATTTTCTGGGTAGAGCGGTTGGTCGTGTTGTTTGTCTGATTCTTTGCCATAGGTGGTTGACTCCTTTCGCAAGTAAAAAGCGATCTGCGGTTCTGGCCGCAAAGGTAGTTTGCCCGCCCATGGCTTTTTTATGCAAAGGGGAAACGTATGCAATTTCCTGCTGATTTCACCGCGCGGGAGCAGGCACTGCTTGGCCCGCGCTTTGCGGAACTGTACGCCTATGCCACGCCGCAGCCTGCCCGCGGGGTAACGGTCAACGGCCTGCGCTGCACACCGGAGTGGTTTGCCGCCCATGCGGATTTTGCCGCCGCGCCGTCACCGCTCTGCCCCACGGCCTTTACTACCGCACCGGATTTTAAGCCCGGCCGCCATCCCTGGCACCATGCGGGCGTGTTTTATGCCCAGGAACCCAGTGCTTCGGCCCCGGCCGCACTGCTGGACGTACACCCCGGTATGAAAGTGGCCGACCTCTGTGCGGCACCGGGCGGCAAGAGCAGCCAGCTGGCGGCGGCTTTGCAGGGGCAGGGCTTGCTGCTGGCGAACGAGTTTGTGGCCGCTCGTGCCGAAATTCTGCGCCAGAATCTGGAACGCATGGGTGTGACCAACGCCATTATCACCAACGAGGACACAGCCAATTTGGCCAAGGCACTGCCCGGCGTGTTTGACCGCGTACTGGTGGATGCGCCCTGCTCCGGTGAGGGCATGTTCCGCAAGGAGCCGGTAGCGGCGACCCAGCACAATAACGCGCTGGTGGATCACTGCGCAGCCCTTGGCTCGGAAATTTTGGAAAACGCCGCCGCCATGCTGGCCCCGGGCGGGGTGCTGGTCTACTCCACCTGCACCTTTGCCCCGCAGGAGGATGAGGCCCAGATCGCGGCCTTTCTGGCCCGCCATGCGGAGTTTACCCTCTGCGACCTTTCTGCCTGCGGTTTCGGCCGCCCGGGCGAGGAAAACCGCGCCCCCGGCTGCGCAGACATCACCCGCTGCCGCCGCATCTGGCCCGCCGATGGGGGAGAGGGGCACTTTATGGCAAAGCTGCAGAAAAGCCCTGATGCCGAAGCCCCGGCCCCGGCGCGCGTAAAGCCCGGCAAACCGGCCAAGGTGCCAACCGAATGGCTGGACTTTGTGAAAGCGACTTTCCCGTTTTTGGCCGACCGCCCGCTGACAACGGCCGGCGACTGGCTGCTGCTGCCGGTGCCGGGCAGCGAACTGCTGAACCTTTCCAAACTGCGCATTGTGCGCGGCGGTGTGCTGGCGGGCTCGGTGCTGAAAAAACGCTTCCAGCCTGCCCATGCCCTGTTTATGGCCTACGGTGCCCAGTGTACGAACCGAGAGGAGCTGACCCTGGGCGACCCCCGCGTGGCCGCTTGGCTGCGGGGCGAGGAAATCAACGCCGCAACGGCACAAAACGGCTGGTGCGCCGTGCTGGTGGATGGCTTCCCGCTGGGCGGGGGCAAGGCCAGCGGCGGGCGCATCAAGAACCACTACCCCAAGGGCCTGCGCAGCCTGCAATAAGGGCTTGAAAAGTACGCAGGGGTGTGCTATAATATCTTATTGGTAATATCGGTAACGCCGGGTCATGCGGCGCTGCCTCATCGGCTTGCCCGGCAGGGCACCGAGTGAATACAAACTTAGGGGGAACTTATCCATGTCCGGACATAGCAAATGGAACAATATTAAGCGTAAAAAGGAAAAGACCGATGGCGCTCGCGCTAAGGTTTTCACCAAGATCGGCCGCGAGATCGCTGTTGCTGTTAAGGAGGGCGGCGGCAACCCCGCTTCCAACTCCAAGCTGGCTGCCCTGATCGCCAAGGCAAAGGCCAACAGTGTGCCCAACGATAACATCCAGCGCATCATCAAGCGCGCCGAGGGCGGCGACAAGACCGAGTACGAAGCAATGACCTACGAGGGCTACGGCCCCGGCGGCATCGCTGTTATGGTCGAGACCCTGACCGACAACCGTAACCGTACCGCTGCCAACATGCGCCATTACTTTGATAAGTTCGGCGGCAACCTGGGCCAGATGGGCTGCGTCAGCTTCATGTTCACCCAGAAGGGCGTGATCGTTGTCGACCTGGAGGACAAGGATCCCGATGAATTGATGATGGATGCCCTGGATGCCGGTGCTGATGACTTCGATGCCGGCGAGGATGCCGCCGAGGTCACCACCACCCCCGACAACTTCACCGCTGTCTGCGAGGCTCTGGAGAAGAAGGGTTATACCTTCGTTTCCGCCGATGTCGCCATGGTGCCTTCCACCACCACCACCCTGACCGACCCCGATCAGCTGGTGCAGATGGGCAAGCTGCTGGATGCCCTGGATGACGATGACGATGTCCAGAACGCATGGCACAGCCTGGAGAACGAGGAAGACCTCGACCGCTAAAAACAACCTTGAGAGAGTAAAGGAACCCTTTGCTCTCTTTTCTTTTTGATGCACCTACGCTGAAAAGGAGGCGACCCCCATGTCGGAACCGCTTTGCCCACACTGTCTGCAGCCCCTGCGGGGCCGTTACGCGGGGGACTGCCCCCACTGCGGGCGCTCGCTGGAGAACCGCAACCCCGAGGGCGCACTGCCGCTGGGCACTCAGCTGGCGGGCAAGTACACGGTCGGCACCTATCTAAGCGCCGATGGTGACGGCCTGGCCTACCGCGGCATTTTGAACGAGGAGAAGAAGTTCGTCCTTATCAAAGAGTATTTCCCCGTCACCCTCTGCAACGGCCGCAGCCCTGATGGCGCGCTGATGCCCAAAGAGGGGAAAGAGGTGCTGTTCAAGACCAGCCGGATGGACTTTAAGGACCTGTATGATGACCTGCACAACCTGACCCCGGCCACCGGCCTGAACACCATCCTGGATGTAATGGAGGAGAACAACACCGTCTACGCCGTGGAGGAAAGCGAAAAGGGCATGACCCTGACGCACTACCTCAGCCTGCGCAGCCGCACCCTAACCCCCGCCGAGGCCCGCACACTGCTGCAGCCGGTGATGGAGGGTGTGGCGCTGCTGCATAAGTCCGGCCTCATCCATCGCGGCATCTGCCCGGATAATATTTTGCTGCCCATCGATGGCACGGCCCGGCTGACCGGTTACGGCACACTGGCCCTGCGCACCGGCGGCAGTGAGCTGAAAAGCCAGCTTTACCCCGGCTATGCCGCGCCGGAGCAGTACTCGGCTGCCGAGTTCAGCGGCCGCTACACCGATGTGTACGCGCTGGCGGCAGTCTGCTACAAGATGGTCACAGGCCAAACGCCGGTGGCCGCGCCCCAGCGCAAGGTGCGGGACAGCTTGGAATCCGCCCATAGCTTGGAGGCAGGGGTGCCGACCTGGTTCTCCCAGGTGTTGGCCTGCGCTCTGCGGCTGGACCCTGCCCGCCGCATGCAGACGGTGCCCGAACTGATGAGCGCCCTGACCGACCCGAACGTTGCCAACGCCATGTTTGAGCGGGGTGACAACCAGATCAGTACCCGCAAGATCATGGCGGTGTCGCTGGTGGTCATCTTTATTCTGGCGGCGCTGCTGTTCTGGAGCCTGCTGGGCGGCCGCAGCAGCGATACGCCGACCCAGACCCCCACCCCTACGCCCACCGAAAGCAGCGAGGAGGGAGCCGCCAGCTACGAGGAAATCGAGACCATCCCCGACCTGGTGGGCAAGCGCTACCTGACCGAGATCAAGGACAGCGACTTGTACACAGGCTACCGCATTGTGATGACCGAACAGAACTCCTCCGAGGTTGCCCAGGGCGTTGTCATCAGCCAGGACCCGCTGGCGGGTACGCTCAAGACCGAGGAAAACCAGATCATCCAGCTGGTGGTCAGCAAAGGGCCGAACCTGGTGGAGATGCCCGACATCTTGGGCTTTACCCAGGCCAACGCTATTAAGCAGCTGGACGAGCGCGGCATCCAGTACCGCATGCAGGTCATTGAGAATGACGGCACTTTTGCCGAGGGCTGTGTAGCCAAGACGGATGTGGTAGCGGGTACCAAGTTCGATGCCGGCAAGACCATCGTCAACGTGTTCATCGCCGGGGAACGGGATGACACGCTGGTAGCCTCCACCGCCAGCTCCGATGCCGAATCGGACAGCGGTGACAGCCAGGCGGAATAAGTGGATATATAAAGTAAAGGGGCTTCCCGTAGCGGGAAGTCCCTTTTTGCATACTAAGGCTAAGATATGATGGTTGTTGTAGGGGTCGATGCTTGCATCGACCCGCGGGCGGATGCGAGCATCCGCCCCTACAGTTGTGTGGTAGGGTTATCCCTGCTTCATCCGCTGGTCATCACCCATAAACAAAAACTGCTTGCAGCCGCCTAACATGCGGCTGGCTACTTTTTCGGTGTAGCGGGCGGCAAAAACGCTTTGGTCAGTGATATTGGTGGTGTAGATGGTCGGGCGCTCGGTCAGCATGCGGGTGTTGATGAGTTCATACAGTACACTGATGGTCAGCGGGGTAATGTACTCGGTGCCCAGGTCGTCCAGAATCAGCAGGTCGGCCTCCTGGCAGGCGGTCAGCCATTCATCACCGCTGTTGTAGTCAAAGTGTTCGCGGCTTAAGCGGGCAGCCAGCGCGGCGGAACTGGTGTACAGCACATCGTGGCCGCCCTCCAGCACGGCATCGGCAATAGCCAGAGCCAAATGGGTCTTGCCCAGACCGCTGCGGCCCATAAACAGCAGGTTCTTGCTTTTGCTATTGAACTTAGCAGCGTAGTTTTTGCTCAATTCCAACAGCTTGGTCATGTAGACACGGGCGGTCACGCCAAACTCCGGCACCAGCGTGTCCGGGTAGCGGTTCACGTCAAAGGTGCTGAACTGGCACAGCCCCAGGGGGCTGGCGGCGTTGATCTCCTCCCGGCGCAGGCGGCGGGCAACATCGGCCACACAGCTGCAGGGCACACCGCCCCGCATGCCGGTATCCTGGCACAGCGGGCAGCGGAACTTGGGGGCAAAGGCTTCGGCGCTGAATCCGGCAGCCTGGGCGGCTTCGGCAGCGGCCTTATCGGCGGCTTCCAGGGCAGCGCGGGCGGCATCCATATCCCCGCCCAAAGCGGCGGCGCGGGCCAACGAAAGCCCTGCCCGCATCTTGGCATCATCGGCTTCGCCCAGCGCCGGGTTGGCGGCATAGGCGGCGCGGCGGGCGGTGTCGGCCTGCATAATGGCGTGCTGCCGCCGGGCGGCAATTTCCCGCTGGGCGGCGCGGAACAGTTCGTCTTTGGTGCGCATGGATTAGCCCTCCTCGTCAAACATAGCCATCCAGTCGCGGCTGGACAGGGGTTGCTGGGCGCTGGCAGCGGCAGGCTGCTGGGGCGCGGGGCGTTGGGTAGCCAAAATGTTGCTGCCGGAAAGCTGCCCCTGCCCGCGGGCGGCGGCCACAGTCGTAATGCCCTGGGCGCGCCAGGCCCGCAGGATGCCGTCCACATAGCGGATAGTAGTTTTGTTTCCTGCGCGCAGCAGTGCTTCTTCAATCATCTCGCGGCCAATGCCCCATTCCTCGTGCCAGCGGGCAATGGCGCTGCGCTCCCACCGGGTCAGGGTGTCCACGGCCAGGCCGAACTGCTCGGCGGCTTCGGCACACCACTGTTCGCGCTGCTTGCAGCGGCGCAGGTGACGCTCGGCATCCTCGCCGGTCTCCACGCCGGACTCCCGCCAGCGGATGAGTTCCCGTGCCACGGCGGCAATGGTGCGCCGTCCTTGGCGGGCGACCTCGGCACAGCAAAGCAAAATCACGTCAGGCTGCCAGCCATCGGTCAGGTACAGGCTGACCAAACGCTGCATTTCGCTGCGGCTCAGGGCCTTGCCGAAGGCGGTCTGGGCTTCCTCACACAGCACGGCCACGTAGGGGTCGTTTAAGCTGGCAAGGTCGATCTTCTGGGGCTTTTCCGGCTCCGGGACAGGCGCACCGCCGCGGTCATTGACCAGCAGACCGGCACCGGCCCAGTATTGCAGGGCGCGCTTGGCGGCCTCCACGCTGGGCAGGGCCAGCGCACGGGCCATGGTGCGGGGGTCGGTATCGCCGGTTTGCAATATGTACAGCGCCGCGCGGATGGTATCACCGTCCGTCTGCGTCAGGTGCGCAACCACCAGCTGCGGTACGGCTAAGGTGTCGCCGTGATATTCTGCCAGTTTATAAGGCATGCCGCAAACCTCCCCACTTTAAAGTAACTTATATTATACCAGTTTTAGCGGAAAGTGTAAAGAAAACTGCCCAAAAACGCGGCGCGCATTTTGGCTAATGCGTTTATTGTAATTGTGTTCAAAAAATTGTACAATAGAACAATAAAAGTACAGGGCAGCGCCCCTAAGGCGCGCCCGGACGGAGGGAAAATCTTATGGCGATGAATCTTGTTAAACTGCCCACCGGCAAACCCAACCTGCAGCTGCGCGTCAGCAAGGGCCACTATGCCACCAGCCACAGCCACATCAACTACTACATTGATGTTACCCTCACGAAGTTCCGCTTAGCCGAGGCCCGCGCCGCCGCCCAGGAATTGGTACGCGGCTATCGCGGCACGACCATCATCGATACCATCCTCTGCCTGGACGGCACCGAGGTCATCGGTGCCTGCATGGGCAGCGAACTGACCAAGGCGGGCTACAGCAACATGAACGCCCATCAGACCATCTACGTTGTCACGCCGGAGCATACCACCGGCAGCCAGCTGATCTTCCGCGAGAATACTGCCCCGATGATCCAGGGTAAGCACGTGCTGGTGCTGGCGGCCTCTGTCACCACCGGCTACACGGTGCAGGGCGCAGTGGAGGCTATCCGTTACTACGGCGGCGAGCCTGCCGGTGTGACCGCCATCTTTGCCACGGTGGATGAGTGCGCGGGTTACCCCGTAGCCAGCATCTTTGACCCCCACGACCTGCCTGACTACCAGAGCTATGACTCCCACAGCTGCCCCTGGTGCAAGGAGGGCAAAAAGATTGATGCCCTGGTGAATAGCTTTGGGTATTCGAGTTTGTAATAGGTAAATACACACGCCCTTTCCCCAAATAGGGGAGAGGGCTTTTTTGTGTGCATGACCTGGCAATGGGCGGCGGCGCAAGACCCACGGGCGCATATGGAATGCGCCCCTACGCGATGGAGCGAGATGCATGAACCGAATTGCTCCCGTAGGGGCGGATTCTATATCCGCCCGCTGTAAAATCCGGCTGCTTGTACATGTGTAGGGGCCGATGCTTGCATCGGCCCGCGGGCGAACACTGTTCGCCCCTACATTCCAAGTATGGCAATTTCCCTCTTGACGAACCAGCATTGCTTTATTTATAATAGGAAGGCTTGCGAAAAAAGGGAGGAATTTTGTTGAATAGCGAGAACCTGAACACGATTTTGGCCCAATACATCCATGATTTTGCAGAGCTTTCCCAGGATAATGGCGAGGGGAGCCTCTGGCAGGCCATTGATACTTTCGGCGCGGAGTGGGATATCGAAGCGGCAGATTTCCCGGCCATGTTTGCCCGTGCCATGCAGGGCGCAGCGGCCCAGCTGGATACCCCGGCTGTGCAGCCGGTGGCAGGCTTAAAGCTGCTGATGATGCGCGACAGCGAGATCGAGCTGGTGCGGGAGTGCTTCCGCTGGCTGTATAACGATGAGGATGACGACCTGAAAAAACGCCGTGGCCGCGCTGAAATGTTTGCCGACCAGATCACCGGCCGCTTCCGCCGGTGCTTCCCCCGGATGAACAAATATACCATGACCCCGGCCAATGCGGTCTACTTCCTCAACCTGTGGATGCCGGAGGAAAACTTCTTCTACATCCCCGCCGAGGCCAAGGCCTGGGCCGATTTTATGGAGTACCCGGCGGAGTTTGGCAACGGTGCCAGCCTGGACCTGGCGGCTTACTACGCCATGTGCGAGGACCTGGTGGCCGCCCTGGCGGGTTACCCTGATCTCATCGCCCAGCATAAGGAGCGGCTGCGCGCCAACCTGGGCGGCATCAACGACCAGCTGCACCTGCTGGCTTACGATATTCTGCATGCGGCCTACCAGCGCGGGTACTACCCCAAGGGTTTCTCCCGCAATGCCACGGCCAAGGAGCGCGCCCAGGCGGTAAAGGAAAAGCAGACCCGCGCCGAACTTTGCCAGCAGATCGCCGAAAAGGAGCAGGAATTGCAGGAACTGCAGGCAGCCCCGGTGGCCCTGCCCGACCTGACCGGCTGCCGCATCGTACACAAGATGTTTGGCGCCGGTACCGTCTTGCCCAGCGAGGGCCAGTTCATGGTCATCGATTTTAACGGCACACAGAAGAAATTTAGCTACACAGCGTCGCTTTCCAGCGGTTATCTGACCGCCGAGGATGACAGCGTGATGCAGAAAATGCAGGACTACCAGAACTACGGCAAGGCCTGCGATGCCCTGCAAAAAGAGCTGAAAGCCCTGAAAGATGAATTGGTCAAGCTGTAAAACTACTTGACAAACCCCCACACATGCGGGTATAATATCGTATGTGTGATGCGGCTGTCGTACAACGGCTAGTACATCAGCCTTCCAAGCTGAGGACGTGGGTTCGACTCCCATCAGCCGCTCTCTTAAATCGACGTGGAAACGTAAGTTTTTGCGTCGTTTTTTTGTTGAGTGCCCACTTTTGTACCCACTTGCAAAAAGAACCTCTGCGAAATTCATCACAGAGGTTCTAGTTTTTATTTATTCACGATAGAAATTATCCAGCTTTTCCAGTACCATCAGATATGTGTTACATATCCGGTTTGCCACCTCGATGGCTGTCTTTTCATCATAGACATGGGATGTCACATTGCGGGAGCGAATAATTTCATCCCAAACTTCCTCATCCATGATGACTCCTGCGGCATAGGCCTCTTTTAAAACCGCTCTCGGTGAAGTCACACTCAACATGCTGCCCTGATCTTCCAAATATTCTTTCAGAGACTTCCATGCCAGTTCCACCGTGAATTCAAAACGCTGAATCAAGCCGTCACGATAAAGAGCGTCACTCTGGTCATTACCGTACACGGTTACAGCTTCTTTCAGTTGAGCGATTGCATGGTGGTAGTTTTCAATTTTCTGAAGCATATAAAGTTACTCCATCCCTTTCGATGTTTTGCAAAAAAGCAGGGTTCATTCCCTCGTGAATGTGTACGATGTCAAATTTCAATAGTGTTGGCAATTCTTCACAATCCATCCAAAAGGACCCCTGCTTTTCTTGCGGCATACCGTAGACAGCAAGATCAATGTCGCTATTATAACGGTTATCGCCCCGCGCACGGGAGCCAAACAATACCAGGCGCTGCGCACCGTATTTACGGGCGAGATCCGCCAGCTGGGTATACAGTTGCTGCATGATGTGCCCCCTTTACTTGCTATAGCCAAGGCTGGATTGGTCTTGTCATCGTGATTGGCAGACTTTTGTTTGCCTACAGTATAGCACAGTTCGGGTGCCATTGCAAATAAGCAGATGCGCAGACTGCGAACTGCAGTACTATAAAACAACCGTACAGACCGTTGTAACCGTTGCAACCGTTGATACCGTTGGTCTGATAAAAGTTGACTGAATGCGGTATAGCATATAGTAGCTGCCTACAGGAATGTTTGGCGCCCGTAGGGGGTGCGTCCCGCTGCTGTAAGGGTGGATTCTATATTCACCCGGCGGAGCATATGGAATGCTTCCCTGCATATCGGCGTATGGTAAGCCCGGTTCGGCCGTACACGGTGGGTATAGTATGTCTACGAGTTAATATATTTATGACCAACGGTATCAACGGTTGCAACGATATCAACGGTTGTTTTATACTGCACATATTTCAAATTGTGCTGCAAATAACACCAAAACGGGCAAATTGTGCTGTAAATAACAACACTGCCTGCAATTGTGCTGCGTTTAACAACTTTGTGTGCACAATTATTTTACATATTCCGCCTTGACATTGGGGCGGGTAGGCTTCATAATAAAGCTGGATACAAAGAATGACTTAGAAAAGGGGAGCATGACCATGCGTGTAATTGCCGGTACCGCCCGTGGTAAAAACCTGCAGGCACTGCCGGGCGAGGATGTCACCCGCCCGACCATCAACCGTGTTAAGGAGGCCATGTTCTCCAGTGTGCAGTTTTTGGTGCCCGGTGCCCGGGTGCTGGACCTGTTCGCAGGCAGCGGCCAGCTGGGGATCGAGGCCTTGTCCCGTGGGGCAAAAAGCTGCATTTTTGTCGATCGTTCGTCAGATGCACTGGCTATCGTAAAGGCCAACTGCAAAACAGCGGGCGTTGACCGCCAAAGCGATATCCGCCAGGCCGAGGCCCTGCCTTTTTTGGCAAACATCCGCGGTCCCTTTGACCTGGTGCTGCTGGACCCGCCGTTCCATTACGATACCTTAAACGAGGTGCTGCCCGCCCTGGCCGACAAAGTGGCCCCCGGCGGTGTGGTACTGGCCGAGAGCGAGCGCGAAGCCGTCCTGCCGGAACGGGCCGGGGCGCTGGTGCTGGCCAAGCAATACTATTACGGCAAAATTATGGTGAGCCGTTACGAGAAAGAGGAACAGGCATGAACGTAGAAGAATTGCTCGATCTGATGGAAGAAACGCTGGAAGCCGGTACGGCTGTGCCCTTTGCCCCCGCCAAGCGCGTGGTAGATGTGGACCGCATGCGGGACATCATTGATGAGGTGCGCAACAATCTGCCTGACGAGATCCGCGAAAGCAAAAAGATCGTGAACGACCGTGAGCAGATTTTGAAGAACGCCCAGGTGGAGTCCGAGACCATCATCCAGAAAGCCGAGGAGCGCGCCAGCGCCCTGGTCAGTGAGCAGGAAATTGTCAAGCGCAGCCGCCAGCGCGCCGCCGAGATTTTGACCGCTGCCAACACCCAGGCCAAGGACCTGACCCGAAATGCAACGGTGTACTGTGAAAGTTTGCTGAAAAAGTCCGAGGAAACGCTGGCCCGCAGTGTGGCGGATATCAAAAATACCCGCATGAACCTGCGCAGCGCCGCCCGGCCCAACCGGGGCGGCAATGGGGGACAGAACCAGTAAGAAAAACCTCTAAATTGGCACCGTAGGGGAGCATTCTATATGCTCCCGCGGCGGGCGGATATAGAATCCGCCCCTACGACCGCGAGGTGAACAGCATGCAAATGGGTGGTGCTCTGTCGCATCTGCCCCCACATCTCCCCACCACAAAAAATAATCTGTGAAATGTAGCCCGCAGCGGGATTTTTTCCTGCTGCGGGCTTGCTTTTTGCCCCATTAGATGGTAGACTAAATATACGAAGTGGGGAATTGTGGTGTAAATAACAACCCTTGTGGTGAAAAGTGGGTGGTTTTCCACCCTTTCCACAGAGTTATCCACAAACTCAACGCGGCAACGTCAAAAAACATGTCGAAGATTTGTAGAAACTGACGAAAGGGGAGAGCGGCTATGCTGGTAGGCCAGTACGACTACGCCATCGATGCCAAAGGCCGCCTGAATTTCCCCGCCAAGTTCCGCGATGCCATGGGAGAGACGTTCATCGTCACCCGCTGGCTGGACCATTGCCTGGCCGCTTTCCCCAGTGACGAATTTGAAAAGGTCGCCGCCAAGATCGAAGAAAAAGGTCTGGTCAAGGGCCGCAACGTCAGCCGCATGCTTTACTCCTCCGCTGTGGAGGTCACGCCGGACAAGCAGGGCCGCATCCAGCTGCCCGCCCGCCTGCGAGAGTATGCCGGGCTGGACCACGATGTGACCGTCATCGGCAACCGCAGCTTCGCCGAGATCTGGAACACCGCCGCCTGGAACGGCAGCCAGGAATCCAGCGATGAGGACTTTACCGCCGCGATGGAAGCACTGGATTTTTAACGCAACCTGAAACGAAACCTGTAAATAGAGGGTAACACCATGGAATTTTCCCACATCCCCGTACTTTTGCAGCCCTGCCTGGATGGGTTGAACATCGACCCCACCGGCATCTACCTGGACGGCACCGCCGGCGGCGCAGGGCACAGCACCCAGATCGCTAAGCGTCTTACCGCCGGGCGGTTGATCTCGCTCGACCAGGACCCGGATGCGGTGGCAGTCGCCACCGAAAGGCTCAAGGGCCTGCCCGCCCAGGTGGTACAGGCGAACTTCCGCGAGGCAGCACGTGTCCTGGCGGAGCTTGAAATCCCAGCGGTCAACGGTGCTCTGCTGGATCTCGGCGTTTCCAGCCACCAGCTGGACGATGCGGCGCGCGGATTCTCCTACCACGCCGATGCGCCGCTGGATATGCGCATGAGCCAGCAGGGCCCGACCGCTGCGGACCTGGTCAACACCCTCGACCGCGAGGAGCTGACCCGCATCCTGCGGGACTACGGCGAGGAGCCTTACGCCTGGCAGATCGCCGGTAAGATCGTAACTGCGCGGCAAGAAAAGCCCATCCTGACCACGATGCAGCTGGCCGACCTGGTTGCCAGCGCTGTACCCCCGGCCGAGCGCCGCAAGGCCAAGAACCCCGCCCGCCGTACGTTCCAGGCTATCCGCATTGCTGTCAACTCCGAGCTGGATGCCCTGAACGAGGGGCTGGATGCCATCTTCAACTGCCTGGCCCCGGGCGGACGGCTCTGCGTTATCACCTTCCACAGCCTGGAGGACCGCCTGGTCAAGAATAAGTTCCGCCGCTGGGCGCAGCGCTGCACCTGCCCGCCGGAACAGCCCATCTGCACCTGCGGCGGTGTGCCGAAAGCAAAACTTATTACCCGCAAGCCCATCGAAGCCGATGCCGAGGAATTGGAAGTCAACCGCCGTTCCCGCTCGGCCAAGTTGAGAGTGTTGGAGAAAGTATAAATTTAAATTGGAATTTTATTAGAGGCTGTAGGGGTCGATGCTTGCATCGACCCGCGGGCGGATGCAAGCATCCGCCCCTACATCTGACCGAAAATAACAAGCACGAGAACGAACCATTCATTATAGAGGTACTCAACCATGACAACTGTTTTACTTCATACCGGCCAGACGGCACCTAAACTGGAAACCCGCCAGCCGGAGGTGCGCGTGGTGCGCGGCGGCAAGCATGGCCTGAACCGCGCCCGCCAGTTTGCCTCGGTGGCGCTGCATGTCATCGCCGTGGCACTGCTGCTGGGGCTGATCTTCAGCGTGGTACACAGCCAGGCCCGCATTACGGAACTGAACGGCCAAATCAACAGCACCCGCACCGACCTGACCGCCGCCCAGAGTGAGTACGACTACCTCTCCACCAAGATGAGCGACATCACCAGCCGCGCCAGCTTGCAGGATGTGGCCGAGGGTCAGCTGGGGCTGGTCAAAGCCGACCAGAGCCAGATCACCTACATCCAGCTGGAAGAACAGAGCGTCATCGAGAAAAACGGCAGCGATGCGGGCCGCTTCCTGGCGGGCATTCGCACTGCGGCGCTGAATCTGCTGGATAGCTTTAATCCGTAACAAACGCAGGTACGAGCCTTTTTGCAAGCGGCGCTTTTGCCGTAAGCGAAAAGGCTCGCCTACGCATCCGGGGCAAAATCCCGCATAAAGGTAAAATCTATGGCAAATACCCAACCACCCAGGAATCCGAACCTAAAATTTAACGTCCGTGTCCGCACCATTATTGCAGTTGCGGCATTCATGCTGGTGGCCTTTGGTCTGCTTATCTACCAGCTGTACGCTTTGCAATTACGCGATGCCGAGCACTACCGCACCGAGGCCGTGACCCAGCAGCTGCAGGACACTGAGCTGCCCGCCACCCGCGGCAACATCTACAGTGCCAACGGCAAGCTGCTGGCAAAAAGCAACACCGTGTGGAACATCATTGCCGACCCGGCCCAGTCCGAGAAGAACGGCGCGACCGAAGCCGAGATCCGCACCGCTGCGGAGCATATCGCCGAACTGCTGAACGATGGTACCTCGGCCGATGACATCTACACCCGCCTGACCGCCCGCAACAAGGCTGGCGAACTGTACCAGTACCGCGTGGTGGCCCAGAACGTAGAAAAGCCGGTGGCCGATGCCATCATCGAATACTCCAAATCCTACCGCACTACACCGGAAAAGGAAGGGGAGACCGGCTACCGCATTGTGGTGCTGAGCACCGAGCAATCCACCACCCGCAGCTACCCCTATGGCGCGTTTGCATCCTCTGTGATCGGCTTTTGCAACAACGATGAGGACGGCAAGCTGGTGGGCGCTTACGGCCTGGAAAAATCCTACGAGGAAGAACTGGCCGGTACGCCGGGCCGCAGCATTGCCGAAACCAACGTCAACGGCGAGATCTTAGCCAACACCGAGGCGGATGTACACGAAGCCATTGACGGCAACAACCTGAACCTGACCCTGGACGAAAACGTGCAGGCTATCGTAGAAGAATACCTGGCCGAAGCTATGGACACGTTCAGCGTCCACGGCCGCGGCAGCGCCATCGTGATGAACGTCAAGACTGGCGCGATTCTGGCTATGGCCTCGCTGGAGCAGTTCGACCCCAACGATCCCATGACCATCTACGATGAAAAGATGCAGACCATCCTGGACAAGACCGATGCCCTGACCGCCGATGACATCGATTGGCTGGAGGGCCGCCTGGGCGAAAAGAACGTGGCCGACATCATCGCCGATGGTGTCATCAGCCAGGAAACCACCCAGGATGAAAATGGCAACACAATTTCCAGCGAATACACCCAGCTGCAGGGTATGCTGCGCGAGGCCCAGTGGAAGAATAAGAACATCACCGAACTGTATATGCCCGGCTCGGTCTTTAAGCTTATCACCGCATCGGCAGGTCTGGATTCCGGCATCATGAACATGAACCAGACTTTCTACTGCAACGGCGAACTCACCGTCAACCAGGGCAGTGAACTGTGGGAGCACACCTATCACTGCGCCAATGGTGAGGTGCATAACCTGCAAAACATGGCCCAGGCGCTGGACAACAGTTGCAACCTCTGGTTCATCCAGGCGGCGCAGACCCTGCAGCCCACCGTGTTTTACGATTATATCCAGGCTTTCGGCTTCACCCAGCCCACCGGCGTTGACCTGCCCAGCGAAACCCGCTGGACCAGCGTGTACAACGCCCAGCAGATGGCCGAGGTCGACACCAACCTGTACACTGCCGCCTTCGGCCAGAACGAGGCCATCACCCCCATGCAGATGGCTACCGCCATCGCGGCCATCGCCAACGGTGGCTACCTGGTCACCCCGTATATCGTGGATTCTGTCACCGACAACGCGGGCAATATTGTCAGCCAGACCGACACCAGCGTCCGCCGTCAGGTCATCTCCGAGGAAGTCAGCCGGGAGATCCTCTCGATGATGGAAAACAACGTTGACCCCAACGGTACACTAAGCACCCGCCACTCCTGCAAAAACGCTTACGTGGCAGGCTACCGCATCGGCGGCAAGTCCGGCACGGCTGAACGTACGGATCGTCACCTGCGCGGTGATGGCGACTACTACAAGGCCATGAGTTTTGCTGCTGTGCTGCCCATCGATGACCCCGAAATTGAGGTGTTCGTCCTGCTGGACGACCCCCGCTGGATCCATGACTATGCCAGCCAGGTCGTGGCCCCCGTTGTGGGCAATATCATCAGCGAAGTTGCGCCTTACCTGGGCATCGAGCAGGATGCCAACTACAACCCCACCGGCAATGTGACTGTGCAGACCTGCCTGGACTACACCTGGACCAACGCTCAGGTTACCCTGAACCAGCTGGGCCTGCAGCATAAGCTGATCGGCTCCAACGGCAACATCGTGTACCAGTACCCCGTGGGCGGCAGCCAGGTGCCCGCCGGTTCCACCATCTACCTGTACACCAACACCGACCAGGATGCCATGACCACCGTGCCCGATGTGACCGGTAAGAGCGGCAGCTTTGCATCCCAGATGCTGAAAGCCGCCAACCTCAATGTCCAGTTCGAGGGCGACCGCTCCGGCCGGGTAGTAGCCCAAAGCGTAGCCGCCGAGACCAGCACCGCCTATGGCACGATCGTGACCCTGACGATGGAATCGGACGGGGGAGATGCCACGGCAGACAATGGCGACAACGCCGAGACCATCGACACTGCTGAAACGCAGCCCGAAGAAAATACAGAAGAAACAACAGAGCAATAAGTACGCCAAACGGCCCCCTCTGGGAGGGGGCTCCCGCGAAGCGGGTGGGGGAGAGAAAACTGTGGACAACCAAAGTTTTGGGTTCACACAAGGCTCTCTCCCTCAGTCGCCTGCGGCGACAGCGCTCCCCCTCTGGCACTTCGTTCCACCTCCCCCGTATCGGGGGAGTCTGTCTCACAGAGGGAGCCTTCTAAAAAGACACACATCCCTCATATCCATAGAATAAGGAGGCAATCCCATGCAAACCATTCCTGCTAACGAACTGCTGGCTGGCCTGACTTTGGCCGAGCCGGTAGCCATCCATGCCGTTGTTACCGACAGCCGCAAGGTCGAGCCCGGCTGCGTGTTCGTCTGCTTCCCTGGTGAGCGCGTTGACGGCCATGCCTTCGCCGCCGGTGCGTACCAGAACGGCGCTGCTTACATCATCGCCAACCACCCCGTGGACGGCGTACCCGAGGACCGCACCGTCATTGTGCCGGACAGCGCCCGCGCCATGATCCGTATGGCATCCAACTACCGTATGCTGTTCAGCCCCAAGATGATCGGTGTCACCGGCAGCGTGGGCAAGACTACCACCAAGGAGTTCTGCTACGCGGTCCTCTCCGCCTTTGGTAAAACCCTCAAGACCGAGGGCAACCAGAACAACGACATTGGTGTGCCCAACACTTTGTTCCGCCTGGATAACGATACCCAGTACGCCGTGGTGGAGATGGGCATGGACCATCTGGGCGAGATCGAGCGTCTGACCCGCTGCGCCCGCCCCTCCGCCGGTATTATCACGATGATCGGCGTGTCCCACCTGGAAAATCTCGGCACCCGGGAGAATATACTGAAAGCAAAAATGGAGATCTGCGCGGGCCTGCCCGATGGTGCCCCTCTGGCCCTGAACGCCGATAACGACCTGCTGCCCACCGCCAACGTCCCCGCCCGCCTGCGTCCCGTCTGGTTCGGCATCGAGAGCGAGACCGCCGATGTCCGCGCCGTGGATGTCCACACCGGCACCGAGGGCACGACCTTTACCCTGGTGGATAAAGCGTACGGCAGCTTTGCCGTGTCCATCCCCACCGCTGGCCTGCACACCGTGTACGATGCCCTGGCCGCCTACGCCGCCGCTACCCGCCTGGGGCTGGATCCCGCCCGGTGCGCCGCCGCACTTTCCCGCTACCAGACCACCGGCATGCGCCAGCATATCGTGGAGAAAGGCGGCATCACCTTTATTGAGGATTGCTACAACGCCAGCCCGGACAGCATGAAAGCCGCTCTCTCGGTGCTGAAAGCCCTGCCGAACCCCCACAAGATCGCCCTGCTGGGCGACATGCTGGAACTGGGCGATGCCAGCGAGAGCGGCCACCGCGCAACAGGGGAGTGGGCCGCCGATGCCGGGGTCTCCCTGCTGATCGCCTACGGCCCCCACAGTGCCGCTATGGCCGAAGCCGCTAAAAACCGTGGTGTTGCAACTGTGCATTGCCAAACGGCCGCAGAAGTGTTACAATATTTGCAGCAGTCTGTCCGCCCCGGCGATGCCGTGCTGGCGAAAGCCAGCCATGCCATGAAACTGGATGACATTTTGGCGGACTTTTATGCTGCTTTGCCGCAGGCGTAACGCATGCCCCGTGCAGCCGCGCCTACGTTTACAATGAGGAATTTGGAGGAATGACTGCATGGAGCCTACTGTCTCCGCAATTTTGGCCGCCGGTGCCGTTGGCGGCTTTGCCGTTACGGCCATCACCTGCTGGCTGCTGATCCCGGCTTTGCACCGCCTGCACTTTGGCCAGACCATCCGCGAGGAAGGCCCGACCTGGCACAACAAGAAAAACGGAACCCCCACCATGGGCGGTCTTGGGTTTATCTTTGGCATTCTGCTCACCATCGGTGTTGTGTACGGGCTGTTCCACGGCTCGGCCCCCGAGGTATTGGGTCAACAGCAGATGGCCGCGGGCATACTGGTGTTGTTTTTGGCATTCGGCAACGGCCTGATCGGCTTTCTGGATGACTTCATCAAGGTCATCAAGCACCGCAATCTGGGCCTGACCGCCTGGCAGAAGATCGTGCTGCAGGTGGCTGTCACCGTTGGCTTTATGATTGGCCTGCGCAGCCTGGGCCTGCTCTCCACCAGTGTTATGTTCCCGGTGGCGGGCATGGTCGATCTGGGGCTGGCTTACTATCCTATCGCGTTTTTCGGCATTATCTTCCTGGTCAATGCTGTCAACCTGACCGATGGCCTGGACGGCCTGTGTACCGGCGTGACCTTTGTGTCCATGCTGGGCTACCTGCTGGCAGGCAGCCTGCTGGGCTTTGTACATGTTTCGCTGCTGGCGGCTACCACCGCCGGTGCCTGCGTGGGCTTTTTGCTGTGGAACTTCTACCCGGCCAAAGTCTTTATGGGCGATACCGGCAGCATGTTCTTCGGCGGCATGGTCACGGCGCTGGCCTTTGTGATGGACCGCCCGGAGCTGGTGCTTTTCTTCGGCATCGTCTACATCTGGGATGCCATGACCGTGGTCATCCAGCGCATCTACTTCAAGGCTACCCACGGCAAGCGCATCTTTAAAATGACCCCCATCCACCACGCCTTTGAGTTGCGCGGCTGGAAAGAGGTCAAGATCGACGGCTTCTTCGCCCTGATCGCTGCCATCGGCGTGGCGATGGGCATCTTCTACATCTGCATCGCATAATCAACCATACGCAACTACAAGGGAGGCTTGCACCCATTGGTTACACATCTGTATGGCATTTTGGGTGTGATCCTGGACCACACTTTCGGTAATATCATCCGCATGCTGCGGGTCATCCGCCTGCCCAAAGAGGAACGGGGCCACCTTTCCTGGACCTTTGTGGGGACGTTGGCGGTTATCCTGGCCTACGGGCTTATCATGATGTTCTCGGCCAGTTATTCCAGCGGCTACACCAACCACGGCGGCAACATTTACTACTTTATCCGCCCCCAGGCCATCGTGGCTGCGGTGGGCTTTGTGGTCATGCTGGGCGTGTCGCTGGTCAACTACCGCGCGCTGCGGTATATGTTCTGGACGTTTTACGTCATTACGCTGGCGCTGCTGGTGCTGGCGCTGTTCATGCCCAGTGACAACAACGGCTGCTACCGTTGGGTCTACCTGCCGGGCGGTATGTCGCTGCAGCCTTCGGAGCTGGCAAAGTTCGCCGTCATTTTGGGCACGGCGGATATTTTGGACCATCACCAGCGGGAAATCAAAAGCTTGTTTCACTGCGTTTTCAAGCCCGCCTGCCTGCTGATTCCCATTCTGGTTTTGCTGAAACTGGAACCCCACAACTCGGCCATGCTGCTGATGGCGATGATCTTTGCCACGATGCTGGTGTGTGCCGGTGCAGGCGGCGTAAAGCTGTGGGCTGTCGCCGTCCCGGCCGGTTTGGCGGTTCTTGCGTACTTTATCAAGTCCCTGGCTTCCGGTGACGGCTATGCGTCCGAGCGTCTGGGCGGTGTCTGGGGCCTGACCCCCACCGATACCGCCGGTATGCTGTGGCAGACCCGCCAAAGCATCTACGCCATCTCCACCGGCGGGCTGTTCGGTGTGGGCATCGGCAACAGTGTGCAAAAGCACCAATGGCTGCCCTACGCCGAGAACGACTTTATCTTTGCGGTTGTGTGCGAGGAACTGGGCTTCCTCGGCGCGATTGCGCTGATCGTGCTGTTCGGTGCCCTTATTATACAGGGCATCGCCATCGCCCTCAATGCGCCGGATTTCTTCGGCTCGCTGCTGGGCATCGGCATTATGGCCCAGGTCGCCTGGCAGGTGTTCTGCCACATTGGCGTGGCTACGGCATTGCTGCCCAACACCGGCATCAGTTTGCCGTTTTTCTCCTACGGCGGCACCAGTTTGCTGATCTTGCTGGGTGAGATGGGCATTATGCTAAGCATATCCCGCGCCGGAAACGGCCGCCGCGAAGCCCGCCGCCAGCGGGAGCAGGCAGAACTGGAAAACCGCCTGCGCCAAAAAAGCACCTATCGCCGCCGCAGAGTTTGACGGCGTAATGATAAGGCGGTGCCGCATCCCATTAAAACGCGGCGGCCCTGCCTGAAAAGGGGAGTAGAGTATATGCGTGTTCTGATTGCTGCCGGTGGTACAGCCGGTCATATCAACCCGGCGCTGGCAATTGCCGGTGCCCTGAAAGCTGCCGACCCGACCGCCGAGATCCACTTTGCCGGCCGCCGCGAGGGCATGGAGTACGGCCTTGTCACCAAGGCAGGGTACCCTTTCCATCATATCGAGATCAACGGCTTCCAGCGCCGCGTGAATGCCGAGAACATCGTGCGCAACGTCATTGCCCTGTGGCATCTGGCGCTGTCCGGCCCCCGCACCCAAAAGATTTTGAACGAGGTCAAGCCTGACCTGGTCATCGGCTGCGGCGGTTACGTCAGCGGCCCCGTGGTGCGCGCCGCCGCCAAGCGCGGTATTAAAACCGCTATCCACGAGCAGAACGCTTTCCCCGGTGTGACCAATAAGCTGCTGGCGAAAGACGTAGATATCGTACTGGCCGCCAGCGCCGATGCCGTGGAAAAACTGGGTGCCCCCGAAAAGACCACCGTGGTAGGCAACCCCGTCCGCCCCGAAGTGCTGACCGCTGACCGTGAAGCCGCCCGCCGCAACCTGAAAGCAGGTGACCGCACCGTCATTTTGAGTTTTGGCGGCAGCCTGGGCGCTGACCGCATCAACCAGGTGGTGGCCGACCTCTGCGCCTGGGAAAAGCAGCAGGGGGCCAATGTGCTACACCTGCATGCCACCGGCAGCCGCGGCGTGGAACTGTTTGATAAGCTGGAAAAGGAAAAGGGCTTTGCCCCCGGCGAAAACCTGGTGGTTACCCCCTATATCAACAACATGCCCCAGCTGTTGGCCGCTGCCGACCTGGTCATTGCCCGCTCCGGTGCGCTGACGCTGGCCGAGTTGGAAGCCGTGGGCCGTGCGTCCATCCTGATCCCCAGCCCCAATGTGGCCGAAAACCACCAGTACTACAACGCCCTGGAACTGCAAAAGGCCGGTGCCGCTGTGGTCATCGAGGAAAAGAACCTGACCGGCGATGGCCTGGTGGAGACCGTGCAGCAGCTGCTGGCCCAGCCCGGCAAGCTGGCCGAGATGGGTGCCAACGCCAAGACCCTGGGCAACCCGCGCAGCCTGGAACTGATTACCGCCAAGCTGCTGGATTTGGTCAAATAATGCAATCATATTGTAACCAGAGTGGAGGCCTATCCGCGGTCTCCGCTCTTGTTTTTTTGTATCGTTTCTTCTATAATAAATGTAAACTGTAAAAGTGTGCTTCGTAGGGGCGCACAGTGTGCGCCCGCGGGCCGATGACGAGCATCGGCCCCTACAGATATGTATCATCCTGTTTTGTAGGGGCGGATGCTTGCATCCGCCCGCCATATAGCTGCCACATAAAATCACAGGAAAGGAGGGCCGACCCCCTTGGATTATAACCAACGCAATCGCGGGCAAAAGTCCGGGGTTGGTCATCCTGCCCGGGCACCCCGCCGCAGCGTGGGCAGCCGTATCGGGCTGGAAAAACGCGGTGCCCCGCAGCAACAGCCCCCGCACGGCAAAGCTCCGCGCCCCAATCCATCGCGCAGCCCCAACCCCAATCAACCGCCACGCAGCGGCCAGCCCCCGCGGCAAAACCGCCCCCATCAGGGCCAGCCTGATGCAAACCGCCGCCAACGCCCGCAGCAACAGATCAACCCGCAAAAAAGCGGCTACACGCCCGGTTCGCCCCGCCGCCAGCGCCGCGTGACCCAGGCCGAAATCTTGCGCCGCACACGCCGCCGCCGTTTGTTGGGCGTGTTGGCCGTGTTGGCTGTGCTGGCCATCGGTGCGTTTGTGTCGGTCAATCTGCTGTTCAAGGTGGCGCTGTTCCGCGTTGAGAATTTTGACCACACCACCCCCGCCGATACCGGCATTTATACCGAGGATGAGATCATCTCGGCGCTGAATATCGAGAAAAATTCCAACCTGTTCGGCTTCTCCACCGAGGAAAAGACGAAAGAGTTGCAGGCACAGTTCCCATATCTGGACAAAGTGCAAGTAAATGTGCAAATGCCCGCCACAGTCGTGGTACAGCTTACCCCCGCTACCGAGCGGTTCACCTGCATGTACTCCGGTGGGTGGATGGTCCTCAGTGATGCGCTGCGCATCCTGCGGCTGGAGGTCTCCCAGCCGGACGGCCTGATTTTGCTCAATGCCAAGCTGCCGGATAATTTCAGCCCGGCCATCGGCCAGCAGGTCATCCCGGTAACTTACAACTCGCTGCTGGCAAACGCCGAACCCTCGGCAGATTCCAGCAGCACCGATGCCACGCCGGAATCTGCCCAGCCTACCGTGACCGCCATCGTCACCGAACTGTGGCAGCTGCTGCAGGACAACAACCTGCTGGACGGCTTGACCGCGCTGGACATCAGCGATACCAGCCAGCTTTCTTTCACCTACCAGGGCCGCGTGGATGTGCTGCTGGGCAACAGCAGCAGCCTGGACTACAAACTGCGGCTGGCCGCCAAAATTTTGACCGACCCCGACAAGGGCCTGTCCGGCAGCGACCGTGGTACCCTGGACGTGAGTGACCAGCTGGAGGACGGCGAAATTCGCGGCTACTTCCAGCCATACGAGCAGCCCACCCCCACGCCGGAACCCACCCCGGAGCCGGACCCAGAAAGCACAGAAAACGCCGAGTCCGCCGAGGAAACCCCAACCGAATAACCCCCACTGCCCCAGCCACGTGCCGGGGCAGTTTTTTGTAAATGATTGTAACATACAGCGTAAAACCCGCACCTATACAGTGAAAGCCGATGAGAAAGGAGGGCGGGACATGCCGATACCGGAACTGGAAGAACTTTACAACACCTACCGTATGGACCTGTACCGCTACCTCTGCCACCTGACCCACGACCCCGCCGAGGCCGAGGACCTGTTGAGCGAGACCTTTCTGCGGGCGCTGAAACGGCTGCACACCTACCGCGGAGACTGTGCGGTCAAGACCTGGCTGTTTGGCATTGCGCATAACGTCTGGCTGGAAAGCCTGCGCAAGCGCCGCCCCACCGTCAGCGCCGATGACTTACTGGAAACCTACCTGACCGATGACACCCTGCCCGAAAACACCGACACCCGCCTGCAATGGCAGCGGGTACAGGCGCTATTACAGCAAAAAGACGACCGTGCCCGCCGCGTGGTGCAGCTGCGGGCCGAGGGGTACAGTTACGCCGAGATCGCCGCGCGGCTGTGCATCAGCGAAAGCTCGGCCCGCGTCATCGAACACCGCACCCGCACCTGGTTAAAACAACAACTTGCAAAGGAGGGCTACGACCTGTGAATGTGAACGAAGCAATCGAAACTACAAAAATTCCCTGCGCAGTCTGCCGCGACCTGATGCCTTTGGTGCAGGACGGCGTAGCCAGCCCGGAAAGCGAAGCACTGGTAAAGGCCCACCTGGCCGCCTGCCCGGCCTGCCGCGCCCAGTGGCGGGGGACAGATGCCCCCGCCGAGCAGGAGCCGCCCGCCCCCGATGATGGCAAAATCCTTAAAAAACTACAGCGCCGCTACAGTACCCACCTGTTGCTGCTGGCCTTTGTGGGCATTGCGGCAGGTATCGCCCTGGGGTATACGGGCAGTGCCAACTGGGTGATTCTGACTCTGCCCTTTATCTGGGCAGTTTTGACCTACCGCGACACCGGCATGGGCAAGCCGCTGCTGCTGTTTACGCTGGGACTGGTGGTGTTGGACACCATCGTAAAACAAGTGACGTATCTGCAAACTTTTTCACTTGGCAATTTCTTAGGAAATTTGTTGTCCGGCTGTATTTTGTATGTGGTTCTGGGCGGCATTGGCTGGCTGATTGGCTGGCTGCTGCACTATGCAAAGGAGAGTACCCATGAAAACAAAGAAGAATAAGACAAAAAAACTGCGCCGCCTTGCGCTGGCGGCGGCCCTGCTGCTGATTCTGGCATTGCTGCTGGCGTTCGATGCCATCAACGGCGATCCGCTCAGCCAGCAGTGGGCCGTATACCGGGCAATTCGGTACGCGGAAAAGCTGTATCCCGAGGAAACATTCCACTGGGACCAGCGCACTGCCCTTGACGGACAGTTCTTCCACTATGTGGTATACGTTCAGTCTGATCAGAGCAGTGATACAAACTTTGCAGTGCAGACGCGGTTCTGGCTGCTGACCGATGACGAAATCCGGGGTAAGCAGCTTGAGCCGACCCACACGTTCTATGTAGACCACCGCTGGAACACTGCTTACCGCCTGAGAAATGAAGCCGCCCAGCAGGCAGCCGCGTACCTGACCGTGCAGGCTCCTGAATTGACGTTTGCTTCGGTCTACGGCGCAAAGGGCAGCACCGTGGAGATCGACCTTTGCTATACCGAACAGGACGGCATGACCCCGGCCAACTATGTGGACGATTTGCCGCTGGATGCTCCGTTTGATAAAGCCCTGCTGCAAAAGGTGCCCAGCCGCCTGTGCGCCCAGATCCTATGCGATGGCAAGCCCACCGAAGCAGACATGCAAACCGTTCTGCACACCCTCAAGCAGGTACTGGAAAGCAACGATATGCCGATCACCTATTACGACATTACCCTTGTGCCTGGCGGTGATTACGCCGACCACAACGCCTATATGGCGGATGTATTAGAATCCGGCCTGGTGGCAGCCGATACAATTGCATAAAAAATACCCGTACTACCTTTGCAGATAGTACGGGATTCTTTTTATGTTGTAGGGGTCGATGCTTGGCATCCGCCCCTACAGTTTTGCGGGTAAATCGCTATTACACGTTCAGCTCCACATGCTGGCCCAGGTCCTCTTTGTTGGCATCCAGGACGGGCTGGATGACATCACGCAGGAACTCGGTGACCTGCTCGGCGCTGCGGCCGGTGAAGGCCTCGGGGGAGAGTTCTGCCTCGATCTCCTCGCGGCTCAGGCCAAAGGCGGGGTCAGCCTCCACACGGGCGATCATGTCGTTGGGCTTGCCCTCCTGCTTGACCACGGCGGCAGCGGCCACGGCATGCTCACGCAGGCGCTCATGCAGCTCCTGGCGGTCGCCGCCCTTCTTGACGGCCTTCATCATGATGTTCTCGCTGGCCATGAACGGCAGTTCGGCCATCACGCGGGCGCGCACGACCTTGGGGTAAACCACCAGACCGTCCGAGACATTCAGCAGAATGTTCAGGATGGCATCAGCAGCCAGGAAGCCCTCGGCCATGGCGATACGCTTGTTGGCGGAGTCGTCCAGCGTACGCTCAAACCACTGGGTACCGGCGGTCATGGCGGGGTTCAGCACGTCCACCATCAGGTAGCGGCTCAGGGCGCAGATGCGCTCGCACCGCATGGGGTTACGCTTGTAGGGCATGGCCGAGGAACCAATCTGGTTCTTCTCGAACGGCTCCTCCATCTCTTTAAAGTTTGCCAGCAGACGGATGTCGGTAGCCATCTTCATAGCGCTCTGGCCCAGGCCTGCCACGGCGGACAGCACATTGTAGTCCACCTTGCGGCTGTAGGTCTGGCCGCAGACCGGCACGACCTTGGTAAAGCCCATCTGGGCGCAGACATCGGCCTCCACGGCCTTGACCTTGGCGGAATCGCCGCCGAACAGCTCCATAAAGCTGGCCTGGGTGCCGGTGGTGCCCTTGACACCGCGCAGCGCCAGCTGGCTGATCTGGTGGTCGATCTCCTCCAGGTCCATATACAGCTCGTTCATCCACAGGGTGGCGCGCTTGCCAACGGTGGTCAGCTGGGCGGGCTGGCAGTGGGTGTAGGCCAGGCAGGGCATGTTCTTGTACTCGTCAGCAAACTTAGCCAGGTTCGCCAGCACACCGATGATCTTCTTGCGCACCAGCTGCAGGGCTTCGCGCATGATGATGACATCGGTGTTATCGCCCACATAGCAGCTGGTAGCACCCAGATGGATGATACCCTTTGCCTTGGGGCACTGCAGGCCGTAGGCGTAGACGTGGCTCATCACGTCATGGCGCACCAGCTTTTCGCGGGCGATGGCATCCTCGTAGTTCACATCGTCCTTGTGGGCTTCCAGCTCGGCAATCTGCTCATCGGTGATAGCCAGGCCCTGCTTCTGCTCGGCCTTAGCCAGCGCGATCCACAGCTTGCGCCAGGTGCGGAACTTGTTGTCGTCCGAGAAGATGTACTGCATCTCGTCGGAGGCATAGCGGGTCGAGAACGGGGAAATATAACGGTCATGTTGTGCCATGGGAAAAGTCCTCTACTTTCTTACAGCTTAAAATAGTTCACGCCGCCCTCAAAGATAGGCTGGTACTTGTCGCCGGTGACGTTCTTGTACAGGCGTTCGCCGTAGCGCTCGCTGTGGCCCATCTTGCCAAAGACGCGGCCGTCCGGGCTGGTGATGCCCTCGATCGCCATCACAGAGCCGTTGGGGTTGTAGCGCAGGTCCATGGTGGGTTGGCAGGTCAGGTCAACATACTGGGTGGCGATTTGGCCGTTGTCGATCAGCTGGTTCAGCAGCGCTTGGTTGCAGACAAAGCGGCCCTCGCCGTGGCTGATGGCGATCAGGTGCTCATCGTTGATGTCGCAGCGGCTCAGCCAGGGGCTCTTGTTGCTGGCAACGCGGGTGCGCACCAGCATGCTCTGGTGGCGATGGATGGTGTTAAAGGTCAGGGTCGGGTCATCGGCCGTGATGGGGCGGATCTCGCCGTAGGGGACCAGGCCCAGCTTGATGAGTGCCTGGAAGCCGTTGCAGATGCCCAGGGCCAGGCCGTCACGCTGGTTCAGCAGACGGTTGACGGCATCGGCCACAGCCGGGGCGCGGAAGAATGCCGCAATGAACTTGGCGGAGCCGTCCGGCTCGTCACCGCCGGAGAAGCCGCCCGGCAGCATCAGGATCTGGGCTTCGTCCAGCTCCTTGACCAGGGCTTCGCAGCTTTCGGCAACATCGGCGGGGGTCAGGTTCTTCAGCACCAGCACGTGCGGATCGCCGCCAGCCTGGCGGAAGGCACGGGCGGTGTCATACTCGCAGTTGGTGCCGGGGAATACGGGGATGATGACCCGCGGGGTAGCCAGGCGCACGGCGGGGGCTACGCGCTTGTTGGCGGGGCAGTCATGCTCCAGCGCGGGCACGGTGGGGCCAGCCTTGCGGTAGGGGAACACCGGCTCCAGCTTGGCTTCCCACTTTTCCTGCAGCTGGGCCAGGTCGATCATCTCTTTGCCAGCTTCCAGCGTGTAGTCCACGGTGGTAAAGCCCAGGAACTCGCCGGCAGACGGGTCGAGCAGTTCCAGGATAACGCTGCCATAGGCAGGCTTGAACAGATCGTTGAAGTTCAGGTCGTTGGACAGCTGCAGACCCACATGGTTGCCTACGCACATCTTGAACAGGGCCTCGGCCACGCCGCCGTAACCGGGGGTAGCAGCGGCCAGCACCTTGCCCTCATCGATCATCTGCTCCACAGTCTTGTAGATGGCAATCAGGCTGCCGATCTCGGGCAGGCCGTCCTTATACTGGGGACGCAGCATCACAACCGCGCTGTTGGCTTTCTTGAACTCGGGGCTCTGCACATCGCGGGTGTTGCCGATGGCAGTGGCAAAGCTGACCAGCGTCGGAGGCACATCCAGCCCCTCAAAGCTGCCGGACATGGAATCCTTGCCGCCGATGGACGCAATGCCCAGGCCCATCTGGGCATCCAGGGCACCCAGCAGGGCAGCCAGCGGCTTGCCCCAGCGCTCGGGCTTGTCGTTCATGTGCTCGAAGTATTCCTGGAAAGTCAGGTACATGTCCTTGTGATGGAAACCGGCGCACACCAGTTTGGTGACGCTCTCCACCACGGCCAGGTAAGCGCCGCGGTAGGGGTCGGCTTCGGTCAGGTAGGGGTTAAAGCCCCAGGCCATGCCGGAGCAGGTGGTGGTCTCGCCGTCCACGGGCAGCTTGGCAGCCATAGCCATGGTGGGGGTCAGCTGGTACTTGCCGCCGTAGGGCATCAGCACGGTAGCGGCACCGATGGTGGAGTCGAAACGCTCGCCCAGGCCCTTCTGGCTGCAGACGTTCAGGTCGGTGACCAGGTGCTCCATCTTCTGCTCAAAGGTAGCACCGGCAAACTGGGGCTGCCAGACATGACCCTTGAGGATGTGTACGTTGGCGTGGCGCTCGGCACCGTTGGAGTTCAGGAACTCACGGGAGAGGTCCACGATGGCCTTGCCGTTCCAGAATTCGCGCATGCGCTTTTCCTCGGTAACGGTAGCAACGATCGTAGCTTCGAGGTTTTCCTCGGCAGCGTACTGCATAAAGGTCTCGGCATCCTCGGCAGCAACGGCCACGGCCATGCGCTCCTGGCTTTCGGAGATCGCCAGCTCGGTGCCGTCCAGACCCTCGTATTTCTTGGTGACCTTGTTCAGGTCGATCTTCAGGCCATCAGCCAGTTCGCCGATGGCAACGGAGACACCGCCTGCGCCGAAGTCGTTGCAGCGCTTAATCAGGCGGCAGGCATCCTCGCGGCGGAACAGGCGCTGCAGCTTACGCTCGATGGGGGCGTTGCCTTTCTGCACCTCGGCACCGCAGGTTTCCAGGCTGGTCAGCTTGTGGGCCTTGGAGGAACCGGTAGCGCCGCCGATGCCGTCACGGCCGGTGCGGCCGCCCAGCAGGATGACCACATCGCCGGGGGCGGGTTCCTCGCGGCGGACATGGCTGGCCGGGGTAGCGCCGACAACCGCGCCGATCTCCATGCGCTTGGCAGCGTAGCCGGGGTGATACAGTTCAGAGACCTGGCCGGTGGCAAGGCCGATCTGGTTGCCGTAGCTGGAATAACCGGCAGCGGCGGTGGTGACCAGCTTGCGCTGGGGCAGCTTGCCAGGCATCGTCTCGGAGACGGGCTTCAGCGGGTCGGCTGCGCCGGTCACGCGCATGGCCTGGTAGACGTAGCTGCGGCCGGACAGGGGATCGCGGATGGCACCGCCGATGCAGGTAGCAGCGCCGCCGAACGGCTCGATCTCGGTGGGGTGGTTGTGGGTCTCGTTTTTAAAGAGGAACAGCCAGTCCTGCTGCTCGCCGTCCACATCGCACTTGATCTTGACGGTGCAGGCGTTGATCTCCTCGCTCTCGTCCAGATTCTTCAGGATGCCGCGCTGTTTCAGGGCCTTGGCGGCGATGGTGGCGCAGTCCATCAGGGTGCGGTTCTTCTTGTCGCGGCCGGTCTCCTCGCGCAGAGCCATGTAACGGTCAAAGGCAGCCTGCACCAGTTCGTCATCGATCTGCACATCGTCCAGAATGGTGCCGAAGGTGGTGTGGCGGCAGTGGTCAGACCAGTAGGTGTCGATCAGGCGGATCTCGGTGATGGTGGGGTCGCGGTGCTCGCTCTTAAAATAGTCCTGGCAGAACTTGATATCGGCGTGGTCCATAGCCAGGCCTTTTTCGTTGCGGAATGCTTCCAGGCCGTCCTCGTCCAGGGCGGTAAAGCCGGTCAGGGTCTCCACCTCGGTGGGGATGGCAAACTCCATCTTGAGGGTGGTGCGCTCGTCCAGGCTGGCTTCGCGGGCCTCAACGGGGTTGATGACGTACTTTTTAATGGCGGCAATGTCGTCCTCGGTCAGGTCGCCCTCCAGCAGGTAGACGCGGGCGCTGCGCACGGCGGGGAGCTCGCCCTGGCTGAGCAGCTGGATGCACTGGCTGGCGGAGTCGGCGCGCTGGTCAAACTGGCCGGGCAGGTACTCCACAGCAAAAACGTGCTGGGCTTCGGGCAGGGTGGTGTAGGTGGTGTCTACCGGCGGCTCGCTGAACACGGTGGGGATGGCCTGCTGGAACAGGACATTGTCGATACCCTCGACATCATAACGGTTGATGAGCCGCAGACCTTTCAGGGCCTGGATGCCCAGCAGATCGACCAGCTCGTGGCAAAGGCCCTGGGCCTCGCCGTCAAAACCGGGCTTTTTCTCAACATAAATGCGATATACCATTGTATTTCCTCCTGTGATTTGGAGTTTTATGCGCGGGGAGATGTAGGGGCGAACCATGTGTATGGTTCGTAGGGGAGCATTCCATATGCTCCCGTGCAGCTTTGCGCAGCCGCTACATTGACCGGGCGGATATGGAATCCGCCCCTACGGCGTAGGGGTCGATGCTCGCATCGACCCGGAAGTATTGCGGTGACCGCAGCATTGCCGCGGGCGAACACTGTTCGCCCCTACAAAGCAACGTTCATTATAGTAACGCGGCAACCATTCTGTTACTGCATCGCGGCCAGGGCTCTTGCACCGATGTCGCTGCGCTTGTGCAGCTTGTCAAAGTGGATGCTCTCGCTGGCGGTGTAGGCTTTTTTCAGCGCCTCGGGCAGGGTGGCGGCGGTGGCCGTCACGCCCAGTACGCGGCCGCCGTTGGTGACCAGCTTGCCATCCTTAATGGCAGTGCCCGCATGGTAGACGGTCACATCGGCAGCATCCAACTGGCCCTCGGTCAGGCCGGTGATCTCCTTGCCTTTCTCGTAGGCGAGGGGGTAGCCGCCGCTTGCTAGAATCACGCAGGCGGCAGCGCCGCTGCTGAACTTGACCTCGGTCTCGGCCAAAGTGCCGTTGGTGGTAGCCTGCATCACGGTCAGCAGGTCGCTTTCCAGCAGGGGCAGCACCACCTGGGTCTCGGGGTCGCCAAAGCGGCAGTTGTACTCAATGACCTTGGGGCCATCGGGGGTCAGCATCAGGCCAAAGTACAGGCAGCCCTTAAAGGGGCAGCCCTCGGCCTGCATGGCGGCCACGGTGGGCAGGAAGATCTCTTTCATGCAGCGGTCGGCCACATCCTGGGTGTAGTAGGGGTTGGGGGCCACGGTGCCCATGCCGCCGGTGTTCAGGCCTTCGTCATGGTCCAGCGCGCGCTTGTGGTCCATGCTGGAGACCATCGGCTTGACGGTCTTGCCATCGCAGAAAGACAGCACACTGACCTCGGGGCCGGTGAGGAATTCTTCCACGACCACATGATTTCCCGATGCACCGAACTTTTTGTCCAGCATGATCTCTTTTACGCCATCGGCGGCTTCCTGCTCGTTCTGGCAGATCAGCACGCCCTTGCCAAGGGCCAGGCCGTCAGCCTTGATGACCACGGGATACTTGCCCTCGGCGCGGATGTACTCCATGACTTTGGCGGGGTCGTCAAAGGTCTCGTACTTCGCGGTGGGGATGCCGTATTTCTTCATCAGGTCCTTGCTGAATACCTTGCTGGCCTCGATGCGGGCAGCCGCTTTGTCGGGGCCAAAGGCCGGGATGCCGACTGCCGCCAGGGCATCGACCATGCCCAGCGCCAGGGGGTCATCCTGGGCAACGACTACATAATCAAAGGCTTCCTCTTTGGCAAAGGCAACCATCGCGTCCACGTCCGTGGCAGGGATGGCCTTGCAGTGGGCATCGTAGCTGATGCCGCCGTTGCCGGGTGCGCACCAGATCTCGGTGCAAAGGGGGCTTTTTTTCAGTGCGCGGATAATGGCGTGCTCGCGCCCGCCGCCGCCTACAACCAGAATTTTCATAAGCGTCCTCCTTGACAGCACAACAGCCCGCGACGAAAAATCGCCGCAGGCGAGTTGTTTTTTGCGTTTAATGATGGAACAGCCGGATGCCGCAGAACGCCATCGCAATGCCGTACTTGTTGCAGGTATCAATGACCTGCTGGTCGCGGATGGAACCGCCCGGCTGCACGATCGCAGTCACGCCGCTGCGGCGGGCGCGCTCGATGTTATCGCCAAACGGGAAGAAAGCATCGCTGCCCAAAGAAACACCGGTCACGGCATCCAGCCAGGCGCGCTTCTCGTCCAGCGTCAGCGGGGCGGGCTGCTCGGTAAAGGTCTCGGCCCAGACATCATCGCCGATGACATCCTGCGGCGTGTCGCCAATGTACACGTCAATGGCGTTGTCGCGGTTGGGCTTGGCAATGTCGGGGCGGAAGGGCAGGTTCAGCACCTTGGGCATGTGGCGCAGCTGCCAGTTGTCGGCTTTCTGGCCTGCCAGGCGGGTGCAGTGTACGCGGCTCTGCTGGCCGGCACCTACGCCGATGGTCTGGCCGTCCTGCACGTAGCAAACGCTGTTGGACTGGGTGTATTTCAGCACGATCAGGCTGATGACCAGGTCGCGGCGCTGCTCCTCGCTGATGGTCTGATTCTCGGTCACGATGTTCTGCAGCATCGTGGCATCGCTGATGTCCAGGTCCTGGCGGCCCTGCTCAAAGGTCACGCCAAAGACGGTGCGGGTCTCCAGCGGTTTCGGCTCGTAGTCGGCATCGATCTGCACGATGGCGTAGTTGCCTTTCTTCTTGCCTTTCAGCACCTCCAGCGCATCGGCATCGTAGCCGGGGGCGATGATGCCATCGGAAACTTCGTGCTGGATGAGTTTGGCGGTGCTCAGGTCGCAGACATCGGACAGGGCGATCCAGTCGCCGAAGCTGGACATGCGATCGGCACCACGGGCGCGGGCGTAGGCGCAGGCCAGGGGAGACAGCTCGGTCTCCGGGGCAATGTGGTACATGGCGCGCAGGGTGTCATCCAGCGGCAGTCCGATGGCCGCACCGGCGGGGGACACATGCTTGAAGCTGGCGGCGGCGGGCTGGCCCAGGGCCTTTTTCAGGTCACGCACCAGCTGCCAGGAGTTGAACGCATCCAGAAAGTTGATGTAGCCCGGACGGCCGTTCAGGATCTGCACCGGCAGGTCGGAGCCATCGGCCATATAGATGCGGGCGGGTTTCTGGTTGGGGTTGGTGCCGTATTTCAGCTGAAATTCGTTCATATTAACCCTCCACAGCGGTGTATTTGTTCAGGATAATATCCTCGTAGGTGCCGGTCTCCAGCTCGATGCTGCGCACGAACAGGCTGACCTTGTTGTCCTCGTTCAGGTTCTTCCAGAGTTTGTCGGCAAACTTGGCGGCATCGTTTTCATCGATGGTCACCCGCAGCGGCTCCCCGGCAAAGCTGGGGATGGGGGCACCGTTCTTCTGGTAGGTGCTGATGAAGTGACCCTCACCGGCCACAGGCTGGGGGTAATCAAAGGTCTGGCGCTGCACACTGGCGGCGTTGCCCTCGTTGGATTTGACGATGGACAGCTTGTAGCCGCCGCGGCGCATATCCACCACACCGCTGATGCGCGGGGTGAAGTTGGGCGCGTCATCCTCGTAGGTGCGGGTAGCCAGCGCGGCCTCAAAGCTATAACCGGGGAACAGGTTGCCGTTCATGAACTGGGCAATCGTGTCGGTCTGGTCGCCGTTGGTGACCACGGTGGTTTCCCGCAGGGTCAGCACAGCGTTGTAGATGATCAGATGCGGGTCCTCCAGCTTGGCGGGGTCAGCGGCGACCGTGCGGATGCCGCCCTCGATAGGCTCAAACACGCGGTTGCGGCTGTTGGCGCTGCGGCCCATGATCCAGTAAGCCACCACGGCCTTTTTGCCATCGGGGGTCTGCCCCAGCACAATGCCGCGGCCCGGATACTCGTTGCCAGCCAGATATTTATACAGATTCTTTTTCATTGTTTATACCTCGTCGCTGCACACCATGGCAAGGGCCTGGGGCAGCAGCTTCCATTCGGCTTCTACCATCACGCGCTTCTGCAATACCTCGGGGGTGTCGCCGGGCTGGACGGCCACGGCCTTTTGCAAAAGGATCGGCCCGCCGTCACATTCCTCGTTGACCAGGTGTACGGTGGCACCGGTCAGCTTCACGCCACGGGCCAGGGCGGCTTCGTGGACTTTCAGCCCGTAGAAGCCGGGGCCGCAGAAGCTGGGGATCAGGCTGGGATGGACATTGATGATCTTGTTGCGGTAAGCAGCAATGACCTTTTCGCCCAGTACGCTGAGGAAACCGGCCAGCACCACCACATCGATCTGGTGGCTCTGCAAAGTGTCTAGCAGGGCAGCGTCAAAGGCGGCGCTGTCGGTATAGTCTTTGCGGCTGACTACGGCGGATTCCACGCCAAAGTTGGCAGCGCGTTCCAGCGCATACACGCCGGGCTTGCTGGCAACCACCAGCACGATCTGGCCGTTGGGGTTCTCACCGCGGCGCTCGCTTTCCAGCAAAGCCTGCAGGTTGGTGCCGCCGCCGGAGACCAGAACTGCTACACGCTTCATACCAGTTCCACCCCGTCACCGTCCACGATGGTGCCCAGGCGGTAGGCATCCTCGCCATGGGCCTGCAGGATGGCAATGGCCTTGTCAGCGTCCTCGGGGGCCACGGTCAGCACCATGCCAACGCCCATGTTAAAGGTGTTGAACATGTCGTGCTCGGAGATGCCGCCCTCGCGCTGCATCACGTCAAACAGGGCGGGGGTGCGCACATCGGCCTTGGCAATGCGGGCGGCGCAGCCTTTCTTCAGGCTGCGGGGAATGTTCTCGTAGAAGCCGCCGCCGGTGATGTGGGAAACACCCTTGACCTTGACCTCGTCCATCACAGCCAGCACAGGCTTGACGTAGATGCGGGTGGGGGCCAGCAGGGCTTCGCCCAGGGGCTTGTCCATGCCGTCAAAGGTCTTTTTCAGCACATCGGGGTTGTTGTCGATATCAAAAATCTTGCGAACCAGCGAGAAACCGTTGGAGTGTACACCGGTGGAGGGCAGGGCAATGATGACATCGCCGGCCTGCATGGTGGAGTTGTCCAGGATCTTGGCCTTGTCGACTACGCCAACGGTGAAACCGGCCAGGTCGTACTCATCTTCGGGCATCATGCCGGGATGCTCGGCAGTCTCGCCGCCCACCAGGGAGCAGCCTGCCTGGACGCAGCCCTCGGCCACGCCCTTGACGATCTCGGCGATCTTTTCGGGGATGTTCTTGCCGCAGGCGATGTAATCCAGGAAAACCAGCGGCTTGGCACCGGCACAAATGACATCGTTGACGCACATAGCCACGCAGTCGATGCCGATGGTGTCGTGCTTGTCCAGTAGCATGGCGATGCGCAGTTTGGTGCCCACGCCATCGGTGCCGGAGATCAGGACGGGATGCTCCATGCCGGAGCAGTCCAGCTCAAACAGGCCGCCGAAGCCGCCCAGCCCGCCGATGCAGTTCTCGGTCATGGTGCGGGCGACATACTGTTTCATCAGTTCGACCGAACGATACCCGGCCGTAATATCCACGCCTGCAGCGGCGTAGCTGGCAGAATAGCTTTTTTCCATGGTGTACTCCTATCAAAGTAGAGTTTGCGGTAAATCTGTAGGGTCGATGCAAGCATCGACCCCTACAAAGGGGATACCCACAATTATAACTTTTTCTTGCTGTTGGACTGGCTCAGCGGCTTGTCGTAGACGATGTCCATCGTCTCGGTGGGCGGGGCCACGGGGTACTTGCCGGTAAAGCAGCCGGTGCAGAACCCGCACTTGCTGTGGATCGCCAGCTGCTGCACATGCTCGATGCTCAAGTAGCCCAGCGTGTCGGAGCCGACCAGCTGATTGATCTCCTCCACCGTATGGCCGGTGGCGATCAGGTCCTTTTCATCGGGGATGTCGGTGCCGAAATAGCAGGGATGGGCGAAGGGCGGGGCGCTGATGCGGTAATGCACTTCAGCGGCACCGGCCTCGCGCAGCAGGCGGATGGTGCGGGCACTGGTGGTGCCGCGCACGATGGAGTCATCCACCAGCACGACACGTTTGCCCTTGACCGTGGAGGAGATGGCGTTCAGCTTGATGCGGACGCTGCTCTCGCGCTGGGCCTGACTGCCCTGAATAAACGTACGGCCGACATATTTGTTTTTGATAAAGCCCACGCCGTAGGGGATGCCGCTCTCCTGGGCGTAACCCAAAGCGGCATCCAGGCCGGAATCCGGCGCACCGATGACGACATCGGCTTCGACAGGATGCTCCTGCGCCAGGAAACGGCCGGCCTGCAGGCGGGCTTCGTGGACGCAGGTACCTTCGATGATGGAATCCGGGCGGGCAAAATAGATGTACTCAAACACGCACATCGTGTGGGGGGCGGTGCCGCAGTGATCCTCGATGCTGCGCAGACCGTTGTGGTCGGCGATGACGATCTCACCGGGTTTGACATCCCGCACAAACTTGGCACCCACAGCGTCCAGGGCGCAGCTTTCGCTGGCGAAAGCCCAGCCGGAACCATCGGGCAGTTCGCCGATGCACAGCGGGCGGAAGCCGTTGGGGTCGCGGGCGGCGATGAGTTTGGTGTGGGTCATAATGACCAGAGAATACGCACCCTCGATGTCGTCCATCGTGCGGCTGACGGCCATCTCAATGTTGGGGGTCAGCAGGCGGTTCTGGGTCAGCAGGTAGGCGATGACCTCGGTATCGGAGGTACCGTGGAAGATGGAACCGCTCATTTCCAGCTTGCGGCGCAGCTTGGGGGCGTTGACCAGGTTGCCGTTGTGGCATACGGCCATGGCACCCTTGCAGTGATGCAAAATCATCGGCTGCGCGTTGGAGCGGCTGCGCTGGCCTGCGGTGGCGTAACGCACATGGCCGGTGGCCATCTTGGCACCCCGGGGCAGGTCGTCCAGCACACGCTTGGTGAACACTTCGCTCACCAGCCCCAAATCGCGGTGGCCGGAAAGCACACCGTCCACGTTCAGGGCGATGCCGCAGCTTTCCTGGCCGCGATGCTGCAGGGCGTACAGCGCACTGTATACGGCACTGACCATATCGGTCTCGCCGGTTTTATCGTACATGCCAAAGACACCGCACTCCTCGTGCAGGCCCTGGCTGAATTGGGAAATTTCGCTCATTCTATGCTCCGTTCCGTTTGCGGAAAATCAGCCCAGCAGGCGCTTCATAACTTCCTGGTAGGCATCTGCCTCACCGCCCAGGTTGCGGCGGAACAGGTCCTTGTCCAGGTGTGCGCCGGTGGTGGCATCCCAGAAACGGCAGGTGTCGGGGCTGATCTCGTCAGCCAGGATGATGGTGCCGTCAGACAGGCGGCCGAACTCGACCTTGAAGTCGATCAGGCGGATGTTAGCATCCAGCAGGATCTTCTTCAGCACTTCGTTGATCTTGAAAGCGTACTTGGTGATGGTGTCCAGCTCCTCCTGGGTAGCCAGGTCGAGAGCCAGGGCGTAGTAGTGGTTGATGAACGGATCATGCAGATCATCGTTCTTGTAGCTGTATTCCAGGATGGGGGTCTTGAACTCGGTACCCTCGGGCACACCCATGCGCAGGGTGAAGTGACCGGCGGCCACGTTGCGGATGATGACCTCCAGGGGCACGATCTCGACCTTCTTTACAAAGGTGTCGCGGTCGTTGATCTCCTGCACATAGTGGGTGGGGATGCCCTCTTTCTCCAGCTTCTGCATCAGGGCGTTGGACAGCTTGTTGTTCACGATGCCTTTGTCGCGGATGGTGCCCTTCTTCTCGCCGTCACCGGCGGTGGCATCGTCCTTGTAGTGGACCATTACGATCTCGGGGTCGCTGGTAGCGAAAACCTGCTTAGCTTTGCCTTCGTACATCTGCTCTTTAACTTCGTAATTCATCGTAAAACGCTCCTTTGTATTATAATAAGTAGCGGGTACTTTCATTGTACCCTGTTTTTGGACAATGTGCAAGAAAATTGTTGGGATTTTGACACGTTACAGTGCGGCGGCCTCGGCGGCGATGGCGGCATCCTTTTTGGCGATGGCGGCGGCGATGTCGGCGCGGAACTTGTCCAGCTTGGCGGCCAGGTCGTCATCGGCAACGGCAAGGATCGCCACGGCCAGGTAGGCGGCGTTTTTGGCACCGTTCAGCGCCACGGTAGCAACCGGGAAACCGCTGGGCATCTGCACGGTGGCAAGCAGGGCATCGAGACCGTCCAGCGCACCGCCTTTCATCGGGATGCCTACCACCGGCAGGGTGGTGTTGGCGGCAAAGGCACCGGCCAGATGGGCGGCCATGCCAGCCGCGCACAGGATCACGCCGTAGCCGTTGGCGCGGGCAGACTTGGCAAAGTCAGCGGCGGCTTCGGGTGTGCGGTGGGCCGAGAGGATGTGTGCCTCGTACGGGACACCGAAATCTTTCAGCACCGTGCAGGCGGATTTTACGACCGGCCAGTCACTGTCTGACCCCATGATGATGGCAACTTTTTTCATGGTGAACTCCTTTCCCCAAAAAGCAAAAAGCGCAGTGCGGCCCGTATGGGTACACTGCGCTATACTTCAACTGTGATACCGGCAGGGTACAGGGAACCTACGTGATGACCGCGATGCTGCATCGTGTACTGCACGGAAGTTCCCCCTTTACTGAATGAGTAAATCTATCAGATGAAACCCTGTAAGATTAGTGTAAAGCGTAGGCGAACAAATTGCAAGATGGGTTTGTCTTTTTCAGCCAAAAAACCACGAGGGTGAGTTTTGACCAGCGCTTTTTGTCATTTTTGATGGGGTTTGCGGGGTAAAGGTATGACTTTAACCGGATGATGACAATGCACGGCGTACGCAGAAAGAATAGGCCACACGGCACCGGAAACTTCCTGTTGCCGTGGATGGGCGTTGTATGGTACAATAGGGGTAGAATTTTTATGAAATGAGGAATTTCCCCATGGCTTTGAAAGATTACGAACCGCGCATTGCCAAAAGCGCGCTGCACCGCAAAGAAGAACACGTGAAGCAGGTGTTCCGCGACCAGGTGGCTGAGGCGGCGGGCCTGTTGGAGGTAGTGCTTTCGGCCATTGTGCTGGTGGCACTGCTGTTGAGCGTGGTGCCCCTTTTGCAGCTGATGCCCGGCCTTTTGACCCACGGCGACAGCGTGGAAGTGCGGGAATTTTTGGAGCGGGCGCTGGATATCGTCATCGGCATTGAGTTTATCAAGATGCTTGCCAAGCACAGCCCCGGCAGTGTGCTGGAAGTGCTGCTTTATGCCATTGCCCGCCACATGATCGTAGGGCACGAGGATGCCGTGCAGAACCTTGTCAGCGTGGGGGCTATCGCGCTGATCTTTATCATCCGCAAGTTCTTCTTCGTGCCGTCCTTCGGCCACAAAATGCCCGGCGGGGATTTGGCACCGGATATTGCCGAAAAGGAGAAAGAGGAAGAATAATATAAGGATATAATGCTCGCCCCTACAACGCGTTTTTTGCGGTCTGCGATATGAAAAGAGCCCAGCAGAAATGTATCTGCCGGGCATTTCTATTGCTTATTTTACCCCATCACAACCTTAACCTGCACGGTGATCCCGGCGGGGGCGGGGGAGAGGGTGTTGGTGGTGACGGGCTGGCCGTTTACCGTCATGGATGCAACACCTTTTTCGGCGTGGGCGGTGTTGTCTACGGTGATTTCGTAGGTGGCACCGCGCCAGACGCGGCGCAGGGTGAAGCCGTCCATCTCATGGGGGATGCAGGGGTCAATTTTCAGCCCGGCCAGCGTGGGCTGGATGCCCAGGATGTACTGGCTCACATCCACAAAGGTCCAGGCGGCGGTGCCGGTCAGCCAGCTGTTTTTCGCTTCGCCAAAGGTGGCGGCATCACAGCCGGCAACCATCTGGCTGTAGACATACGGCTCGGTGCGGTGGATCTCGCTGATGTCCTCGATGTAGGCGGGGCAGGTCTTTTTGTAGATCTCAAAAGCACGGTCGCCGTGGCCGACCACGGTCTCGGCGCAGCTGACCCACGGATTGTTGTGGCAGAAGATGCCCGCATTCTCCTTGTATCCCGGGGGATAGCTGGAAATCTCGCCCAGTTCAAGGTGATATTTGGTATAAGCGGGCTGCAGCAGGACAATGCCGTACTTGGTGTCCAGGCGGGTTTGTACGCTTTGCAGGGCGGTCACGGCTTCGCCGGTATCCACGCCGATGCCCGCCATGACACACATGCCCTGGGGCTCGATGAAGATCTGGCCTTCCTCGCACTCCTGCCCGCCGACCACATGGCCGTAGGCATCGTAAGCGCGGCGGAACCACTGGCCGTCCCAACCGGCGGTGAGGGCGGCGTGCTCCATCTTTGCTACTTCTTCCCGCACAGCAGCGGCTTCGTCAGCATGGCCGGTAGCATCCAGAATTTCGGCAAACTCATTGCCGTACTTAACATACATACCTGCGATGAAAACGCTCTCAGCAACCGGGCCTTCGCTGGGGCCGGTGGTCTGGAAACTCTCGCCCGGCGTGTTGCTGAAGCAGTTCAGGTTCAGGCAGTCGTTCCAGTCGGCGCGGCCGATCAGCGGCAGGCCGTGGGGGCCTTTGTGGTCCCGCAGGTAGCCAAAGCTGCGGCGCAGGTGTTCCAGCAGGGGCTGGGCAAGGGTGTGGTCGTTGTCAAAGTCCACCTGCTCGTCCAGGATACTCATGTCGCCGGTCTCACCCAGGTAGGCATAGACGGCGGCAATCAGCCACAGCGGGTCATCATTGAAGCCGGAGCCGATGTCCATGTTGCCCTTTTTGGTCAACGGCTGGTACTGGTGGTAGGCGCTGCCGTCCGGGAACTGGGTAGCGGCAATGTCCAGAATACGCTCCCGTGCGCGGGCGGGGATGAGGTGAACAAAGCCCAGCAGGTCCTGGCAGGAATCGCGGAAGCCCATGCCGCGGCCGGTGCCGCTCTCGTAATAGCTGGCGGAGCGGCTCATGTTGAAGGTGACCATACACTGGTACTGGTTCCAGATATTCACCATACGGTCGAGCTTTTCATCGCTGCTCTTGACCGAGTAGGTGGACAGCAGGTTGTTCCAGTGGTCATGCAGTTTGGCAAGGGCTGCGTCCACCTGGGCATCGGTGGCGTAGCGGGCCATCAGCTCGTGGGCGCGGGTCTTGTTGATGATACCGGGGGCCGCCCATTTTTCCTCCTGCGGGTTCTCGATGTAGCCCAGCATATAAATTAAGCTGCGGCTCTCGCCGGGGGCCAGCGTTACGTTGATCTGGTGTACGCCAACCGGTGCCCAGCCGTGGGCGACCGAGTTGGTGCAGGCACCTTTTTCTACCACTTCGGGGTTGGCGTTGCTGCGCCAGGCACCCAGGAAGGCATCCCGGCTGGTGTCAAAGCCGTCCACCGGGGCGTTGACGGTGTACAGCGCGTAGTGGTCGCGGCGCTCGCGGTACTCGGTCTTATGGTAGATCGTGCTGCCCTCGACTTCGACCTCGCCGGTGGAGAAGTTGCGCTGGAAGTTGGTGGAATCGTCCACGGCGTTCCACAAACAGAACTCTACATAGCTGAATACAGTAAACGATTTCGGCGTGTCGCTCTCGTTGGTCAGCACCAGGCGGTCGATCTCGCAGTTGTCGCCCACGGGGACGAACAGTTCCAGTTTGGCGGCCAGGCCGTTTTTCTTGCCGGTGATGATGCTGTAGCCCAGGCCGTGGCGGCACTCGTAAAAATCCAGTTCGGTCTGGGTGGGCTGCCAGCCGGGGTTCCAAGTGGTGCCGCCCTCTTTAATATAGTAATAGCGGCCGTTAGAGTCCGCAGGTACGTTATTATACCGGTAGCGGGTGATGCGGCGCAGCTTGGCATCCTTGTAAAAACTGTAGCCGCCCGCCGTGTGGGAGACAAGGCTGAAGAATGCCTCGCTGCCCAGATAGTTGATCCACGGCAGCGGTGTGCGCGGGGTGGTGATGACGTATTCCCGTGCGGCATCATCAAAGTGACCGAACTTCATAGAGATCCTCTCCTTACTTATAGGAAACCTGCAATTTGAAAAGTTCAAGTCGAAAACGATTAAGTTGTTACCTTTACAATAGCGCATTTTTTCGGCAATTGCAAGACTTATGCGTAAAAATAACGATGATTTGGCAAGTTCCACAATTTTGCCGCCTAAAATCTGGCACGAAAGCCTACGCTTACCTTATTTATAATAGGGGCTGATTGGCGGCGGGGAGGGCGAAATACCGGCGATGCAGCCGGAAATGACCCCCAAACGGGCTGATTTCAGCCCGCCAGCGAAACCATACAGCGGAAATACACCGGCGAAACCCGTACATTTCGACAAAAATCAACGAAAACAGCAAACGAAACCGCCAAAAACAAGCAATTTCCTTTTTGCAAAACGCCAAATCGTATCGATTTGCACAAAAAATCATGAAAAAAGCTTGATTTTGTGGTTGACCTGTTGTATAGTGAAGATGCGAAAACGATTAAGGAACACATAAGGAACACAAACCTAAACCAAACCAATCCAAACCAAACACACAACCGGGAGGTGGTACTCATGGCATCCATCAAGGACATCGCAAAAGCCTGCGGGGTCTCGGTGGCTACCGTGAGCAAGGCGCTGAACGGTCATAACGACATCAGCCAGGCCACCAAAGAGAAAGTCCGCGAGGCCGCCCGCCGGCTGGGGTACATGCCAAACTCCGCCGCCCGCGCCTTAAAGACCAACCGCACCTATAACCTGGGCGTTCTCTTTGTGGACGAAGCCCAAAGCGGCCTGACCCATGAGTTCTTCGCCGCCGTGCTGGACAGCTTCAAGCGCCACGCCGAGGGCAGGGGCTACGACATCACCTTTATCAACCACAACATTGGTCACGGCCATTCCAGTTACCTGGAGCATTGCCGCTACCGTGGCGTAGACGGCGTGATCGCCGCCTGTGTGCAGTTCGATGACCCCGAGGTCGTGGAGCTGGCCTACAGCAATCTGCCGCTGGTCACGGTCGACCATGTGTTCAACAACCGGGCCGCCGTGCTCTCCGATAACGTGGACGGCATCCGCCAGCTGGTGGATCAGCTCACCGCCTTAGGGCATGAGCGCATCGCCTACATCCACGGCGAACAGCACAGCGCTGTTACCCAAAAGCGTCTGGTCGGTTTCTACCGCGCCTGCGCCGCCCACGGCATTACGGTGCCGGATGAATACGTCATCCCCGGCACCTACCGCGATGCCATCGGCTGCGCCAAGGCCACCCGCCAACTGCTGGCACTGCCCCAGCGGCCAACGGCGATTCTTTTCCCGGACGACTTCTCCGCCATCGGCGGGGTGCAGGCCATCCGGGAGGAGGGACTGCTGATCCCAAGGGACATCTCGGTAGCCGGTTACGATGGCAACCTCATCTCGCAGGTTATGTCGCCGCAGCTGACCACCTACCGCCAGGACACCGAGGCCCTGGGCAAGGCCGCCGCCGAACTGCTGATCGAGGAGATCGAATCCCCCCGCACGGCACTGCCGGAGCAGCGGCTTATCGCAGGCAGCTTCGCCCGCGGGCAGTCCATCGACAGCCCCCACGGCTGAACCCCATTTCCACTGTAAACAAGCCTGCATGCGCAGCGGGCTTATAAAAAAAAATGTAATTTCATAATCACGTTTCTTTAAAAGGAGGAAAACATCATTATGAAAAAGGCTATCAGTTTACTGACCGCGACTGCTATGGCAGCCACCATGCTCGCCGGATGCGGCGGAGGAGCCGCCAGTTCGTCCGCAGCACCCGCCGCTGACTCCACCTCTACCGATACCAGCAGCACCGCCGCAGAGCCTGCCGCTGATGATACCGCCGAGGAGGGCAAGGTCCTGAACATCTGGTGCTGGAACGATGAATTCCAGTCCCGCTTCAACGATTACTATCCCGGCGTTGTCTCCGTGGCTGAGGATAAGTCCACCACCGAGCTGGACAACGGCGTGACCGTGAAATGGACCATCAACCCCAACGATAACAACAACTACCAGAACAAGCTGGACGAAGCCCTGCTGAAGCAGGACAGCGCCGCCGATGACGACAAGATCGATATCTTCCTGATCGAGGCTGACTACGCGCTGAAGTATGTTGACTCCGAGTACACGCTGGATGTCAAGGGCGATATCGGCCTGACCGATGACGACCTGAAAGACCAGTACCAGTACACCAAGGACATCGTTACGGTCGATGGCGTTCAGAAGGGCACCACCTGGCAGGCGACCCCCGGCCTGTTTGCTTACCGCCGCTCCATCGCCAAGGATGTGCTGGGCACCGATGATCCCACCGAAGTCCAGGCCGCGCTGAGCGATTGGGATAAGTTCAACGATGTAGCCGCCCAGGCTGCTGCCAAGGGCTACAAGATGCTCTCCGGCTACGATGATTCTTACCGCACCTTCTCCAACAACGTGTCCGCCGGTTGGGTGGACGGCACCACCGTCAAGGTCGACCCCAACATCATGAGCTGGGTCGATCAGACCAAGACCTACACCGATAACGGCTACAACAACAAGACCAGCCTGTGGAGCGACCAGTGGGCCGCCGACCAGGGCCCTGCCGGTAAGGTTTTCGGCTTCTTCTACTCCACTTGGGGCATCAACTTCACCCTGCTGGGCAACTCCCTCGCTACTCCTGAGTCCGAGGGCGGCAAGCAGGAAGTTGGCAACGGTATCTTCGGTGACTACGCAGTCTGCCAGGGTCCTCAGCCTTATTACTGGGGCGGCACCTGGATCTGCGCTGCTGCCGGCACCGATAACATCCCCACCATCAAGGACGTTATGTACTCTCTGACCTGCGATTCCGACATCATGACCCAGATTACCAAGGATACCCAGGACTACACCAACTCCAAGAGCGCTATGGATGCCATCGCCGCTGACCCCGACTTCGGCTCCGACTTCCTGGGCGGCCAGAACCACATTGCTCTGTTCGCAGAGGTTGCACCTACCATCGATATGTCCAACGCCGGTCCGTATGACCAGGGCTGCAACGAGACTTTCCAGAGCTGCTTCAAGGATTACTTTGACGGCACTGTCGACCTCGACACCGCCAAGAGCAACTTTGAGGATCAGATCAAGGTTAAGTATCCCGAGCTGACCAGCGTGGAATGGCCCGCATAAGTTGGGACTTACCACTCATAGCTAACACGTAAACGCCATGCCAGGGGCGGGGAGATACGCCCGCCCCTGGTTTTGTTTTAACCGCAAGGCCGTTGGCCTGTAACATGCAAAAGGCTCTGCCCCCAGCAGGGCAATGCCCGTACAGCTAAGGAGGGCGAGACTTATGAAAACCAAGAAAAAAGGCATGAGCTACGCCAAATGGGGTTACATCTTCCTGGCACCGTTCTTTATCACCTTTTTCATTTTCCAGTTCTGGCCGCTGGCTACCACCATCTACTATTCGTTCTTTGAGTATTTCCGCAGCGGATTGAAGATCATCGGCCCCAACTTTGTAGGGCTGAAAAACTACGCTGCCATGATTCGAGAAGTACCCAAATACTTCGGCAACACGATGATTATGTGGCTGATGGGCTTTATCCCGCAGATCGTAGTCTCGCTGCTGCTGGCCGCCTGGTTTACTGATCTGCGGCTGAAACTGAAATTCCAGGGCTTCTTCAAAACGGTCATCTATATGCCCAACCTGATCATGGCTTCGGCGTTCGCGATGCTGTTCTTTACGCTGTTCTCCAACTCCGAGACCGCGCCCATCAACTCGATCTTGCTCAAACTCGGCATCGTGTCCGAGCCGGTGCGCTGGCTTTCCAACGTCTGGACGGCCCGTGACCTGGTGGGCTTGATGAACTTTTTGATGTGGTTCGGCAACACCACCATCATTTTGATGGCGGCCATCATGGGCGTTGACCCCGGTTTGTACGAAGCTGCCGAGCTGGACGGTGCATCCTCGACCCAGATGTTCTGGAAGATCACCATGCCGCTGATCCGCCCGCTGCTGGTGTATACGCTGATTACCAGCCTGATTGGCGGTTTGCAGATGTTCGATGTACCGCAGGTTTTGACCAACGGCAAGGGCGACCCCAACGGCAGCACCAACACCATCATCATGTACCTGAACCAGCATCTTTACAGTAAAAACTACGGCACGGCCGGTGCTATCTCGGTGCTGATGTTCCTGCTTTGCGCGGTACTTTGTGTCATCATCTACTTTACCCTTACCCAGGAAGATGACGGCCTGACCCGCGAGCAGCGCAAGGCCGAGAAAGCCCGCATCAAAGCGGCCAAAGCCGCCGCCAAGCACCACTGAAAGGAGCGTGAAGATTTATGCCGAGCAATACCAAAACCGCCGAGACCCAGACCAAGGCAAGCAAAATTCACGACCCTATGCTGACTTTGCAGCGGGCGATCGCCTATATCGTGCTGTTTGTGCTGTGCTTTGTCTGCCTGTTCTTCTTCTACGTGCTCATCGTCAACGCCACGCACAACAACTTTACCATCCAGCAGGGGTTTGACCCGCTGCCCCGCGGCAGTTTTGCGGTCAACTTCTACAACACCACCCACGATGCCAACGTGCCGATCTTGAGCGGCCTGCGCAACAGCCTGATCGTTTCGGCAGCCTGCGCGGCGCTGTCGGTCTATTTCAGCGCGCTGACGGCCTACGCGATTTACGCCTATGACTTCAAGCTGCGCAAGCTGGCGTTCACCGTGATTCTGCTGATTATGACGATGCCGACCCAGGTGTCGGCGCTGGGCTTCCTGAATTTGATGGACAAGATGAAGATGACCAACACCCTGTGGCCGCTGATTCTGCCCAGCATTGCCGCGCCCACCGTGTTCTTCTTCATGAAGCAGTACATGGATTCCAGCCTGCCGCGGGATATCATCGATGCAGCGCGCATTGATGGCAGCGGCGAGTTCCACACCTTCAACGCGGCCATCCTGCCGATCTTGAAGCCCGCTATGGCGGTGCAGGCCATTTTCAGCTTTGTAGGCGCGTGGAACAACTACTTTATCCCGGCGTTGATTATCAACGATGCTAAGTGGAAAACAGTGCCTATCCTGGTTGCGCAGCTGCGCAGCGCGGACTTCCTCAAGTTCGATATGGGCAAGGTGTACATGATGATTACCATTGCGATTCTGCCGGTTATGATCGTGTACCTGCTCCTCTCAAAATATATCGTGCGAGGGGTTGCACTGGGCAGCGTGAAAGGGTAAACTAATACTAAGCAGAGGTGCAGTACCGATGTGCTGCACCTTTTTTTGATGTAAAAGAAAGCTGCGCGGTATGTTGTAGGGGCTGATGCTTGCATCAGCCCGCGGGTCGATGCAAGCATCGACCCCTACAAAGTTTACGGCCAACCTAAAGAGGCCCCCTCTGGGAGGGGGCTCCGCCGTAGGCGGTGGGGGAGAGAGCCTGCGAATGAGTGGGCGTTAATGGGTTTGTCTCTCCCTCCGCCCCTGCGGGGCACCTCCCTCGCAGAGGGAGGCAAAGCAAGGGGGATATAATAACTATGCCATTTCCAAAACAATTTATCTGGGGTGCGGCCACGGCATCCTATCAGGTCGAGGGCGGCGCGTTCGAGGATGGGCGCGGGGCATCCATTTGGGATACGTTCAGCCATACGCCGGGCAAAACCAAGGGCGGCGATACCGGCGACATCGCCTGCGACAGCTACCACCGCTGGGCTGAGGATATCGAGCTGATGAAGTCGATGCACCTGCAGGCCTACCGCTTTTCCATCGCCTGGCCGCGTATTTTCCCGGCAGGCACCGGCGCGGTAAATCCGGCGGGCCTTGCCTGGTACGACCGGTTTGTGGATGCCCTGCTGGCGGCGGGCATCGAGCCGTATGTGACGCTCTACCACTGGGACCTGCCCCAGACTTTGCAGGACAAGGGCGGCTGGCTGAACGCCGACACCGCCAAGGCTTTTGCGGCTTATGCCGCCACGGTGGCTGCGCATTTTAAAGGACGGGTAAAATATTACTTTACCCTAAACGAGCCGCAGTGCAGCGTGGGCCTGGGCTACAGCGCGGGTGTGCATGCGCCGGGCTATAAACTGGACGATGGTACGGTGTTTGCGGCCTGGCATAATACGATCTACGCCCACTGCCTGGCGGCGGATGCCATCCGCAAGGCGGACCCTGATGCAAAAGTAGGCATGGCCCCCACTGGGCGCATCTGCACCCCGGCCACCAATAGCGCCGAAGATATCGCCGCCGCCCGCGAAGCTACTTTTGCCCTGGCGGACGGCGACTGGACGTTCACCTACACCCCGGCGCTGGACCCGGTGTGCGGCCGGGGCTGGCCCAAAATTGCCGGCGGCCAGGCCCAGCGGGTGGTGGATGCCATCCCGCAGGAGCAGCTGGACGCGCTGCCGCTGGGACGATTGGACTTTATCGGCATGAACATTTATAACTCCATTACGGTGCGCGCCGGGGCGGACGGCAAGCCGGAGTTCTGCACCCGCGCCGCCGGTCACCCGCGCACGGCCATCGGCTGGCCCATCACCCCCGAAGCCATGGAGTGGGGCCCGCGCTTTATCCACGAGCGGTACGGCCTGCCGATTTATATTACGGAAAACGGTCTATCCTGCACCGACCGCATCCATCTGGACGGCAAGGTACACGACCCCGACCGCATCGACTTCACCCACCGCTACCTGCTGGCCCTGCGCCAGGGGATAGAAGCCGGTGCCGATGTGCGGGGGTACTTCCACTGGTCCCTGCTGGACAACTTCGAGTGGAGCGAGGGCTACAACGAGCGGTTTGGCCTGGTGTACGTAGATTACCCCACTGGCACCCGCACCCCCAAGGACAGCGCGGGGTGGTATGCCGGGGTGATTGATGCTAACGGTGAAAATTTGTGACCTGATTTAAAAATACCGCAACCTAAAGGCCCCCCCCTTGTGGTAAGAGGTACCTCGGACTGCCGAGAATTTTGTAGGGGCGAGCAGTGCTCGCCCGTGGAAACTCACGGCAACGCAAGACCCCGCGGGCGAACAATGTTCGCCCCTACAGACTCTACAAGCGGAAGTGCAGTTTTTGATAACTCAAAAGGCTCCCCTTACGATAAGGGGAGCCTTCAGCTTGTAGAAAAAGTCCGTTTTGGCAGTCACGCCAAGGCGGGCTTTTGCATTT
>CAVKDR010000061.1:0-32138 GCA_963655125.1 Bulleidia sp.
CTGCACGGTTCTTAACGCTTTTTTGCTTCTCTCCGTCTGGCCCCTCCGGGGCCAATTTTACGGAAATAGAGTGATTTAGGCCCCGAAGGGGTCAATGTGGGAAGATGAAAAAATCCGTTAAGAAAAATGCAGCACTCCTGCATTTTTTAGGATTTTTTTCTCAGACCCTCCTCTTTGGGGTTCCAAGGGGCGAGTAGCCCCTTGGCCGGGGTTCGCTGCCTCGGAACAGCGAGACTTTTTTCGCTACCTTTTTTGGTCACAAAAAAGGTAGGCCCTATGGGTGCCACCCATTATAAAAGGCCCTGCCGCAAGGTAGGCAGGGCCGCCCAGCCGCGCAACACGAAAGGTAACAATAAAGACATGAAAAAAATTCTCCTCCTAGCCACTGGCGGTACCATCGCCAGTAAACCTACCGCCACCGGTGGTCTGGCACCGGCCATTACCTCGGAAGAACTGCTTTCTTTCGTGCCGGAACTGGCGAAACTCTGCGAGATCGATGCTGTGCAGCTGTTCAGCCTGGACTCCACCAACGTAGGCCCGGAGCAGTGGCAGCAGCTGGTCCATGCTATCCGCCAAAACTACGATGCCTACGATGGTTTCGTTATTGCCCATGGCACCGACACCATGGCCTACACCGCCGCCGCGCTGAGCTATATGATCCAGAACAGCGCCAAACCGGTGGTGCTGACCGGCAGCCAAAAATCCATCTATAACCGGGATACCGATGCCCGCAACAACCTGTACCGCACCTTTTTGTACGCCAGCAGTGATTTTGCCTGGGGTGTGCAGCTGGTGTTTGACAACAAGGTCATCCTGGGCACCCGCGCCCGCAAGACCCGCACCAAAAGTTTCAACGCCTTTTCCAGCATCGACTACCCCGAAACCGCCGTGTTCCGGGATATGCGGCTCATCCCCTTTCTGCGCCGCCCCGATGCGATGCCGCCCGTGCAGTTTTACGAGCAGCTGGACCCCGCCGTGTTTGTGCTGCGGCTGGTGCCCGGCATGCGGGCAGACATCATCCCGCTGCTGGCACCCCACTACCGGGCGCTGGTGGTGGAAAGCTTCGGCGTAGGCGGCCTGCCCGGCGGCGAACACGGCGAAATGTACGCCCGCCTGCAGGATTGGTGCGCCAGCGGCCGCCTGGCGGTGTTTACCACCCAGGTCCCCCACGAGGGGTGCGACCTGGCGGTGTACGAGGTGGGGCGCTCGGTGAAAGAGCTGCCCGGCGTGTTGGAAGCCAGGGACATGACCCCCGAGGCCGTGGCCGTAAAGCTGATGTGGGCGCTGGGCCAGACCAGCGACCGCGCCGAGACCATGCGGCTGTTTACCACGCCGGTGGAATGGGACATTGTATAATATAGCCAAAAACACCCCGCCGGGGCTGTACGCAATGCACAGTCCCGGCGGGGTGCTTTGTATCAGGAATCGCTTTTATAACGAGGAACGCTGTTTAGAACTTAGTCGTTCAGCAGGGCGATCTTGCGGATGGACGGATCGTGGGTGTCGTTGAAGTCGAAGGCGGCCTGGGCATCGGTCAGCTTAAAGGTGTGGCTGATGGAGCCGTTCAGGTCGATCTTGCCCTTGTTGATGAGGTCGATGACCGTCTGGAAGCGGTGGTTCTGCAGGCGGCTGCCGCGAACGTCCAGCTCCTTGCTGGTGATAACGAACTGGTTGATCTCATCGGGGGCGATGCTGAAGCCCATGGTGATGACGCGGCCAGCGTTGCCGGCGGCCTTGCAGGCGGTCAGGAAGCTGCCATGGAAGCAGGCGCAGTCGATGACGACCGTCGGGCCGTAGCCATCGGTCAGCTCCTTGGCGCGGGTGACGACATCCTCGGTCTTGGAGTTGATGACATCGGTAGCGCCGTTGTGGAGAGCGGCCTCCAGCTTGGGCTCGTCAATATCCACAACGATGACCTTGCGGGGGCTGTACAGGTTGACGATGCGCAGCATGCTGCTGCCCAGTGCGCCAGCGCCGATGATCATGACGGTGTCCTGGAACTCCAGCTGGGCGCGGCTGCAAGCCTGCACGGCAATGGTGGTAGGCTCGATCATGACGGCATCCTGGTAGCTCAGGCTGTCGGGCAGGACGTAGACATCGCTTTCGGGCACGGCCATGTACTCGCGGTAGCCGCCATCGATGTGAACGCCGCGGACTTTCAGGTGCTCGCAAACGTTGGGACGGCCCTTGCGGCAGGCGTAGCAGGTGCCGCAGGCAGTGACCTGGTCCACGATAACGCGGTCGCCAACCTTGATCTTCTTGGCGTTGTCGCCCACTTCCTCTACCACGCCCACGATCTCGTGGCCGATGACGCGGGGATAGGTGGCGGCGGCGTTGGTGCCGTGGTAGATGCCCACGTCAGAGCCGCAGATGCCAGCGGCCTTGATCTTGACCAGGACGTTGTTTTTAGCGTCGATGGTGGGCTTATCCATATCGATGATGCGGAGATCATTGGGCTTTACGATCTGAACTGCTTTCATGTGTAAACCTCCCGGGTTTCTCATGTACAGAAATGACTTGGTTTCTCTCATCTAGTGAACTGACATGCTGACATGTCAGTTTCAACATCGTCATTGTAGCATGGTGGGTGTGGAATGTCAACACCTGTTTTGCAATTCATCAAAATGACAAAAGCCATGGGGAGTTTTTGCGCAAAGTGTATAAAGGCAGGAGTAGTATGTGTCAAAAGCGTTGCAAATTTGCGGTGGCACCTATGTAGGGGCAAGCATTGCTCGCCCGCAGGCAATTCGCAGGCAGATGCAAAATCCGCCCCTACAGCGATGAATATCACATGCGGTTGTTGCCGCAGGGGAGCATTCCATATGCTCCCGGAAAAGCCGCAGCCATGGCAAGCGGCCACGGGCGAGCAATGCTCGCCCCTACAATGGGGTTGAAACAAATTATCGTTACCACCGATATTTTGGGCGGTTTGATGCCGGGCTGCTATACCTTTTTTATTTACCGCTTGCAGTCCCCTGCCGGATGTGTTACAATAGCAGTAAGTCATCTGGCATACTGACATGTCAGTAACAGAGTAAGGAGCACATCATGCCCAGCCTGACCAACAAAGCGCAGGACAATTCCATCCGGGAGAATGTCTACCGCGTTATCCGAGAAAATATCACCTCGCTGCAGCTGGCACCCGGCACCACGGTAAGTACGCAGGAACTGGCCGCCAAACTGCAGGTCAGCCGTACGCCGGTGCGGGAGGCGTTTATCCGCCTGCAGAAAGAGGACCTGGTGGAGATCACGCCGCAGAAAGGCACGATGGTCTCCCGCATCGACCTGGCCCGCGCCGAGAAGGAGCGGTTCATCCGGGAGAGCCTGGAAACTGCCATTCTGCCGTTGTTTTTGCAAAACTGCACCGAGCTGGATCTGAAAGAGCTGGAACTGCTGATCGAAAAGCAGAAAGCTTGTTTTACCGGGTTGAAGCCGCTGGAATTTATCGCGCTGGACAACCAGTTTCATCAGCGGTTCTTTGAGATCGCGGGCCAGGACCTGAGTTGGGACGTGGTGGCATCCACGAACCCCCATTACAACCGCCTGCGCGTGCTGACCGTGCAGAATGCCGCCACCTTTGACGGCGCAGTGCGCCAGCACGAGGTGATGATGGACCAGATCCGTCGCCGGGACATCGATGCCCTGCGCCGGGAATTGACCGACCATGTGCGGAAAATTATTGCAGAAAAGGACGGACTAGTACAACTGTACCCGGATTACTTTGCAACAAAGCCCCAGGAGATGAAGCTGTAACGCTTCTTTTGGCTCCCTCTGCGAGGGAGCTCCGCCCGCAGGCGGTGAGGGAGAGAAGCTAACCGATATCCAAAACTTCGGACGATTGAAAGACTCTCTCCCTCAGTCAGCTTCGCTGACAGCTCCCTCCCAGAGGGAGCCTTTTGAGTTCGTAATATCAAAAACGGCAGGCACCTATTGCGGGTGTCTGCCATTTTTTAATGCAAAATTTCCTTTAATGTCTCCATCAACTTCGGTATCTCAATCGGTTTGGCGATATGCCCGTCCATGCCGGCTTCCAGGGCGGCGCGTTTATCCTCGGCAAAGGCGTTGGCCGTCATGGCCAGGATGGGGATGGATGCCTGGGCGGGGTCGGGCAGGGCACGGATGCGGCGGGTGGCCTCGTAGCCATCCATCTTGGGCATCTGGATGTCCATCAAAATCAGGTCATACTGCCCCGGCGCGGCGTGGGACATCTTTTCCACCGCTTCGGTGCCATCGCTGGCAAGTTCCACTTTAAAGCCGTTCTCCTGCAAAATTGCCTGGGCGATTTCCTGGTTCAGTTCGTTATCCTCCACCAGCAAAATTTTCTGCCCGGCGAAATCCTGCGCCGCAGCGGCGGGGGCTTCCGCCTGCACACGGAACGGCCGGGTCAGCACGTCCCGCAGTTCCGACATAAAGATGGGCTTGGAGCAGAACGCCGTCACCCCGGCCTCGCGGGCTTCATCCTCGATGTCCGACCAGTCGTAGGCCGTCAGGATGATGATGGGCTTGTCGTTGCCCACGATGCGGCGGATGCGGCGCACCGTCTCCACACCGTTCATGTCCGGCATCAGCCAGTCGATGATGTAAACGCTGAACTCGTCCCCCTGGTCCAGGGCATCCTGGGCGCGGATGATGGCCTCCTTGCCGGAGATCGTCCACTCCGGCCGCATGCCGATCTGGCGCAGCATCCGGCCCGTGTTCAGGCAGGTGTTGGTGTCGTCATCCGCCACCAGGGCGCGCAGGCCCTGCAGCTGCGGGATCTTCTCGTAATGCACGGTCTCGCCGCTGACGGCAAAGCGCAGGTTGACGATGAACTCGCTGCCCTTGCCCTCCTCACTGTGGACGGTGATGGTGCCGCCCATCAGGTCGACAAGATTTTTGGTGATGGCCATGCCCAGGCCGGTGCCCTGGATGCCGCTGACCGTGGAGGAATCCTCCCGGGAGAAAGCCTCGAAAATGTGGGCCTGGAAGTCCTGGCTCATGCCGATGCCATTGTCCTTGATGCGGAACTCGTAGTCGGCAAAGCCTTCCGGGGCGGTGGGCTTTTGGATGACCCGGATGCTGACCGTGCCGCCGGGGCGGGTGAACTTGATGGCGTTGCTTAAAATGTTGAGCAAAATTTGGTTCAGGCGCAGCTTGTCCGCGATGATGTTCTCATCGAGAACGTCCTCGGTGTCGATGAACAGGTCCAGCTGCTTGGCCGTGGCGTTGGCCTGGATGATGGTGCGCAGATCGTGGATGACATCGGGCAGATGGATCGGCACAGCGTCAATTTTCACCTTGCCGCTCTCGATGCGGCTCATGTCCAGCACATCGTTGATAAGGGACAATAAATGGCGGCTGGATGTCATAATTTTACCCAGGTAGCTGCGCACCTGGTCCTTGTTGTCGATGTGGGTCGCCGCCAGCGAGGTAAACCCGATGATGGCGTTCATCGGTGTGCGGATGTCGTGGGACATGTTGTTGAGGAACGTTGTTTTGGCGCGGTTGGCGTGTTCGGCGGCTTCCAGCGCAATGCGCAGGTCGGCGCGGCTGTAGTTCAGTTCCTCGTTGAGTTTTTGGATCTCCTCCATGCGCAGGCTGATGTAGGCGTTGTAGATGCCCGCAATCTTCATGTTGCTGGTGTACACGCCCAGCATCAGGCCTGTGACCATGAAGAAGATCGAGTTGCTGACGTTGGTGAAATACACATCGTACCCGGACTGATACCGGGCAATGACCCAAAGGTAGATCAGCTCCGCCGGGATCTCCAGCGCAGCCAGTTCCACGGCATTCAGGGCAAACATCATTGGCCCCGATGCCAGAAAGACCAGGAACAAAGTCGTGCGTTCCTGCACACTGGTGGGTGCAACGGCCGCCGCAATGCCCACGCCGTAGTAGGTTGCCATGAACAGATACGCGGACAGGTGTACCATTTTGTGGCTGACCTTGCTGCGCTGCGTGACCACCGCCACGATCGCGAACAGCAGCACACCCACAATGAAAGTTAGCTGATTGCGGTTATTCTGCCGTGCCAGACCAATAAGGATACGCACCAAAAACACAACTGCACAGGCCGTGGATACCAGCGCCACACTTTTGCGGTTGGCCTCGTCCAGCTGATCTTCGATCTGCTCGCACTGCGACCGTTCCAGCCCGCCATACAGCAGGATCTTGTGGATTTTATGCGCGACTTTTGGTACGCCCGCCATAGTTTGCCCCGTTTCTGTAGTGTATATTTTTCTCTGCAATGTCAATTTTTGTCGACTCTATTGTTTTAATTGTAACAGGATGTAACAGGGTTTGCAAGGGCAATCACGCATCACTTTATAAATAATAGGCAGCAGAGAACCATCCTTTACGGGTGGCTCTTTATTTTTGGGTTGATTGGCTTTTTGGATGCGTTTACGACTGAAAATTTTTATGGAGCCAATCGCTTTTTTTGTGTCTCGTATGATATGATGGGTATAGATACAATCTGCCTTGCTGCAATCGCGGGATGCCTGGGCGATTGCGACAGAAGTTATGGAAAAGCTGTTTGCCATGTTGGAAATGAAGTTTGATTTTACGCTGCCGTCCAAGGAAGAAAAGGAGGAAACAAAATGAAAAAGCGTTTTTTGGCTATCCTGGTGGCGCTGGCAGTCGCCTTGGCGCTGCTGCCGGGTTCGGCGTTCGCGGATGATTTCGTGTTTATACCTATATGGCAGAACGGGATATGGTCTGACAAGAGTTTCCCCCTACGATAGGAGATGGAGGTCTATACTATCTGGAAGAAGATGTGACCGTAACCCGCACGATAACCGTCACTGGCACGGCGGTGCTGGATCTGAACGGCCATGTGTTGAAGCTTAAAAACGAGAACGGCGCGCCAGTGATTGAAATGACCGAAGGTTCCTCTCTCACCATACAGGACAGCCAGAGCAGCAAACCGAATCGCATTGCACATAAATTTGATAAGAATACCGAAACCGGGCTTATGACGCTGAATGAAGACACTGGTACAGAGATCATCTACGATGGCATTATCACCGGCGGAAACGCCCAGCAGGGTGCCGGTATTACTATGAATTCCAACTCGACCTTAACCATGACTGGCGGCACAATCGTTGGCTGCCAGAGCAAAGGTGCGGCTGGCGGTATTCTGCTCTTGGAAAATAGCACCGTCACACTCAGCGGCACGGCGCGTATCACTGGGTGTACTGCACCGGCCGACTACGGTTCAGCGATTGGTGGTGTACCACGGGGTTCCACATTAAACCTCTACGGTGGTCGCGTGGAGGGCAGTGTTTGCATGGCTGGAACCATCAACGCCCGTTCTGAGCAGCCATCTGTTATTTATGGCGATCTATACCTTCCAGGTGAGCTCAATATCGTAAATACCCTATACATATACGGTAAAGGTGGAGCGATATATGATAACATCGATTATTTCCCTCATACAAACGCTATCGTCACCTACAAAGATGGTGACGACATCTACCTGTCCATGTGCTATAAGGTCGGCGACACAGTGGTACCCCCACCCACGCCGGAGAAGAACGGCTATCTGTTCACCGGCTGGTTCCAGGAGGACGGAACACTGTATGACTTCAGTGCGCCCATCCAAACAGGGATCCATACCCTGACGGCTGGCTGGCTTGACCCTGCTGACATTGGCGGCAAAGGAGACAAGGGAGATGCCGGCACAACGCCGCAGCTGAAAATTGGCGAGGATAATCTGTGGTACGTCTCGTATGACAACGGTGTAACCTGGGTATCCCTTGGCGTGCAAGCCACCGGTGACACCGGTGCAACCGGCCCCCAGGGTGATAAGGGTGATACCGGCGCGACCGGTGCAGCCGGCAAAGACGGCACAGACGGTAAAGACGGCGCGGACGGCTTGACTCCCCGCATTGGTGAAAACGGTAACTGGTGGATCGGTGATACCGACACCGGCGTATCGGCCAACGGCATAAAAGGTGACACCGGCGCGACCGGTGCAGCCGGCAAAGACGGCACAGACGGTAAAGACGGCGCGGACGGCTTGACTCCCCGCATTGGTGAAAACGGTAACTGGTGGATCGGTGATACCGACACCGGCGTATCGGCCAACGGCATAAAAGGTGACACCGGCGCGACCGGTGCAGCCGGCAAAGACGGCACAGACGGTAAAGACGGCGCGGACGGTAAAGACGGCGCGGACGGCTTGACGCCCAGCGTTGGTGAAAACGGTAACTGGTGGATCGGTGATACCGACACCGGCATATCGGCCAAAGGCGACAAAGGTGACACCAGTGCGACCGGCGCAGCTGGCAAAGACGGTGCAGACGGCCTGACACCCCGCATTGGCGAAAACGGCAACTGGTGGATCGGTGATACCGACACCGGCGTATCGGCCAAGGGCATAAAAGGCGACACCGGTGCCCAGGGCGAAAAGGGTGATAAAGGCGATACCGGTGCCACGGGTGAAAAGGGCGACAAAGGTGATACCGGTGCCACGGGTGCCCAGGGCGAAAAAGGCGACAAAGGTGATACCGGCGCGGCTGGTCAGGACGGCAAGGACGGCGTAACGCCGCTGCTGCTGATCGGCAAGGACAACAACTGGTACATCTCCTACGACAACGGCACCACATGGACCGCCACCGGCGTGGCCGCGACCGGTTCCAAAGGTGATAAGGGCGACAAGGGCGCTACAGGCGCTACCGGTGCGACCGGTGCCACGGGCGCGGCAGGCCAGGATGGACACGATGGCAAAGATGGCGTGGGAATCGCATCGGCCGAGATCAACGAAAACGGCGAACTGGTCCTGACCTACACAAACGGCAGCGTGGTCAACCTGGGCAAGGTGGTCGGCTCCGATGGCCAGGACGGCCTGACACCCCGCATCGGCGAAAACGGCAACTGGTGGATTGGTGACACCGACACCGGCGTAAAGGCCGCTGCAGATTCGGCCACTGTCACAAGCGCCGAAACCGGTGAAACCGCCCTCTACTCCCCTGCACTTCTTGTGATCGGCATCATGGCCGGGCTGTCCCTGCTGAGCAACTTAGGCTTGGTCCTGTACATCATCCGTACAAAGAAAAAGCAGTCTGTCTGATGGCTTATCTCGCAGCTTCCCAACGCAAAAGAACAACTTATACGCAATAAAAAACAGCAGAGCACCATCCGCAAATGGATGGTGCTCTGCTTTTCTGTAAAGCCTTTTCTGCAAGTTTGGTGTAACCGATGGTGTATATCCACCGGACCGCACCCATAAAAGGCATAATATCAATATTTTTTAGTCGATGGGTTTCATGGTCGGGAACAGGAGGACATCGCGGATGGAGGCGCTGTCGGTGAGGAGCATGACCAGGCGGTCAACACCGAAGCCCAGGCCGCCCGTGGGGGGCAGGCCGTACTCCAGGGCGGTGACATAGTCGTAGTCGACCTGGGCCTTGCAGTTCGGCTCGATGGCCTTGCGCTCGGCGACCTGGCGCTCAAAGCGGCCCTTCTGATCGATGGGGTCGTTCAACTCGCTGAAGGCGTTGCCGTACTCGGTGCAGTCGATGAAATACTCGAAACGCTCGGTGAAAGCCGGATCGTTGGGCTTGCGCTTAGCCAGGGGGCTGATCTCGACGGGGTAATCATAGATGAAGGTCGGCTGGATCAGCTTATCCTCAACGAAAGCATCGAAGAACTCGGCCAGGATGGCACCCTTGGTCGGGACCTCGGGCAGTTCCACGTGGTGCTCCTTGGCGGCGGCGATGGCATCCTCATCGGTTTTCCAGTCGTTGAAATCAACACCGGAATACTTCTTGACGGCCTCGATCATGGTCAGGCGCTCCCAGTGGCCCATGTCGATCTGCTTGCCCTGGTAGGTGATCTCCAGGCTGCCGCAGACCTTGAGGGCCAGGCGCTTGTACATTTCCTCGACCAGGTCCATCATGCCGTGGAAATCGGTAAAGGCCTGGTACAGTTCGATGGTGGTGAACTCAGGGTTATGCTTGGGGTCCATGCCCTCGTTGCGGAAGATGCGGCCGACCTCGTACACGCGGTCCATGCCGCCAACGATCAGGCGCTTGAGGTACAGCTCGGTCTCGATGCGCAGCACCATGTCCATATCCAGCGTGTTGTGGTGGGTATAGAACGGGCGGGCGGATGCGCCGATCTCGAACGGGGTCAGGATGGGGGTATCGACCTCCAGGAAGCCCTTTTCGTCCAGGTAGGCGCGGATCTCTTTCAGGATCTGGCTGCGCTTGACGAAGGTTTCCTTGACCTCGGGGTTGACGATGAGGTCCACGTAGCGCTGACGATAGCGGGCCTCGCGGTCGGTCAGGCCGTGGAACTTCTCGGGCAGGGGCAGCAGGCTCTTGGAGAGCAGGGTCAGCTCGGAGACGCGGACGGAGATCTCGCCCATTTTGGTGCGGAACACTTCGCCCTTGACACCGATGATATCGCCGATGTCCAGCTTTTTGAAGGCGGCGTAAGGCTCATCGCCCAGCAGGTCGCGCTTGACGAAGATCTGGATATCGCCTTTCTGGTCACGCAGGTGGGCAAAGCTGGCCTTGCCCATGACGCGTTTGGACATCATACGGCCAGCCAGCGAGACGATCTTGCCGGTCTCGGCTTCGGCGGGCAGGTCGGCAAACTCAGCTTTCAGGTCGGCGGAGTAAGCATCCTGCGGGTATTTGGTGATGACAAAGGGGTCGTTGCCGGCGGCGCGCAGGTCGGCCAGCTTCTGGCGGCGGACGGCTGCCTGCTGGCTGATGTCCTGTTCGGTCTGGGGCTTATTCTGCTCCATGTGAGATCGTCCTTTCGTGTTTTTGACTTGGTGCGGACAACAGTATTACATTACGTTTCCGCAGAGTGCGGGCCGATGACCAGCATCGGCCCCTACAGAGGGGGGGGGGATGTTACAATATCAAGTTCTGCTTACTTAGAGCGGGTGACGGCCAGCAGCTTATAGGTGACGATGCTGCCGTTGGGCAGGGTGACATCGACCTCATCACCGGGCTTGTGGCCGATCAGGGCGGCACCGACAGGGCTCTCATCGCTGATGCGGTTGAGGTTCATGTCAGCCTCGGTAGAACCGGTGATGTCGTAGGACTCCGGATCCTCGCCCTCCTCCTGGATGGTGACGTTCATGCCGATGGAAACGGTATCGCCGGACAGCTCGCTGTCATCGATGACGCGGGCGACTTTCAGGGTAGCTTCCAGGTCAGCGATGCGGGCCTCGACAACAGCCTGTTCTTCCTTAGCGGCATCGTACTCGGCGTTCTCGCTCAAGTCGCCGTAGCCACGTGCAACCTTGATCTTATCAGCAACCTCTTTACGTTTAACGGTGCGCAGTTCGTCCAGGTCATGGACCAGTTTATCATAGCCCTCGCGGGTAACAACGACTTCTTTCGCCATGGTAGTTTCTCCTAACGTGTAAATAGTAAAAGTTGTGCGGCCCGAACGAGCCGCACTAACTGTAATATTATATACGGTTCAGCGCCGTTTTGTCAAGTGCCTTTTGCCGGGTGTGGGGCGTTTTCCGCTTATTTATCCAGCTGCAGCAGGCCCACCTTGCGGTAGACTTTGTTGACGGTGCGGTTAGCCAGGCGGGCAGCGCGCTCGGCACCGGACTTGAGCACCTCATCAACATACGCTTTATCGGCAAGAATCTTGCCGTACTCGGCCTGGACGGGGGCCAGCGCATCGGCGGTAACCTCGGCGACAGCCAGCTTGAAGTCGCCGTAGCCCTTGCCCTCGAACTCAGCGGCGATCTCGTCCATGCTCTTGCCGGTGAAGGTGCCGTAGATGGTCATGAGGTTGGAAACGCCGGGCTTGTTCTCGCGGTCGAAGCGGACGCAGCCATCAGAATCGGTGACGGCGCGCTTGCATTTGCGCACGATGGTGTCCTTATCATCGGTCATCAGGATAAAGCTGTTGACGTTGGTGTCGGACTTGCTCATCTTCTTGGTGGGCTCGGCCAGGGACATGATCTTCGCGCCTGCGGCCGGGATGTAGCCCTCGGGCAGGGTGAACGTATCGCCGTAGATGCCGTTGAAGCGGCCGGCGATGTCGCGGGCGATCTCCAGATGCTGGGTCTGGTCCTGGCCCACGGGGACGAGGTCGGCGTTATAGACCAGGATGTCGGCCGCCATCAGGACCGGGTAGGTGAACAGGCCGCCGTTGACGTTATCGGGGTGTTTGGCGCTCTTATCCTTGAACTGGGTCATGCGGGACAGTTCGCCGAACTGGGTGTTGCAGGCCAGCACCCAAGACAGCTGGGTGTGGGCGGGCACGTGGCTCTGGACGAACAGGACATGCTCCTTGGGGTCGATGCCGACAGCCAGCAGCAGAGCGGACAGCTCGCGGGTACGGCGGCGCAGCTCGGCGGGGTTCTGGCGGACGGTCAGCGAGTGGAGGTCGGCGACCATGTAGAGGCAGTCGTAATCCGACTGCAGCAGGGCCCAGTTGCGCACCGCGCCGATGTAGTTGCCCAAGGTGGGCGTACCGGTGGGCTGGATGCCCGAAAGGATGCGTTTACGTTTTTCTTCTGCCATCGTTGCATATCTCCTATCAAAACAAAGCACCGCCCGCGCACGAAAATTCGCGCTGGGGCGGTGTCCGTTGTGTGTTTCGTGTGATACTAGTATTCAACCACAATTGGGGCGGTTTGTCAATAAATTTGGGCGGATGCAGTGGTTTTTTAGTTTCGTTTTAGGTTGGCGGGGTATTGTATAGATGTTCTCCTGAACGGGAACCGAAAATGACATTCAGAATATCTTCTATTCTTTATTTTTCTTGGGCAAGGTCCCCCCTGCTGCGCCTGCGGCGGGGGGATTTTGTTTTTTGCTTTTATTTATATTGACCCCTCCGGGGCCAAAGCCCATTGCAAAATAGTGCTGTAGGGAGGGGTCTTGACCCCTCCGAGGTGCCCCGTGTGGAGGGGGCAAGCCCCCTCCCTACAGAACAAATGACAAAAAGGGCGTAGGGGCGCACAGTGTGCGCCCGAGGAGTTTGGTGGGGACGCAAGATTGCACGGGCGAACAATGTTCGCCCCTACGATAAACCGTAAATAGACAACTACCCCGTGCGGGCCGATGACGAGCATCGGCCCCTACAGAACGGGGGATTTTGCCCCCGGAGGGGTCAATCGGAGAGAAACAAAAAAGCGTTAAGAACCGTGCTGCACTCCTGCACGGTTTAGCTTTTTTGCTTCTCGACCACATCTTTGGGGTTCTTAGGGGCGAGCAGCCCCTAGGCCGTGCCCCGCGCCTCGGAAGTAGCGGGACTTTTCTGCTACTCTTTTGGTCACAAAAGAGTAGGCATAGTGGCAGCAGCCCATTATAGAAGGGGGACACCGCATGGTGGTGTCCCCCGCAAAGTAACAATTAAAATTACCGCTTAATATCGTAATTCATATTCATCAAATTACGGATGCTCTCCACGTCATCGGTGATGTTGGCATCGCCGTGGATGGTGTGCTTGATGGCGCTGGATGCGACCGCGAAGTTGATCATGTCCATGGGCTTGTAGTCGTGCATCATGGCGTAGATCAGGCCGCTGGCGAAAGCATCGCCGCCGCCGACGCGGTCCAGGATATTGAAGGTGTACAGCTTGGACTCGAAGGTGTGACCCTCGTACCACATGAAGGCTTTCAGGCTGTTCTCGCTGCCGGAATGTACGTACCGCACGTGGCGGGCAATGCACTTCAGGTTGGGATAACGGTCGATGAAATGCTGGAAGATCTCGTCCTGCTGCTCGTAGCTGGGCTGCAGGGGCACACCGTCTTTCCAGTCTCCCTTGGCGTGGTTTTCCTCGTCCTTCCACAGGTGGTACGGCTCGATGCCGAACAGCACGTCCACGTAGGGCAGGCACTGGGTGCAGTAGTCGCGGGCTTCCTCCCAGGTCCACAGGCTGGAACGGAAGTTGCCATCAAAGCTGACGGTCAGACCCATTTCCTTAGCCTCGCGCAGGCAGCGCAGGATGAAGTCGGCGCAGTTCTTGTTCAGCGCCGGGGTGATGCCGGACAGGTGCAGCCAGTCAAAACCCTCGAACAAGGCCTGCAGGTCGACCTTGCTCAGGTCGTACTCGGTCAGGGCGCTGTGCATGCGGTCGTAGATGACCTTGCTGGGGCGGATACCGTAGCCAGTCTCGAGGTAATAGGTGCCCAGGCGGCAGCTGGGGGTCTCCTCTTTGCTGGAGAGGATCATCGGTGTGCAGTGTACATCGTTGCAGCGCAGCCAGCGGATGGCGCTTTTGCCCAGGGAGTTGTTGGGCACCACGCTGAAGAAGGTGGAGTCCACGCCCAAGTTCGCCAGGGCCAGGGCGATGTTGGCCTCGCTGCCGCCGTAGCTGGCCTCGAAGCTGGATGCCATACGGATTTTTTCGTAATTCGGCGGGGTCAGGCGCAGCATGACTTCGCCAATGGTGATAAATTTCTGCGGACTGTTATTGCCAAGCAGGATCGGGTTGGCATGTTCCATGGGTTGCCTCCTGTTTTTATCGGGGAATTCTCTCCAAATTCCCCGTGTTCTGTCAGTTTATATTGTAAGGCATTGCCAAAAGAAAATCAACAGAATACGCCCTGTTTAAAAAATATCAACTTTATAAACGGTGGCACCGCTGGCACGGGCGGCTTCGAGACCGGGGCCGGAATCCTCGAAGATCATCGTTTGGGCCGGGGTAACACCGAAATGCGCCATGGCCTTGAGGTAGCCCTCCGGGTCCGGCTTGCTGTTGACCACATCCTCGCCGGTGATGAACACGCCGAACCAGTCTGCGCAGTGGAAATATTCCAGCACTTCGGTAGCATTTTTACGGCTGCCGGTGGTCACGCAGGCCAGGTCATGGCCGGCAGCTTTCATCGCCTGCAAAATCGCCAGCAGGCTTGTGTTGGGGCGCACCATGGGCAGGCAGCTGCTGTACAGCTCCTTTTTGCGGTCGTGTACCCGCTCCACGGCTTCGGGGGTGGGATCGCCGCCCATCAGCGGGCGCAAGAACTGCTTGTAGTAGCCGCCGTTGCAGTATTTGGCGTAGTATTCATCGGTGACGGTAAAGCCCTGCTCCTCCAGCGCGGCGCGATAGGACGCGGCGTTGGCGGGGATGGTGTCCAGCAGGGTGCCGTCCAGGTCGACGCAGATCAGCATGTGGTTTCTCCTTTTGCAAAATGGGCAACATCGTTAGCCACCATGACCAGCCCGGCGTAGAACATCGGCGCGCGCTTGCGGTCTTTGGCTAGTTTGTAGGGCATCAGCCGCAGCCAGTGGATGACCTCGTGCATGAGGATGCTTTCCACCTGGGCGGCGGGGTAACGGCTCTGCAGGTCGGCCATTAAAGCACGATACAGCGCATCATAAGCAGCCGAACGGGTCAGCGCGAAATCGATATGATTGCCCTGCACGGTGACGCGCGGGGTTTTCATCATGAACTCGTAGCTGCCGTGCAGACTTTGCAGCAGTTTGCCATAATCCAGGAACGGACTTTCGTGCAAATTGCCGGTGTTGGGGTCGATGAGGTACCAGCCGCCGTCCTTGCCGGGGTTCAGGCGGCAGATGATGTTTTCGATGGTCAAATCGCCGTGGATGGTGCCCACGGGGTCGGCGGCGAACAAAGTTTTCAACCGCTCGTGGTCGAAAAGCCAGGCCAGCTGGTGGAGGTTTTTGTACTCGACCCCGTTGACCCAGACCGTGTCGGCGGCCATCAGTTCCCGCAGGGGGCGGGCCTCCCGCAGCTTTTGCAGGTTAGCGTCCACCTTTTTATCGATGTACTGCTCGATTTTTGCCATATCCGCCGGGCGGGCGGTGGGGCGGTAGAGTTTTTCTTCCAGGGTGTCCAGTACTTCCCGCAGGATGGCGGTGCTTTTCTCCACCGGGTTGGAGTGCAGGTAACGGAACAGGCCCACGGCCTGGGGGTCGTAGACCATATCGTACCAGCAGCAGCCGTCCTCGGTGCTGCTTTGCAGGATGTCGCACAGGGGCAGGCGGTTCTGCTGGGTGCGCAGCCAGGCCAGCTGCTCGGCCAGCTTGTCGCCGTCCGCGCCAAAGGCATATTTACGATAGAACGTCTTTTCTGCGTCCATGCAAAGCATGGTGGTGGCATTGGAACCGGCGGAATAATCCTGCAGGATCGTGATGCCCTGGTTCATCTTTAAAAAGCCCTTGACCCACTCCTTGTTTTGCAGGCCGAAATACTGGCTTAAAAAGGCCGCGCGGTCCTGGGGGTCGGCCTGGGGCAGCAGATTGAGGTAGCTCTCCCCTGCCGGGGCGGCCTGGGTAGCCTGGTTGACGGCACCACGTACTTTTTCCGGCAGCAGCGTCACCAGCCACATAGCCAGCAGCGGTAGTGCGAACCAGCACAGCAGCAGGACACGGGCAGCCTGAGTCGCCCCCCCTAGTGCGCCGCCGGGCAGCAGGGCGCTGAGGTCGGCAGCGTTGCGGCCAAAGAGCAGGTCGAACACATCCACAAGGGCCATGGGCTGACCGGCGGCGGTGAGCGCTGCCGCCAGCGCCGTGTAGGAACCAAGGTAGGCCGCCCACATCAGCACCGTATTGACGGCCAGACGACCGATTTTGACCCGGCGCAGATCCTTAAAGGTGTTGATGAGGCTCCAAAAGAACATCATGCCGTCCAATTTGAGGGTGTCGTTAAACAGGCCGCAGAACGCGAGGCAACCCTTTTTGAGCCAGTCACGCAAGGCCACCACCAGCACAAGACCCAGGGCCAGCACCAGCGAGAACACCAGGTAATACTGCGCCGCGCCCAGCACGGCCGCACCGCCCTGCCCCAGCGCCCAAAACGCGCCAAAGCCCAGCGCCACGAACCAAACGTCCAGGAAGCGGTCCATGATGACGGTAGCCAGCGCGAAGCCGATGCCGCTTTTCATGCGGCGGCCGGTGAACACCGCGCGGAACACATCGCCCAGGTGGAACGGCAGCACAAAGTTGAGGGCATAGCCGCCGGCCATGCCCCGCAGCATCTGGCCACGCAGCGGGCGCTCGTAAATTCGGATGAACTGCTCCCACCGCAGCAGGCGGAACGCGTGGCCCACCAGCACAAGAAAGAGCGATAAGACGAGGTAAAAAGCCATTTACAACAGTTCCTTAAAAGCGGATTGATTGGCCGGGGCTTCGGCGGCGTGGTACTCGGCCGGGGTGCCGAAAGGCAGGTGCAAGTCGGTGGCAAAGCCCGCCACTTTCGCGCCGCGGTCGGCCAGCACATTGTAGATGCCGGAGACGAAAAACTCCTTATATTCGCAGTTTTTCAGGTAGGCGGCGCAGGCATCGGCGTAGGTCTGCTTGTCCTTGAAATAGTACGCGCCGCAGATGGCATCGTGGCTGACGACCTGCTTTTCCACCGTGTGGCAGACGTTGCCGTCCGCGCCGTACTGCAGGTAGCTGTAGGCGGGCGAGTCACTTGTGAAAGTGAGCAGCGCACCGTCCGGGCCGTGGGCGAAATCGCCCTTGCTGCAGAAGTCGTTGAAGCTGCGGCAGAGGAAAAGATGGTCGCAGTCATTGAACAGCAGCGGTTCGCCATCGGGCAGACCCTCGGCCCCGCGCAGGGCGGTGATGGCCGCGCCCTCGGTAACGGCAGGCAGAGCGATGATGCGGGCAGCGGGCCAGTAGGCCTTGATTTTGGCATCGATGGCAAAATCGCGGATGTGTTCTTCCAGCACCACGAAGGTGAGGTCGGCGCAGTCGACATATTTTTCGATGCTGCGGGTTGCCCAGTAGAAGAACGGGTGGCCGGCAATTTCGATCAGCGGCTTGGGGCAGACGAAGCCGTTTTCAAAAAACCGGCTTCCCCGGCCCGCCATGGGGAGGATGAGATGGAGTTTTTGCATGGTTTACTCCTTTTTTGTTAAACAGCGGCAGCGCAAGGTGCCAATTTATAGGGGGATGTAGGGGCGCACAATGTGCGCCCGTGCAATTTAGCGGTTACGCAAGATTCCGCGGGCGAACAATGTTCGCCCCTACAGTCGCAGCACCATTCATTGGGCAGCGGGCGGATATGGAATCCGCCCCTACGATGTGTGGTTGCAATAAATGCAAGGTTCTTTGGAGGGGTCAAGACCCCTCCCTACAGTACCAAATTGCAAAGGGATTTGGCCCCGGAGGGGTCAATCTGGAGAGAAGTAAAAAAGCGTGAAGAAAAACGCAGCACTCCTGCGTTTTTTAGCTTTTTTGCTTCTCGACCACATCTTTGGGGTTCCTAGGGGCGAGCAGCCCCTAGGCCGGGCCTCCCGCGCTATCGGAAGTAGCGGGACCCTTTTCGGTTCCTTTTGGGGTTCCAAAAGGAACATCTAATGGAAGTATCCCATTAAAACGAGTGGAGCGCCGCAAGGTGGCGCGCAACGGAAGCCGCAAATCAGCCCAACTGCGCCAGCATTTTACATTCGGCTTCCACCACGCGGGCCAGGCCCGTTTCAATATCCACCTGGGGCACCCAGCCGTAGGCCTCGCGGGCGTGGGTGTTGTCGCAAAGGCTGAACTTGTTCACCTCGTGGTCCAAAATTTCCGGTTTGATGCCGTAGGCACCGCCGTACAGCTCCGGGTACTTGGCCCAGTAATGGCTGCTGGGGCAGTACTTGGCCTCGATGTTTTTGCCCATGATTTTGTTGGCAATGGCATACAGTTCCCGCACCGAGTAGCTTTGGTTGCTGGAAACGTTCACCGCGTCAAAGCCGGGCTGCGGGCGCTCGACCACGCGCAGGGCCAGGGCAATGAGGTCGTCCACATAAATGTAGTCGCGGCGCTGGTTGCCGTCCGAGTGAAATTCCGGCGTACGGTCGTAATATAATTCACGGATCATGTAGCCCACGAAAGGCGGCTGCTTGCGCAGGCAGTCGATGTGGGGGCCGTAGACGTTGGCAAATCGCAGGCAGGTCACGGTCATGCCGTAGGTATCGGCAAAGCTTTGGGCAAAACGCTCGCCGCAGTATTTGGTGTTGGGGTAGATCAGCGTAGGCGGGTTGAACTTGCTTTCCACGGTCGGGAACTCTGTCTCGTTCTCGTACATGGCGTTGGTGGAGGCCTGCACCACCTGTTTTACGCCGGTGCGGCGGGCGCACTCCAGCACATGGACCAGGCCCATGGTGTTCACCTCGATGGCCTGGACGGGGTCGCTCTGACAGTCCGGCAGGGGTGCGATGCCCGCAATGTTGTACACAACATCGAACTTTTCTGCTTCAAACAGGGCGGGCAGGGCTTCGCGGTCACGGATGTCCATGCGGCGGACTTCGGGGCCGAAATCGTGGTCGTCAAACTTTAAGTTATCCAGGTTGCCGTAGGAAAAGTTGTCGATGCCGACAACCTCGTCCCCGCGCTGCCACAGGGTGTGCCACAGCTGGCCGCCGATGAAACCGGCGGCACCCGTTACCAGAACTTTCATAAGAGAGCCTCCTTATAAATTGGACGCAATAACGCTGCTTGTATAATTTTCGATGGGCTTTTCGCGCCATTCGCGGGTGACAAATTTCTGCCTGCCGGCCAGGTACCGCCCGCAGAGTTTGAGCAGGCTGATGCCGAAACTGGTAAGCTTGTTGTTGCTGACCTGGTCCTCCTCTCGCCAACTGATGGGGAAGAACAACACACGCTGTTTCAGCTGGCAGAGGGCGAGGATCATGCAGTCGTTAAAGTACAGTGTATCGGGGAATTTTTTGTAGTACTCGGTCTTGAGCGGCTCCACCGCGTAAAGGTTCAGGCCGCTGCCCAGGTCGGTGATGCGCTTGCCCGCCACCAGGCTGAACAGCCAGTTGAAGCCGTAGTTGCCCACCACGCGTAAGGCACTGTAGCCCTTGATGCGGCTGCCTTTCATGAAGCGGGAGCCAAGGCAGCAATCGTAATTTTTGTACGTTCCATCGTTCAAGATAGGCAGCAGATCGGCGATGGCACCCTGGTCATCGCCATGCAGCACCACCAGATGCTGGTAGCCGTGGGCGGCGGCGTAACCGAAAGCCACCTTGTGGCTGCCGCCGAGACCGTAGTTCTGGTCGTTGCGCAGCAGGCGCACGGGGGCCGCCGGGTGGCGGGCCATCCAGTCCTGCACGGCGGCCTCGGTGCCATCGGTGGATCGGTTGTTGACAACGATGCACTCCCCCACCCAGGGCAAAATGCGCGGGTCCAGCAATTGCGACAACACGCGCGGGACCTGTTTTTCACAGTTATAAGCGGGGATGAAAATGAGTAGTTTTTCCATGTGTTTGCTCCTGTTTGTGGGGGGGGATAAGTCTATGACGAAAGCGGGCACAATCCCTCAGTCTGCGCTGCGCGCAGCCAGCTCCCTTTGCACAAGGGAGCCTTTGGGTGTCAGCCCACTAAAAGTACCTGCAAACTGGCCGAACCGTGCGTTACGGTGCAGCGGTCTGTAATGGTAAAGTTCGCTTCGATCCAGGAATGAAACTCCGCCATGTCGCGGACCTCGGCATCATCGTACAAGATCACGCGGGGCGTTTTGCCGGGGATGTCGGCGTAGTATTGCTCAAACCGGGGGTCGCTGTCGGTGCCGGAGATGACCGATGCCTGGGCAACTTTCAGCGTACCATCGGCCATTAAAAAGCCCAGGCCGTGCTGTTCGCCAATGGCCTGCAGGATCGGCTGGCCCGCGTAGGGTGCCAGCGCTTCGTACAGGCACTCCTGCATGTCGGCGGCTTTGGTGTCGGCGTAAATGCCCTTGGCCGGGCCAGTGGTAATTTGCACCAGCGGCGTGTCGGTGATGTCGGCACTTTTCCAGCCGGTGGTCTGCACACACCAGACGCGGCAGACGAGCAAAAATGCCAGCATCGCCGCCAGGCACAGCACGCCTTCGGCGCGGCGGGCCTTGCCGTCAGCGCCTTCCTCCGCATGGTTCACCAGCGCCAGCATACCGCAGACGGCGGGCCATGTCAAGTACATAAAAGTAGGAGCCAGTCCAAGCAGGGTCGACCGCAGGATCATGGCATAGGCCGCCAGCCCCGGCAGGTAGCCCAGCCAGAACAGCTCGGCGTTGCCGGGCTTGCCGCGCCCTTGCCAGAACGCCCACGCCCCGGCCAACACCACCACCGGCACAAACTGGCGCTCGTCCAGGCTGCCGTCTTTCACCGCGCGCAGCAGGCACTGCACCGTGGCCAGCGCCGCCCAAAGGTTGAGCAGCCGCCCCACCGTAACGGGCTGCCTTTTAATAAGGTAGAGCACCACGCAGACGGCGGCGGAGGCCAGCAGCGGCCAGAGCAGCGACCGCGCCACGGTCAACGCCTGGCTTGCCAGCAGGGCCATGCGCTGGGCGGTGGTAAAATTGTACTGCGGGTCGTGCAAAATCAGTGTCAGGCGGCTGAGCAGCAGCGAAATGCTGAACCCCACGCCGGACAGGGCATACACCAAAAACGCCGCGCCGCAGACGGCACAGCTGCCCAGCAGCAGCCACGCGCCGCGGTGGTTCGGCTCGCCGTGGCGCTTGCCTAATAGGAACATGCCCACCCACAGCACGGCAAAAGCCGCCGCGCTTTGGGGGAATGCCAGGTAGCCGAAGCAGGCGCACACGGCCCCCAGCGGCACCAGCCACAGCTGTTTGCAGCCGCGGGTAATGTAGTGGTGCAGGCAGAGGAACGCCGCCAGCGTCCAATGGAATTGCTGGCCGGTGTAGTCCGGGCCGAGAAACCACTTGGGCACAAAGGCAAACAGCACCAGCGCCGCCAGCAGGGCGGCGGGTTTGCCGAGGTCGCGGCGGAACTCGCGGTAAAAGACATAACTCATGCCCGCCTTGCAGGCCAGCACCACGAGCCGGAAGAACACCAGCACCCCGGTGGTGCCGCCCGTGATGCCGATAAACACCGCCAAAAGCGCGGCAGCGGGCAGGCTGGACAATTGATGCGGCTCCCACATGTTGTAAAAGAGCCGGTCGCCGCTGACCAGGCGGTAGCCCAGGGACAGGGCGTACTCCTCATCGATCTCCAGCCCCGTAAAGGCACTGCGCACCATAACGAGAGCGGAAGCGGCGCACAGCAGGGCAAAAAGAAGCGTATATATGCTGTTTTTACGGGTCTGCGCCATCAGGCGCCGCCCCCTTTCAAGGTTTTATGCAGCAGGGTATCCCGCAGGCAGTACCAGTAGGGCAGGTAGTTCTCGCAGAACGCGCCCCACTTGCGCTGCAGCCAGCTTTGCGGCTTTGCCTGCTTGTTTTTCACCGCTGCTACGTCAAAGTAGCGGGCTTTATCCCGTACGGTGATCTTTTGTTCAAAGGGCATCTGCCAACCCTTGGGGTACCAGTAGGCCGGGGTCAGCAGACGGAAGTCGCTGCGCTCGGCCGCATAGCGGTTCAGCTGGCTTTCATCGTGCCAGAGGGCGATGACATTTTGTTGCAGATCGGCTTCGGTGCGGCGCTCCAACTCATGGCAGAGGGCGAGGAACGCCGAGGCCGTGCCGCCGTTGAGACCACCCGAAACGTAATATTTCCCACAATTATACGGAATGTACGCTGTGCTTTTGGGGTTGCGGTCGTAGCTGAAAAAGGGCGGCGTTTTATCCCAGAAGCCCGGCTGCTGGACCAGCAGCAGGTTTTCGCCCTGGGTGGGGCGGGGCAGGAATTCTTCCTCGGTGATGATCTCGGTACAGGTGAGGTTGGCGTTGAAGAAGAACAGGTAGTCCATTTTGGACAGTGTGGCTTCCTGTGTTAAAAAGATGGAGAACCGCTTGAGGGTGCTGTAGGGCCAGGGGTAGGCTTCCTGGGCAATGCGGTGGACACCGGGCGCGTCCTCGTACTCGATGGCGGGGGCATCGGTGAAAACGAAATACTCTTTCTCGCAGTGGGGGAGGAATTTTTCGTTGAACGTGCGGTAAAATTCCGGCCAGAACACCGTGTACTTGCCGGTGCAGATGTACAGCATGCCGACTTTCGTCATTCTGCTTTCCCCTTTCGTTTGAGTTTGGCCGCTAATTTTCCCGCGTAGCTGCGCAGATAAGCGGCATCCCTGCCCCAGCCGTAGACGGCCAGGTTGAGGGCGTTGGGCACTACCAGCACCACCAGCACACGGGGCACCAGCCCCAGCCAGCCGCCGGGCATGCGGGCGCAAATGGCGTAGCTGCCGCCCATGCAGGCGGCCAGCGTGACCAGATGCAGTGCCTGCACGGCCAGGTAGTGGGCCAGCCCGCCCGCCATGTACTGGCGGAACACCACCACCACGCGCCCCGCCCACATGATGCAGTGGGCCACAACGGTGGCGATGAGCGCGCCGGTGATATCGAACATCGGGAACAAAATGAAGCTGAGGATAAGGTTGACCGCCGCCGAACTGACCATGAACCACTGGTCCTGCTCAAAGTGGCCAAGGACCGCCCGGTAGGAGCCGAGCATGCGGTGGTTCCAGCCGACATACTCGTTCAGGCAGAACACCAGCACGAAGCTGAGGGGCAGCAACCAGTGGTCGCCCATCCAGGCACCCATAAAGGTTTGGAACAGGCAAAAGTACGCCGTAGCGACAAAACTCGCGAACAGGTAGCTGAACAGGTCCATGCCCCAAAACACCTGTTTGTCGTGGTCGTTGGCGGCGGCGGACTTATCGTACACGATGTTGCCGATGGCCGCGGCAAAGCTGTCCATGACCTTATTGCCCAGATCTGTCGCGCTGGTGGAGATGGTGGAGTAGTTGCCCAAGTAGGTCGTCTGCACCGAGCCGCCCATGCGGGAGGTGACGATGGTATCGGACGAGCCGTAGATGGTGTTGGACAGGCGGTGTACCAAATAGTACCGCAGGTCGTGGAAAATGCCCAGATCCTTAAAGTCTGCCAGCGTGACCTTAACATCCTTGACGTAGGGGAAGTCCTTTTTGAACCGCCGGGCGATGAGCAGGTTGGCGCAGACGTTGAAGAAGATGGACACGCTGAAATACAGCACGTAGTTGGGCCACCACATGGACACGGCGATCTTAGCCAGCGAAGTGAGAACGTTGCAGCAGAAATCGATTTGGGTGCAGCGGTAGCCCTGCTGGGTGCAGGTGTACATCAGCCGCCGGGTGACCAGAAAATAACTGCACAGCGTGGAAACCACGTTTAAGCCGTAGACCGTGTAGCCGGTAGCCAGGGGCACGTCCGGCATGATCCACGGCAGGGCGGCGGCCCCGCACAGCGCCAGCAGCGCGATCACGCTGCCCACCGCGCGGTAGGCCCACTTGTACATGGACATGTATTTGCTGATCTTTTCCTCGTTTTTAGCGGCGATCTGCTCATACAGACGGTAGCTGATGACGCTGCCGACACCGAACTCGGCAATCGAGAAAAAGTTGAACAGCTGGCTGACGACCTGGGACGCGGTGGTGACCTGTGTGCCGAAGTTATCGACCAGCAGCCGCCGCGTGACCAGCCCCAGCAGCAAAAGCAGCAGACTGGAGCCCAGGGCGTAGGCCATATTTAATAATGTACGTTTGGTGCGCAATAGGGGTACCTCGTTGTGTGGGTTTGTGGACTATATTGCGGGTGTCTTGGCTCCCTCTGCGAGGGAGCTGTCGCCGCAGGCGACTGAGGGAGAGAGCTTTTGGGAAGGTAAGCAATTCAACAAAGCTCTCTCCCCCACCCGCTTCGCGGGAGCCCCCTCTCAGAGGGGGCCTTTCTCAACCTTTACCGTCTGCTTGCAATCCATAAGGTCAGGCGGGGGCCGATGGTCTGCATGAGTTTTTGGAACAGCTTCCAATCTTTGCGGGTCTGCACCTCGGTGCCGTGGGGGTAGAGGGGGCGCAGACGGCGCAGACCGGGCAGACAGGCTTTGCGGATGCCTGCGTCTTTGACGGCGGCGGTGCGGGCCTGGGGCCAAAACACATCGGCGGCGGCATCCAGCATTACGGCGTAGACCTCGGGTTTGATTTTGCCCAATGCGGCCTGGGCGGCCAGGTGGCGCTGGGCGGCGGCCAGGGCATCAAACCGCTTGGGCAGGTTTTTTGCGTCCGTCAGCAAACTGCCCTGCCGGCCCACCCGGTAGTGGGTGAACACCGTGTCCAGAAAATACAGCCGTGTGCAGTGGTTGAGCAGCATCAGGTCAAAGGGCCAATCCTCGGCCCAGCGCACATCGTCCCAAAAGCGGACACCGGTTTCGGCCAGCCAGGTGCGGCGGATGCAGTATTTCCACACCGACCAGTGCCCGGCCTGGTACAGGCTTTTTAAGCGGGCGGCGTAGTCGTCACTGTCAAAGGGGCCGGGCAGCAGGCGCAGGCCGGTGTGCTCGGTCAGGGTGCCATCGGGCTGCCACTCCAAATGTTTGCCGACGAACCAGGTAAAATCCGGGTGAGCAGCAAGTTCTTTACGCAGCGTTTCCAGCAGGCCGGGGGCCATGGCATCATCGCTGTCCAGAAACAGCACCCAGTCGCCCGTGGCGGCGGCCAGCCCCGTGTTGCGGGCGTTGGCCAGGCCGCCGTTTGGCTGGTGGATTACCCGCAGGCCGGGGATTTCCGCCGCCAGTACGTCACAAATCTGGCCGCTGGTATCGGTGGAGCCGTCATCCACGAGGATGCACTCCCAGTCCTTGGGGCCGGGCTGCTCCGCCACGCTTTTGACGCACGCCGCCAGGTAGTTTTGCACATTATAAACAGGAACGATGATGGAAAACTGGGGCATGGTATCTCCTTTTTATTTTGTGGATACAAGCTGCCAATTTGGCAGATACAACGCGCTTTTTTTGGTGTGAGCGTACCACTTTTCGGGGGCAAGCACCAGTTTATCTGGGGCCGCGGCCAGGTACTGCGCCCACCAGCTGTAGGTGGAATTGCTGAGCACGAAGCCCCGGCACTGCTCCATCAGGGCCATGTCCCCTACCGCGCTGCCACGGGGGGCAAAAACGGCGGGCAGGCCGTGGGTATCGAGGTTTTGCTGTGCCCAATCCACATCGTCCGAAAACACGAATAATGTTGCATCGGGATGGGCGGATTTTACGGCGGCTGCCGCGCGGGCGTAGTAGGCCGGGGTGCAGACCTGCAGGATCGCGTTTTCGGGGCGGCAGTAGTCCCCCCGGCGCAGGTGGACGGCCACCGGGTACGCAGCGGCGGCGATGGCGGCGGCCAGTTCCCCGGTGGGAGCGGTTCTGGGACGCAGCTCCGCTTTGATTTCATCTGCAAAATCATCGAAGTACCGCGCGCTTTGGAAGTACCCCCAGGCCAAAAAGTCCTTGGCATGGCCCCGGTACACGGGGGTGTAGCCGTCCGTGGCAAAGTGCAGGCCCAGGGCGTTGAGGGCCGGGGCGCAGCGGGCTTCAAAGGGCTGCCAGTCCCGGGCCATCAGGCCATGGCGCTGCTCGTACTTGATCATCAGCGCTTTGGCGGTGTTTTGCCGGGGCAGGTGGGCCTTGGCGAAGCCGGGGTCGGCAAGGATCTGCACGTCCGGGCTGATGGACAAATCGTTCAGCGCGCAGACGGTATGGGCGGGGGCACCGTCCTTCCAGTCCTGCCGGTCCAGCAGGGTGACGGGCTCGCCGCAGCGCAGGCCCAGGGCGCGGGCGAAGGCGTAGATGAACATTTGGTTGCCAAGACCCCCGGCAAGTTCGGCGTAGATCATGCGTTGGCCCCCAGTCTGTCGTAGAGTTCTTCCATGCGGCGGGCGGCGGTTTTCAGCTCGTAGCCAGCGGCAGCGAGGGTGGGCCAGTAGTCGGCGTGGTCGCCGTGGGCGGCAATTTCGTTGGCCTTGGCGGCCCACTGGGTGAGGGGTGCGGTCAGCGGCAGAAAATGCACGAGGTCGGTCACCGAGCCATCGTTGGGCACGTTGGTGGAGGCGAGGCAGGGCACCCCGCAGCCCTGGGCCTCCACCAGGGTGACGGGACTGCCCTCAAAATTGGAGGGCAGCAGGAACAAATCGAAGGCGTTCATGAACGCAGGTACGTCCTTTTGCACACCCGCAAACAGGACGCGGTCGGTCAGGCCGTGCTTAGCCACGGCCTCCCGCATGGGCTGTTCCATCTCGCCCGCGCCGACCAGCAACAGCTTCCAGGCGGGGTCGGTCTTAGCCATGGCGGCGAAAACCTCGATGAGGAACAGCGGGTTTTTCTGGTGATTGAGCCGCCCCACGAAGCCCGCCAGCTTATCGGAATCCGCCACGCCCCAGGCGGCGCGGGTGGCGGCGCGGGCGGCAGCGTCCGGGTGAAAGCGCCCCTGGTCCACGGCGTTGCAGGCCACCGCAAAGTTGGGTTTGCGGTCGATGTGGTCGCCAAACACGAACCGCCCGGCGGCCACGCCGCAGCCCAGAAAGTAATCGGCAAACAGCTGGTAGACACCGTGGGCGGCGCGCCAGGTCAGCGTCATGGGCGGATAAACGATGTGGCTATGCACAATAATTTTGGCGCGGGGGCAGAGGACGCGCATCATGGCGCAGACGGGTGCGCCGATCTTGCTGGCGGTGTGGTAGTGGATAATGTCATAATCTTTATGACTTTTCAGGTGGTGATACAGGGCCTGGATGCGGTCCTTTTTATGGTCCGGCACACCGATGATGTTGACCCCATGGTTGATGAGGGCGGGGGCCGTGCTGGCCTGGTCGGCCGGGCACAGACCCACGAAAAGATCAACTTTATATTTAGTTGTATCCAGATTCAGCAGCAGATTTTGCACGTAACGCTGTACGCCGCTTTGCACACCCAAGTGGTTGCTGATCATGAGAATACGCATAGATACATCCTTTTATTTGTCTTTTGGCGTTTACCAGTAACTCCCGCCCTCTACTTTTTCTTTGTGGGCCAGTGTTTCCTCGGGGCGGACCCAGGCATCGTTATATAACTTACTGATGATCGGGTGGTCATCCCAGCGTTTGCCGCAGATGCCAAAGAGGAGCTGCAGCGCGCCGCTCATCTGGACGGCTACATGGCCGGTATCGCGGGCGTGGGCGGCCAGGGGCAGGCCGTAGGCACCGGCCCCGATGATGGCAACATCATACGGTGCAGCGTCCATTTCCTGTTCCATAGCAGCCAACGCATCAAACCAGCTGGCGTAGCCGGTGTCGGCCCCGGCCAGGCCCTGCACGGCCTGCACAATGCGCAGATCGGCAAACTGCGGCAGGATATCCGTGCCGGGGAACAACTCGGCGCAGCGGGCATATTGCCGCTCTATCGTTGTTTTAAAGGGGTGTACCACCAGCACCCGCTTGCCGGCCAGCGCCGCGCTCCAGGGGTGGGGGTGGTAGTAGGGCTCCAGCGCCCGCAGTTTGGTGTAGCGGGTGGCAGGGCCGCAGCCGCGCACCACTTCCCGCTCGGCGCCCACGTTCCACAGGGCCAGCAGGTCGGCGGTGTGGGCACAATCGATGTAGGTACGGCAAAATTTTGCCAGCGTGGCATCGTCCGTGGGGAACACGCCGGACAGGTTGCGGATGTCCTGGCGGGTCTTTTCGGCAAAGTTTGTGCCGCCGTTTTGCAGGTAGTCGGCGGCGGTGCGCATCTCGGTCGCGCCGCAGCGGGCGGCCATGTAAGGGGCACCGGCGGCGATGGCAGCGGCGATGGCATTGTTGCCATCCTCGGCAGAAAGGATCGTCAGGCCGTGATATTTCATGCTGAAGCGCAGACTGCGGTAGAGGTCGGCGGCTTTTTGCACCAGTTTGTTGTCGTTATCCATGGCGGTTTCCTTTGGCGGGCAGCAGGGTCAGCGCCAGTTCGGCGCTGTTCTGCCACAGAAAATGCTCGTTGATACGCCGTTGTGCCGCTGCGCCCATCTCGGGCGTGATGCGGCCCAGGGCTTCGGCCAGCTGGGGCACGGTGCTGCACAGCCAGCCGCTGAGGCCGTCTTCGATGATGAGATCCGGCCCCGGCGCGTGGCGGGCCACCGGCGGGCAGCCCGCAAACATGGCTTCCAGCAGGCTCATGCCGAAGATCTCCTGGTCGTTCAGGTTCACAAAAGCATCGCAGGCATGATAATAAACGTGTACCGACTCGTTGGGCAGCTGGGGGATCATGCGGCAGCGGGCGGCAAGGCCCCGGGCGGCCAGCAGGCGGGCCAGTTCGGCCCCCTGGCTGCCCTGGCCGATGATGACAGCCTGCCAGTCGGGCGCGGCTTCCAGCAGGGGCACCAGGTCCAGCGGTTTTTTGTAGGCATCCAGCCGCCCCACAAAGACGAAAATCTTCGCATCCACGTCCAGTTTCAGAGCGCGGCGCAGGTCGGCTTTGCTGCCGGGCACATCGGGGATGATGGCGGTGTCCAGCCCCACGGGCATCAGCCCGGCGCAGGGCACACCCAGGCTTTGCAGCTCGGCGGCAACGGCGGGCGTTTTGGCGAAAGTAGGTGTTTTTTTGTAAACAGCCAGGTTGCGGCGCAGCAGCAGATCCATCCCGGTGCGGATGGCGGCGCGGTTGGAGGTGCTTTTCAGCGCGCCCAGCTGGCTGTAAAACAGGATGCCGTGCTTACGGCAGAAGCGGTAGAGGGACGGCACCCCGGGGGAGTTATCGCCCATGACGTGGACCGCATCGACCTGCTCGTCCAGCAGCACCTGCCAGCTGGGAAAGAACGCCTGTGCGCCCAATTTTCGCACCGGCAGGTAGTAGATCCTGATGTTTGGCTCCGGGTTTTCCACCGTGGGGGCTTTGGCATCCGGCGCGGGGTAGAGCACCACGGCGCGGCAGCCCAGGGCCGCAAAGGCGCGGGCCAGACCGACCTCCTGCCGGTTATACAGGCCCTTTTGGCCTGAGGGGCCGCAGTAAAACTGCGGTATAGCGATCATTTTCATTTCTTCGTTGATTCCTTATTCTCCGGCGGCGCAAGTTTGGGCAGGCGGGTCAGGTAGCGGGCATCGATGACTTCCAGCTGCTCGTCCCGGCTGTAGGTGTGGATGCCGACAATGTCCTCGGTGCGCAGGCCGGTGATGGTCACGTTGTGGGGCATGGCGGCGCAAAGGGGCACTTCGCTGCTGCCACGGCGGGCAAAAAATTGCAGGTAAACGCCATAATCCACCTTGGTGCTGACCTGGGTGGCGTGGATGACCTGCCCGCCAAGCACAAACAGCGGCCCGGCGTTGCGGCTGGTCAGGTCGTTTTCCCGGTGCTGCAGGTTGTAGGCTTCGTCCGGCAGCAGGGCAAAAGGCCCGGCCGGGGCGGGGGCAGCATCCAGCTGGGCACCGGGCACGGCATCGATGGGGGCTTCGGCGCGGCGCAGGGCGTAGCGGCGGTAGCTCACCCACAGCTGGTTTTCGGGCAGGGTCTCGCTGCAAAGCAGGGTCAGTTCATCGGGGGTGCGGTTGACCAGAATCGTATCGCAGAGTTCGGCATCCACGACAAAGCGCTGCACCAGTTCCCATTCCGCCGGGAAATTTTTGCAGCGATAGATGCGCAGGCTGTGGTCGCTGCCGGTCTCGGGGATCATCCAGGTCTCGCCGTTCCAGTCAAACACCGTGGGGAACGAGAGGTGGAAGTCCTCCTGCAGGGCGACCCGCCACTCCCCTGCCGTGCCGTCATCGTGGAGTTCGCAAACCTCGATGCGGCCAAGGCCGGTAGCCAGGTTCATGGCCTCGGCGTAAAGCCAGCGGCGGCCGTCCCGGTGATAGAGCAGCGGGTCGGCGTACCAGAAGCCGGGGCGGGCGGGCAGCATCGTGTAGGCCGTGCCGCCCAGGGCGGGCAGCGGGTCGGTGCCCTCGGCCTTGGGGACGGGGCGCACGGCGATGGTGTAGATCTCTTTTTCGCCCGAAAGCTTGCGCAGCAGCCGTTTGGGCGGGATATGCAAAGCGCGGTAAAGCTGGTTCATTGGATCGTTCCTTTTGTATAAAAGCGCATCAGTGCGTTATAATTTTCATCTTCACTGTAGGTGCGGCGGGCGCGGGCGGCAATGGCGCTGCTGTCAAAGCTCATTTGATAAAAGGCGCGCACCGCCCCGGCTAAAGCGTTGGCATCGCCGGGGGCAAAGCACAGGCCGTCAAAGCCCGGCTGCACGGACGCGCCCACATTGCCCAAGCCGCTGGCCAGCACCGGGGTGCCCAGGGCGTGGGCCTCGGCCGGGACAAGGGCGAAACTTTCGTAGCAAAGGCTGGCGGCGACAACGGCGCGGCTTTCGGCCATGCGGGCGTGGAGTTCCGCGCGGGGGAGCTGGCCTAAAAATTGGACGTTGGGCAGGTCTTGGGCGCGGGCCCAGTCGCCGAGGGGGCCTTCCCCTGCCACCAGCAGCGTGGGGGCGGCATCGCCCAGCAAGCGCCAGGCTTCCAGCACCGTGCGCAGGCCCTTGAGTTCTTCCAGGCGGCCCGCGAAAAGCATCTGGTTTTTGCGGTCCGCCCACGGGGTGACGGGGCCGGACGGCACACAAACCGGGTTGGGCTTGACCACCAGGCGGTCAGCGTCAAACATCGGGTGCAGGCGGTTGAATTCCAGCAGTTTTTCGCGGTCGAATTCGGTCAGCGCCACCATGGTAACGCCGCGCCAGGTGCCTAAGCGCCGGTGCAGGCCGTAAGCGGCGGCGACCACCAGCGTTTGGGCCAGGCTGTCCCGGTAGCAGCGGTGACGGATGGCGCAGGACAGGTCGTGATGGGGGCAGTCCTCGCAGACCCGGCCGTCCCGCAGCAAAATGCCGTTGGGGCAGAACAGGCGGAAGTTGTGCAGCGTTTGCACCACGGGCACACCGGTGCTTTTTGCGGCGCGGACCACCGCGGGGCTGAGGAGCAGCAGCGTGTTATGAATGTGCACAGCATCGATGTTTTGTGTGCGGATGATGTGTTTGATGTCCCGGGCAGCGGCGTGGTTCCATACGGCATGCAGGGGCAGCAGGGCTTTGGGCAGGCCGTGGGCGGCTTCCTCATTGCTGCGCTCATACACGATGACCTGGTGGCCGCGGCGTTCCAGCAGGGCGCGCTCGGCCGCAAAGACGGCATCCTCGCCGCCCGGCAGCCGATAATGGCAGTGCACCAGCAGAATTTTCACCGCGAAAGGCCCCCTTTTGGTCGCATTTTTTGCCCGGATGGGTATAGATGGGCTATTATGTTATTATAACCTTTTTTGGGGAGTAACGCAAGGTGGTTAGGCAGGGTGGGTATGACCTATGTACCTATTTATAAAGGGCCGTAGGGGCGCACATTGTGCGCCCGTGCAGTTTTGTAATTACGCCAGATTCCACGGGCGATCAATGATCGCCCCTACGGGGAGCGTGGTTGCAATATGCAATAATATTGTGGTTTGCGCAAGATGCCTTGGAGGGGTCAAGACCCCTCCCTACGGAGCGACCATAAATAAAGCATTATCCGTATAGGTTGCGGTCACGTCCAATCCCACGGGCAACCGAAGGTTGCATTTTGGCCCCGGAGGGGTCAATG
>CAVKDR010000062.1:0-23262 GCA_963655125.1 Bulleidia sp.
ACAGATCCCACATGCACTCAAAGTGGTTGTCCATCTCGCGGCCGCCGCGCATGACGTAGCCGATGTCCTGGTACTTGTAGCCATCGCAGGCACCGCCGGGGATGGGGTCTTTTTCCAGCACGTGGACGTGCTCGCCTTTCATCTGGCCGTCACGCACCAGGAAGCAGGCGGCGGACAGAGCCGCCAGGCCGCTGCCAACGATGTAGGCAGACTTAGCATCAACGCCTTCGGGCTTTTTGGGGGTAGCAAAAGCTTCGTAGTTACCGCTGGAATAATACATACAAAAACCTCCTTAGGGTTCGTTGTTACGTTTGTTTTGGGGTTTGGTTGCTTGGGATGCTTATAGTATAGCCAGCGGGGCTCCTGCTTACAATCAGCAAAAAATCCCCAGTGATAAGTTTTTTATCACCGGGGATGGATTGTATAGATTATGAAAAAATTGTTGCGCACACTAAAGGCCCCCTTGTGTAAAGGGGGCTGGCTGCGCGATAGCGCAGACTGGGGGATTGTAACCTTACGGTGCAAACCGACTTTCCCTGCAAGCGAGACAATCCCTCAGTCAGCTTCGCTGACAGCTCCCTTTGCACAAGGGAGCCTTTTTTGCGGGGCACACTATTCCCCAATGCGGCACGCTTCCAATGCTTTGGTAATGCCGCCGTGGGTCACGGCGGAGACACGCTCCACGATGGCGGCGGGATTCTCTTTCATGCCGCCGCGGATCCATTCCAGCGTAAGCCCCACAAAGGCGTACTTGTAAAAGTGGGCGATAAACTCCTTATCCTCGGCCCGCACCGACATGCCTGCGGCCCGCTCCTCCACCACGCCGATCATCAGATCGTAGGTCAGCTTATACAAATACTGCTCAATGTATTCGCGGCTGATGGAGTGGTAGACGTTGATATAAAACACCTTATCCTTTTGCAGGCTTTGCAGTATCTGCAAAAATCCCTGCTGCCAGGTATCGTAGGTCTTTTTGCCAGCCAGGGCGCGGGTGGCTTCCTCCACGCAGGCCCATTCCACCAGGTCGTAGATATCTTTAAAATGGTAGTAAAAGGTCATGCGGTTGACACCGCAGTGCTCGGTCAGGTCGGTGACGGTGATCTTATCCAGCGGCTTTTCGGCCATCAGTTCTTTCAGCGAGGCTACCAGCGCACGCTTGGTCATCTGGGACATAAGGGCGAACCTCCTTGCGGTACTACCCTTATTATACAAACGAATTGTGAAATTTTCCACTCAACCGCTGGCCCGCAGCAGCAGTTCCATCCCCTGCTTGCCCCAGCCGAAATCCGCCGCCGCATACCCGCGCTCCAACACGCGGGAGAGCGCCGGATCGTCCAGATGCAGGCGGCGGAACGGCTCCCGCCAGTGGGGCAGTCCCCGGGCCGAGAAGATCAGCATGCCCTCGGTGCCCACCATCGGCCGCAGCCCCCGCAGGGTCAGCCCGGCCGAAAGGTACTGGGCGCAAAGATCCTCGCAGGCGGGCAGGTCGTCCGTGGTAAGGGGCTGCACAGCCCAGATGTGGTAACTGGCGTAGCGCTCGGTGGCCCAGCGCAGCGCCATGCGCAAAAAGTGGCGCAGCTGGGTGTAGTTTTCGTTCAGCACCGGCGGGGTCAGCACCGCACCCTGGCCGTCTGCCCCATAGCCCGCCGCCCGCAGGCTGGTGGGCAGGGGCGCATCATCGTATAGGGGCATCAGGGCGGCCGCAGCCTGCAAGTCCGGCTGGCCGGCATAATCCGCGATGATCTGCCCATTTTCCAGTGCCGTGCGTTGGCGGTCCGGCGGCAGAAACGGCAGCCCCGCCGGGCCGGTAAGTTCCGCCAGAGCCGCAGCCCCCGCAGACGTGAGCACCTGGGCATCAAAAGTGTGTACATTGCGTTCGAGCGTTTGCAGCATAAAACAGTTCCCTCCGTGGATTTAAAATTCTTTACGGAACTATTGTATGTGCCGCCCACCGCCGAACCTGCCGAAAGCCGGCGAGGAATTGGAAAATTTTACCAGTTGTTTATGTAAAGGAAAAGGCTCCCCTCGCGGGGAGCTCGGCTTGTCGAAAAGCTGTACTTTCGTTTGCAGCGCATGTAGGGGCGAACAGTGTTCGCCCGCAGAACCGTGCGTCACGGCCAAACTCCACGGGCGGATATAGAATCCGCCCCTACGGCCTTGCGCCGCCGCTAAACTGCACGGGCGAGCACTGCTCGCCCCTACACCCCTACAAAAAACTTTCTCACTGCTTCTCCTTTAAACCCGGTCTCGTCAGTTCTTCCAAACTGCGATTCTGCGTAAAAAATCGGTGGTAGGGGTTGTCCACTGGCGGGGCTTTGGGGGCGGCAGGCCTGGGGGCAAAGCGCTTGATATACGCCCGCAGTGCCGGGGCCGCCCGCAGCTTGCGGCGGCTCATTCGTCTGCGGCGGTCGAGACAGCCCCCGCGGTCAGCGCCTGCCACAGTTCCTCGCCATCGGCATAGTGGGCGGCCTGCTCCTCGTCCAGCACAGCGCGGCGGCCCACGTACAGGGTGGACAGCACACTCTGGTTCGTGCCGGTGGCATCATCCACCAGGGTATAGCCATCGTAATTGCCCAGGTTCATCCCGGCCAGCACCGGGCAGTCGGTCCAGCGGTAGACCATGTTCTGCCAGTCGGCGGCATCATCCTCCGGCGTGGTGCCGTCCAGGTAGGCCAGCCCGCCGGTGGAGCTCTGGAAGCCCGCCGGGTCCTCGATCAGCATCACGTAGAGGGTGCCGCTCTCGCCCAGGTCGGCGCTCAAACGGGTGACACCCGCCATCTGGCTGTAGGCATCGGTGTTATCGTTCTCGGCATCAAAATCTACCGTATAGCTGTTGACCTGCACTACCACTTTGCCGTCCCCGTTCAGGTCGGTACAGTAAGGGGTCAGTGCGTCCTGCAGGGCGTTTACGGTATCAACAGGCAGGTCATACCGGCCGATGTAGCCGATCTGCACATCCGGCCGGGTCTGGAACACGGTATCCTTGACGATCCACACCACAACAAGGATCGCCGCGATCACCCCCAGCACGATAAACTTATGATAGTGCCACCAGTTCTGGGCTTTTTCTTTTTTGGTATACTCTTTCGGCGGTTCTGGGGTATGATCGTACTGTTCTACGCTGTCTTTGGTGACCCATGCCATGGGGCGCACACTCCTTCGGCGGCTTTCAAGCCAGATTTCTACTTATTATAACACATATGGCAAGGGGTAATTGTAAACTTATTTTGACGCTGCCGCGCAAACGCCTTGCAAATCCCCCGTAAAGCGGGTATCATACATATAAATATGTAAATAAGTAGGAGAACCGATCATGCCCAACGAAAAAGATACCAACGAATCCCTGCGCCAGGAATTGAACGCCACCCGCAAGGTGGGCCTGCCCCGTTATTTTGAGATGGTGGGCCGCGATCTATGGGCTTTCTACCGCGCCGGGTTCCTGTGCGCTGTGGGCTTTTTGCCCGGTGCCGTGCTGCTGTGGTTCGGGCTGCTGGGCGGCTCGGCCCTGTACAGCCTGCTGGGCGGTCTGCTGGCCGGACTGGTGGGTGCGCCCTTTGTAAGCGGCATGGCCGATACCGTGCTGCGCAGCCTGCGGGACGAGCCGGGCTACTGGTGGCACACCTATCGCCGCGCCTGGAAGCAGAACTGGCGGCAAAGCCTGGTTCCCGGCCTGCTGCTGGGACTTTTCCTGGGCGGCTGGGGCTGGCTGCTGCGCGCAATGACCAGCGGCACCATGGCCGAAAGCCCCAGCGCCATGCTGTGGGTCGTGGCGGTGGTCAGCATCTTTGTCTTTACCGGCTTTCTGGCCTGGCTGCTGGTGCAGGTGCCGCTGCTGGATCTGCCCCTGGGGCAGATGGCAAAAAACGCCGCGCTGATGTTCTTCGGTTTCTTTCCCCGCACGGTGGCAGCCGCCCTGGTACTGCTGCTGTACTGGGGGCTGACCCTTTTGTTTATGCCCTATACCATCCCGGTTTTGCTGCTGTTCAGCTTTTGGCTGCCGGTCAGCGTGGCGGTGATGATCCTGTACCCGGCACTGGACAAAGCCTTTAAGCTGGAGGAAACCCTCTCCGCCCGCCGGGATGCCGAACTGGACGAATATATGGCCGATAACGACCGCTGAAAGGCTGCACTATGGAGAAGAACACCTTTTTATTGCAGGACACCGAAGCATTCATGCGCGGCGAACTGGATAATGTAACCGTAGCCGGGGGCAGCATTGTGCTGGACCTGGTACAGGGCGGCTATGTGCCCTACGGCTGCTACACCAGCGCGCCGATCCCGATGCCCCTGTTTGATGCCCTGTGGCCCAGCTGGAACGCCGCCACCCCGCCGGGCACCGCCGTGGAAACCCAGGTGCGTGTGCTGGTGGACGGCAACTGGACGGCCTGGATGGCCTTTGGCAAGTGGAGCCTGCACCTGAAGCGGGAGGGCGCTGCCCCCCGCGAGCGCGGCCCCCTGCAGCTGACCCCGGACTGCCTGCTGCTGGACAGCAAGTGCGCCACCCAGGTGCAGCTGCGCATCTACCTGTACAGCAAAAACGACAAGGCCACCCCCGCCGTGCATCTGCTGGGCGCTACGGTGCGGATGGTGGATGTGATCCCCTCCGGCGGGCGGCCGGTGAACCGCACTTTGCACCTGATGCCCTACAGCCAAAAGCGCCGCGCCCCGGCCCTGGCCCCCTGGATGGACCTGGCTATCAGCCTGGCCAGCCTGACCAACCGCTGGGGTGCTGACATCCTGCCCGAGGAGTTTGCCCAGGCCCTGCGGGACTGGCGCAAACCCGATGGCTGCGACTGCCGCAACTTAGGCTTTGCTGCGGCTGCTGCCGGGAGCTGGGGTTTCCCCGCCTGGCTGTGCTGGGGCGGGCTGAACATTTTGCGGGACGAAATGCGCAAAGGCTACGGCGCAGTGGTCGCTTTGCAGGCCACCCCTGCCGAGAAAGAACGCGGCCTGCCTGACCGCCGTTTTGCCGCCGTGCGCGGCTTTGTGGCCGGGGCCTCCGCCCCGCAGGTGCTGCTGTGCGCCCCCTGGGCCGATGGCACTGATTTTGATGCCGAGACCGCCATGCCGCTGGACGACTTTTTGGTAGCCTGGGACAATGTAGCCCTGCTGATGCGCCGCCGCCCCGAGGAACAGCCCGCCTGGGCCCCCACCCACGGCAGCGCCTGGATCCGCCCGGTGGGCACCGACTACCCCGGCATCTACCGCCTGTATGTGAACGGCGAGGAACATCCCATTCCCGATGATTTCTGTGCCCAGGGCGGTCTGCTGGCCTGGACCTTGCCGGACGACCGTCCCCATGCCACCACGGCCCACCGCAGCTTCCACTTTGTGGAGCCGGAGGAGGGCGGCATCCGCCTGGAACCCGGCGAAGCGCCCTGCAAGTACACCGTCTACCTCATCGACACCTCCGGCTGCATGCTGGTGGGCGATGTGACGGTGTAAGGGATTGGCAGCTTCCGGTTTTTCAAAATCCACCTATACAAAAATCGCCGGAGAACACCCCGGCGATTTTGCTTTATAGGTTAAAAATCAATACGTTTCTTCGCCCGTTTCTGGTACAGCACCAGCGCCACCACCAGCGTGGTGGCTTCGCCCAGGGCCAGGGGCCACCAGACAAGGGCGACATTCTCCGGACCGGTCACCCGCCGGGTCAGCGCCCAGACCGGCGGCAGCACAAACAGCACCTGGCGGCACAGCGAGATGACCAGCGACTCCACGCCGCATTCCAGCGCTTGGAATACCCCCTGGAACGCAATGCACAGTCCCGCAAACAAAAAGCCCAGTGAGACAATGCGCATGCAATCCACACACATGGCGTGGGTAGTGGCAGACAGCGAGAACAGTCCTGCCAACGGCTGGGCGAACAACTCTACACCGACACAGCCCAGCAGCATCAGCCCGGCCGTGTAGCCCAGACCCCAGCGGATACCCTGCTGCACCCGTGCGCGGCTGCGCAGCCCATAGTTGAACGCCACCACCGGCGTGATGGCATCGCGTACACCAAAGGCCGCAAAAATGATAAGCTGCTGGATTTTGTAGTACAGCCCGTAGACCGTCACGGCGTTCTGCCCCACATCGGGCATGACGGCCAAGATCAGATTAAGGGAGTAGGTCATAACCGTCAACAATGCTTGTGAGATAATGGCGGGCAGGCCGATGGCATAAATGGAGCGGATCACATCCCAGCGCGGTTTCCAATAGCGCAGGCTGCTGTCCAGTTCCACATTCAGCTTCCGATGGAACGCAAGGCCCAGCGCCATCGAGACCAGCTGCCCCACGACCGTGGCCACCGCCGCGCCACGCACCCCCATCTGCGGCAGGCCGCACCAGCCGTAAATAAGGAACGGGTCCAGCACAATGTTCACCAACGCACCGCTGATCTGCGCCACCGTAGACCAAAGCGACCGCCCGGTAGCCTGCAGCGTTTTCTCGTACACCGAGAAAAACACGATGCCAAACGGGATGCCGCAGCAGATATGCAGGTAGTCAATGGCCTGGCCCAACACTTCGGTGCTGATGCTGCCGCCTGCACTTTGGGAGTTGACGTAAGGCACCACCCCCACTGCCGAGAACAGCATAAACACCACCGAGATGACCAGCGCCAGAAACTGCGCGTTGCCCACGGCGGCGTTGGCGCGGTCTTTATCCCCCAGGCCCAGCAGCCGTGCCAGCAGGGCGTTGGTGCCCACGCCGGTGCCGATGGACACCGCCACCATAAACAACTGCACCGGGAACGCCAGGCTCAAAGCTGTCAGCGCGGTCTCGCCGCCCGATGCCATGCGGGCCAGGTAGGCGCTGTCCACCACATTGTAGGCGGCCTGCAGGATCATGGATACAACGATGGGCAGACCGATGCGGGCCATCAGCTTAGGCACCGGCTCCACGGCCATCGGGTTTTGGGATTGGTTTTGCTGCATAGATGTTCCTCCTAAAAACAGGCATAAAAAATAACGAGTGGCGCGATAACCGGATTTACGCAGTTACGCCACTCGTTATGGTTGTTATTGTAGCAAATTTTCCCAGGAAATGCAAAGGTGGTTTTGCACAAAGATTTTTGAAGGAGTACGCCTTGTTTTGTAGGGGCGGATACAAGCACCGGCCCCTACACGCGGACCCAAAGGCTCCCTTGTGTAAAGGGAGCTGTCAGCGAAGCTGACTGAGGGATTGTAACCTCGCGAGGGTAGGTCGATTTGTCCGCAAGGCCACAATCCCCCACCGCTTCGCGGAGCCCCCTTTACACAAGGGGGCCTTTAGGTCGTTACCGCCCAATCGGTGCGCACTTATTCTTCAGCCACACCTTTTCATCCTCGGTCAGGCGGGGGCTGAGCATCTCGTACACATGGGCGTGGTAGTCGTTCAGCCAATTGATCTGGTCGCGGCTCAACTCGTCCACCAGCACAGGGGTGGTATCGATAGGCACCAGGGTCAGCGGGGCAAAGCCCAGCCAATGGCCGTACTGGTTGTCGCCCAGGTCGATGCACTCCAACTCGTTCTCGATGCGGATGCCCACCTCATCGGTCTCGTAGATGCCCGGCTCATCGGTGATGGTCATACCGGGCTTGAAGATGATGGGGTTGTTGGGGCGCAGGCTCTGGGGACCCTCATGCACACCGGAAATGAAGCCCACGCCGTGGCCGGTGCCGCAGCGGTAGTTGATCTTGTGTGCCCAGACGGGGCCGCGGGCAAAGGTATCCAGCGCAAAGCCGGTGCAGTAATCCAGGAACACCGCGCGGGCCATGTCGATGTGGCTCTGCAGCACGTAGGTGTAGTAGCGGCGTTCGTTATCGGTCAGTGGGCCAACCGTGTAAGTACGGGTGATATCGGTGGTGCCGCAGTCATACTGGCCGCCGTTGTCCACCAGCAAAAAGCCCTTCGGCTCGATCTTGCTGTTGACATCGCCCTCGGCATGGTAGTGCATCATGGCGGCATCGGCACCGTAGGCCGCGATGGTAGAGAAGCTGTCCTCGAAGTAGCCGGGCATCTCGGCGCGGCGCTTCTGCAGCATGGTCTCGATGTCGGTCTCGTACAGGGTCTCGCCGTTAGCCATGGCCTTTTCCAGGTCCATCTGGAAACGGACGACCGCCACGCCGTCACGGACATGGCACTCGCGGATGTTCTCCAGTTCGGTGGGGTTCTTGATGCCTTTCAGCGCAAAGATGGGGTCAGCACCGGCCACGGTCTTGTGGGCGGTCAGGGCCAGGTACAGGTCGTAGTTGGTGGCCTTTTCGTCCACCAGGAACACTTCGTCAGCGGGCAGGGCATGGACAGCGTCCACCAACTCGTTGTAGCCGCGCACGGTCACGCCGCTGGCGGCCAGGGTGGCAGCATCCTCGGCGTTCAGGCGGCCATCGGCCAAAAACAGGGTGCAGGCCTCGCGGGTGACCAGGGCATAAGCCACGGCCAGCGGGGTGCAGGGCAGGTCGCGGGCGCGCAGGTTCAGCAGCCAGCCCACACAGTCCAGGCCGGTGACGGCCAAGGCGGTGGCACCGGCCTTTTCCAGCTCGGCGCGCACCAGGGCAATACGGTCAGCGGCCGTGGCACCGGTCTGGGCCGGGGTCAGCAGTTCGCAGGGGGTGTCGGGCAGGGGCTTGCGCTCGCCGGTGGCATCCCAAATGGCGCTGGCTACATCCTGGCTCTTGAGGGCAGCATCGCTCTTAGCCAGGGCGGCAGCATACTCCTCGGCCAGGGTGGCGGGCACACAGCTGCCGTCCAGCAGCAGGGTCTCGCCGGCCGTGAAGTTGGCGGTCAGGTACTCCGCCACAGTGGGCACACCGGCGGAACCGGCATGCAGGCACTGGATCTCGGTACCGGCCAGCTGCTTGTCGGCCTGGACGTAGAAACGGCCATCGCACCACAGGGCGCTGATATGCTGGTTCACCACCAGGGTGGAGTTCTCACCGGTAAAGCCGGAGAACCAGGGCAGGGCGTTGTAGTAGTCAGGCAGATACTCGCTGCAATGGGGGTCGCTGGTCATCAGCAGCACACCGTCAGCCCCGGCTGCCTTGGCAGCGGCGCGCAGTGCGGCGATTTTTTCGTTGGTAGTCAAAACGGATCGCTCCTTTTTTGTAATGTAGGTTAGGTATATCATACCACTTTCTTAGGAAATAATAAAGAGGGTAGGCTTTTTCGCGATAAATTTTCAAAAAATTCAAAAATTCCTGCGCAAAAAGGCCCGAAACCCCTTGACGCGTTTGTTATAATGATATTAGCAGTTAAACACACATATTGCTAACATCTGTGAACATTTGAATAGAGGTAACTATCATGGCAGAAAACAAGACCAAAATCGACATTTTCTCCGGCTTTTTGGGCGCTGGCAAAACCACGCTGATCAAAAAGCTGATCCAGGAAGCTTTCAAGGGCGAGAAGATCGTCCTGATCGAGAACGAGTTCGGCGAGATCGGCATCGACGGCGGCTTCATGCGTGAGGCTGGCATCCAGGTCAACGAGCTGAACTCCGGCTGCATCTGCTGCAGCCTGGTGGGCGACTTCCGCGAGGCCCTGAAGAAGGTCGTTGAGACTTACCATCCCGACCGCATCCTCATCGAGCCTTCCGGCGTTGGCAAGCTGTCTGACGTGACCCGCGCTGTTGAGGGCGTTGGCGAGGACCTGCCCGTCATCCTGAACAGCTTCGTCACCGTGGCCGATGTGAACAAGGTCAAGATGTATATGAAGAACTTCGGCGAGTTCTACGATGACCAGGTCAGCCATGCTTCCTGCATCATCCTGAGCCGCACCGGCAACGCCAGCGAGGAAAAGATCGCCGCCGCTGTTGCCATGCTGGTCGAGAAGAACCCCACCGCTACCATCGTGACCACCGACTGGACCGCCCTGACCGGTGCCCAGATCGTTTCCGTCATGGACGGCAAGCGTGACCTGGTGGCTGAGCTGCTGGCCGAGGCCAAGGCTTCCAACGAGGCCCACGCCGATGAGGACGAGCACGAGCATGCGTGCTGCCACCATCATCATGACGATGACGACGATGATGACGAGGATGAACACGAGCATCATCACCATGACCATGATGACCATTGCTGCCATCATGACCATGACGAGCATGACCACGATCACCACGACCATGACGACGATGATGACGACCACGATGAGCATGAGCATCATCACGAGCATGGCGAGCACTGCTGCTGCGGGCATCACCATCATCACCATGACCACGATGCCGATGAGATCTTCACCAGCTGGGGCAAAGAGACCGCCCACAAGTACAGCCGCGAGGATCTGGAGGATGCCCTGGAGAAGCTGGACAGCTGCGCTTACGGCATGATCCTGCGCGCCAAGGGCATTGTTGACGGCGGCGATACCTGGTACGAGTTCGACATGGTCCCCGGCGAGCATGAGATCCGCACCTGCGGCCCCGATGTCACCGGCAAGCTGTGCGTCATCGGCTCTGACCTGAAGGAGCATGAGATCGCCGAGTTGTTTCGCGTCTGATACAAAGCTGCAATTTATCCCCGTGCGGGCAGACCTGCTTTGACCGCATAGTTTAACGATTTACCGAAAGGATTCCCACCATGGCAAAACAGATCCCGGTTTACCTGTTTGTCGGTCAGCTGGAAAGCGGCAAGACCAAGTTCATCCAGGAAACAATGGAAGACCCCAACTTCGACTCCGGCGACAAGACCCTGCTGCTTGTCTGCGAGGAGGGCGAACTGGAATATGATCCCTCGCGCTTCGCTTTCGGCGGTGTGCATGTTGCCCAGATCGAGGACAAGAGCGAGCTGACCCCCGAGAACCTGACCGCGCTGGAGAAAAAATCCGGCTGCGGCCGCGTCATCATCGAGTACAACGGCATGTGGCTGGTGCAGGAACTGTACGATGCCATGCCGGATAACTGGCTGGTGTACCAGTGCCTGGCTACCGCCGATGGCACCACCATCAAGACCTACGCAGGCGACAACGCCATGCGCGGCCTGCTGCTGGACAAGCTGCGCGGCAGCGAACTGCTGGTGGTCAACCGTGCCGAGGCCGTGAACGATGACGAGAGCCGCCAGCTGATCCACAAGCTGGTGCGCCAGGCCAGCCGCCGCTGCGACATCGCCTACGAGTTCAAGGATGGCAGCGTTGCCTACGATGACATCCCCGACCCGCTGCCCTTTGACATCAACGCCCCGGTCATCGAGATCCCGGAGGAGTTCTTCGGCGTGTGGTACATGGACTGCATGGACGAGCCGAAGAAATACGATGGCAAGACGGTAAAATACCTGGCCCAGGTCTGCCAGACCCCCCAGGCCGGCAAGGGTGCCTTCGTGCCCGGCCGCTTCGCCATGACCTGCTGCGTACAGGACATCCAGTTTGTGGGCATGCCCTGCAAGTACGATGACTACAAATCGCTGGAGCAGCGCAGCTGGATCACCATCACCGCCAAGATCAACGTGAAGTACCACCCCATCTACAAGGGCCAGACCCCTGATTCCACCGGCCCCGTGCTGACCGCCCTGTCCGTGGAGCCTGCCGAAAAGCCCACCCAGGACGTGGTTATGTTCAGCTGATGGCTTTATAAAACGCATTGCCCCCTGCCCGTGCAGAAACGCGCCCGGCAGGGGGCTTGTTTTATTATAAAACGTTATAGGGCTGGCATTTTGTGCGGAGTTATGCTATACTAACCTTAACATAGCAGCCTTGAGGAGGGTTTGTATGAATGTATTGATCGAAGGGATCATTTTAAGCGCCATTTTGTACGGCATCTGCGCCTGGGGCATCCGCAACGGCGCGGTAAACATGGTGTTCTTGTACGACCAGAACGTGAAAGACCGCGTGGTCGAGATGGGGCTGACCACCCACGAAAAGATCCGCGCAGGCAAAAAGAAGTTTGCATCCATCGGCCTGCTGTTCTACTTTGCCTACACGCTTATCTGCGTGTTCGTCATCAACGGCACACGCGGATTCCTGCCCAGTTTTTTGCAGTTTACCGCCATTTTGCTGATTATGGGTGTGTTTGACCGCCTGTACATTGACTGGTACTGGGTCGGCCACACCAAAGCATGGATCATCCCCGGCACCGAGGACCTGATGCCCTACATCCCGGCCAAAGTACACCTGCTGAAATGGGTGTACACGCTGGTGCTCTACCCTGCCTGCGGCGCGCTGATCTGCTGGATCGTCAACCTGTTTTTGTGATTTTGCGGGGGTGCTGTTATGACGTTCCAAACCGTTGGCGAGACCGGCAAGCCGGTCATCGTCATGCTGCCGGGGTCGTTCTGCCCCAGTTCCAGCCTTGCCTATTTGTACGAGAAATTGCTGGCCGATTACTGCATCCTGCTGCCGGAGTATAACGGCCACTATGCGGGCAGCACCTTTACCACCCGCTGGGGCGAAGCCGCCGAGGTGGCCGCTTACCTGCAGACCCACGACATGCGGCATGTGTGCCTTTTGTACGGCCAGTCGATGGGGGCCGAGGTGGGCATTGAGCTGTACCGGCAATTGCTGGATAAGGGCGTAGCGGTCGACCACTGCCTGTTTGATGGCGCACCGTGCATCAGCCTGCCGGGCTTTTACAAAAAGTTTATGTACCGCATCTTTAAGCGGATGCTGGACAAAGTGCGCGGCAAAAGCGTGGAGGATGTACTGGAGATGCCGCTTTTTAAAAAGCTTGCCCGCGGCGACCCGGAAAGCATCCGCCCAACGGCAGAAGCGTTTGCCGCCACCTCGCCCCTTTTGACGAGCGAAAGCATCCGCAGCGAGACCGAGTGCTGCTATACCTTTGATTTTCCCGCTTTCGATGAAGCCGTCCAAAAGAAGATGCACTTTTTCTACGCCAAAGAGGAAAAAGCCTGCCGCACCTGCTATAAAGGCGTAAAGAAAGCCTACCCCCAGGCCGCCTATACCATTGTGACGGGGTACGGGCATTTGACGTATTCGATGAAGAATACAGATAAGTATGTGGCGATGATGCGGGAGATTTGCGAGGGGTAAGCACAGCAGCGGGCGGATATGGAATCCGCCCCTACGGTTTTATTTTGTTTGCAATAAACAATAAAACATGTTGCACCGTAAGATGCCTAGGAGGGGGCAAGCCCCCTCCCTACAGTACCACCGCAAAAGGGGTGTAGGGGCGAACAGTGTTCGCCCGTGCAGTTTGGCGGCAAGGCAAGACTCCGCGGGCGAGCAATGCTCGCCCCTACGACACGCTTGTAATAAGCAGCCTTCTGTGCAGTTCGATAAAAGCCGCCGCCTTTTTTAAGGCGACGGCTTTATTATGGTTGTTACAAACTGCCGATATAAGGCTTAAAGCCATTGTAAATCTTTACAGCCCACTCCTTATACCATGCAAAGTAGTTCGACCACTGTGTTCTATCTTTGAGATCGACATGCTTTTCCAGCAGAATCCGGCTCATCTTCTTATCATCCAGCCTGCGCCAATCCATCGCTACTCCAATATGATTCTCAATTTCTTCTTTATGCGAGAAAAGCATATCATAATTTGTTTTATCAAACTCAGGCGAATTTACAGCGAACTCAACGGCTATAACATCTGTTTTCGTATTCAGCAATAAGGTCATATACACTTTAGCCGACCCTAAATTCAATACATAACTGCGTTCACTGGATGCCTTGTGTGCTCTGAATGTCTTGGTAAAAACATCCAGTCCGTTCCACGCTTCATCGTTGAACTTCGTCCAATAGGAATACTTGAACTGAACTGCTGCACCACCCTCGGACACACCAGAAATTTTAGCAGCTTTCGACCAGCCGTTGGGCTGCTCCACCACCTCAAACTTCGGCGCGGGTTTGGAATCATCAATTTTCCACAATTGAATTTCCACCAAGAAAAATCCAATGGTATCATCAGAAATTTTATTCAGCCATTCAATAGCGGCGCGGTGTTCCTCCCGCGCATCTTTTACGATCCATACAATATACTTTGCATCTTTGCCGGACGCATAAGTAATCAATTTTCCCAGATGCTCATGGTCTGACTGCTCGATTTGGTTTTCAATCACAACCACTTCGCCGGAATCCTGATCTCGCGCCAATATATCAAGCGAGAATGCCCCAACGGATGACTCCCGTTCTTCCAGCTCTATCGCAATGCCCAGGGCCTCTCCCAGCCCGTCTAAATGTTCGGCCAGCCACGGGGTAAACGCCTGTGCTTCATTCGGCCACACGGTCCTTAAATCATGTTCCCGCTGAATTTTTCCAAGCTGTACTGTCACTGCTATTTCCTCTTTTCCTTTCAGCTCTCCGCCACAGCAACCAGATACTTGTAAATCTGCGGCTTATACTCCTCATACAGCCCCAAATTCTCGTACAATTCCTTGTAATATGCAAACAAAGTCGCGCGGGTCGCCACCACATTCATCGGGTTCAGCACCGTATGCACGGCGCTGCCCGGCGTATTGTAATAGTTGTAGATCGGCGTGGACAGCGCGTAGAACTTCTCGGCATAGCGGATGTAACTCAAATTGAAATAAAGGTCCTCCGACCAGTCCATGTCCTCGGCGCAGATGATGTCATCGTGGGCGCGGACGATGTCGGCACGGTAGAGCTTATTCCACATAACACCGTAGTAAAAGCTGGCCGGTTCCTGCATCAGGCCCGCGGCAAACTCCTCTTTCGTCATGGCCCCCTCCAGCAAAAAGCCAAAGGTCTGCACCTTGGTGGGGCGGTCGCTGGCTTCGCTGCGCGGGCGCGGCGGCGTGATGCGGTTGTAGTGGGCAATGACCAGATCCGCCCCGCTCTCCTCGGCGCGGGTCACCAGCATTTCGGTGGCGTAGGGCTGGATGGTATCGTCCGCGTCCACAAACTGCAGATACTTGCCTTTGGCCTGGCGCAGCCCCAGGTTGCGGGTGGCCGCCACGCCGCTGTTGGCCTTATCGATCAGCACAATGCGGTCGTCCACCCGGGCATACATCTCGCACACCTGCAGGCTGACATCCTGGCTGCCATCGTTCAGCAGCAGGATCTCAATGTTTTTGTACGTCTGGCGGCGGATGCTCTCCACGCAGCGGGCAATGTGATTCTGTGCGTTGTAAATGGGGACAATAATACTGACAAGCGGCTGTTCCGTCATGGCGGCGGCCCTCCTACATTTTTATAATATATCCACAATACCATAATTTTGCCCGGTTTTCAATGGAAAAAGCCGCCGCTTTGTGGTATGATGAGAAAAAGCATTTTGTAAGAAATGAGGTTTCTTCTATGAAAGAAAGCATCGTCCGTCTCCGTGCGCTGGAAAAGCAGCGCTTTGCCTACCGCTACGCCCTAAACGTGGTGGATTTTGATGCCGAGACCGTTGCCCCCGAGGGCAGCGCCGATGGCCGTGCCGAAGCCTGCGAGGTGCTGAGCCGCGCCGACTTTGATCTGCTGGTCAATGACGACACCGCCGCCCTGCTGCGCCAAGCTGCTCAGGATGCCGAGACCGAGCAGGAACGCGCCGAGGTGCGCGAACTGCAGCGCGCCTACGACCAGATCTCCAAGATCCCGGCCGATGAGTACGCCGCCTTTACCAAGCTGACCCAGCAGAGCATTCCTGCCTGGGTCAAGGCCAAACGCACCAACGATTTCAGCGTGTTTGCGCCGTATCTCGAAAAGATCGTGACCGCCCGCCGCGCCCAGGCCCACTACTTTGCCCCCGACCGCGACCCCTACGAGGTACTGCTGGACCAGTACGAGCATGGCCTGACCATCGCCCAGTGCGATGAATTCTTCGCCACCCTGCGGGAGACCATCGTGCCGCTGCTGGCCGATATCCGCGACCACGGCGCTGCTATCCGCACCGACTTCCTGGACCAGGATTGGCCCATTGATGCCCAGCGCAAAGTCAGCGAGAAGATCATGCAGCTGTGGGGCTTGGACCCGGCCCACTGCTACCTGGCCGAGAGCGAGCACCCCTTTACCACCGAGTTCTGGCGCGGCGATGTGCGCATCACCACCCACTACATGCCCCGCGATATGTTCTCGAACCTCTACAGCGTAGCCCACGAGGGCGGCCATGCCCTGTATGAACTGAACATCAACCCGGACTATGACTACACCGCTGTGACCGGCGGTGCCACCATGGGCATCCACGAGAGCCAGAGCCGCCTGTTTGAAAACTATGTCGGCCGCAGCCGCGCCTTTGTACACTGCCTGTACCCCACCCTGCGGGAGTTGTTCCCCACCCAGCTGGCCGATGTGACCGAGGAGGAGATCTGGCGCGCCGTCAACCGTGCCGAGCCGGGCCTGATCCGCACCGAGGCCGATGAGTTGACCTACGCGCTGCACATCATGGTGCGCTACGAGATCGAAAAGGCGCTGATCCAGGGCACCCTGGCCGTGGCCGACCTGCCCGCCGCCTGGAACGCTAAGTACAAGGAGTACCTGGGCGTGGATGTGCCCGATGATACCCACGGCTGCCTACAGGACATCCACTGGTCGATGGGCGACATCGGCTACTTCCCCAGCTATGCACTGGGCAGCGCCTACGGTGCCCAGGCCATCGCCGACCTGCGCAAAACCATGGACCTGGATACCCAGTGGGCCGCCGGCGACATGGAGCCGCTGAAAGCCGCGCTGAAAGACCGCGTGTGGCAGTGGGGCAGCATGAAAGAACCCCAGTGGCTTGTGCAAAGCCTGTGCGGCGGCAAGTTTGACCCGCATTACTTCACCCAGTACCTGAAAGAGAAGTACACCGAGCTGTACCAGCTGTAAATGCAGCAGAAAGCCCCTTGCCAGCCTGGCAGGGGGCTTTTGTGCATTTTGCGGCCTTTTAGCCGCCCGGTTGCGCGATAGTTGGTAGCGCAACCTGCCGATTTTTGCTATACTGGGCGCAGAAAAGGAGGGTTCTTCTTATGTTATTTGCTACCGTTCCTGCCCTTATCGGTCTCTTGCTTTTCCTGGCGTTCTGGGGCGTGATGATCTATCTGGTCGTACTGTTGATACGCGCGCTGCGGAAGTACATCCGGTCCGAGCCTATCCGCAAAGAAAAGGCAGAAAGCGCCCGGTCTTTGGGTGAGGTGCTGAAAAACCACCGCACCGCCTGCAAAATGACCCAGGAGTTTGTGGCGGAAAATTTAGGTGTCAGCCGTCAGGCGGTCTCCAAATGGGAAAGCGGCAAATCCGACCCCAGCACCACAAATTTGATGGCGTTAGCCACCCTGTTTGGCACCACAGCGGAGGAATTGTTGAAAGAAGTAGAATAACTGCCGCCCTTCTGTAGGGGCCGATGCTCGTCATCGGCCCGCGGGAGCATATAGAATGCTCCCCTACGCATACCGCAAGGCAATGCTCTCCTCGTAGGGGCGGATTCCATATCCGCCCGTGCATTTCCCCACATAGTAAATTGCACATCTCTACAAAAAATCCCCGCTGCTTTCGCAGCGGGGATTTTTACGCATTATTGCATGTTCACGCCAGGCTTAGCCCTTGGCAGCGCCGGAGGTGATACCCTCGACATAGAACTTCTGCATGATGACGAACAGTACCGAGATGGGAATCGCCACGATAACGCCGCCTGCGCAGAAACGTGCGAAGTAGTTGTTGATCAGCGACTTCTGCAGCATGTTGTACAGGCCGATGGCGACCGTCCAGTCGGAACTGACACCGGAGTTCAGGATCATCTTCGCCATAACGAAGTCGGTCCACGGGGTCAGGAAAGAGTTGATGATGGTGTACACCAGGATCGGGCGGGACATCGGGATAACGATCTGGAAGAAGATGCGCGCCTCGCTGGCACCGTCCAGCTTGGCAGCCTCCCGCAGGGCCACGGGCACCGTATCAAAGAAGCCCTTGCAGATCAGGTAGCCCAGGCCGGAAGAACCAGCATAGACCATGATCAGGCCGGCGTAAGAGTTGGTCAGGTTCATGTACTTCAAAACGAAGTAGACAGCGATCATGGCCAGCACACCGGGGAACAGGTTGACGGTGACGGACAGGTTCTGCAGCAGTTTGCGGCCCTTGAAGCGGCAGCAGCTCATGGCGTAAGCCACCATCAGCACAAAGCAGGTGGAGATCACGCAGTTGAAGCAGGCCACGACCAGGGTGTTTATGAACCAGCGCGGGAACTGGGCAACAGAGTCCGGCTGGAACAGGATTGCGGTGTAGTTTGCCAGGGTGAAATGCTCCGGCACAAAGCGGGTGAAGTTGACACCCTTATCGGTAGAGAAAGAGGTCAGCAGCAGCCAGGCGATGGGCACCAGCCAGATAAAGGCCAGCAGCGCCAGAATCAGGTGGCGAATGATGGAGAAGACCGTTTTCTTGACACGGCCCTGTTTGAGCTGCTTTTGTACAGCAGCATCGTTGATGGTAGTGGTACTCAAGAGAAAGTCGCCTCCTTCTTATTGATAAAGTGGAAGCACACGACCGTGAAAATGGCGCAGACGATAAACACCATGATGCCCAGCACAGCGGCCATCTTGTAGTTGTAATACTCCTGCGTCAAACGGAACAGCCAGGTAACCAGCAGGTCAATTTCCTTGGCGTTGGACTGTGCCAGCGCCTGGTTGTTGGTAACAAACACATCCTGGGTCAGCAGGTAGATAACGTTGAAGTTGTTGACGTTCTTAACGAAATCCGTGACCAGGGACGGGCCCTGGACGCTGAGCAGGTAGGGCAGCTTGATGCGGAAGAAAGTCTGCACGGGGTTTGCACCGTCAATACGGGCAGCCTCGATCATATCGGCGGGGATGTTCATCAGCACACCGGTAGCGATCAGCATCTGGTAGGGTACACCGATCCAGATATTGATCATGATGATGGTGAACATAGCCCAGCCGGGCTGGGTCAGGAACGGGATGTAGGACAGGCCCTTATCCAGCAGGCCGATGTTATGCAGGAAATCCGTAACACCGGCGTTGGCCATCATCGTGTTGAAGATACCGTTGTTGGAGAAGAAGTTACGCACCAGCAGCAGCGTAACGAACTGGGGCACGGCGATGGTCACCATGAACAGGGTACGCCAGAACTTGGGGAACTTGGTCTTTTTGTCGTTGACGAACATAGCCATCAAAATACCGCCAAAGAAAGTGGTAAAGGTGGCGAAGAACGCCCAGACCAGCGTCCAGGTCAGGACCTTGCCGAAAGAATAACCGAAGGTGGAGGTCATGCCACCGCCGCCAAACAGCGTAAAGAAGTTGGACAGGCCCACCCAGGTGAACAGGTCGTTCGGGGGCATGTGCTGCTGGTCGTAGTTGGTAAAGGCAACCGCAATCAGGATGAACAGCGGCACGATGGTGAACACCACAACGCCCAAAACAGGCAGGGTGAGCAGGGTGACGTAGAACTTCTCGTTCAGGTAGACATTGATGTCCTGCAGGAAGTTGTTGGTCTTTTTGCCGCTCTCGCGGATCTTCTGCAGCTGATAGTTGGAGGTGACCACCATCATGGCGGCCGCAATCAGCGCTGCGATGACCACAAAGCTGATCATGCTCATCAGCAGGATCTCGAAGGAGTTATCGTAGTCGTTCACGATGTTTTTCATCGTGGTAACATCGAACACCATCTCCATTTTGACAGTGCCCAACGTTGTGAACTTGGCAAGGTTCGGCGCACCGAAGAATGCCAGGAAATACAGGCCGAAACCCTCTACAAAGGTGACCAGCAGCGCTTTCATCAGCTGGCCGTGGCCGATATAGCCAAGACCCCAGACGAGCAGCGACAGCTTGGTGAAAATATCACCCTTGACAAAAGCCTCGCCAAAGCGCTGGAAAAAGTTTTTTTCTTCCAACGTCTGCGTTGCAGTTTTCGCCACTGGAAATTCCCCTTTCTTGCAAATTCTTCTCTCAAGTAACGAACGCTCACACATAGGAGAAAAACAGCCCGCTTGCAGTTTGGGTTATCATACGCAAGCGGGCCGTTTTCTCACTTCATTTCAAGTTATTGTGTTGTGATTACTGGGTAACAGGAGCGGTGATGCCGGCAACAGCGTCATCGACCAGGGCCTGGGTGTCCTTGCCATCGGGGTTGCCGTTGACGCAGATGGAGCCGAGGGTCTCAGCAGAAGCCCAGTAGTTGCCGCCAACGCGCTGCAGGGTAGCGTACTCGGACTGGTCAACAACAGCGGTCAGAGCGGGAGAGGAAGCAGCGGCCAGAGCGGTGATGTTGGAGGGGCCCTGTGCGCGCTCCTGGAAGCGGAGTTCTTCGTTTTCTTCGCTGGTAACGAAGTCAGCCAGCAGCATAGCAGCACCAACGTTAGCGCTGTGGGGGTTGACACCGATCAGTTTGAAGCCGGAGAAGGAAGCCATCTGGACCTGCTCACCGTTCAGGGTGTAAGTAGGCAGCTTGCAGGCGGCGTAGTTGTCGCCCCAAACCTCAGCAGCGTCGTTTGCGCGCCAGGTGCCGTTGACACCAGCAACCAGGGTGCCGTCCTTCAGCTTACCGGTGAACTCCTCGTCCTTCAGGGCGATGAAGCCGGGGTTCTGGCAGATATCGATGATGGCCTGGGTGACATCAGCACCGGGGGCCTCGTCCCAGTTGCAGACGGTGTTCACGCCGTCATCGGCCAGGCCCAGGTTCAGGCCAGCACCGGCGTAGAAGCTGTACAGATACCAGCCGTTGGCAACGTCCATAGAGACCTTCTTGCCGGCGGCAGCAGCCTTCTCCATCATGGTGTCCAGGCTCTTGACATCGTCCTCGGTGAAGAAGCTCTTGTCGTAGAACATGAAGTAACCGTTATCAGCGGTCAGGGGGTAAGCGTAGAGCTTGCCGTCCAGGGTAGCAGCATCCACAGAAGCGGGGGTGTTGCGGCTCTTGACATCGTCAGCGTTCAGCTGAACTTCCTGCAGAGCGCCGGCCTTGACCAGTTCGTTCAGCTGGTCATCAGCGAAAGCGTAGACATCAGCAGCGGCGGTGGGGTCGGTCAGGACGGTGTCCTTAGCCTCAGACTCGGACTGCACGCCCAGGTTGATGGTGATGGTGCCGCCGTAGTTGCCGTACTTCTCGATGAACTTGTCGCTGATCTCACGCAGCAGGTCCTGGTCTTCCTCAGCGCCCCACATGGTCAGGGTAACGTCCTGAGCGAAAGCAGCTGCAGCAGCCTGGTCGAGGACATCGCCCTCAGCGGCGGCTTCAGTGCTCTCTGCGGTAGACTCGACAGTGGAAGCAGCCTCAGCGGTGGAGGTTGCTGCGCTGCTGGCGGTGCTGCCACCGCAAGCGGCCAGAGACAGGGCCATAGCGCCGGCCATGGCAAGGCTCAATTGCTTTTTCATAATTGTGTTCTCCTTCTTCCTGTTTTTTGCATGTGTGCTCAAAAACAATCTGCAGTGCTGCGCAATCATGTTGCGCATCTGCTTTACAATACCTAGGATACAAGATTTTTTCGTCTATGTCAATGTGCATAATTGACGGGGTTCGGGATAACTTTTTGTAGGTTTTTACCCATAGATTTCCCGTTTTTCTGCCATTCGGCCCGGTTTTGCGCAACTTCTAGTTGCGCATTTGACATTTTCGCGCAAAACGTAGGGTTATTTGGTGGAATCCCGCAGGATCACCTGGTAGCCCTGCACCTGGCGCAGCTTGACATCTTTGCCCGCCATTATATCCAGCAACATGCGGCAGGCCGTAGAACCTAACCGTTCAGCGTCAAACTGCACGGCCGATATGGCCGGGGTTGTACCGGCCAGCAGTTCGCTGTCATACAAGCTTGCCAGCCGGATATCCTCCGGCACATGGATATGCCGGTTGCGCAGTTCGCGCATCACATCAAAGGCAATGCGGTCATCGCAGCAGAGCAGGCAGTCCGGGTACTGCTCCAGCACAGCTTCCAACGCATCGGTGCGCTGCTCATCGGATTCAATGCCGGTGCGGATCAGCGATTGGTCGGCGGAAACACCAAATTCTGCCAGCCCGCGCAAATAACCGCGCAGCCGGTCGGCATTGACAGTGTAGGTACCGCTGCCGCCCAGGTAGGCGATGCGGCGCGCGCCCATCTGGAACAGCACCCGCGTCATCTCACTGGCGGCCCCCAGCTGGTCGTTATCTGCCTGCGGTATAGCGTCATTTTCAATGCGGCCGATAGCTACAAAAGGCACACCGTACTGCTGCAGCAGATCGATGCTGGGGTCATCCTTCATCGTGCGGGACAGAATGACACCGTCCACTTTATGGCTGGCAAGCTGGCGTTCCAGCTGGACCGTGTCGGTATCGCTGACGTAGCAGAGCAGCAGGTCATACCCGCGCTGCGCCGCCATAGTGCAGACACCGCCCATGCACTTGCGCAAAAACGGAAGATCCAGCTGCATAAAGTGCTTGGGGATCACCAGCGCCAGGTTGTGGGTAGCGCCGGTCTCCGGCCTGCGGGCCGGGGTTGTGCCATCCGCGCCCGGGCGGCCCACGTAGGCAAACACCTTGGCGCGGGTTTCCTCACCCACGCGGCCCTTACCGGATAATGCGCGTGATACTGTTGTTTTTGATATGCCGAGTGCCTGTGCGATCTCCTCGATCGGCGGACGTCCACCACGTCCCTGCCCTGTAGCCATGGGCCTTACTCCCCTTTTCCTTTGCGCAACTTCTTATCGAAAAACCGCGCAATTTCATTGCGCTTTTCTTCAAGCATACGCACCTGCGCAATTTTTGTCAAGGCGCAGAACCGCCAAAAAGCCGCGCCGAATTTCGGCATAATGTACAGTGTGTCCAGTTTTCAATCCATACTATTTTACTATGTTATCTATTGCTTTTTTACGGCTCATCGTGTAAGATAATGGTATAGTTCAGCATGGTTCTGCCCATACTGACAACACATGATAAAAGGAGGAATTTCCCCATGGTACAGGAAGTTCATCATAACGATTTGACCGCTGCGCTGGCCGCCCCCGTGGCCGTGCTGGATTTTAACGCCACCTGGTGCGGCCCCTGCAAGATGCTGGGCCCCGTGCTGGAAGAAGTGAGCAACGAGATGGCCGACAAGGCTGCGTTTTTCGGCATTGACTGCGATGAAAATCCGCAGCTGGCCGCGCAGTTTGGCGTAAGCAGCATCCCCTGCCTGGTGGTGCTGAAGGACGGCAAGATGGTCACCCATCAGGTCGGCTTCCAGCCGAAACCTGCGCTGGTTGCCTGGCTGAACGGCGCACTGTAATTTTTGATTTTAGTTTGTGCTTACGTGGCTCACCACCTTGCGGTGAGCCACTTTTTTAAATGGCATATCGCCGGTAAGTGTTCCTTTTGGAGACCCAAAAGGAACCGAAAAGGTCCCCGCTACTTCCGATAGCGCGGGAGGCCCGGCCTAGGGGCTGCTCGCCCCTAGGAACCCCAAAGATGTGGTCGAGAAGCAAAAAAGCTAAACCGTGCAGGAGTGCTGCACGGTTCTTAACGCTTTTTTACTTCTCTCCG
>CAVKDR010000063.1:0-31313 GCA_963655125.1 Bulleidia sp.
TGCCGAGCGCGTAGTGGTCTTTCACCACCTAGCTGTTGCCCATGCCGGGCGCACTTAAAATAAAATGAGCCTCACCAAAGCCGAATCGCTTTGATGAGGCTCATTTTTTATTGGTTAATCCAGCCGGAAGACCTGTTCCAGCTTGGGCTGGGCACCCGTTACGGGGTCCATTTCCAGTTCGAGAATATCTTTCATGTACTCGTTCCAGCGGTCCACGACGGGGCTTTCTGCCTGCACCTTCTCGGCGTAGGCTACGCCTTTTTCACACTCGTAGTAGCCGAAAAGCTCATCATTGCAGTAAAAAATACTGTAATTACAGATGCCGGCATCTTTCAGCACCTTGACCATTTCCGGCCAGATCTCCGCGTGGCGGCGCTGGTATTCGGCCTTGCAGCCGGGTTTGATGCGGCCTTTCCATGCCATGTGTTCCATGGGTACGCCCCCTTAATCCAGGAAGTTCTCATTCAGCGTAACGCCGAAGTCGCGGGCGATGGCGCGCAGGTCGTCGTCGGTGATGGTCTGGCGAATCAGACCACCGCCCATGGAAAGCACCTTGACGTAAATTTCGGCGCTCTTTTCAATCGTATGAGCAAGACCGAAGGTAATATCAAAGTCCGGACCGGAAGCAAACAGGCCGTGCTGTGCCCAGACGGCTGCCTGGTAGGTCTTCATCTTTTCACTGGTGGCCATGGCAATGTCCGCGCCGCCCGGCACCATCCAGGGGCAGACGCCGACACCCTCCGGGAAAACAACCGGGCACTCGGTGGCGCTCTGCCACAGGGCGCGGGTGAAGTCACGGTCGGTCAGCGGCAGGATGTAGGTCAGCGCAATCACATTGGTAGCGTGGCAGTGGTAAATCACGCGGTTTGCGCCGTTGGTGGCGGCCTTGCGGACGCTGTGGTTCATAAAGTGGCTGGGGAACTCGGAAGTCGGGCGGGCACCGTCCGCTAGGCCCCAGACGATACGCCAGCTGTCGCCTTTCTCGTTGATCTCCACGATGCCGATGCTGTGGATGGGGTCGGGTTCGACGTTGCGGAAGAACTTGCCGGAACCGGTGGTGATGAAGTACTCCCCTGCCAGGTTGTCCGCCTGGACACCCATGTTGACCCAGGCGCGGGGCTCGGCATCGAAGTAAGAGCGGCAGGCGGCGACATCCTCCTCGGTCATGCGGTAGGTCAGGTTGCCGCCGTTGCGCTCGTGCCAGCCTTGCAGCCAGCCATCGTTGCACATGCGCATAAAACCTTTGACACAGGGGATTTCGTAAATCGTAGACATTTTATACTGCTCCTTTATATACATTCAATTTATCGCGTAACAACGTCAACCGGCACATTGAAAATTTTCGCAACCTTCAAAATCGTGTCGATATGGCGGCCGGGGGCGGCGGCCATGTGGTGGGTGGGGCCAGCCTCGCTCCAGCGGTTGCAGAACTCCCGCGCGCCGCAGGTAAAGCGGGTGCGCATGTTGGTATCGCCAAAGGTGAAGATGGGGCCAGGCTCGTTGACACCCTCGGCGACCACAAACTTGAAGTGCCCGTCCTTGTCCTGGGTAATGCCCAGGTAGGTCACGTCGCCCACCGGCGGGTAGAACTGGGTCAGGTAGCCGCCGCCGGTCTTGCCGTGGAACACCGGCACAATCTTCATCGTCGGCTTTTTCGCCTGGGAGATGTCGGCATCACCGGAGCCGGAGTGGCCGATGATGCAGATGTCCTCGTCAAAGTCGATGGAGTACATCTCACTCAGCTGGCCGCAGCCGGAAATCGTTTTCAGGATGGACATTGCCATTGACACCTTAATATCGCCCTCGACCGCGCAGGCCACGCCCTGCTTGATGAGCATCGAAAACGCGGGGATCAGCATGGAATCCAGCACGCCCGCCTTGCCCTGGGCAAAGCCGTCGTAGTGGCTGGCGACAAACGCAATCTTTTCATCCTTGACCCACTGCTCAAACGCGACGACGTACTTGGCCATATCCCAGACCTTTTCAACCGTGCCGCCGCCCTCGATGTCGAAGGTGTCCAGAATATCCTGAGCCTTGGCGCGGATGGCATCCTCGTCGGTGATGTTGTCGGCAATGGCCCACATCTTTTCCCAATCGAACTGCTTGGTGTAGAGCCACATGCGGTTGTACAGGTTCGTCTCGTCGATGTACAAGTCCATCATGCCGGGGTACGGGCGGCCGATCTGCGCTAGGTTGGTATCGCGGAAGCGGCGGCGCACCTGGGCGGCACGGCACCAGTCCTCGATCTCGGCCTGCACGGTCGGGTCGCCGCCCTCGACCACGCCGGTAATAACGGCATGGCGCTTGCCAGCGCGCTCCAAGTCAGCCACCATCTCGCCGACCGCACCGCAGGCGTACAGTGTGCCCAGCCAGGTGGGGATGTCGGTGTTGGCGTAATCGGGGGCTTTCTTCTTCTGCACGTTCACCAGCACGACCGGCACATCTAAGTCGCGCACGGCTGGCAGCATATTGTACGAGGTTGCGTAGGTCAGCAGCTGCAAAATGACCAAATCAACGTCAGCCGCGCGGAACTTGTCGCCCGCGGCCATAGATTGCTCTTTGGTGGTGACGATGCCGCCGTCGATGACCTCAACAGTATCGGGCAGGGTCTTTTTGAAGTCAGCATACTGACCCTCAAACTCCGGCACCAGCTGCGGGAACTGGGGCAGGTACGCGCCCAGTGCAATGGCAAACACGCCCACGCGGGCTTTGGTTTCGACTAACATGGGGAATCCTCCTTTATTGCGGGTTGTATTCCTTAATTTCAAAACTGCGTTTGATTGCGGCGCGGGCCTCGGCCAGATCGGCAAACACGCCCGCGCGGATGAACTGCACCATCAGGTTGCCCAGGGCCGTGCCCTCGGTGGGGCCAGCAAACACCGGCAGACCGGTGGCGTTGGCGGTCAGCTGGTTCAGGTAGCCGTCCTGGCTGCCGCCGCCTACAACGTTTAGGCTCGTGTAGGTCTTGCCGGTCAGGGCTTGCAGCGTTTCGATGGCACGGCGGTAATCCTGCGTCAGCGAGTTATAGATGCACTGCATGATCTCGCCGGTCGTCTGCGGCACGGGCTGCTCCGTGTCCGCACAGGCGGCTTTGACTTCGGCAATCATCGATGCCGGTGCCAAGAAACGACTGTCGTCCGGGTCCACGCAGCTGGCAAAATCCGCTGCCCCCTTGGCGGCAGCAATCAGCTCCGGGAAGCCGGGGCGTTTGCCGGTCTGCTCGTCCAATTCGCGGCGGACGGACTGGATCATCCACAGGCCCATGATATTTTTTAAGTAGCGGTAACGGTAATCGTAGCCGCCCTCATTGGTAAAGTTGGCGGCGCAGCTGGCGGGGCTGGTGATGGCCGCTGCGTTTTCGACTCCCAGCAGGCTCCATGTGCCGCTGGACAGGTAGGCAGCGTATTCATCCCGCGCAGGCACAGCCAAGAAAGCCGACCCGGTGTCGTGGGTGGCGGGCAGAATGACTTCGGCATCAAAGCCGACCTTTGCCTGAACCTCCGGTGTCAGATGCCCCAGCACCGTGCCGGCTGTTTTGATGGGCTGGAAGATGCCGCGCGGCAGACCCAGCTTTTCAATCAAGGCATCGTCCCAATCCTTGCTGCCTGCGCCCACCAGCGCCGTGGTGCTGGCGTTGGTGTACTCGTTGGCGGCGACACCGCAGAGCAGGTAGTTCAGGTAATCGGGCACCATCAAAAAGGTTTTGGCGGCGGCCAGCTGCTCCGGGTGCTCCTGTTTCAGCGCTATAAGCTGGTAGACCGTGTTAAACTTCTGGTACTGGATGCCGGTGCGGGCGTAATGCTCGGCAAAGGTCAGGCCGTACTCTTTCTCGATAACCTCGCGCACACCCTCGGTGCGCTCGTCGCGGTAGGCCACGGCATCACCGATGCGTTTGCCGTCAGCGTCCAGCAGCACAAAATCTACCGCCCAGGTATCAATGCCGATGGTCGCGGGCGTGTACCCGGCATCGTGGGCGGCTTTCAGGCCGTTCACCACTTCCGCCGCCAGTGCATCAATATTCCAGCAGAGGTGGCCGTTTTCACGGCGGACACCGTTTTCAAAGCGGTAGACCTCCTGCAAGGTAATTTTACCGTCCTGCACCGTGCCGACAATGTGTCGCCCACTGGACGCACCTATGTCAATTGCCAAAAAACAGGGTTGCATACACTGCTCCTTCTTGGTAAAATAATCGTAACCTTTTCAAGCGCTTTACCCGCATTATAAAGCATGATTCCTTGCGTTTCCATCAGCAAAGGAACCGATTGTTTTGTGAAAATTCCACTCTGATAGGAGCCTGCTATGCTGACCTACAATATGGATGTCGAGGATCGCAGCACCTGGCTGCGCGCTACCCCCAGTGCCGCCGTGCTGGCGCAGCCCTTTTATGCAACCGAGGCGGGGCACTTTTACGGGCGGGCGCATTTTGCCACAGCCCGCACGGATAAAGACAGCTATATTCTGTTTTATACGTTGACAGGGGCGGGCTTGATCGAGCAGAACGGCCAGCATGTAGAGTTGCCGGAGGGTTCGGCGCTGCTTTTGGATTGCCGCACCGCGCAAAGCTACTGCACCGCGCCGGGGCAAACCGTATGGGAGCACGATTGGGTGCATCTGGATGGTGCCGGGGTTCGCGCCCTTGCCGAGACACTGCTGCCGGATGGCCGCCTGACGCCTGTGCGCATCAGCACCATGGAAATGCAGCCCTTGTTTGAGGGGCTGTTTCAGGAGTGGAAAAAAGAAACCGCCCCCGCGCAAATTGAGATCAGCCTGATTTTGCACAAAATGCTGGCAGGGATGGCGCAGCGGTTATTAGCCGGGGACGAAAGCCTTTCCAACCGCGTAATGATCGAACAAATTGCCGGGTACATCCGCGCCCACTATGCAGAACCGATAACACTGGAAACCCTGCTGGCGCAGACACCCATCAGCAAAAGCTGGTTTTTGCGGCTGTTCCGGCAGTATATGGGCACAACGCCGTACAATTTTCTGCTGGCGACCCGTATCACCCATGCAAAGGAACTGTTGGTGTTGACCGACTTTCCTGTCGGCGAGGTTGCCCACCAAACCGGTTTTGAAAACGAGAGCAACTTTTCCACCCGTTTTTCCTCTATGGTCGGACAAAGCCCGCAGCAATACCGCAAAAGCGCGCTAAAACCGGCAAACAAGATATAAAAAGTCCCCAAGGCATCTACAACTGTCTTGGGGACTATGATTTTCTGCCTATGGTAACTGCCTGCTGAAATCAGCTAACGCATCGGCAATTAAGTCAAGTGATGTGGATGTCGCTGGGTGTGATGGAGTGTTCGGCTTTTGCGGAGTGCATGAAGCTTGTTTATTCAAGTATTCCTGCACGACTTGCTCAATCAGGGCGCGGTCTGCCTGTGGGAAAGACTTCATCTCTGCTTTTTCATAACACAAAATCGCATCGGCAAGATACTGTGCTTTGCCCCTGTCACGCTGCCGTTCCAAGTATTCTACAGCCCGCGCATGGTCTGGATTTTCCATGTCAAAGCGAACCGTAAAACGCCCCCTGTCCTTTTTTAGCTTCATGGTTCATCACATCCCTGTCACTGTGCAGCGGTAAAGATACTCAAAGCCCTTGGCGTTCGCATTCACGTTCTCCACAAAGACGGGGTGCGCCACTCTGCCGGAGGCCTCAATCTGCCGCCGCAGCAGGCAGGCACCGCCGCCCACGAAAATCACGCGCCCCGTGCGCAGGTCAAGCTGACGCTCGCGCAAAGCGCCCAGCATATCGTTGACAAACTCCTGCGCCTGATATTCCACCAGCGCGGCGACTTCTTCCCCGTAACTGCTCCCCTGCCCCTGCAAGAGAATGGCATCCACATCCGTTTCCTCCAGCAGAACATCCAAGTCCGAGCTTGCCTTTGAGCGGATATGGTTGTACAGCAGGATCACGCCGTTTTCCAGTGAATCACAGGTAGACAGGTCAGCGCGGCCGTTCTTCAGCAGCAGATAATCCGCCGTGAAGCCGCCCACATCCAGAATCAGCGCACGCGGCACGGTTGCCAGCTCGCCCAACATCATAGCCGCCGCTGCAAACGCCTGCGGATAGCACTGCACATCGCGGATCAGGATGCTGTACAGCTTGTCACGGTAGGAGAAATAGATAGGATCCTTGCGCTTGAAGTAGCGCACGAATGCCTTGTTCTGTGCGCCAAAGTGTGCAGGCGGCAGGCCAATGGCAAGGTCAATGGGCATCAACCCGGAGGTATAAGCGCCCTGTGCTTCGATTTCCTCTGCGATGGCAAACAGCGACAGGATAAAGAAACGCTCGTCGGTGGTTTTGTCCTTCTGGTACGGGATGCACTGTGCGGACAGCGTATAGTAACTGCCGCCGTATTTCAGTACATCTCGGCCGTAAGGTCGGGTTTTGCTTTTCTGTACACCGGAAACGATAGCATTCCCGTGGACGGTTTTGACTTGTTTGTTGCCGTGGTCGATAGCAATAAGCATATGTAGGGTCAAAGAAATTGGTCAAACGCAAAGAATTTGAAGCCTACATCAGCAGCAAGCTGATTATTTAAGAGAGGTAATGCCGTTGAAAATGGGGATTTCATGTGCTATAATTTCAGTATCGCGTTGGATTCCCGCTTTGGAAAGGAGTCCACTATGGGTAAAAGCCTAAAGCGAAAAGAATGCGGAAAAGGCATACGCCAAAGAAAGGACGGGTTATATTCCGCAAGATACTATACCAAAGACGGGGAACGGCGAGAAAAATATTTCAAGTCGCTGCCCGAAGCCAAGAATTGGCTTGCCGATACGAAATACGAATTGCGTCATCATGTCATCACCTGCAATTCTGACATGTCCGTAGACAACTGGTTTGACTACTGGACCACGAACATCATCTGTAACCTTTCCCCCAACTGCATCCGCAACTACACGGAACGCTATAAGAGAAATGTTCAGCCAGTGATTGGAACCATGTGCATGGGCGACGTAAAGCCGATGCACTGCCAGATCATTCTGAACCGCATGGAAAGCACCTATGCAGGTTCTACGATTCGTCAGACATACATTGCCATGGGCACCATGTTCAAATCCGCAGTGATGAACGATATTATCGTCAAACATCCGATGAATGGCGTGCGCTATAACAAGCCGGTTCGTGCAGTGGACGATATTCGCTACCTTTCCGTTGAGGAACAGAAGCGTTTCCTTGCCGTAGCAAAGGATTCTCACAACTACCGGCAATATGCACTGCTGCTGGAAACCGGGCTGCGCACGGGTGAACTGATTGGTTTGACTTGGGATGCCATCAACTGGAAGAAGCGTACTCTTACCGTCAATAAAAGTTTGGAGTACCGCCACCACTTCAAGTACTGGCGTGCCGGGCCGCCCAAGACGGTGAAAAGCTACCGCACCATCCCCTTGACCGATACCGCATATCGTATTTTGAAAAGCTGCTATGATGAGCGCTTGACCCGTAAAGAGTCTCCCACGTTGCAGCAGATTCTGGAATACACAGACCGCCGTACCGGAAGACAGATGTACTTCTGCATGCACGATCTGGTCTTTGTAAACTATCGCACCGGTGAGCCGATTAAGAACAGTTCCTATGACACCCACCTCTATAAGCTGTGCGAAAAAGCCGGCATTGCTCCCTTTGGGATGCACGCGCTGCGCCATACGTATGCTACCCGCGCGATTGAGCGCGGCATGCAACCCAAGGTCTTGCAGCAGCTGCTGGGGCACGCCAGTATCAAGACGACGATGGACAAATATGTTCATGTTTCTGATGATTCAATGCAGAACGCCGTGCGTCTTTTTGAGGCAGCGGATAGTGAGAAAAAGGGGTAAACCTCGAAAATGGGGGTAAAATGGGGGTAAAACCCAAAATCCGGTAACAAAAAACAACGATAATAAAGGAGATATAGAGAAATATGAAATTAGGTATTGTGGGCCTTCCGAACGTTGGCAAATCCACCCTTTTTAATGCGCTGACCAGTACGCAGAACGCGCAGGCGGCGAACTATCCGTTCTGCACCATTGAACCGAACTCCGGCATCGTGCCGGTGCCCGACCCGCGGCTGGACAAGCTGGCCGAGATTTGGGAGACTGACAAGAAAACGCCTGCCATCGTGGAATTTGTAGATATCGCAGGCCTGGTCAAGGGTGCCAGCCAGGGCGCAGGCCTGGGCAACAAGTTCCTGGGCCACATCCGCGAGTGCGATGCCATTGTACACGTGGTGCGCTGCTTTGACGATGACAACATCATCCACGTGGTCGAGGACGTGAACAAGCCCGAAAGCGTTGACCCCATCCGCGATATTGATGCCATCGATTTGGAGCTGATTCTGGCCGACCTGGAAGTGGTCAGCAACCGTTTGGGCCGCCAGCAGAAAGCCGCCAAGACCGGCAACAAGGCCGCAGCCGCCGAGGCTGCCTGGCTGGCCGACCTGGCTGCCTGGCTGGAGGGCGGCAAACCCGCCCGCAGCTTCGACTTTGACGAGAGCGATGATGCCGTAAAGGCCACCCGCAAGGAGCTGGGCCTGCTCTCTGCCAAGCCGGTGATCTACGCCTGCAACGTGGGCGAGGACGACCTGCTGGGCGGCCTGGACGAGAACCCCTACTATCCCCTGGTTGCCGCCCGCGCCAAGGAGGAAAACGCCCAGGCTATCCCCATCTGCGCCAAGACCGAGGAGGACATTGCCGGTTCTACCCAGGAGGAAAAAATCGCGTTCCTGCAGGAAATGGGCATTGAATCCACCGGCCTGGACAAGCTTATCAAGGCCAGCTACGAGCTGCTGGGACTCATCAGCTTCTTGACTGACGGCAAGAAAGAATGCCGCGCCTGGACCATCAAGCGCGGCACCAAAGCACCCCAGGCGGCCGGCAAAATCCACAGCGACTTCGAGCGCGGCTTCATCCGTGCCCAGGTCATCGCCTACAAGGATTTGGAGGATGCCGACTTCAACTACGCCGCCGTCAAGGCCAAGGGCCTGCAGCGCACCGAGGGCAAAGAGTATGTCGTCAACGATGGCGATGTGATCGAGTTCCTGTTCAACGTCTGATTTTTAGGAGATACTACGATGATTATAGGCATTATGGGCGCGATGCCCGATGAAGTGGACCAGCTGTGTGCCCGGCTGGAAAACGTGACCAAAGAGACCTACGCCGGGGTGGAATACCACTGCGGCACCCTGCAGGGCAAGCAGGTGGTGGTGTGCTGCGCCGGTATGGGCAAGGCCAACGCCGCCAGCACCGTGCAGGTGCTTTGCACAAAATACAACATTGATAAGTTGATTTTTAGCGGCATTGCCGGCAATATGACGAGCAAGATCGGTATCGGCGATGTCTGCGTGGGCGAGACTGTGGTCTACCACGATGCCGAGTTGAGCATGATCGCCCAGAGCGCCCCGTTTTTGAGCGAGTACCACGGCGACCCCGCGCTGGTCAAGGCCGCGCTGGATGCCTGCGAAGCCTGCGGCGTAAAGGCCATTGCAGGCAAGATCGCCACCGGCGACACCTTTGTAGGTGACGCAGCTACGAAGAAAACCATTGAGGAAAAGTGCCATCCCGACTGCGTGGAGATGGAGGGCGCTGCCGTGAGCCAGATCGCGGGCCGCAACGGTGTGCCCTGCGTCATCCTGCGCGCCATGAGCGACAACGCGGACGAAAGCGGCTACGAAGTGCTGGTGGTCAAACAGTTTAGCATTGGCGAGTACGTAAAGACCGCAACCGAGATCGTGACGCGGATGATTGAGAGCGTGTAAGGTTGCCGCCCCTTAAAAGGCTCCCTCTGGGAGGGAGCTGTCAGCGAAGCTGACTGAGGGAGAGAGAGTTGCCTAAGTCCAAAGTTTTGGATGTATACATGGCTCTCTCCCCCACCGCTTCGCGGAGCCCCCTCCCAGAGGGGGCCTTTCAAAACTCTACTTATCAAAAAAGACCTGCATCCATTACGGTTGCAGGTCCTTTTTATTCCTTATTCTTCCTCAAACTCCAAGTACCGCTTGGGGTCCCAATTACAGGCGGCGGCCATGTGGTTTAGCAGGGTGTCGCCGGGGGCCAGGGTGTCCAGCGCCAAATCCTCGGCAATGTGGCCATCGTGCAAAATGAGCGCTCTGTCGAGGAAATGGTCCACATCCTCGATATAATGGGTCGAGAGCAGCAGCGTCTCGCCGCCGGTGAGGGTGGCGCTCATCAGCTTGATGAAATCCCGCCGCGTAAAGGGGTCCTTGCCCAAAAACGGCTCGTCCATCAGGTAGTAGGGCACACGCTTGGCAAAGCCTGCGGCCAGCTCCACCCGGGCGCGCTGGCCGGTGGAGAGATGCCCGATGACATCCGCCCCGTGCAGGCTGAAAAACTCCAAAAATTTTGCGTACCGCGCGGGGTCAAACGCCGGGTGCAGGTCGGCCAGCAGCTGGCCGTAGGCGGCCACCGTCAGCGCGGGGTAATAGCTGCCCTCGCCGGTGATGTAGCTGATGCGTTCGTACTGCCCGCTGGCCGGTTTGCCGTCCAGCAGCGCCATACCCTTGTGGGGCAGCAGTCCCACAATACAGCGCAACATCGTTGTTTTACCGGCACCATTCTCGCCCAACACGCCCACGATCTGCCCATCCGGTACGGTGAAATCCACCCCCAGCAGGCCCACGGTCCGGCCATGGCTGCGGTAGGTCTTTTGCAGATTTTTTACCTCGATCATAGCCGTTTCTCCCTGTCTTTCTCGTAAAGTTCGTAGTTCATGTAGCGGTGCGTGGGCCAACTGTAAAGGCTCCCGCCCAGCTGCCCGCCCCAGTCGCGGTCGGCACCGTTGTCCAGGCGGCCGCGATAAGTGGGGCCGCTGCCATCCAGCGGGTAGACCAGCAGCCGTGTGCCGGTCTGGTAGGTGCTGTAGGAATTGTGGGCGTTGGCTTCGCCCACGGTGGTGTACTCGGGCGCGGCGATGAGCAGTGCGTCACCGGCGGTGTTCAGCACGGCATCCTCGGCGTTGCGGAGATAGATGTCGTCCTCGGTTGTCAGGCATTGATTCAAAATAAACTTGCCATCTTCTACGCGCAGAGCCACGAGGGCGCTGCCGTAGTCCAGCTTCAACACGGCATCTCGGTCGGTGGTGCGGGGCAGTGCGGACATCGAAAATGCACCGTTGCCGCCCTCGATGCCCAACTCGGCATGATCCACCTGCTCCCCTGCCGCGTTGACGAGGTCGGCGCAGGCCCGATTTTGCTGGTTCAGGTAAACGCAGAGGGTCAGGCCGTCATCCATGGTTAAGCCGCAAACTACCTGCCGGGCATTTTCAGGGCAGTAAAATGGTTCCAGCGTGCCGAACTCTGTGGTGTAAGAAAGCACATCGCGGTCACCGACTTTGCCGTCAGCAGGCAGGGCAGCGAGGTCGTCATAGCTGATGGGGGTGGCTTTGTACAACCCGGCCTTGCGGTCGGCGATGGTGTACCGCCAGGCAAGGCCCTGGCCATCCCCCAACGAGAAAACTTGCCCGGCAATATAGCTGTAGTCGGTGTCTGCATCTTCCAGTTCGTTGGAAAAATCCACCTGATAGTCGTAGCCGAGGTTACTGCGATTCAGGTAGGATGGCAGCTCGGCATATGCACTTACCGCGATGGACTCATCGAGATTCACATCCCGCAAAGGGATGCGCAGCACGCCGCTGCCAAGATAAATTTGGGCCATCACGCGGAAATGCGACGCAGTGCTTTGCATCTGCCATGTGTCTTCGTAAATTCCGCAGGCTTTGACGCGCTGGGCAGCAGCATCCACTTTATCGCGCGTTTTTGCCGTTACAGCGTAAATAGTTTGAATACTTGCGCACCCGGCGCTGTAGCGATACTGGTTATCGCTCTGGTCGGGGTCGAGGGCGAAGCTGGTGTCCAGGCAGCCATCGTGCAGGTCCCAGTAGGTGTGGGCGGTGTCAAAGTAGGATTGCCCGCGCATCGTGAAGCCGCGCAGGGCGGCGGGGTCGCCTGCCAGGTCGGTGAGGGTGATGTCCAGCGCACCGCGCCAGCCCAGCAGCACCCACAGCGCACCGGCGGCCAGGATGGCGGCTGACAGGGTGATGCCGATGATAAAATTACGCAGAGAGGTTGATTTTTTCATAACAGGTCACTCCCCTTTCAGCAGGTTTCGCCGCGGCGGATGCTGCGCACCGCCCACCACACGGTGAGCACGGCCAGCACGGCGGCGAGGAGCATGGTTGCATTGCGGCTTGCCGAGACGAACAGCCAGTCCGGGTGCTGCTCAACGGTCACAAAGTAGAAGCACACCCAAGCGCAGAGCAGGCCAATGGCGAACACCGGCAGCTTGCGCCAGCCGCGCACGGTGTCCAGCGCGGCCAGCAGCAGGGCGGACAGGGCGAGGGTGCCCAGCAAAATGACCAGCTGCAAGGGGCGGCGGGGCAGGATGCGGGCGAACAGATTGTTGGCAACCACCTGCTCATACAGGCTGGCGGGCGGCAGGGCCGCGCCGTAATTTTTGCGGGCGAGGTGGACTTCCAGCGCGGTGACGGGGTAAAATTCCACGATGTACCATACAAACTGCCAGGCGGTAAAGGAAAGTTCGGCGGCGGCGATGGTGATTGTTTTTGCCCCAAACTTTTGCCACGGGGTACCGGGCAGCGTGGCCCAGGTGTAGCCGCTGCGGGCGCGGCGGCTGACGTGGGTAGCCAGCCCCGCCGCCAACCCGGTAAGCAGGTAGAACCCGCAGTAGGCAAAAATTTGCATAGTAACGTAATAATGGGATGCCAGTCCTGCACCGGAGGTGTTTTGCCGACCGGCGCAGTAGAGCACCAACGCCAGCTGTTGGGCGGCGAAGATGCCCCACAGCGCCAGCAGGCTGCGCCGCGCCAGGCGGAAGTTCCACGCGGCAAGGGTGAGGGTGTGTTTCATAGCGGCCTCCTTGTGGTTTGCTGTATTAGTTGTGTAATACGCTTGCGGTATAAAAAATGGGTTTGGTTATTCCTCATCGCCCCAAAGTTCGCTGACCAGGGCAATGACCTTTTTGTAGCTAAGCCGGTTTGCTTTGGCCTGGGTGACGAACTGCTCCACCAGGCCACGGGTCAGTTCCTCGCCGATTTGTTCCCGCAGGGCCGGGGTCAGCCGGACAAAGCTGCCGCTGTTGCCATCGGTGACGACATAGCCCTCCTCGGTCATCAAACGGTAGGCTTTTTGGGCGGTGTTGGGGTTGATGCCGGTCTGGGCGGCCAACTCGCGGCGGCTGGGCATGGGATCGCCGTCCTGCACGGTGCCTAATAAGATTTGGCGTTTCAGGTATTCGGCAATTTGCTGGTACACCGGCGCGTGGTCGTCCAGTTGGAGATTGCTGAAATTGACCAAGGGCAGTGCCTCCTTTCGGTGGGGTTTGAGTGTATTATAGGCGTAGTACGCCGGTTTGTCAAGAGGGCGTTTGAAAATTGTATTGCATTGTATCGCGTTGCAGGGCATTGTAGGGCATTGTAGGGGCGAACAGTGTTCGCCCGTGCCGTTTTGTGTTGCACACAATTGCACGGGCGGATATAGAATCCGCCCCTACGGGTGGGGTGCGGTTGCAATAAACAATAAAAATTGTGGCCATTGTTGGATTCCTAGGAGGGGTCAAGACCCCTCCCTACAGTACCACCGGTAAAGGAGATGTAGGGGCGATCATCGATCGCCCGTAGAATCTGGCGTAACCGCAAAACCGAACGGGCGAACAATGTTCGCCCCTACACACTCGTACACGCCTATGCAACAACAAAATCCCGCCAGCCAATCATAGCCAGCGGGATGCGGTTACGTTCTATTTTACGTTTTACCGTTCCATTTTCCAGTAGCTTACGCTGTAGGGGGGCAGTTCGCTGCCGCCGCCGAAGTCGTGGGGGGTGTTGGTAATCATATCCACGGCCGTGCCGCAGCCTGCATCAAAGTGGGCGGTAAAGGGGTTTCCATCGGCGTTGATGGCTACCAGCACACGCTCGCCGTCCGCGTAACGCTCAAAAATCAATTGCTTGGGCTGCACCAGCACGTTGCGGTAGCTGCCGCAGCACAGGGCGCGGCTGGACGTGCGGGCGTGGGCCAGGGCGGTGACCCAGGCGGTCAGGTCGTTTTCTTCGGGGTGCTCCACGGCGGGACGCAGGGTGGGGTCACCGTTGCGTTTATCGCCCTCCATCCCCCACTCGCTGCCGTAGTAGACGGCGGGCACACCGGGCATACCAAACAACAAACCGTAGACCGGTTTCAGACAGTTTTTATCCGCCAAAATCGTAGCAATACGCGTTACATCGTGGTTATCTACAAAGCTAAGCAGATGTTTGCCGGTGTACAGGCACCACTGCTCGCTGCCAAACTGGCGGTTTAAGCTGTAGCTGATCTCGTGCATGTTGCCGGTGTTGAAGCTGGAATACAGCCCCTTGTAGCACTCGTAGTTGGTCACGCTGTGGCAGGCGTGGTCGTTCATCCAGCGGTTGTAGTCGCCGTGCAGGGTCTCGCCCACCAGCACAAAATCCGGCTTGATGCTGTTGGCCAGGCCGCGCAGTTCGCTCAAAAAGCCGAGGTCCAGGCAGTAGGCCACGTCCAGGCGCAGGCCGTCGATGTCGTAGTCCCGCACCCAGTTGCGCACCGCGTCAAACAGGTAATTTTTCACGTCAGGATGTTGCAAATTCAGCTTAACCAGCTCGTTGCAGCCCTCCCAGGCCTCGTACCAGAAACCATCGTTGTAGTTGGTGTTGCCGTCAAAGCTGATGTGGAACCAGTCTTTGTAGGGGCTGTCCCAACGCTTCTCCTGCACATCGCGGAACGCCCAAAAGCCGCGGCCCACGTGGTTGAACACACCGTCCAGCAACACGCGGATGCCCGCTGCATGCAGCGCCGCGCAGACCTGCTTCAGGTCCTCGTTAGTGCCAAGGCGGCAGTCGACCTTGTTGTAGTCGCGGGTGTCGTAGCCGTGGGCATCGCTCTCGAACAGGGGGTTGAACAGCACACAGGTTGCGCCCAGTTTTTTGATATGGTCCACCCAATCCAGCACCCGCAGCAGGCGATGCTGGTCGGCCTGGGACGGGTCGCCGTCATTTTGCAGCGGTGCCCCGCACAGGCCCAGGGGGTAGATTTGGTAAACTACAGCTTCATCGTACCACATGTTTTTTCTCCTCTTATCGTTTAATTTTCTTGCCTCCCTCTGGGAGGGAGGTGGCTGCGCGTTAGCGCAGACGGAGGGAGAGAGCCTTGTGCAATCCAAAGCTTCGGACAACGGCTCTATTCTCTCCCCCACCCGCTCCGCGGGAGCCCCCTCCCATAGGGGGCCTTTGATGGTCGTCAACGCAAAAACTTTAGCTTCTTCTTCAAAATCAGGCGGTAATATCTCGTCAGGGCACCGACTGCGCGGTCGCAGAGCCAGAAGGAGAGGTTGCCTGCGGCCAGCAGGGCGGCCAGCATCCCCACGCCGTCAGCCAGCAGCTCATCCAGGATGGCGGGGCCGAGCAGCGCGAACAGCAGCAGGTAGACCAGCACCGTAGTGCCGTTGAACACCGCGAACTTGATAATCCAGCGCAGCATCGTACTTTTTATGCACGTCAACGTCTGGCGCAGGACCGGGTAATAGCCGATGACGAACACGTAAAAGAACGCCAGCTCCAATTCCGGCACCAGCAGCACCGACAAAATCGACACAGTAGCGTACAAAAGCAGTGCATACTTGGGGCCGTACTCGTCCAGCACGGGGATGAGCAGGAACGCGGCCAGCATCGGCGCGGCGTAAGTGCCGATTTGCAGCGCCGCGCCCACCAGCAGCAGCACGACCGACAGCGCCCCCAGCACCCCGCAGAGGGCGATTTTTTGGCTTTCGGTCTTGCGCATGGCGGTTTCTCCTTTGGGATTCCTTGGGCGTTTGGATTTACTGTGTTCAATTATAGCTGATTTGAACTAATTTTGCAAGTCATTCATGGCCGAAACTGTGTAAAATGTGTAGCCTTGCTCCCGGAACCAGGCAATGATGTCGGGCAGGGCTTTCACGGTCTGGCCGGTGGCTTTGGTGTCGTGCAGCAGCACCACGCAGGTATCGCGGCCCTCTGCGTCCCGCTGGATATTGCGCAAAATTTGTGCGGCGTTGGGGTGGCTGGCGGTGGCATCCTCGGCGCAGACGTTCCAGTCGATCCAGTGCAGGCCGCGCTCCTCGGCCTGGGATTTCAGCCGTTTCATGATGCCGCTGCCGCCGTATTTGTGGCTGACCGTGTTGGTGCTGCCGCCCGGAAAGCGCAGCCAGGTCAGGCTGTCGGCATCCACGTAGGGGCTGATAGCCTGGCGCAGCTGCTTGATGTCCTGCCAGAAAGCATCGGTACTGCGATAGATTTTGCTGTATTGATGGCTGGCGCTGTGCAGGGCGATCTGGTGGCCTGCGGCGGCGATATCGGCAATTTTATCCAGATGCGCTTCGTTGGCATCCTGGGTACAGACGAAAAAGGTTGCTGGTACGTGCTCTTTTTCTAATATAGCAAGAATTTCCGGCGTATGGGCGCTGGGGCCATCGTCAAAGGTCAGGCAGACAATTTTGGGGATGGCGGTCTCCCCTGTTGCCTGGGCCGAAGCGGCGGCAAAGCAATCGTTGGGGGTGGGGGTCTCGGCGGTTTCGGCATGATACAGCAGATGCACCACCGCCGCCAGCACCGCCACCAGCAGCGCCAATACCAGAAAAACGAACAAATTTTGCTGTGCGGAATCACGGTTTTTGATGCGGCGCATGGTATCCCCTCCCTTGGTTTGGTAGAGGGTATGCAGGGGTTGATGAAATTATGAGTAAGCAACTTAGTGGGAGATAAATAGGCAAATGACTGCTGCCTTGCAGGCTCTCTCCCCCACCCGCTTGCGCGGGAGCCCCCTCCCAGAGGGGGCCGTTCTCCTACAAGTAAATTGTACCGCCAACCAACGGGCCGATGACGAGCATCGGCCCCTACGGATAAACGTTATTTCGCATCAACCATTAAGATTGCAGCTCCATAAAGTGCCCAGGAGGGGTCAAGACCCCTCCCTACGGTACTACCGGCAAAGGGGCCGTAGGGGCGAACATTGATCGCCCGTAGAATCTGGCGTAATCGCAAAGCTGCACGGGCGAACACTGTTCGCCCCTACAGTCTCTACACCCTTACGTTTCGAATCTGGGGACACTTATAAAAGAAAGACCTGCCGCAAAGGGCAGGTCTTGAAAGCAGCTGATTCAATTAAGTATGCGCTTCTTTAAAAGAAGAAATCCGTTTCCGCCACAGGCGGGGCGCGAACAGCGCCAGCATGGGGTACAGCTCCAAGCGGCCGGCCAGCATGTCGAAGCTAAGCAGCAGCTTGGCGGGGGCCGAGAAATCGGCAAAACTGCCCATGGGTCCCACCATTTCCAGGCCGGGGCCTACGTTGTTGATGCAGGTCACGACCGCCGTAAAGGTCGATACTATGTCAAATCCATCCAGCGAGAGCAGCAGCACCGACACGGTGAGCAACAGCATGTAAATGTTGAAGTAGTTGTGTACGCCGCGCAGCACTTTCTCGTCCAGGGGCTTGCCCTCGAAGCGGACGGTGGTGACGGCGTGGGTGTGCAGCATCTTGTTCAGGTCTTGTTTGGCCGCCTTAAAAAAGATGATGATACGCGAGATTTTCAGGCCGCCAGCCGTGGAACCCGCGCAGGCACCGCAGAACGTGAGGATGCAGATGATGATGCGGGAGTAGGTCGGCCAGAGGTTGAAGTCCGTTGACGCGTAGCCCGTGGTGGTGATGATGGACGCGACCTGGAAAAACGCCGTGCGCAGCGCCGTGCCGACACCATCGTACAGGTGCAGGATGTTGAGGGTGATGGTGACGGTGGAGAAGCCCACGATGCCCAGGTAGGTCAGCATTTCCTCGGAGCAGAACGTGTCACGAAAACGGCGTAGCAACAAGAAATAATAGAGGTTAAAGTTGATGCCGAACAGCAGCATGAACACGCCGATGACGATTTCAAAGTACGGGTTATTGTACGCACCCACGCTCAACGCCTTGTTGCTGAAGCCGCCGGTGCCCGCCGTGCCGAAAGAGTGGATGAGCGAATCGAACAGCGGCATGCCGCCCGCGCAGAGCAGGATGACCTCGATGAGGGTCATGGCAAAGTAGATGGCGTACAAAATCTTCGCACTATCGCTTAATTTGCTGGAAATTTTGCCCACGGTCGGGCCGGGGACTTCGGCGCGCATCAGGTGCATGGCGCGGCCATCGGTCATGGGCAGCACCGCCATGGCAAACACCAACACGCCCATGCCGCCCACCCAGTGGGAGAAGCTGCGCCAGAACAACGTGCCGTGGCTCAAGGCTTCCACGTCCGTCAAAAGCGTGGAGCCGGTGGTGGTAAAGCCGGAGACGGTCTCGAAGAAAGCGTCAATAAAGGACGGTATTTCGCCGGAAATCACAAAAGGCAGTGCGCCGAACGCACTCATCAGCACCCAGACCAATGCCACGATCGCCAGGCCGTCACGGGCATAGATGGTGGTGTTTTTGGGCGTTTTGAAGCTGGCGGCCAGCCCCAGCAGGGCCAGCAGCACCGCAGGCAACAAAAATGCAGGCAGCAGATACCACTCGCCGTAGCAGGCGGCGCAGATCATGGGAAATACCATCAAAACTGCTTCGATTGCAAAGATGCGGCCCAGCACAAAGGCAACCATTTTATAGTTCATGCCAGCGCCCTCACTTTACGATGTCGCGCAGGGCATGCAGGGTGGTGTCGGTGGTCACAATTACCACGTCATCGCCCTCCTGCAAGGCATCTGCACCGGAGGGAATCACCGGTGCGCCGCTCTGCCGCACGATGCCTGCCACCAGCATGCCCTCCCGCAGGTTCAAATCTTTTAACGGTACACCGATAAAAGGCAGTCCGGGGCCAACGTTGAACTCCAACGCTTCCACGCGGCCATCCACCAGGCGGTGCAGGGTCTTGACGTTGTCGGAGTCAAAACTATTTTGCATCGCACGGACGTAGCGGGCAATGGTCTCGCTGGTCACGGCGGCGGTGGAGACCACGCTGTCTACAAGGCCCCGCTGGTTTGCCAGGTCGGCAAAACTGGGGCGGTTGATCTTGGCAACGACCTTGCAGTTCTCAAACTGGCTGGCGTACATTGCCAGGATGATGTTCGTTTCGTCCAGGCCGGTCAGGGGCACAAAAGCGTCCATTTCGCTGATGCGCTCCTCGCTCAACAGTTCGCTGTCGGCACCATCGCCGTGGATGACCAGCGCGCCGGGGAACTTTTCGCTCATGGACTGGCAGCGGGCGGCATCGGAGTCAATGACCGTCACCCGCTTCTGGATGTCCTGCAGCTCCTTGACGAGGTAGTAGGCGATGCGGCTGGCACCCACGATCATAATGTTGTTGGCGCGGGCCTTGAAGATGTTCAGCTTGCGGAAGAAGCTTTCCAGGTCGCGGGCGCTGGCGGTCAAGTAAATTTTGTCGCCTTTTTGCAGCACCGTGGCACCGGTGGGGATGATGGTCTGCTGGCCGCGGGCGACCGCGCAGATCAGGATTTTGACGCGGATGTTGCGGTAGAGGTCGCTCAACTGCAGGCCCTCCAGGGGGTTGCCCTCGCCGATGCGGTACTCCACCAGCTCAAACCGCTGGCGGCAGAACTGCTCGCGCTTGATGGCGCTGGGGAAACGCAGCACACGGGCGATCTCCCGCGCGGTGGCCTTTTCGGGGTTGACGACCATCGAAAGGCCCAGTTCGTCCCGCATGAAGTGGAGCTGCTTTTCGTACTCCGGGTTGCGGATACGCGCAATTGTGTGCGGTGTACCGAGCTTTTTTGCAACCAGGCAAGCCAGAATATTGGTCTCATCGCTGGAGGTGGTGGCGATGAGCAGGTCAGCGCCGTCCTCAAACGCGTCCTTCTGGACATCGTAGCAGCCGCCGTTGCCCGCCACGCCGCGGACATCGTAGATGTTTACAATGCTCTCGATCAGGTCAGGGCCCTGGTCGATGACGACAATATCGTGCTTTTCCGCCGCGAGCTGTGCCGTCAGGACGCGCCCGACCTTGCCCAGGCCAACAACCACGATTCTCATAAGTTTTTCTCCTCTTGTTTCAGGCAGAAGCGGGCCAAAAGCGCACACTTCTACGGTAATAAGCCCATTATAGCAAAGCGGCAGGAAAATGCAAGTATCTGTAGGATATTTGGCGGTTTTTGTGCGGTTTGCGGGCGGGAAATTGGGGCGTTGGGGCGTGTTAAGGCTTGACAGCAGCGGCGGGGATGGGTATAATAAGGATAGAAAAAGGCGCTGCGACAAGCGGTTGGCCCTTTTTAGTGGACAATTCTATTTTAAGAACCGTCACTTGGCCGAGTGGCGGTTCTTGCTTTTTACAGTGATCGTTACCGTAAGTCCGAAGACGTGGAAAGTCAATGTAATCGGCATGGTCTCACCCCCTCTCGGGAAGTGTGGCCAACCGCCTGCCGTTGTTGTGCAGCGCCTTGCCGCCGAAGCGGCAGCTTTAGTGTACCATGTTTCGACAAGGTTTGCAAGGTAGTGCTTATACACAAAAAGAAAAGGCCCGAACCGAAGTTCGAACCTTGGTGCGGAAGATGGGACTTGAACCCACACGTCATAGACACACGCACCTCAAACGTGCCTGTCTGCCGATTCCAGCACTTCCGCAAATCGCATTTGACTGCAAGAAAGATTCTAGCACATTTGGGGGTATAAAGTCAAGTCCTATTTTGCATTTATTTTCCTGTGGACTCTGCCGCTTGACAGTAGCAACCTATGTGCGTATAATAATAGTAGAAAAGGCGCTGCGACAAGCGGTTGGCCCGATCAAGATTAGCTTTTAGGAATCCCTAAGAACCGTCACTTGGCCGAGTGGCGGTTCTTGCTTTTTACAACCAAACTTAATGTGATAAACAACCGTTGCAACCGTTTATATCGTTTGTCATCAACATTTTGATTCGTAGACAATACGTAGGGGCGGATTCTATATCCGCCCGTAGGGTTGGGCATTATTGCAATATAAATGGTTTTCTGATTATGTATATTCGGTTCGTAGGGAGGGGCCTTGACCCCTCCCTGCAAGTGTGCAGCTGTGCAAGTTTGCCCGGGCGGATATGGAATCCGCCCCTACGACTAGTAACATAATATCACCTATCTGTATTAACTCACTACACGATAGAGTCAATTTGCATTAGACAAACGGTATAAACGGTTGCAACGGTTATATTTAATGTACCAAATTAAGCGCTCATTTTTTCGCACATAACGCTTTTGTCAAAATGGTACACTCCTCCACCTGTTCCGCGTTTCGCCCGTCTATATTCAATCCCATCTATCTCCATCAGCTGCCCTTCCAAGTCATTCAGCTGCTTGGTCAGGGCGCGCGGGCTCTCCGCAATAAACCTCCTGGTCAGCAGCTTGCCGTTCTCCAAAATTTCCTTGGCCGTCCCGCTCCAGCTGCCGTGGTTGCGCTCTACCAGCTTGCGGATGGTCTGCACCAGGGCGCTGTTTTCGTAGTCTTTGCGGGCCTGCTCGCGGGCGCGGGTCCCGGCATCGCCCAGGTTTTGCCAGCGGCAGTGCTCCTTGTCAAACCGCAGGGCCAGCTCAAATTCTTCCAGGTCGCGGCCGGTCACGCACAGTTTTGTGGTGTCGTCCATGCGGCGGTCGCGCTCCATCACCATGGCGGAATCCGCCGCGCCGAAGATGCCGTTGGTGCCGCTGATCTGGGCAAAGGGGTCGGTCTCGTCCTTGGCCTTGCGCAGGTGATGCACCAGTACAATACTAATTTCACGTTCTGTCGCAAACTTTTGCAGGATGCCCACATCCTTGTAGTCGGCCTGGTAGGCGTTGACGGCCTTGCCGGTGGTGCGGCGCACACGCTGCAGCGTATCGATGACCACCAGCCCGCAGCCGGGGTGGGTCGCCAGGTAGTCGTTCAGCTGGTCCAGCAGACCATCGGCCAAATCCGGCGAGCCGGTGGCAAACGCAAACCCGTCCGGGGCGCGCTCGCCTTGCAGCACCGTGTTCATGCGGGTCTGCAGGCGGCGGGGGTTGTCCTCCAGCGCCATGTAGAGACAGCCGGTTTTGTTCGTAGGCATGTCCAAAAACTTTTGTCCAGCCGCCACCGACAAGCACAGGTCCAGCATCAGCCAGCTTTTGCCGTACTTGGGCGGCGCGACCACCAGCGTAAGCCCCTGGGGCAGCAGGCCGTCCACCACCCACCGGATGGGCTTGAACTCCTTGTCCTGCAGGTCTTTGGCCGAGATGGCGGCGATTCTATTTGGCGTTGCATCGTCCGTTTGCTCCACCTCGGGCGGGGCCAGAAAGTGCAGCGTGTCCATGGCATTTGCCTTGCGCACGGCGGGCGGCGTAGCCAGCTGTTCGTTGTGGTAGCGGGCGATGTCCGCCTCGGTGACGATGTTGGATTTCTCGTAATGCAGCTTGCGCTCCAAGATGCGGTCGGCGCGATTTTTACGTTCCTGCGCAGTTTGTGCGGCCAGCGCCAGAAAATACAGCAGGTTTTCGCCGTCATCGCTCACCGCCAGTTTGCCCAGCGCCTTGGCAAAATCGGTAAATTGCTCGTCCGAGCAGATGAGGTGCGGCTCCTGGGGTGTCCAATCGGCGGCGTACCAGCCAAACTGCTGGGCCAGCTGCTCCACGGTGCGCAGGTTTTTGCAGCGCGAAAGGTCGTTTTTCAGCAGCAAACGCTCACCCCGCTTTCTTGCAGCAAACAGGCTGCGTGGTTTTGTGGTTGTACATGTGTTCCTCTCCTTTGTGTTTATTTGCCGTTCTAGTTGAATATCGTTCCACTTTCCCACAAAAAATAAATTGCAAAAGTTGCATCAGCCTAAAGTAGAACCTAATTCCACACCCCTATCCTACCATAAAGTGGAACAAAAGTCAACTATTTTTACCAAAATACTTGAATTTATTTCCACACTGTGCTATACTAGTAAAAAAGGAGCGAAGCTATGGCAACTATTTACGACCGCATCAAGGCACGGCGGCTGGAGCTGGGCCTGACCGTGGAGGAACTGGCCCAACAGCTGGGCTACAAGGACAAAAGTTCGATCAGCAAGATCGAGAACGGCAAGGCGGACATCCCGCAGGCCAAGGTGGAGCTGTTTGCCCAGGCGCTGCACACCACCACCGCCTACCTGATGGGCGTAGACGGCCCTGCCCTGCCCCCGGGGTGCGAGCCGCTGCCCCGCTTGAAGCGCCTGCCGCTGGTGGGGCGCATTGCCTGCGGCATGCCGATTTTGGCCGAGCAGAACATCGAGGGCGAGGTCGCCGTGCCCGAGGAGTGGCATGCGGATTTCATCCTGACCTGCCGGGGCGACAGCATGGCCCCGCAAATTATGGACGGCGACCTGGTGGCCGTGCGCAGCCAGCCCGAAGTGGAGAACGGGGAGATTGCGGTCGTGCGCATTGGTGACGAAGCTACGTTAAAAAAGATAAGTTTTGACGGCACCACGATGGTTTTGCAGCCGCTAAACCCCGCCTACCCGCTGATGACCTACACCGGTGCCGCCCTGGCCGAGGTACACATCGAGGGCAAAGCCGTAGGCCTGTGCCGGGGGTTGTGAGGGATGTAGAATATGCCCCTATTATAATAAGGTAGAAAAAATCTCCCGCCGACTGGGTTTGCACCCAGCTGACGGGAGATTCTTTGCATGTATAGCAGCCCGGTTGTAGGGGCGAGCAGTGCTCGCCCGTGGGATTTTGCGTTGTTCCAAATTGCACGGGCGGATATAGAATCCGCCCCTACAGGGGTTGAAGATGCCGTTCTTGTAGGGGCGCACAGTGTGCGCCCGTGGACGTTAGCGGTTACGTAAGATTCTGCGGGCGAACAATGTTCGCCCCTACACACTCTACAAACGGAAGTGCAGTTTTTTCGGTGAGCTTGGGAGGCTCCCTCTGTTCTGCCTTATCGCAAAACCAGCCGCCCATTCTCCTCCGCGTCCACGGTCAGGGTATCCCCCGCCCCGTGGGCACCGGCGATGATCTCTTTCGCAATCATCGTCTCTACGTGGGATTGGATGTACCGCTTCAGCGGGCGGGCACCGTAGATCGGGTCGTAGCCGCCATCGATGATGGAGTTCTTCGCGGCCTCGGTGACCACCAGGTTCAGCTGCTTGTCGGCCAGGCGCTTGCGCAGATCGGTTAGCATTAAGTCAACGATACTGCCAATCTCCTGTTTGGTCAGGCTCTTGTAGTAGACGATGTCGTCCAGACGGTTCAGGAACTCGGGACGGAACTGCCGCTTGAGCAGCTGGTCGATGGCGTTCTTTGCCTCGTCCGACAGTTCGTTCTTGCCCTCGGCGCGGGCTTTCTCCAAATCCTCCAAGATCAGGTCAGAGCCCAGGTTGGAGGTCAGGATGATGACGGTGTTCTTAAAGTCCACCGTGCGGCCCTGGCTGTCGGTGATACGGCCATCGTCCAGCACTTGCAGCAGGATATTAAACACGTCAGGATGTGCTTTTTCTACCTCATCAAACAGCACCACGCTGTACGGATGACGGCGCACAGCCTCGGTCAGCTGGCCGCCCTCCTCGTAGCCGACATATCCCGGAGGCGCACCGATCAGACGCGATACGCTGAATTTCTCCATGTACTCGGTCATGTCGATACGCACCATGTTCTTTTCATCATCGAACAGGGACTGCGCCAGCGCCTTCGCCAACTCGGTTTTGCCAACGCCGGTGGGGCCCAGGAACAGGAAGCTGCCGATGGGACGGTTCGGATTAGCAATCCCGGCACGAGAGCGCAAGATCGCATCTACCACCTTTTGCACGGCCTCGTCCTGGCCGATCACCCGCTGATGCAGCACATCCGGCAGGCGCAGCAGCTTTTCGCGCTCGCCCTCTACCAGCTTTGCCACGGGGATGCCGGTCCAGCGGGCCACGATGCGGGCGATCTCCTCATCGGTCACGCGGTCACGCAGCAGACTGGATTCTTTCTTTTCCTCGGCAATTTTCTCCTCGGCTTCCAGCTCACGCTGCAGCTGCGGCAGCTTGCCGTACTGCAGTTCGCCAGCCTTGGCGTAGTCGCCGGTGCGGGTGGCTTTCTCAATTTCCGCCTTGGTATTTTCAACGTCAGCACGTAGACTTTGCACCTTGTTGACGGCGTTCTTCTCGTTCTCCCACTGGGCTTTCTTGCTGTTAAAGCTATCCCGCAACTCGGCCATCTCTTTTTCCAAAACGGCCAAACGCTGCTTGGAGAGTTCGTCCGTCTCTTTCTTCAGCGAGGCTTCTTCGATCTGCAGCTGGGTGATGCGGTGGTTCATCTCGTCCAGTTCGGCGGGCATCGAGTCCAGCTCGGTCTTGACCATCGCGCAGGCTTCGTCCACCAGGTCGATAGCCTTGTCGGGCAGGAAGCGATCGGTGATATAGCGGTCGGACAGGGTGGCTGCTGCAATCAGCGCAGCATCCTGAATCTTCACGCCGTGGAACACTTCGTACCGTTCTTTCAGGCCGCGCAGGATGGAAATGGTGTCCTCCACGGTCGGCTCGTTGACCATAACCGGCTGAAAACGACGTTCCAACGCAGGGTCTTTCTCGATGTACTCGCGGTACTCGTCCAGCGTGGTTGCGCCGATGCAGTGCAGTTCGCCACGGGCTAGCATAGGCTTCAGCAGATTGCCAGCGTCCATCGCACCATCCGTCTTGCCCGCGCCCACGATGGTGTGCAGCTCATCGATGAACAGGATGATCTTGCCCTCGGATTTCTTGACCTCGTTCAGTACGCTCTTTAAGCGTTCCTCGAACTCGCCGCGGTACTTAGCGCCCGCGACCAGCGCGCCCATGTCCAGGCTGAACACGGTGCGGTCTTTCAAATTTTCCGGTACATCGCCCTTTACGATACGCTGCGCCAGCCCCTCGGCGATGGCGGTCTTACCGACACCGGCTTCACCGATCAGCACGGGGTTGTTCTTGCGCTTGCGGCTCAAAATGCGGATGACGTTGCGGATCTCAGTGTCACGGCCGATCACAGGGTCAAGCTTGTTGGCCTTTGCCATCTCCACCAGGTCCTGGCCGTATTTCTTCAGGGCGTTGTAGGTGTCCTCGGGGTTATCGCTGGTAACACGCTGGTTGCCACGCACAGAACTTAACGTCTGCATGAACTTTTCTGTCGTGATGCCGAACGCCTTGAACAGCTCTGCCGCACCCTTGCCGGGGCGCTGCAAGATGCCCAGGAACACATGCTCCACGCTGATATATTCATCTTTCATCTGCTTGGCCTGGGCTTCGGCGGCGTTCAGCGCTCTATCCAGGTCAGTGCCAATATAGATTTGGTTGGGGTCACGGCCGCTGCCGGTCACACGGGGCAGGGCCTCGACCTTTTGCAGGGCCGCCTGGGCAAATGCGTTGGGGTCAGCGCCCAGGGTGGTCAGCAGTTGGGGAATCAGCCCGTCCTGCTGCTGGGCCAGGGCCGCCAGCAGGTGCTCCTGCTCAACGGTATTATTGGAATACTCCACAGCGATGCGCTGCGCAGCTTGCAGTGCTTCTCTTGCTTTTTGGGTAAATTGATTCATGTCCATAGTGCGTACCTCCTTGTTTTGCAGATACCGCAGAATTTAATTTATATGCACGAACGGAAGTTAGTGCCGTCCAGCTGCGTTTCCCTTTTGGTCATCTCTCCGCTGGTTGTTTGTTTTATTAGCACTCTATCTGTTCGACTGCTAATATTGTAGCACGATGACACAGAATGTCAAGTAGGTAAATTGCAAAAGATTTGTGAACAAGGATTTTTTTGCAGAGCCGACCATTTTAGACCCAGGCGGTCATTTACGTTCGTTTGTAGGGGCGAACATTGTTCGCCCGCAGCAATTCGTGGCAGCGCAAGGTTCCACGGGCGGATATAGAATCCGCCCCTACGCTGTAGAGGAGTATTCCATATGCTCCCGTGCAATTTGGAACAACGCAAAACCGCACGGGCGAACACTGTTCGCCCCTACGCACTCTACTAACGGAAGTGCAGTTTTTCGACACGTTGAGGAGGGGTCAAGACCCCTCCCTACAACACTCATTTCACATTTCGCAGCGTCCAAACAAAATCCTTGCAATTTCCCTCGCAACCCCTTACAATATATATAATAATGTAAGGCCATACGCCAAGGAGAACCATTATGCCGCTGATTATCCCGAAAGAACTGCCCGCGTTTGACGAGCTTAGCCGTGAAAACGTGTTTGTCATGCATCGCGAGCGCGCCCAGAGCCAGCATATCCGCCCGCTGCGCATCCTGATTTTGAACCTGATGCCCACCAAGATCGTCACCGAGACCCAGCTGGCCCGCCTGCTGGCGAACAGTCCGCTGCAGGTGCAGATCACCTTTTTAAAAACCGCCACCCACGATACCACCCACACCCCGCCGGAGCACATGAAGGCTTTCTACAAAAGCTTTGACGAGATCAAGAACGAGCGCTTCGACGGCATGATTATCACCGGTGCGCCCATCGAGGACCTGGACTACGAGGACGTGGACTACTGGGACGAACTGTGCAAGATCATGGACTACACCAAGGAGAACGTCTACTCCACCATCCACCTGTGTTGGGGTGCGCTGGCCGGGTTGTACTACCATTTTGGCATTCCCAAGGTGCATCTGCCAGAAAAAATGTTTGGCGTGTTTGAGCATCGCGTCACCCGCCCGTCCAACCCGCTGGTACGCGGCTTCGATGAGGTGTTCTACGCCCCCCACAGCCGTTGGGCCGGGCTGGACCGCGCCGCCATCGATGCCTGCCACGACCTGCGCATCCTGGCCGAAAGTGACGTGGCCGGTCCCATGCTGCTTTCCACCGAGTCCGGCCGCCAGATCTTCGTCATCGGCCACCCCGAGTACGACAAGTACACCCTGGATGCCGAGTACAAGCGGGACGTGAAAGCCGGCAAGCCCATCAACGTGCCCTGCAACTATTACCCCAACGATGATCCCGCCCGCGACCCGCTGTTCCGCTGGCGCGCCCACGGCTACCTGCTGTACACCAACTGGCTGAACTACTACGTCTACCAGGACACGCCGTACGATCTGAACCATTTGGAAGCGCTGGAGAAGTAAGCCGCCGACCACACAAAAGGCTCCCTCTGTGAGGGAGCTGTCGCCGCAGGCGACTGAGGGAGAGAAACACGCCTGCACCCGAAACTTCGGATATCCTAAGTCTCTCTCCCCCACCCGCTTACGCGGGAGCCCCCTCCCAGAGGGGGCCGTTTCAGCACTCTACCACATAAATTGCTCATTAGGAGACCACCCATGCCCACCATTTCCGCCTGTATTGTGGCGTATTGTGATTACGAGGAAGTCTGCGCCGCTGTGCGCAGCATCCTGCACTTTACCCCTGCGCCGGATTTTACACTGTACATCGTTGATAATGCCAGTCCCGATGGCTGCGGCAAGCAGCTGGCCGACACCGACTGGGCCGACCCCCGCGTACAGGTGCTTTGCCTGCCGGAAAATGTCGGCTTTGGCCGCGGCCACAACGCCGTGCTTGGTAAACTGCGTAGCGATGTGCATTTTATCCTAAACCCCGACATTGTTCTGACCGAGGACATTCTGCAGCCCATGGCCGAATGGCTGCTGGCCCAGCCCGGCGCGGCCATGGCTACCCCGCAGCTGCACTATCCGGATGGCCGCCTGCAGCATCTGCCCCGCCGCAAGCCCACGCCCTGGCTGCTGCTGGCTCGTCAGCTGGCACCAAAGTTCGGTGGTACGTTTAAAAAAGCGGATGACCACTACACCATGCAGGACGAGGACTTGACCGCACCCCGGCGCATCGAGTTCTGCACCGGCAGCTTTATGGCTGTGCGCACGGACGTACTGCAAAAGATTGGCGGCTTTGACCCCGCGTATTTTATGTATGTCGAGGATGCCGACCTGACCCAGAAAGTCCTGCGGGAGGGCACCGTCTGGCTGGTCCCGCAGTTCAACGCCATCCACGCCTGGCACCGCGCCCCCATGCGGGATGCTGGCAAGTTCAAAATGCAGCTGGTCAGCATGGGCCGGTACTTTAAAAAATGGGGCTGCGGGAAAGGGACGATTTGACGCGAACCTTTTAAAGGCTCCCTCTGCGAGACAGACTCCCCCGATACGGGGGAGGTGGCACGAAGTGCCAGAAGGGGAGCGCTGTCGCCGCAGGCGGCTGAGGGAGAGAAATGTGCCCAAGTCCGAAGCTTCGGGTAACGACTAGGCCCTCTCCCCCACCCGCTTCGCGGGAGCCCCCTCCCAGAGGGGGCCATTTCGGTTGCAATGTAGGGGCGAACATTGTTCGCCCGCGGAGTTTTTCGTTGCCGCTACATTGCACGGGCGCACACTGTGCGCCCCTACATCTCCCTGTATTTTCTTGCACTTATTGGTCTTGACAAACCCCACTCCCCTATGCTACAGTAAATACATCGCAAGGCCGCTGACCGACGGAAATTTGTGGAGTACCACAGGGGACGCGGATTTCACCTTGCCCGGCAATGCAATTGCCACCAAGCCGACCGTCTGGGCTGCATACACTGGAGTATGGTGTGTGCGGCCCTTTATTGTTTTTACAAAAACGGAGGAATCGTACAATGTTGAGCGACATCGAAATTGCCCAGGCCGCCAAAATGCAGCCCATCACCGAAATTGCCGCCAAGCTGGGCCTGCAGGGCGAGGACGTTATCCCCTACGGCCACTACAAGGCCAAGCTGAACCACCTGCTGGCTAAGGCCGATAAGCCCGAGGGCAAGCTGATTTTGGTCACGGCCATCAGCCCCACCCCGGCCGGCGAGGGCAAAACCACCACCAGCGTGGGCCTGGCCGATGCCATGAACGCCCTGGGCAAAAAGACGATGCTCTGCCTGCGTGAGCCGTCCCTCGGCCCCGTGTTTGGCATCAAGGGCGGCGCGGCCGGCGGCGGCTACGCCCAGGTCGTGCCCATGGAGGACATCAACCTCCACTTTACCGGCGACATCCACGCCATCGGTGCCGCCAACAACCTGCTGGCCGCCATGATCGACAACTCCATCCAGCAGGGCAACCCGCTCAACATCGACCCCCGCCGCATCACCTGGAAGCGCTGCATGGACATGAACGACCGCCAGCTGCGGTTCATCGTGGACGGTCTGGGCGGCAAGGTCAACGGCACCCCGCGTGAGGACGGCTTTGACATCACCGTTGCCAGCGAAGTCATGGCCGTGTTCTGCCTGGCTACCGACCTGAACGACCTGAAAGAGCGGCTGTCCCGCATCGTCTGCGCCTACACCTATGACGGCCAGCCCGTCACCGCAGGCCAGATCGGCGCGGCCGGTGCCATGACCGCCCTGCTGAAAGACGCGCTTGACCCCAACCTGGTCCAGACGTTGGAGAACAACCCTGCCATCATCCACGGCGGCCCGTTCGCCAACATCGCCCACGGCTGCAACAGCGCCATCGCCACCAAGCTAAGCCTGAAACTGGCCGACTACGTGGTGACCGAAGCCGGTTTCGGTGCTGACCTGGGTGCCGAGAAGTTCCTGGACATCAAGTGCCGCGCGGCCGGGCTGCATCCCGCCGCTGTGGTGCTGGTGGCTACCGTCCGCGCGCTGAAATCCCACGGCGGCGTTGCCAAGCCGGATTTGAGCAAACCCAATGTTGAAGCTGTCAAGGCCGGTGCGGTGAATTTGGCACGTCATATCGAGAATTTGCAGGGCTTCGGTCTGCCGGTCTGCGTGGGCATCAACGCCTTCCCCACCGACACCGAAGAAGAAATGGCCGTCATCTACGATGTCTGCGCCAAGGCCGGTGTGCCCTGCGCGTTGAGCGAGGTGTTCGCCAAGGGCGGCGAGGGCGGCAAAGCCCTGGCCGAGACCGTGCTGTCCATTTTGGACGACACCGCCAAGGTGCAGTACACCTACGAGCTGGATGCTCCGCTCGCGGATAAAATCAGCGCTGTAGCGAAGAAGATTTACCGTGCGGGCAATGTCAGCTACACTCCCGCCGCCAAAAAGATGCTGGACGAGTTGACCGCCCTGGGCTACGGCGACCTGCCGGTCTGCATCGCCAAGACGCAGTATTCGTTCAGCGACAACGCCAAGCTGACCGGTGCCCCCGAAGGCCACACCCTCAACGTGCGCGAGGTGCGTCTCTCCGCCGGTGCAGGCTTCGTGGTGGTCATCTGCGGCAGCATCATGACCATGCCCGGCCTGCCCAAACACCCCGCCGCCATGGATATTGACGTGGATGTGAACGGGAAGATCACTGGGTTGTTCTAATTTACACAATATAATAGGTACAGCAAAGGCTCCCCTTATCGTAAGGGGAGCCTTCAGCCTGTCGAAAAAGGTCACCGATTGGTGGCCTTTTTCTCGTAAAACATGCCACGATATGCTATAATAAGTACGGGTGATGAACGTGCTTACGAAAAATATTGAAAATCGCGGCCA
>CAVKDR010000064.1:0-24926 GCA_963655125.1 Bulleidia sp.
ATTTTTCGTAAGCACGTTCATCACCCGTACTTATTATATCATATTTTTTTGAATATTACGAGAAAAAGGCCACCTTACGGTGACCTTTTTCGACAAGCTGAAGACTTGAAGCAACGCTTCAGGTCTTTTCTTTTGGTATTGACCACACTTTGCTATCTGCAGAGCAGTAAACAAAGGCAGGGTATCACCATAGCGGTGGCATCCTGCCTTTTGTGCTATATCAGCCTGGTTTTTCACTGGAAAATATGGTATACTCATCTCAACGAATCGAAAGTTATAGGGGAAATCGCCATGAGCTTTCAGGAGCTGTTCAACAAGTTTTTCGCCAAGGGTAAGCCATTTTAATTGTTCCATTCGTCCGCTGTATCACGATTGATTTGAAAGGAACGATTAGAATGGAATACGTGACCCTGAATAACGGTGTTCAGATGCCGATGGTCGGCTTCGGCGTATTTGAGATCCCAGCAGAGCAGACCGCTCAATGTGTATTCAATGCGCTGGAAACGGGGTATCGCTTGATTGACACCGCACAGGCGTACTATAATGAAAAAGAAGTCGGTGACGGCATCCAGCGTGCCATGAAAGAATTAGGAATCCGGCGAGCGGACATTTTTATTACGACAAAAGTTTGGGTAACAGAGTTCGGCTATGAGAAAACCAAGGCTTCAATCGCAGAGTCCCTCCGTAAGCTCCAGACCGATTATCTTGACCTTGTGCTGATTCATCAATGTCTGTCGGATTACTACGGAGCTTACCGTGCACTGGAAGAATTGTATGATGAGGGAAAAATCAAAGCCATCGGCATTTCCAATTTTAGTGCGGAGCGCATGGCAGATATTGCAACCTTTAACCGCATTGTTCCAGCCGTTAATCAGGTGGAAACACATCTGTTCTGGCAGCAATATGACCTGCACGAGTGGATGCAGAAGTATGGCATCCAGCACGAAGCATGGGGGCCGCTTGCACAGCACAGGTTAAAAGAAGTACTCGAAAATCCGATTATAAAGCGAATTGCAGATGCCCACGGAAAAACACCTGCGCAGGTGGCACTTCGTCAGCATATTCAGCGCGGTATCGTTGTGATTCCTAAAAGTGTACATATAGAGCGCATGAAGCAGAATTTGGACATTTTTGATTTTGCTTTAACGGCAGAAGATATGGAACAGCTCCGAACATTGGACGAGAACAAGTCCATGTGGGCAGAATACGATGACCCCATGATTGTGCAGTACGCAATGGCAGAGGAATAAAAAACCTCTCCGATTTACTGCATTCGTATCCAGCAGAGTTTGGGGCAGGCACGCCCCCAACAAGGTCACTTCGGAAACTCGTAAGAGTTGAAGAAGTGAAGTTCCAAATGGATACGAAATTTTCAAGAGAGGATGACAGCCATGAATAACAGCAGAGACTTTAAAAAAGAGTATGATGCCTTTTTAGCAAAAGTCCCGTATCAAACGGCAGTTGTTGACAATGTAAAGGTACGATACCAATACGGCGGCAAGGATGGTGCGCCGGTCATTCTCTTTTTCAACGGATTAGAGATGCAGGAAATGTGGATGCCGTATGCCGAAAGGCTGGGGAAAAAATACAGATTTCTGATTTACGAATATCCGTTCCATACCACCAACGCGGACGAGCAAATCGACTTTGCCGCAAAGCTATTGAAAGCGCTGTCCATTGAAAAAGTGATTTTGATCGGTGCAAGCGATGGCGGCGTATACGCCCAGATTTTTGCAAAGCGGCACCCGGAAGCCGTTTTGACCATGATCCTGACGACCACCCTGACGGTGGATTCTGATTATGTCAGAGACATCCAAAAAGAGCGCTTTTCCACGCCGATACTGCTGCTTTTACTAAAGCTGGTCCCCGCCAAAACAGAGCTGAACTTGCTGCTAAAAAAGAGCACGGGCTTTTTGGCATGTGAATCGGAAGATGACCGGAAATACGGCAGAGGATTTTATGAAGTAGTTGCTTCGGACCTAAACTATAAGCAGCGGTTCATTCACAGCTTTAAGTGCGTATATATGCTGAAGGACTATCCGCATTTTAAAGAAAGTGATTTTGCGTATCTGCGGGGAAAGATCCAAGTGCTCCTGCCGGAGAAAGACATGTTCAAAAAAGAGGATCAGGAGCGTCTGGCGGATCTATTCAGAAAACTGGATGCAGAAATCCTTACTGTTCCAGGCGGGCATGTAGGGTTCATCGTTCAGTCGGACGCTTATATTGATTTGATGGAGAAGTTTTTGGAGAAAAACGGGATCGGATAAAACACCCTATATACCACGCACCCCCGCCCATGGCGCAGCTGCCATGGGCGGGGGTGCGTTATTTACTGTTTCTTTTTTCTCTGGCTTACGCCCCAGGCGATGCTGCCCAAAAGCGCCAGGGCCGAGACAAGTTCAAAGCCGCGCCAGTAGGCGGGGGCCTGGTAGGCGATCACGATCGTGCCCGTGTAGCCCGCCGGGATATTCAGGGTGATGCGGGCGTTCTCACCGGTGCCCAAGGCGTATTCCTCGCCGGTGGCTTCGTCCACGGCGTGGTAGTGGCCGTAGTTGAAGATGGGCACCGAGATATCGGCGGCATCGCTGTCATTTTCCACCGTCAGGTAGGCTTTGCCGCTCCGCTTCTCGTAGGAGAGCAGATGCAGGTCGTCACTGCCCGGCTTGGGCTGCGCCCAGATGGTCTCGTAGGCGCTGGTTCCGTCGATGAGGTACTCACCCACACCGGTGGAAGGCGTCGGGTCCATCTTGCGGAACGTATTGTACGCGCCTTCCGCCTGTCCTTTCAGCATCTGGGTCTGCATCACACCCGTCATCAGCAGGGCGCAGACCGCAAGCATCACTGCCGCCCTCTTTGCCAAACGGGCATTCTTCTCTTTCAACAGCTGGACAGCCAACACGACTGCCAGGCACAGCAGTACCGTTGCCAACGAGAGGAACCGCCACGGATACTGGAACAGACCGATCAGCTTGCCCACCGTGTTGCCAAACCAATTGTGGAAACCATCCCAGGGGAAGACATGCATCGACAGTAGCGTTGCCAGCACCGCAAAACCGAAAGCTGTCTGCATCCGGCGCAGGGTATCTTTTCCCTGCCAGCTTTCCCTCTGCAGCAGGCAGTACAGCACCAGCAGCATCCCTACGATCAGCGGCAGACCGAAGGAAAGTGTCATATCCGGGTTGGTACCCGAATCTGCTCCACTAAATCCTGGCCCAAAGGGGCTGAACAGCTGCACCAGATATGTCCCCTGATTCTGTATCTTGCCGATCAGCGGGCCGTTGACCATCAGGTCGATCTCGCTGGTGGAGATGAGGAACGGGAAAAAATACCACGCGCTCAGCGCCAAAGCCAGCAGGGCCGCCTTAACCCAGGCCAGCAGGCGGGCGGGGCGCAGGGTATCCCGCAGACGCAGCAGGCAAAACACCACCAGCAGCAGCGCGATCAACTCGCAGCTGAGCAGATGGCACTGCACCAGCGCCGCCATGCCAAAGGCCATGGGTGCCCACTGGGCAAAGCGGGGCTTCTCGGTGGTGTAGATATTGTACAGGCCCACCAGCACCAGCGGCAGGAACGTGATTGCCGTGTACTCGCCCACCGAGGCACGGATGTAGGTGCAGACCAGCCGGTAGCAGGACAGCGTATACAGCGCCGCCCCCAGCAGGCCCAGCTTGCGGCTGGCGGTAATTTTGCCAAAACTGCAATAGGCAATGATGGCGGTGGACAGCGTTACCGCAAAGATGTACACCTGGTAGCAGGTGCGCAGCGGCAGCCAGGCGTTGTACAAAAGAGCAGGCAGCGTCAAAAACAACTCGCAGTAGCACAGCGGGTTGGCGTAGCCGTAGCCGTTCAGGCTGTCAGTGGTCATGCGTACCGGGAACTGCCCGTAGGACAGTTCCGCCGCCATGGCCGTAATGCGCTGCAAATGATAGTCCAGGTCATGCCCAAAATACAGGTAACTGCTGAACAGCGGCAGGCAGGCCGCTACTGTGATGCCCGCCAAAATCAGCGGCACCGCGTACTTGCGGCGGCGCGCCGGGGCATCGGCATCCCTGCGGGCAAACAAGAGCAGCAGCATAAGATCCAGCACCGCCGCCAGCAGCACAAAGCTGACCAGCCGGGTCAGGCGGTAGATAGGCTGCTCGGTCAGGGTGATGCTGTACAGATACAGCTGGCCCTCACCGTAGGTCAGGATCGCAGTCAGGTCCTGCATTCTGGCACCGTAACCCACCCACAGGCGGGTGGTAATGGTGCGGTGGCAGTCGTCCAGCGTTACGGTATCGGCGCTGACGGCTGCCGGGTTGTCCTTGCTGGAAAAGGACAGCGAGCCCGCGCTGTGCAGGGCGTTAAAGGTGGGCGCATCCGGTGTCTGGCAGGAGAAATACTGCACCGTCACCTCATACGCGCCGGAGCGCATCGCACTGCCCGCCGTGGAAAAGCTGATGGCCTTATCCTCCGGCGGGGTGAAATCCTCGCTGTTGTTCCAAATCTGCAGGGCCGCCGCGTCCTCGTTTACAGCGGCGATCTGCGGGTAATCGTTGGCGAAATCCGCCGGAGCCAGCTGCAGTTTATAGGGCGCGCCAAAAAGCGATGCCGCCAGCGAAGCCAGCACAGCGGCTTCCAGCAGGAGCACCACGGCGAACCAGCGGTTGGTGCGCAGCAGTTCACGCAGTTTTTTCATACAAAGGGGCCTCCTCAGCCGTCCCAGATCATGACTTTGGCGTTCAGGATGGAGGTATCCTCCACCGTGGCAATGTACTCACCTTTTTCATTGCGGGGGGTGCGGTCGCAGTCCAGCAGGCAGATCTGGCGGGCTTCCTCGGTGCCATCGGCCAGGCGCACCTTGTACTTGATGACCGCATTGTCCGGCACCAGCGCGCCCTGCACGTAGACGCGCATGCCGTCCATCACCTCGCCGGTGTCATCGGTCAGGCGGCCGCACCAGGCCAGATCATAGCCGCCGTAGTTGCGGTAGGTCTGGTAGGCGTAGAGTGTGCCGTGGTCGGCGGGCAGTTCGATCCCCGGCATCTGGGCATGCAGTTCCCGCGCGGCAAAACGGCAGAAGAAATTCGTCTCGGCCTGGGTGTTGGTGTCCCAGACGTTTTCGTTGCAAAGGATCAGGTCATCCGCCGTGACCTCATCGGCCAGGCCAGCGCGGATGGTATCGGCAAAGAAGTTGTAGGCTTTCAGGTTCTCGGCATGGTGAGTGCGCAGGCAGCCGCGGGTAAACGCGCCGTTGGCGGCAATGCCCGCCGCCAGCACCACCGCCAGCAACGCGCGCAGCAACGCCGAGGGAACTTTAGGCAGGCGGCAGCAGAGTTTTGCCAGCGCCGCCACGCCTGCCGCCAGCAGCAGGCCCAGACCTATCGAACTGGCCGCAGCGGGGATGTAGCCCCACTTCCAGGTGATAGCTTCGGGCTGCTGGTAGCGTTCCGACAGTGCCAGCAGCGCCGCCGGGGCAGCCCACAGGCCAAAGCCCAGCAGAGCCAGGCCGCCCAGGGCCTTGCCGCTGACCTTTTCCCGGGGAACGGCAAACAGCAGCGCCGCCACCGCCAGCAGGCCCAGCACAAAGGGCCAGAGCATATCACCCTTGCTGATGGCACCGCAGTCCTGCCCCTGCAGCCAGGGACCCAGGAACGGGATGGACGCAGCCATCTGCTGCACGGTCACGCGGGCCACATTGGGGATGTCCAGCGAAAGCGCGTTGCCGGTGCCGCCGCTGCGGGAACTGGCAAAGTGGAAGCAGAACGCCGCCGCCATGCCGCCCAGCGCCGGGGCCGAAGCCCGCAGGCCGTCCCGCACACTGCGGGTGTACACCACCCACAGCAGCAGCGCCAGCACGGCGTAGACATAGCCGGTCTCGTAGGTGCCGCAGGCAATGAACGCCAGCACGGCCGCCGCCACGCCCCAGGCGCGGTGGTGAGACTCCCGCAGATAAAACAGGCACAGCCAGCTGGCCGCCACCCAAAGCAGTGTGCGCTGGGGCACGGCGTAGTAGCTGTACATGCCCTCGTTAAAAATAGGGGCCGCCGCCAGCGCCAGGCCAAAGGCCCCCAGCGCCAGGGCGTTGCTGCGGCTAAGACGCGCCGCCACGCGGCTGACCATAAAAGCCGCCGCGCCGGTCATGGCAATAATATACAGCCGGTAGCTGGCTAGGGTGCGGTAAAACAGCAGTGCCACCGCATTGGGGTAGTGGAACGGGAAGAACCGCACCTGCTTTAGCAAAAAGTAGCTCAGCCGCTCCTGCAGATCCTGCAGGGCATACTGCCAGAAGGACACGCGGCCCATATTGTACAGCCAGCCGTTCAAGGTCAGCTTGTCGTCACCCTCGGCCGGTACGCTGATGGTCACCCGCAGGTACATGACCGCCGCCGCAAACACGGCCAGATACAGCACCGCCAGCGCCAGCCGCCGGGCCGCTGTGTTTTGTTTTTTCATATCGTTCCTCCCCTTGCCGGGATATAGTCGTAATTAATGTAACACCGCATAATTCTAAGTGCCGATACGGCAAACGAAAGGTACAAGCTGCCGGAGCGGTGCTTAAACCCGCAGGGCGGGAATTATGCGGTGTTGCCTTGAGTGTATTATAGCATAGCCTGCGGACGGGTGCAATCATAGAAACAGCCCCCGGCAATGCCGGGGGCTGGGGTTTACATGATTTACTGGTGCTTTTTGCGCAGCAGGATAATGCTGACCATGCCAAGAGCAGCAGTACCCATCAGGGCAGCCAGACCAACGTACGGGAACGTATCCGCCGTCTTGGGGATGGCCGCCGTGACCGTGGCAGGTGTGCTTTGGGCCTTGGCCTCAGCACGCGGTGTTGCCGTGGGCTTGGCCGTGGCGGTGACTGTCGTGGTGCTGCTGTTCGATTGCGCCGGGGTAGGTGTCGGCGTGGGCTGGGTCGGCTTAGCCGTAATGGCAAAGCTGGCGTAGTACACGCTCTCCAGATATTCGCCGTTCGCCGGGACGACCAGTTTCACCTCATATTCACCAACAGCCGTGGGCACGACATCCGTGTAAGCAGCATCGTCTGCACCTTTGACTTTGTAATAGACTTTGGCATTCAGCGGGTTTCCTGCCTCATCTGTCACGGTGGGCAGGGTTGGGGTACCGCCTTCTGTCCAGCCGTCCGCCTTGATGGTAACGTTCTCTGCCGGGCGGGCCGTGCCTTTGACGATGTGCGTGTATTTGTAATCTACGGGATGCAGCTGCATTTCTCCGTTATGTTCTTCGCGCGCAATCTGTGCCGCGTCTTTTTCGGAGGAACCGCACAGGGCAATGATCTCGTCGGCATCCGTCAGCTTGACCCAGCCGCCGATGGTCATTGCGCTATCGGTGCGCAGCGTAATATCGCAATCATTGCCGCTGATGGTAATATTGCCGGAGCCGATCGTGTTCCACTTCTGGCTGTGGGCATCCACGACCGCATTGCCGCCAAACACGACCCCTCCGCTGAACGCCTGCAGCGCGTTCTCTGCAGCGTCCACCGTCACCTTGCCGCCGGTAATGCGGATGGTGCCCTGGTAGTCCTCACTGCTGCCCTGGTACACACTAATGCCGCTCTTTTGGGCGCGTTTGACTTCCACCGTGCCGCCCGTGATGTTGACATCACCCTGCACAGTATTGATGGCTTCGTCGGTATAATCGGTGGTCACACTGCCGCCGTTGATGGTAATATCGCCCTGATAGGCCGAAATACCCGTGTAGGTGGAATCCGAAATGTAGACCTTGCCGTTGTCGATCGTGATGCCGTTGTAGGACACCAATGCGCTGCCGCTCTTGGCCAGCAGCACTTCACCGCCGCGGATGATGGTATTGCCGTTGGAGAACAGGTCGTTCACGCCCACATTCCGGGCCGTGACCGTACCGCCGTTGATCTTGATGTCGGCAGCAGTGGTGATACCCTTGCCGCCGTAGCCATACTCGCCATAGTCAATGCGGCGGATGTCCGAAAGGCGCACCGTGCCGCCGTTAAGGATGAAGTTGCCAGCCGAGTTGCCTTCCCTATCCATGTGGCCAAGGCTCACGCCATTGCCGCCGATATTGCTGAGTTCTACCGTACCGCCATTGACGACCACATCATTGTAAACGTTGATACCCTGGCCCATAACGCTGTTTCCCACAGTCAGGCCGCGAATATCAGAGATCTTTACCGTACCGCCATTGATGGTCACGCTGCCGGTAATGCCGGCCACGCTGCCGCTGGCCTTGCCCGAACCGGCTGCAATGCCTTTGCCGTCAATGTTGGTGATTTCCAGTGTACCGCCATCCACGGTCACATCGCCGCTGGCATATACGCCGTTGCCGCCGCTGCGGTACTCGTTATCCTGTACACGGGCGCCATTGATGTAAAGCTTGCCGCCCTGGATGTGCAGAGAAGCCTGCATATTCAGCACACCGTTTTCCATGTTGCCGTTCAGGCTGACGTCAGCGCTGTCCTTGATAACGGCATCGCCCGTACGGGTATACAGGCCGGTCACACCGAAGGCGGCGGTATTCTGGCCGGTGATCTTCACACTGCCGCCGATCTCGGCACCGTTTACGCCGCTCAGCATGCAGCCCCAGTTCGAGGTATTATCCACCGTGACTTGTGCGCTGCCGGTGCCGTCAATGGTCAGTTTGCCATCGGACACCACCGGGCCAGGCAATGTGTTGCTGCCCTGCAGCGTCAGGTGCAGATCATGCGAAGCATATACAGCCACATAGCCCTGCGCCGCACCCGGGTTAGCAAACACGGCATTGTTCAGGGTCACATGGCAGCCATCTGCTTCCGGCTCGATCTTAACGGCAAAATCTGCCGCCGTTGCTTCGACCAGTACACCTGACTCTACCTTATAATATTTCGTTTCCTCGGCAACAGGCTGTGCCGCCGTGCCGTTGACTATGAAATTGCTTTCCGATACGCTATCCTGCACAGCGATAGCATCTTCCGCTGCAAAAGCGGCGATTTCCGGCGTGGATACGCTGTACTGCGAGGCATTTTCGCCCGTAGTTTCGGCATAGGCAGGCAAAGCCGCAGTGCCCAGCATGGCGGCTGCCGCCAGCAATACCAGCAGATTTTTTGCTTTCATTCAACATCCTCCGTCCATAGCGGGATAAAGCTCATTATGGGAAGCTAGCTTCCCATAACAAAGGGGTACCCCTTTGAAAAAAATTCTATTTTTATTATACACACGCCCCGTATAAAAGTCAACCTGCATTTCACTTATTATCGGGCATTATTTCCCGCCACATACAAAAAGCCCCGCACACAGGCGGCGAGCCCGGATGCGGGGTTACGGTATGCTTTTGTATGTTATGCAACAAACTGTATCATTATTTCACTTTTTAATCTCCGCCGTCTCCACGATAAATTTTACGCTGCCGGCGTTTCCCTCGGCTAGGCCGCTGAAGGTCTGGTAGGCTTTGCCAGCCTGCTGGACGGCTTTCAGGCGGCGGACTACATTGCGCAGGCCGGTGCCCAGGTCATCGGAGAAGTCATCGGTGCTCTTATCGCTGAATTCCTGCACACCATCGTGCAGTTCGGCCAGGCCCTCGTACATGGCATCGCTGGCATCGTCCAGCTGGGCGCTGCCTTCGGCCAGGGCATCCGCACCCTGGCTGACCTGCCCTACCGCTTTCACGTAGGTATCGGCACCACGGGCCAGTTCGGCGCTGCCGCTGGCCAGCTGGTCCAGGCCGGTCTGCAGCTGGCTGATGCCGCTGCCTAGCTGGCCCATGATGGCCCCGGAGACCGTGCCTGCCACACCCTGCACCATAGCGGGGGTGTCGTTTTGCAGCGCCTTGCCCATGGTCGCGCCTACCGCGCCCAGCACAGCCTGCTGCTCCTCGATAAGGCCAGCGGCCGTCAATGCGGCCACCAGGTCTGCATCGGTCACCACATCCGTCACCACAGTCGTACCATAATTGGCGATCACCGGTGCCAGCTGCTCGTTCAGCTGGGCCATCATCTCGTCATTGCTGCCCGTGTCGCCGGAGGTCATCCCGCCAACGGCCGAACTGACCGCGCTCAAACCATCCCGCAGGGCGTTGGCACCGTCCACCAGGGCTGTGCCGCTGGTATACAGCTGGGTCAGGCCGTCCGCCAGAGCTTCGGCTCCCTCGTTCAGGCCCTGCACACCGTCCGCGTACTCGTGGAAGCCATCATACAGCGCCTGCACACCATCGGCCAGGGCACCGGTGCCGTCCACCAGTTCATCGGCGGCATCGGTCAGGTCATCCAGCGTATCGCTCAAATCATCCAGATCCGACAGATTGCCGGTATCCAGGTCATCCAGCGCCGAGGGTGTCAGGATCGTGGCCGTAAAGTCCAGCGCAAAGTCGGTCACATCGGCGCTCACCTCAAAGTAGGCGGGGATCTCGGTGTCCTCCAGCGGCTCAAACTCGGTCAGGCGCAGGCTGTCCGCCAGGCCGGGCATAGCGGTGCCCAGCACCGCCGTCTGGCCGTCCAGTTCCATGACCCTGCCGTTGTCGGCTTCGATGTTGGAGAACTTGTCTCCATCCAGAATCACCGCCGTGATGGCCGTAAACGGCACACAGACGGTATATTCCTGCCCGTCCACCGTGACGGTCTCGCGGGTATGGTTGGTATAATCAAAGCGGATGCGCACCCGGCCGTTTTGCCCGGCCAGGTCATCGGGCGCGGTCTCCACGCCGTTTAAGTAGTAGGTCACCCGGGTGGTCACCGGCAGGGCGGCATCGGACTTGCCCTCGTAGGTGATGGCGCTGCCGCTGTTCTGCCAGGTCAGGGCGTTGTCGGCACCGGTGGTGTATTCCTCATCGCCCTCTTTATTGATGATATCCCGCAGGGCGGCCACATCCTCGATCGTTGCGCCCTCGCAGGCTTTCAGCACGGCTTCCACCGTGGTCTCGGTCACCGTGCCATCGGCGTTGGCCTTGGCGTAGACGGTCTCGGCCTTATCCACACCGCCGGGCGTGGTCTTGGGGGCGGAGGTCTGCGCGGCCGTTTCGGTCACAGCGGCAGGGGCATCCGCCGGGGCAGTTTCCGCCGTGCTGGCCGCCTGGCCGCAGGCCGAGAGCAGCAGCGCCGCAGACAAAAGTATCGGTATTGTTTTCTTCATATCCCATCACTCCACATTCTTCAGCGCTTCGTCCATCGGCACACGGATGATGCGGCGGTATTCCAGCGCCGCCACCACCGCGTAGGTAGCCAGGCCCGCCGCCAGCATGCGCGGGTACAGCGTAGGCGAGACCCACATCTCGATCCAGCCGGTCATGCTTTCCAGCATCACGGCGCGGAACAGGAATTTCATCAAATACACTTCGATCGGCAGGCTGATGACCATGCACAGCACAACTACCACCGTGGTGGACAGCAGGTACAACCGGGCGATCTCGCTGCCGCTGTAGCCCAAAATTTTGGTCATCGAGATAGACTGGGCGTTTTTCTCGATAATCATCTTACTTAAAAGGTACACGACCACGAAGAAGATCATCACAGCAAACCCGTTGACCAGCCCCATGGAGGCACCCATCGAGACCATCAACTGGCGGGAAACTTTCGTCAGCTGGTCCAGATCGATGACGGAACCGACATACTCATCCTTGATCTCGCTCAGCGGCGCATCGGAGAAATAGCCGCCGTAATAGCCATCCCCCAGGTCGAACACATCGTTCAGCTTTTCCCGGGGCATAAAGACGGCCAGTGCGCCCATGTAGTCGTACACGCCGTCCACCGTAAAGGTATAGGTCGTATCTTCGTACTTTTCCCGCAGGGTGATGGTGTCCCCCACGCCCAGCTCGTACTTGTCGGCATAGGCGGCGGACAGGTACACGCCGTCTCCCGGCAGCTGCACGTAGCGGCTGTCCGGCTCCACACCGTAGAGCAGTACGCTCTCGCTTTTTGCCACGCCGCCCTCCTCGGTGCCCAGGGTCTGCAGGCTGTAGGCACTGAACTTTTCGGCGTTGTTTTCCTCGGTCTCGGTCTCCATGCGGAATTGCAGCATCGAGAGCAGAGCGTTCAGCTTGCGGTCCTCATCCATGGCGCTGTAGGGGATCTGCAGCATCGTTTGCGTGTTGCTGAGCATATTGTCCGCAATCGTATCGCTGTAATGGTTCAGTGCATCGGGCAAAATCATGCCAAAGCTGAGCAGCAGGTTTGCGAACAGCACACCCACAAACAGTACCACGTAGCTGCCCAGGTTTTGCAAGATCACGCGGGTGCGGAACCGCCCAAAGAACGGCAGCGCCGATGGCAGCGGCAGAGCATGTTTGCGGTTGGAATGGCGGCTGAGATCATGCCGCAAAAATTGCAGCGGAGAGATGCGCAGCGTACGGGAGAGCACCAGCCAGTTGATGAAGATCATCAGCGTCACCGGGATGACGGTGGTCATCCAGAACGCATCGGCGTTCCAGCGGGTGACGTAGGTGGGCAGGCTGTAGCTGCCGTAGTACATGCTGACGCAGACATTTTTCAGCACCGTGTAGCCCAGCACATTGCCCACCGCCGCGCTGATAAGGGTGACCACCACCGGCATAGCCATGTAGTGGCGCACCAGCTCGCCCCGGCTGTAGCCGGAGGCCCGCAGCGTACCGATAACGCCAGCCTCTTTTGCAATAGTATTGGACGTAGTAACGGCAAACACGAAAGCCATAATGGCAATGACGATGTAGAGCAGCACAGCGATCATGGCGCGGTCACTGCCCAGGTCATCGCCGGTAAAGATGATGGCCTGGTTCTCGTACTCGGGCACAAAATCCTGCAGGGATGTCGTTTTGTTGACGACTTTCATAAAGTCGGTGGCCGCATCCTTTTCGGCGCGGTCATCCGCCGGGGCGGTATCGTACTGCCAGGCGTAGTTCCAAATCTGCTGCTCGGGCAGGGCATCGAAGGCATCCTGCGTAACAATAGCCACGCCAAACTTGATGGCATCGAACATCGTGTCCGTATTATCCTTAAACAGGCAGCTGTAATCCGGCAGGGCCACATAGCCGGTAACGGTCCAGGTCTGGCCGTTTGTGTCGGTCACGGTATCGCCTACCGAAATGCTGTTGTTTTCGGCATACATGCGGTCGAGGCCCATCTCGCCGGGGGCGGCGGGCATGGTGCCCTGCATCAGGCAGACGGTGTTGACCTGGGTGCGGTCCGGGTAGATGCGCAGGGTGCTGTCGTTTTCCATGGTGGTCTCGCGGTAGTGCAGGTCGTACAGGGTCACGCCTGCGTTGGTGATCGCCTTGACCTGGGCGCGGTTGAGCTGCTTTTCTACGCGGAAGTGACCGTCCTCGATGTTGTACTTTTCAAAGCCCTCGTTGTAGGCGGCGATCATGCTGGAGCCTGCCACGAGAAAGCCCGAAACAAAGCCGATAGTAGCGATAAGCAAAATAGCGATGACCGCGTACTTGCCCATCTCGCTGCGCAGTTCCCGCAGCATGCGTTTGTTCAAAGGGTTCTTCACGCGCAAGCCCCCTTTACCATTCCAGGTCCTGCGCGGGGACCTTGACCGCATTGGTCTCGTTGCTGCGGATGGCACCGTCACGCAGGCGCACCACGCGGTCGGCCATCAGTCGGATGGCATCGTTGTGGGTGACCATGATGACGGTGTTGCCGTACTTTTGGTTGACGGTCTCGATGAGTTTTAAAATTTCCTTGCTGGTCTTGTAGTCCAGCGCGCCGGTGGGCTCGTCACAAAGCAGGATATCCGGGTTTTTGACGATGGCACGGCCGATGGAAGTGCGCTGCTGCTGGCCGCCGGAAAGCTGGTTGGGCAGCTTGGCGCGGTGGTCCCACAGGCCCAGCAGGTGGAGCAGTTCGTCCACATCCAGCGGGCGGCGGGAGAGATAGGCACCTACCTCGATGTTTTCCCGCACGGTCAGGTTGGGGATGAGGTTGTACATCTGGAAGATGTAGCCCAGATGGCGGCGGCGGTAAAGGGTCAGGGCCTTCTCGTTCATATCGGCCATGCGCTCGCCATTGATAAGGATATCGCCGGAGTCGGCGCGGTCGATGCCGCCTGAAATGTTGAGCAGCGTAGATTTGCCGGAACCGGACGGCCCCAGCAGCACGCAGAATTCGCCTTTTTCCACGGCCAGGTCGATGCCTTTCAGCACCTGGACCCGATTATCGCCGCTGCCAAAGGACTTTTTGATCTGATTCAGTTCAAGAAACATAGGGATGCTCCTCTTTTGGTTAGTCGAATGTAATTAGCTTACGCTAACAGTATAAAACGGCAATCCCGACGTGTCAACATTTTCGTAAGTTTTCGGTGGAGGAAATGGCAGAAGAATAGGCATTTTTGCGGCGGGTGTACAAATTCTTTGTAGATTACAACAAACCGCAAAATACATCGCACCGCAAAGTGTTTAGGAGGGGTCAAGACCCCTCCCTACAGTACCAATTTGTAAGGGGCCGTAGGGGCGAACAGTGTTCGCCCATGCAGTTGAGTGGTAGCACCAGACTCCGCAGGCGCACAATGTGCGCCCCTACAGTCTCTACACCCTTACGTTTTGGCCCCGGAGGGGTCAATCGGAGAGAAACCAAAAAGGTAGGTCTAGCAGAAGAATCCCATTATAAAAGGCCCTGCCGCAAGGTAGGCAGGGCCGATAAGGCACATATTAAAATCAAACGTAATGATACCGTTTCCGGTTCTTGGCCAGCAGTACGGCCGAAACGATCAGTGCGGCGGACTCGGCAAAGACCAGGGCGTACCAGATGCCGTCAATGTCCAAAACCAGGGGCAGCACCAGCACTGCAAACACCTGGAACACCAGCGTACGCAGGAACGAGATCGCTGCCGAGATCACGCCGTTGTTCAGCGCCGTGAAGAACGCCGAAGCAAAAATGTTGAACCCGCACAGCAGGAAGGAGAACGCGTACAGCTTCAGCGCATGCTCGGTCAATGCCATCAGTCCTGCATCGTAGCCAACGAACATCTTCGCCAGCGGCGTTGCCAGCAGTTGGGCGCTGGCAAACATCGCCACACCGGCAATCCCTAACAGGGTAATGCTCTTGCGGAACAGATTCTTCAGTTCATCCCGGTTATCGGCACCGTAATGGTAGCTGACCAGCGGCGCACAGCCCTGGGCATAACCGATGAACACGGCCGCAAAGATAAAGCCCACGTACATCAAAACGCCGTAAGCCGCCACGCCGTCTGCGCCGATCAGCTTCATCAGCTGCAGGTTGTACAGCGCACTGACCAGCGAAGCCGACAGGTTGGTCATCAACTCGCTGGATCCGTTGGCACAAGCTTTGCCCAGCGCCTTGGCGTTGAATGTGGGCCGCACAAAGTGGAGCAGGCTGGTGTTTTTGCGGTTGAAGAAGTAGAACATCGGGCCGATGCCGCCCACCGTCTGGCTGATAACGGTAGCCGCCGCTGCACCAACGATGCCGCCGTGCAGCACACCCACCAGCACAAAGTCCAACACAATGTTGGTTCCGCCTGCCAGCACGGTAAAGGCCAGGCCCAGCTTCGGCTTTTCAGACGTAATGAAGAAGCTCTGGAAGAAGAACTGCATCATAAAAGCCGACTGGAACACCAGCAGAATGCGGCCGTACATCAGGCAGTCCGGCATCAGTTCCGGTGTAGCGCCCAACAGCTGGGCGGCAGGCTCTAGCAAAAACCAGCCGATGATCGAAGAAGCTACGCCCATTACAATGGTGGATGCCGCCAGCATCGAGAACAGGTTGTCCGCCTGCTTTTTGTCGCCGGCACCCAGCGTCATAGCAACCAGCGCGTTGCCGCCAGCGCCCACCATGAAGCCCAGGCAGCCGAAAGCCTGCAGGAACGGGTAAATCAGGTTCAGGGCAGAAAATGCCGTTTTACCGGCAAAGTTTGAGATAAAAAAGCCGTCCACCACGCTGTATACCGAGGTAAAGATCATCATAATGATCGGCGATGCCACAAACCGCAGCAGGCGGCCGGTGGTAAAATGGTCAGATAACTGGATACGATCTTTGCTCATACATTCTCCGTTTTGTTGTGTGGTTCTTGTAATTGGGTAAATTCTTCCCGCAGCAGCTGCATGTATTCCTGCCCAAGGGCCAGGTTTTGGCGGGCGCGTTCCAGCCCCATGCGGTACATGGCAGTTTCTTCGGCCCGGATCACCTGGGCCACAGTCTTTTCGGCCAGGGCGCGGCCCGCCTCGGTCAGGCTCAGCAGCTTACCGTGCTTGCAGCCGGGGGCGGGGGTCAGCATCACCAGGCCCTGGGCCACCATGCCCCGCACGGCGGAGTTCAGCGTTTGTTTGGGCAGGCACCAGCCCGCGCTCATCTGGGCCTGGGTCTGGGGTACATCGTCGCAGTACAGCGAGTAGAGCACCCAAAACACGGTGTCCGACAGGCCAAACTGTGCTGCCGTGCCGTGATACAAAAGGTTTGTCTCGTTATATCGTCTGTTTTCCTGTGCCAAAAGTTCTTTGGCTGACAGGGTGTTTTCTGCTTCCAACGGGTCAGCCTCCTTACAAAAAAATAAATCCGAAATCGGACTTTTGCTATTATAGTCCGATTTCGGATATCTGTCAAGGCTCATTTTCGCCTTATTTTGTATTATTCTACCAAGTTTACCAGCTTTTCGCCCCGGGCAAAGGCACGGGCATTTTCCATCGTAGTTATGGCAATACTTTGCAGCGCCGTGCGGGTAAAAAACGCCTGATGGCTGGTGATGACCACGTTCGGAAAGCTAAGCAGCACCGGCACCACCACACTGCGCAGCACATCATCGGAGTAGTCCTCGAAGATCTGGTTGTCCTCGGTCTCGTAAACGTCCAGCCCTACCCCGGCAAATTTTCGCTGGCGCAGTGCATCGATCAGCGCGTGGGTATCGATGAGCCCGCCCCGGCTAGTGTTGACCAGAATCGCGCTGTCCCGCATGATTTTGATAGCATCCGCATCGATCATGTGGTGGGTCTCCGGTGTCAGCGGGCAGTGCAGGCTGACGAGATCGGCGGTTCGCAGCAGTTCTTCCAGCCCCACGTAGCGCACCAGGCCCTCCAGCGCCGGGTTGCGGTACTGGTCGTAGGCCAGCACCGTCATGCCGAAGCCGCAGCAGATGCGGGCCATGGCCGCGCCGATACGCCCGGTGCCCACGATGCCCGCAGCGGAGCCATACAGTGTGTGGCCCAGCAGGCCGTCCAGCGCAAAGTTGTTGTTGCGCACCTTGATGTAGGCTTTGCAGATGCGGCGGTTGGCGGCCATAGCCAGCGCCATAGCGTGTTCGGCCACAGCTTCGGGGCTGTAGCCGGGCACCCGCAGCACCGTAATGCCGCAGCGTTTGGCGGCATCCAAATCTACATTATTAAAGCCTGCACAGCGAAGCAGCAGCAGTTTTACCCCAACACCAGCCAGCGTTTCCAGCACCGGAGCCGAGCCATCGGCATTGACGAAAGCGCAGACGGCCTCGCCCCCGGCGGCCAAAGGTGCGGTGTCTTTATCCAAATTAGCCGCCAAAAAGCGGATATCGCACCCATACTCCGGGTCCGCCGCCAGCACGTCAAAGTACAGGTGGTCATAATCCCGCGTACCGTAGAATGTAATTTTCATAGAAAAATCCCCCTGGGGGTAGTATGCCACCACCCGCCAGGGGTATGCACTATTTTTCCTGTGTTACTTCCACGCAAACAATTTCCGTCCGGCCCTGGGTGCGGAATTTGTAGCCCCAGGTGCCGGTGCCGCCGCTTACGATGGCGGTGCAGGTATCGGTGATCTTCTTTTGGCCGTAGTTGCGCTCGTTTTTGGCAACCATGCCTACCGCACCCGCGGGCCAGACCTGCCCACCGTGGGTGTGGCCGCTTAAAATCAGGTCGGCACCTGCGGCGGCAGCATTTTTAAAGTCCCGCGGCTCATGGTCCAGCCAGATCGTATAATGGCCGTCCGGTCCGCCGGGCAGCAGCTGGGCAGCAGTAAACCGCTTGCCGCCGGTGTACAGGTAATCCTTGCGGCCCACAATGCGCACACCGCAGGGCAGGATAACGCCGGTATCCTCCAGCAGACGCACACCGGCCGCCGCCAGGCCCCGCTCCAACTCTGCCCGGCCGAAGCTTGGCTCCCGCCAGTGGTGGAACAGGTCGTGATTGCCCAGTACGTAGTATTTGCCCAACGGCGCATCGATCTCGCCGAACAGTTTACAGAACGCTTCCAGTTCCTCTGGCTCGGTGAACTCATCGAAAATATCGCCGGTCAATACCAACAGGTCGGGGCGGCAGGCGGCGATCTTCTCCCGCAGTTCGGGGATGCGGGTATGGTCCATAGCCGCACAGGCACGGGGGTGGACATCGCTGATCTGAACGATGCGTAAGTCTCCGCCTGGCAGTTTTTTGCGCGTAGTTAAGCTGTATTTTGTGGTACACAGCCGCAGCGCACGGCGGCGGCCCCACCACATGATAAACGCCGTCAACAGCCAGGGTGTTATGCCGTCCAGCCACAAAATACGCCAAACGAACTGCGGCGCACCGCCTACCCGGCGCATAAGCAGCGAAATGCCGGTGCCGATGCAGTAAAAGGTGACCAGGTGCCCGGTGAACACGATGCCCAGGCCCAGTGGGTCGCGGCTGATGTAGGCCAGCAGCAGCATGAGCAGCAGCGGCAGGCCATAATACAGCACCGGCCACTGGCTGACCCATTGCAGCGGCGGCAATTGCAGAAAATTCAGATACAGCAGCACATCCAGTGCCGCCTGGCCGATACGCGGCAGGACAAATTGAAAGAAAGGATGATACATGGTGGGTTACCAACTTTTTGTTCATAATGCGCTGCCAAAGCCTCCCTTGTGTAAAGGGAGGTGGCTGCGCGATAGCGCAGACGGAGGGATTGTGGCCTTGCGGGGCAAGTCGATTTTCGGGCTATGTCACAATCCCCCAGTCAGCTTCGCTGACAGCCCCCTTTACACAAGGGGGCCATCACTCTACTACTTATTAGTATACCATTATATCCCCCTTTTGTGTTGAAAGTTTAAAGTTTCTTTGCTTACTTTCTTTTCAAAGAAAGTAAGGCCCCGTACCTTTCAACAGTACGGGGCCTTACCTTATGTGTTATAAATTACTGCTCTTTGCCCATGATGGCGGCATCGATGGCGCGGGCGGCTTCCTTGCCGGCACCCATAGCCAGGATAACGGTGGCAGCGCCGGTAACGGCATCGCCGCCGGCGTAGACCATCGGGCGGCTGGTCAGGCCGTCAGGGCCGTTGGTGATCAGGCAGCCGTGCTTGTCGGCATCCAGACCCGGGGTGGTGGAGCGGATCAGCGGGTTGGGGCTGGTGCCCAGAGCCATGATCATGGTGTCCACATCCAGGATGAACTCGCTGCCCTCTTTCACGATGGGACGGCGGCGGCCGGAAGCATCCGGCTCACCCAGTTCCATCTCAACGCAGGTCATACCCTTGACCCAGCCGTTCTCATCGCCCAGCACCTCGGTGGGGTTGGTCAGCGTCTTAAAGACGATGCCCTCCTCCTCGGCGTGCTCGACCTCCTCCTTACGGGCAGGCAGCTCGGCCATGCCGCGGCGGTAGACGATGTAAACATTCTCGGCACCCAGGCGCTTGGCGCAGCGGGCTGCGTCCATAGCCACGTTGCCGCCGCCGACAACGGCGACAGACTTGGACTTCATGATGGGGGTGCGGGAATCTTCCTTGTAAGCCTTCATCAGGTTCACGCGGGTCAGGTACTCGTTGGCGGAGTAAACGCCGTTCAGGCTCTCGCCGGGGATGCCCATGAAGCGGGGCAGGCCAGCGCCGGAAGCCACATAGATGGCCTCGAAGCCGTAGTCGTTCATCAGCTCATCGATGGTCAGGACCTTGCCGATGACCATGTTGGTCTCGATGTCAACGCCCAGTTCCTTCAGACCCTCGACCTCGTGCTGGACGATGTCCTTGGGCAGACGGAACTCAGGGATGCCGTACATCAGAACGCCGCCGGCTACATGCAGGGCCTCGTAAACGGTGACCTTGTAGCCCAGCTTGGCCAGGTCGCCAGCGACGGTCAGGCCGGAGGGGCCAGCGCCGATGACAGCCACCTTATGGCCGTTGGGGGCGGGGGCAACGGGCTTGGTATGTACGTTGTTGCGGTACCAGTCAGCAACAAAGCGCTCCAGACGGCCAATGCCGACAGACTCGCCCTTGATGCCGCGGACGCACTTACCCTCGCACTGATGCTCCTGCGGGCAGACACGGCCGCAGACGGCGGGCAGGGCGCTGGACTGGGCGATCACGTGGTAAGCAGCCTCGAAATCACCCTCGGCTACATGGTGGATAAAGCCGGGGATATCGATCTCAACAGGGCAGCCGCTGCGGCAGGGATGGTTCTTGCACTGCAGGCAGCGCTTGGCTTCGTTAATGGCCATCTCCTCGGTATAGCCGAGGGCGACCTCTTTAAAGTTTTTATTACGGACATTCGGCTCCTGGCTGGGCATGGGGCACTTTTTCGGGTCCATATTCGGCATAATTACTGCACCTCCTGTTTCAGCAGATTGCACTCGGCCTCGCGGGCGTGGGCCTCAAAAGGCTTGTACATGGTGCCGCGGTGCATAGCTTCGTCAAAGTCGACCTCAAAACCGTCAAAGTCGGGGCCGTCCACGCAGGCAAACTTGGTCTGGCCGCCAACGGTCAGGCGGCAGCCGCCACACATGCCGGTGCCATCGACCATGATGGGGTTCATGGAAACGACAGTCTTGACATTGTGGGGCTTGGTGGTCTTGACGACAAATTTCATCATGATCAGCGGTCCGATGGTGATGACTTCATCAAAATTGGCACCGTCAACGATCTTCTGCTCCAGCGGGGCGGTAACAACGCCCTTATCGCCGTAAGAACCGTCATCGGTCATAATGATGAACTCATCGCAGCAGGCGCGGAACTCGTCCTCCAAGATGACCAGGTCCTTGTTGCGGAAACCGACAATGCCGGTAACCTTGGTGCCCTGGGCATGCAGTGCCTGGGCAATGGGCAGTGCGATCGCACAGCCGACACCGCCGCCGACAACGCAGACGTTTTTCAGGCCTTCGATCTCCGTAGCCTTGCCGAGAGGGCCAACGAAGTCATGCACAGCCTCGCCCTCTTTGAGGGAGTTCAGCTGCGTGGTACCGGCACCCACCACCTGGAAGATGATGGAAACGGTACCGGCCTCGCGGTCAAAACCGGCGATGGTCAGGGGAATGCGCTCGGAATCTTCCTTCGCGCGGACAATGATGAACTGACCGGCCTTTGCCTTCTTTGCGATCAACGGTGCTTTGATCCAAAGCTCGGTAACAGTGGGGTTCAGCTCTCTCCGTTTAATGATAGTAAACAAAGCTCTCTCTCCTTACCTTAGTGGTATGTGTTTATTGTAACGTATTTGCGTGCAATTGTAAAGCGGGTAAGAATCGGCAATCTATGCAAAGATTGGCGGGATTTATTGCAAAAATTGACAGATTATTTGAAAGCTACTCGTGTCACCCCGTTATTTCGCCATAAAGTGTACCCAGCAGGGCAGGCGATGCCGGTGGGGGTGAGGTCGGCGGTATCCAACGGCACATCGTCAGATACCAGCAGCCAGTCAGCCCCGGTCAAATCAGTGTAGGCGCGGGCGGGGTACTCCGGCGCAGGGGCTTCGGTGGTCAGGTCCAACACACGGTCCTCCAGCAGGCCGGTCTGCACCAGGGTTTCGTACTCCACAATATAAAAGTCACGGTCGACATAGGTTTCAATCAGCTGGCTGTCCCGCTGGCGGATGCCATTGGGGATGAACAGCACCGCGCCCTCCAGTTCGTGCAGGCTGTCGTTCAGGTCACTGGCGGCCTGCATCGTGTCGGCGGTGATACCGTAGGTCCAGTGGTTGATGCGCCACTCGCCCGCATAGCACAACACGCAGAGAGCCAGCACCGCGCAGGCCATGGCCTGCCGGGCCTTGCGGCGAAGCAGCAGCACACCGATAGCGGCGGCCCCCGCGACAATGACGCACCGCCAGACCAGCAGCCAGCCGTTGAGGCTCAGCACCGGCAGACGGTCCAGCCGGTCGGCCACAAAGTCAAACCATTGCAGCAGGGTGTTGTCCCCTGCGCCCGCGCCGATGGCCCGGCAGAACAGGATAAAGCCCACGCCCCACACAGCGGTCAGCGCGGCCAGCACCTTGCGGCGGGCGGCGGAAAGCTGCTCGTCCAGCGTGTTCAGCGTGACCAGCAGCAGCGGCACAAACAGCGGCTCTAAATACCGCATGTGCTGCCGGGGCGAGGGGGAGTGCAGGTCCTCCCGCACGGTGATGGACCAGGCGATAACACCCACGCCTACAAACAGCGACAGCAGCAAAAACAGCGGCAGCTGGGTTTTTACCGGGTCGCTGCCTTTGGCCGGGCGGCGCAGCCCTGCGGCGGGCAGCAGCACCGGGAACACACCAAAGGCCAGCACGGTAAACAGCACATCGCAGACGATGGCAAAAGGCAGGAAGCCCCACTGTTCGGCAGTCAGCCAGCCGGTCTGGTTGTAGGAATTGCCCAGCCCCCGGAACAGCGTAAGCTTAGCCAGCACAAAGCAGGCGGCAAAGCTGCCAAACAGTGCCGCGCTGCAGGCCAGTTCGCTGCGCCAGGCGCTGCGGTCCTGCCAGAGCGCCCAGGCCCGCACCAGCACCCAGGCGATGAGGTAGTAGAGGGCGACCTCCTTATTTAAATAGAGCAGGTAGCACCACACGCCTGCCGCCGCGCACCAGCCCACCCGGGCTTTGGGCGCAGCCTGCATGGCCCGCAGCATAAAGTAAATCTGCCAAAGGGACAGCGGCAGAAAGACCGTCTCGCTCATGAACGTGACCGCCGCAGACATGGTGGGCAGCAGCGCTACCACGCCCACAAGGAACACCGTGCGGCGGCGGCTTTGCCCCGTGGCACGACAGAGCGCATAGGCCGGGAATACCGCGCTGGATGCGTAAAGGGCGTTCAGCCAGCCGATGGCCGTGATCTGGGCGGCGGTGGTTTTCAGCGCCAGGGCAGGCAGGAGGAACAGCGGGTATAAAATTTTTTGGTAGTCACTGGACATATTGCGCACCCGCAGGCCGCGGCCCTGCCACAGGCTGCGGGCCACATCCAGGTAGCGCAGTTCGTCACTATAGACGGCCAGTTCCCGCGGGTAGCTGCTGAGTGCGCCGTACACCACAGCGCACACCACAAACACCCCCGCGACCCAGACCCAGGGGGAGATTTTTTTATGAACAGATGGCATGGGGACCTCCGAAAATTTTATCACACATGCGATTGATCTGTAGGGGCGGATGCTTGCATCCGCCCGCGGGTCGATGCGAGCATCGACCCCTACAGGGCAGCGTTATACTATGACTTTCTTCCAATTATACGGCATCCATCCCCATCTGTAAACAAAAAACGGGCACAGCCCTGCGGCCATGCCCGATTATCATAAAACTTATTCCTTATCTTTCAACTCACCCCGGCAGCGGTAGAGCGCCCCCAGGATGAACACGAAGCAGATCACCCAGGTGACCGGCTCACAGAAACAGACCGCTGTGTAGCCCACCACCGGCACGATCCACACGCCGAAGATGACCTTGCCGATCAGTTCCAGTCCACTTGCCAGCAGCGGCTCGATGGTGTGCTGGATGCCCTGCAGCATATTGCGCACGATGACCAGCACCGCCATGGGCGGGATGACCGGGGCGCTGATCTTTAAGTACAGCACGGCGTTGGAGATGATCTCCTCGTCACTGGTGCCAGTGATGGCCCGCACCGCCGGGTCGCCGAGGAAGAACACGAACAGCATCACGAACACCCACCACACAAAGTAGATGCCCAGGGCCGTGAACACGCCTTTCATGATGCGGCTGCGGCGGCCTGCCCCCAGGTTCTGGCTGCTGTAGGTCGCCACGGCGATGCCCAGCGCACTGCCGGGAATGAAGAACAGCTCCGCAAAGCGGCGGGCCGCGACCTGGGCCGCAATGTAGGTGCTGCCCAGTGCGTTGATGCTGCTTTGCAGCACCACACTGCCGATGTTGTAGATGGCGCTCATCAAGCCCATGCTCAGGCCCGCCCAGAACATATTGGCGGCAAAGTTTTTGCCGTCCGCGTAGGCAGCGCGGGTAAAGTGCAGGCTGGGGTAGCTGCGGATGATGTACCACCCGCCCAGCACGGCGCTGATGCCCTGGGCCACCACGGTAGCAGCGGCGGCACCGCCCACGCCCAGCTGCAGCGGCCCCATAAAGGCCACATCCAGCCCGATGTTGAGCACGGTGCTGAACAGCAGGAAATACAGCGGCGTTAAGCTGTTGCCAATAGCCCGCAGCAGGGCGGCCTCCATATTATAGGCCATCGTCAGCGGAATGCCCAGCAAGATCATCGTCAGGTAGGCAAGCGCTCCCTCCATGGTGGCTTCCGGCACCTGCAGCAGCACCAGCAGTGGGCGGCGCACCCCAACGAACACCACCGTCAGCACGGCCGCCGTGCCCCCGGCCAGCGCCAGCATCCAGGCGGTGGCGCGGCGTACGCCTTTATCGTCCCCAGCGCCGAACAGGCGGCTGACCGTTAAGGCCAGGCCGTTGTTCATGCCGAAGGCAAAGTTCATAATAAGCCCGTACAGCGCGGCGGTCGCGCCGATCTGCGCCAGGGCGGCATCCCCCAGGATGTGCCCGGCCAGGGCGGTATCGGCCAGGTTATAGAACTGCTGTAACAGGTTGCTTAAAAACAGCGGTGCCGAAAAATTCAGCAGCAGCCGTACCGGGTCGCCCCGGGTCATATCGGTCACACGGCTTTGCGCGGCAGCCATAGCGTACATCTCCTTATATAAAAAGAAAAAGAGTCAAAAACAAAGACCAGCTTATTGTATCACGCCGCCGCACCCCATACAAGGGACAAATCCGCCCGGTTTAGGCAAATATTGCGCCAAATAGGCGTTTTAGCGATGCAGCCGCACCTTTGTTCCAAACTGTCGAAAAAGTGCATTGTAGGGGCGAACAGTGTGTCAAGCGAAACATAGGTAACACCAGGGAAGAAACATAGGTTACAGTTTTCG